>JAHDHH010000010.1 GCA_020631405.1 Saprospiraceae bacterium
ATTTCGGATTGGCTCTGATTTGTTATAGCTATTATTCTGTTTAGAATGAATATTTTAAAGAAGCATTCCAAGTTCTACCAAATCCAAACCAAACGTAATTCAACTTATTAACTCCGTTATAAGTCTCATCTCCAGCTTCTGCCGGAATATTCGTATTTGATTCAGCTATATATTCTGTATCAAGTAAGTTGTTAACATTTACTCTAAAAGTTAACAATTGGTCATTCTTCATATTATGATTATATGTAAGACCAAAATCCATCAACCCATAAGAAGGCAACTTAACTGCTCCAGCGTTATTTGGCTCTAAAAACGTATCATCTGTTACCGCGAAATCTGCATACAAGTTGTCGAAATATAAATAGCTAGCATCAACACTTAAGCCATCAATAATTTTATAATCAGCACCTAGGCTTAAAGTAGTCTGAGCTGCGTCACCAACTTTAACTCCCTCTAGGTAAAGTGTTCCTGTGCCAACACTCTCTTGATTATCATCAAATACTTCAGATTCAACATCACCATTATAAGTCCAGTTGCCAAATGAAGCCATAACGTCTAAAGAAAGATCATTTGTAACTTCATAATCTGCCTCAATTTCAATACCGGAATGAATATTACTTAGATTAGAAAATGTTGCTGTTCCTTCAGCACCACTATCAAAAGTAAAACCTCTTGTTATGAATCTATTACCCCATGATGTCGTATATAGGTTTACATTTACATCTAAAGCACTGCCATCAAAACCATAGCCTAATTCATAAGAAAGTATTTCTTCATTTTCGATATTATCACTAATGTTGTTTGCAAAATTTGGAAATATTGCATCAAAGTTTGGTTGTCTCAAAATGTAACCAGCATTAGCAAAGACATTATGTTGTCCATTAATTGAATAATTTACACCACCTTTTACAAAACCACCAAGCTGACTATGTGTATCTGACTGTTGCTCATCTCCGGAATATCTGAAGAAATCTTCTCTTTGATAAGATTGATTTGATACTCCACCTTGAACTACTGCAGAAAAAGAACTAGTAGCATACTCAGCTAATGCATTTACTCCTAACCAATTAACATTTCCTATATTATAATAATTTAATTTATCGTCAAGGTTTATAGATACAAATGGTCTAGCCTCAGCTGAAGTATTTATAATATTTGGACTATTATTACTATCTCCAGTTGCAGCATACCCATCAAGACCTAATAAGTCATTTAAAATTCTGTAATGCAAACCACTATATGATCTTCCGTCAAGACCTATTCCTAACTTCAAGTCACCAATCTGATGGTTCAAGTTGACAATTCCTCCATACCAGTTGTGAGAATTTATTGATGATCTTCTAATTGCAACATTAGTATTAATTCCATCTACTCCTCCCAAGTCACTATCATTTGCTCCAATAATTCCTCCAGCGAAACCAGAAACTCCTCCTGTATAAGGAGTACCTGATTGGTTGTTTGCGATTACCGCATCGAAATCAATTAATCCTTCAGATGTTCTGTATGG
Organism: Saprospiraceae bacterium; assembly: GCA_020631405.1. Lineage (GTDB taxonomy): Bacteria > Bacteroidota > Bacteroidia > Chitinophagales > Saprospiraceae > JAHDHH01. The sequence goes on from JAHDHH010000010.1 coordinate 1,508, forward strand.
TAAACCATCATCGCTCATAGCAGCAGTAAGATCTTCTCTAAATGGATATATTCCAAAATTTCTACCACGTGGTCCAGTTCCGCCACCTCTACCCCATGATCCATAAAGCACAGTTGCTAAAGTAGTTTTATCAGATATCTCCCAATCCCAGTTTACTGATGCTAATGGCTTATTGTAAAAGTTTCTTCTAAATGTAAACTCTTCTCCATCTCTCATTCCCCAATCACCATTGAATTTTCTGAAGTCATCTCCTCCATAGTTCTCATAATCTCTTATGCTTAACCATAGGTCTCTTTGATGATGCCATTGCCCTGCACCAAGAAAGCTTGCGTTAATTTTATGACCATTTCCGACATTATATCCGAATGCCGCAAGATAGTTGTAGCCCTCTCCTTTAGTTCCATCAACATATCCATTTCCCTGCCATCTTCCAATTAAAACACTTGCAGATAGTCCATTTTCCATTTCCCCAGTTCCGTAAGAAAGAGTTGTTTTGAGATATCCATCATTTCCAACACCAACATTTACGAATCCTCCTTCTTCTCTATCTGTTGATTTAGTTACGATATTCACTGTACCACCAACAGAAGGTACTGCAAGTCTTGAAGCACCAATTCCTCTTTGAATTTGAATAACTGACGCAATATCCTGTAATCCAGCCCAATTTGACCAAAATACTCGACCATTTTCCATATCGTTAACAGGCTGTCCATTGATTATATATGAAGTGTTTGTTTGATCAAACCCTCTAACACTAATCCTTCCATCACCATAACCTCCACCTTGTTTAGTAGTGTAGATAGATGGTGTATTTTTCATAATTTCAGGGAATTCTTGATTACCTAATTTCATCTGTATATCCTTAGCAGATATGTTAGACAATGCAATAGGAGTTCTTCTGTCAGTTACAATATCCATTGTTCCTGTTACAACTACCTCACCTAATACATTCGCATTTCCTTTCATCATAATAGCACCAAGATCCATCATTTGACCATTTGCTGCTACATCATAAGACATATCATTGTATCCTAAGTAAGATACAACAAGCGTCTGACTGCCATCTGGCACATTACCTAACTTAAAACTACCATCGTAGTCAGTTATAGTTCCAATAGTTGATCCTTTGACCATAACTGATGCTCCGATTAAAGGTTCATTACTTTTAGAGTCCATTATCTTTCCAGATATCGTGGACTGCGCCATCATCATTCCGCATGTGAATACGAAAGCTAATAACATGGTTAGTTTTTTCATTTTAGAAAGTTTAATTATCAATAACACAAATTTACATATTGAATTTTTCAAAATATAACTTACATGTTAACATATTGTTAAAAACTTTATCTATTGGTTTCATCTCCCGTACAGATGACCTTCATTTTGACTGAACAGTTTAATATTTATAGTGCTGACCAGGTAAAACAATGTCAATGTAACGTGCTATATATCAACACATTATTAAAGTAGTATTAATGCCTAAATATAAATATCACAGCTATTTATCAATTATTAACCGATGAAGTTTTCGAGATCAATTACGTGAATAAAATATTAAAACTTAAACAATTGGTTAGAAGGTTGAAATAAGCTAAACAGGGAAGATGATTGACGTAGTTCCTGTTATCGTACGTAGATAATATTACTTCGTAAATAGAGATTAGTGTGCTAAAGGGCTATTTACTGCAACATTCTCAACACAATGTTAACATGAAAGTAAACCTATGACTCCAAAGCGAAGACTTAGACAGCTGACTATTCACTAATAATTATTCTTGGTAAATTCAAGGCAAGTATATCCTATGCAAAAATCTCTGCCATCATACACCTTACACTGCCCCCACCAATGGTTTCTATTAGAGTAATATCAGGTGAAAGTATTTCGGCATATTGCTCAATTTGGGTTATTTGAGACTGATCTAGTGTCTCGTAGGCAGTCTTTGACATCACTAAATATGGCTTGCCATCGGGGTCTTCGACTTGCAACATATTCCCTGCGAATTGTTCCATCTGCTCAAAGCTGATAGTAATGACTTCTTTACCTGTAGCACTAAAACTATCTAAAAGCTTTTGCCTATCTGTGAGGTCCTTAATAGAGTCCATACAGATAACTACGTACTCTGAGCCAAGGGCCATCATGACATTGGTATGATAGATGGCTTGGTCATGACGATCTGTTGCAAGAAAACTCATCGGTTCATACCTGTAGTCTTGACACCACTGTAGAAAGAGTTGTTCATGAGTCCTCACACTAGTACAGGCATAGGCTATCATATTATCTCTATCCAAGATGAGAGAGCCTGTTCCTTCGAGGATAATATCTAATTGCTCGTTGTGGGTATAGTCTCTGATTGAAGCATAGTGGTTTGCTGACATGAGGTTATCAATGATATCACCACGTCGTTCTACCCTTCTAGACATTGCATGCATTGGATAGATAGCTATAGAACCTTGGTGTGTCGAAAACCAATTGTTTGGAAAGATAGCATCTGGTTTAATAGGGACTTCCGTGTCCTCTATGACTATAACTTCCACTTCCTTTGACCTAAGCAGACTGACCATTTCGTCAAATTCTTCTCTAGCTTTGAGCCTCACTTCATCCGTGGACATATCTAGTTTAGTTTGAAAGGCATTGTTCTCAGCTGTTTCGGCATTGTATCCAAAATTGGCTGGTCTAACCATCAATACTGTATTCGTAAAACTCTTCATAGTCATAGTTAATTCAATGTAGTCATAGAGGCATTTGCCTTCATCTCATCAGCTAAGTCATCTCCTAAGTACTCATCAATGAAATGATGTGCAAGATAAATAACTGGCGTCAATATTACAGCTACAACAAACTTGTAGATATAATTCATACTACCTATTGCCAATACCCTTACTAACTCCCAGTCTGAACCAATGTAAAATGCAATAAGTAATACAAGGTAACTATCGACTAACTGAGAGACTAGTGTCGACCCCGTAGCTCTAAGCCATACCTTAGACTCTCCTGTCTTAGCTTTGATAGACTGGAATACTACTACATCTAAAACTTGGCCTACCAAGAAGGCTACCATACTACCAATAATGATCCATAGTCCTTGACCAAATACAGCATTGTAAGACAACGACATATCTTTAATACCAGACGACTGACCACTTAAATTTTGCCACCAATCATTAGGTGAGAGGTGTATAGCGCCATAAATCATTACAAAACTGTAACAAACTAGGCCAATAGCTAGGTAGCTGAGCAGACGAACTCCTCTTCCTCCATAGTACTCGTTAATAATGTCCGTCATGACAAAGACTACTGGCCAAATCAGTACACCTGCAGTCAGGTTGAATCCTAATCCTGAAACTCCAAGAATAGTCCAATCAAAGGGATCAAAACCAAGAGTTGCCTCCAAAGAAAATATTTTAACCCCGATAAATTCAGCTAATAGTGTATTTGCAATGAAGAAACCTCCAAGGATAATAAACAATCGTGTAGCTTTGCTCATTGACTTCATTAGTGCTAAGATAAATGTGATATGCCAAGAATTCCAATAAATATTAAAGAAGGTCAAATAGAAGATGCAAGTCCTAAGTCTTCACCAGTAATCATAGGTATAGACTTAGGTACCACCAATAGCCTAGTAGCCTATGTCAAAGATGGAAAGGCTAGTATTTTGACCGAAGATAATAAATCTGGATTAGTCCCGTCAGTCATTCACTTTGATGACAATGGAGAAATAGTAATTGGAAGTAGTGCCCAAACTAAGCTCATCTCTCAACCCGAAAGAACAATATACTCTGCAAAACGACTCATGGGTAAGTCTCTTGACGACCTCAAAGGTTATCTTGATTCTGTAGGTTACAAGATTGTAGGGAATGCAGCAGACGAACAGAAATTGCTACAGGTGAGAATCGATGATCGCTTCTACAATCCCATACAACTCTCTGCAGAGATATTGAAGTCTCTCAAGGCTAAGGCAGAAGCCATCCTCGATACTGATATCCAACAAGCTGTAATCACAGTCCCAGCCTACTTTAATGATACCCAGCGTCAAGCAACAAGGCAGGCAGGAAAACTAGCTGGGCTCGATGTACTAAGAATCATCAATGAGCCCACTGCAGCAAGTTTAGCTTATGGGAATGGCATTGACTTAGATACTATTGAAAATATCGTAGTCTATGACTTAGGTGGCGGTACATTCGATGTCTCTGTTCTGCATATTGAAAAAGGCATTTTCGAAGTACTCTCTACACATGGAGATACCTTTTTGGGTGGTGATGATATAGATCATGCCATTATTAAGTATTGGATGGCAAATCATGAAGCAATTAGCATTGAAGATAAGTCAGTCTTAAAAACCACTGCAGAGGAAGCTAAAAAGTGGTTGACTACTCACAAAAGATTTTCTACTGAATTCAAAGGCAGCACATTGAACCTAGACATTGAGGAGTTTAATACGTTGTTGCAACCCATCATTACTCAAACATTAACATCTTGTCAAAAAGCAATAACAGATTCTAAACTTAAGCTCGATGAAATTGACAAGGTAATTATGGTGGGAGGATCAACGCGAACTCTGCAAATCAAGCAAGCAGTTTCTGACTTCTTCAAACAACCTATCTATGATGGGATCAACCCTGATGAGGTAGTTGCCCTTGGTGCTGCAATTCAGGGAGACATATTAGCAGGGAATAGACGTGATATTTTACTTTTAGATGTGACGCCTCTATCGTTGGGCATTGAGACTGTGGGTGGCCTAATGGATTCTATCATTAGTAGAAATTCTAAGGTGCCACAGGGAGCTGGCAGGAACTATACCACATCAGTGGACGGTCAGACCAAGCTGAGAGTGACAGTCTACCAAGGAGAGAGAGACATGGTAGAGGATAATCGAAAACTTGGCGAACTCATCCTTTCTGGAATACCACCAATGCCTGCAGGTATTCCCAAAATAGAAATCAAATTCTTGCTTGACCCTGATGGCATCTTGACAGTATCGGCAGAAGAACTCAGATCAAACACCAAAGCTAGCATTCAAATCCAATCACAGTACGGCATAAGTGAGGAGGAAATGGGCATGATGTTGATAGAGTCAATACAGAATGCAGAAGCAGACATGAAGTTAAGAAGTCTTCAAGAAGCTAAGACTGAAGCTGCTACAATTATACTTTCGACTGACAAGTTCATTGCACAGAATGAGAATTGGCTCAGTGAGGAAGAAGTCAAGGAGATCAAGAGATTGAAAGACGAGCTAGCAAGTACTCTTAATGGGACTGACAAAGACGTGATTCACAAAGCAATGGATACTATGAATGCTTACTCTAGACCCCTGGCTGAGAAAGCACTTGACAAGGCAGTAGAAAGCAATCTAGCTGGAAAGTCTATCATTGAGTAATCTCCGCCACGATACGTAGCCATAAATAGAGACAACAAAGTACACTAACATGAGCCCCGCATATAGAGGGAGGCCTCTTGAGTAGTACACAACTGTGGTCACGAGGTTAAGAACTATCCAAAAGTACCAAGTCGCAATATATCTATGCGCCTCCAGATAGGTAGCTATCAGTCCGAAAACTGAAGTACAGGCGTCTACATAAGGGATAGCTGCATCTGTAAACCGTTTCGCTAAGTAACCTACTAAAATGGTCAAAGGTACTCCCACTAGAAAGCCAAATAAGAGATGGGTAATACTAAAGCCTGTCACCTTGACTTCGTCTTGTTTATCTTGCTGCCATACTAGCCAGCCATAGACTCCAAACACCACATAACAAGCATACAATACCGCTTCTGAATACAACTTATATTCTATAAATAAGTAGACACTCAACACTGATGAAAATATACCAAAAGGCCAGCACCAGATATTCTGTTTGATCAGTAAATAGAGAAAGATCAAGGAGCTGACAACAGAGACTATTTCAACTGGGTTCATCTTGTGAAGATCGATATTTTGATAATTAACAATGAAAAAGGGCCTACCAATTTGTAATGGTAAGCCCTAGTATTCTTCATATACGTATTTGTTATTGCTTATTCACCAACTTCTTCTTCTACGTATTCTTTCTCGTTACGTGTTACGAATACATCTCTGTACTCTCTAAGTCCTGTACCTGCTGGGATATTCTTACCAGAGATTACATTCTCTTTCAATCCTAACAAGATATCTTGCTTAGCTCCAATTGCAGCCGTACTCAACACCTTAGTTGTTTCCTGGAATGATGCAGCTGAAATCCAACTGAATACACCAAGTGATGATCTCGTGATACCTTGTAGCATTGGCTTAGATGTAGCTGGTACTGCATCCCTAGCTTCTACTACCTTCATATCATTTCTCTTCAAGAATGAATTCTCTTCTCTAAGTTGTCTTAAGGTCACTAATTGTCCCATTTTCAACTTAGTACTTTCTCCAGCTTCAATAACTATCTTCTTATCGTAGATGAAGTCATTTTGCTCTAAGAAATCCAGTTTTTCGACAGCTTCTCCTTCTAAGAATGTAGTATCCCCAGCATCTTCAATTTCAACTCTTCTCATCATCTGTCTGACGATTACTTCGATATGCTTATCATTGATACCAATACCTTGCGATCTATAGACTTCTTGTACACCATTAACTAAGTACTGTTGTACAGCAAACGGTCCAGAAATATTTAAGATATCAAATGGTGAAGTAGCTCCATCACTTAATTTAGTTCCAGATCTTACAAAGTCACCATCTTGGACAAGCATCAAGAGACCCTTACCAATCATATACTTACGCTTCTGATTAGTTTTTTCGTCTTCTACGAATACCTCTCTGTTACCTCTCTTCAATTTACCAAAAGTCACAATACCATCAATCTCTGCAACTACGGCAGGATTAGAAGGATTTCTCGCTTCAAACAGCTCAGTAACTCTCGGCAGACCACCGGTAATATCCTGAATCTTACCCAGTTTTCTAGGAATCTTCGCTATTCTCATACCTGGAGTTACCTCGTCGCCATTACTTACGGCTAGGTATGCACCCACTGGCATTGAATAACTCTTCAATAATTCACCTGATGGAGAAAGCACGTTAATCTGAGGAAGTAACTTCTTATTTCTAGATTCGATTATGATCTTTTCAGTAAACCCTGTTTGATCATCTCTCTCTGTTCTAAATGTTACTCCTTCTTCTACACCGTCAAATTCTAAAATACCACCAAACTCAGAGATAATCGCTGAGTTAAAAGCATCCCACTGACAGATAGCGTCTCCCTTCTTAATTTTTTGACCTTCTTTTACTTTCAATATACTACCGTATGGTATAAATGAAGTAGTTAAGATCTTATTAGTACCATCTTCTAATGTTCTAATTTCTCCTGATCTTGATAGTACAATGATTTCTTTCACACCATTGTTATCAGATTCTATCGTCTTGATATTATCAAAGTCTAATGTACCATCATACTTTGAGATAATCTCAGACTCAGTCTTAGATACTGATGCGATACCACCGACGTGGAATGTTCTCAATGTCAACTGTGTTCCTGGCTCACCAATACTTTGTGCAGCGATAATACCAACTGCATCACCCTTTTCAGAGATTCTGTTAGTTGCTAAGTTCTTACCATAACACTTAGTACAAACACCACTCTTAGCATCACAAGTCAATACTGATCTAATCACTACTGATTCGATACCAATTTCATCCACTTGCTTAGCAATCTTAGTTGTAATGTATTCTCCATTACCGACGATTACCTCATCTGTTTCTGGATGTAAGACATCATGCAATGAGTATCTTCCTGCAATTCTATCACCTAGTGCTTCGATAATCTTATCGTTTTCAACTAAGGCCTTAGTCTCGATTCCTCTCAATGTATCACAGTCATTCTCTCTAATTACTACATCTTGAGAAACATCAACAAGTCTCCTAGTAAGGTAACCTGCATCGGCAGTCTTTAAGGCTGTATCGGCAAGACCCTTTCTAGCACCGTGAGTCGAGATAAAGTAATCTTGAATTGATAATCCTTCTAAGAAGTTAGAAAGAATCGGGTTTTCAATTACTGCACCTCCTGTATCACCTGACTTTCTTGGTTTAGCCATCAGTCCCCTCAATCCACATAACTGCTTAATCTGTTGCTTAGAACCCCTCGCTCCAGAATCAAGCATCATATATACTGAGTTGAAACCATCTTTGTGAGCAGCAAGCTCAGTCATGAGATTTTCTGTAATCTTATTATCGGCATAAGTCCACTTATCAATAACCTGGTTGTATCTCTCATTATTCGTAATAAGACCCATGTTATAGTTTTCCCATACCTCGTCTACTTCTTCTTGTGCAGTGAGCAGTGTACTCTCTTTTACTGAAGGATTGATGAGGTCTCCAAGGTTAAACGATAGTCCGCCTTTGAATGACCAATAGAATCCCATTTCCTTAATCTTGTCAAGGAATTCAGCCGCTTGGGTAAAGTTGGTTCTCTGAATTAAATCATTGATTACTTTTTTAAGATTTCTCTTAGTAAGTACTGAATTAATGAATGGAACACCTTCTGGCTTGGCACTATTGAATAAGATTCTACCTACAGTAGTATCTGTAAGTACAAATTCCAATTCTCCTTCTTCATTCTCAACCTCAACCTTAGCCTTTACGGGAGAGTGAAGGTCTACTTTACCTTCGTTATAAGCAATTTCTGCTTCCTCTGCTGAGTAGAATATTCTACCTCTCTTAGTCTGCTTACTTGTTGATCTCTCTTTTGTTAGATAGTAGAGACCAAGTACCATATCCTGTGAAGGTAGTGTAATCGGTGTACCATTCTGAGGGTTCAACATGTTGTGAGATGCAAGCATCAATACCTGAGCTTCAAGTATTGCTGCGTGACTCAATGGCACGTGAACAGCCATCTGATCACCATCAAAATCGGCGTTGAATGCACCACAAACTAGTGGGTGAAGCTGTATCGCTTTTCCTTCAACCAATTTTGGTTGGAATGACTGTATTGATAATCTGTGTAGAGTTGGCGCTCTATTCAGCATGATAGGATGGCCCTTCAATATATTTTCTAGAATGTCCCAGATTACTGGGTCTTTTTTATCTACTAATTTCTTTGCAGACTTTACAGTCTTTACAATTCCTCTCTCTATTAATTTTCTAATGATGAACGGCTTGAATAACTCAGATGCCATTCCCTTAGGCAGACCACACTCATGTAATTTAAGACTTGGCCCAACTACGATTACAGATCTACCAGAATAATCAACCCTTTTTCCTAATAGGTTCTGTCTGAATCTACCTTGCTTTCCTTTAAGCACATCACTCAATGACTTCAAGGCTCTTCCACCTTCTGCTTTTACAGCATTAGATTTTCTAGAGTTATCGAATAGACTATCTACAGCCTCTTGAAGCATTCTCTTCTCATTTCTAAGAATTACCTCTGGGGCTTTAATTTCGATTAGTCTCTTAAGTCTATTATTTCTGATGATTACTCTTCTGTAAAGATCATTCAAATCAGAACTTGCAAACCTTCCACCATCTAACGGTACTAGTGGTCTCAATTCTGGTGGAATTACTGGAAGGTAATCAATGATAGTCCACTCAGGTCTGTTCTCTATCCTAGTCTGTCCATCTCTGAATGCTTCTACAACTCTCAATCTCTTCAATGCTTCAGATTTTCTCTGTCTAGAAGTCTCTGTCGCAGCTTGATGTCTAAGGTCGTATGACAATTGATCAAGATCAAGTCTTGCTAGTAACTCTCTAATTCCGTCTGCACCCATCTTAGCGATGAACTTATTTGGATCTGAGTCATCTAATAACTGGTTATCAGCAGGCAGACTATCAAGTACTTCGAAGTACTCCTCCTCGGTCAATAGATCTTTGATTGCTATTTCGCCTTCTTTTACTCCTGGCTGTATGACTGCATATCTTTCATAATATACAATAGTCTCCAACTTTTTAGATGGGATACCAAGTAGGTAACCAATCTTGTTAGGTAGTGATTTGAAAAACCAAATATGTACAACAGGCACAACTAATTTGATGTGTCCCATTCTCTCTCTTCTGACTTTTTTCTCAGTCACCTCTACCCCACATCTATCACATACAATTCCCTTGTATCTGATTCTTTTATACTTCCCACAGTAACACTCGTAATCCTTGACAGGTCCGAATATTCTTTCGCAGAATAAACCATCTCTCTCTGGCTTATAGGTTCTGTAGTTAATTGTTTCAGGCTTCAATACCTCACCATATGATCTATCCAGAATCTGATCTGGAGAGCTCAATCCAATAGTGATAGCGTCAAAACTTTTCTGAGTATTAAAATTCTTTTTGAATGACATATGTGTAATTCTAAATTTTTAAAATTTAATCAAACTTGACATCTAGTGCCAATCCTCTTAATTCGTGAATCAATACGTTGAATGACTCAGGAATTCCTGGTTCTGGTAGTCTATCACCTTTAACAATAGCTTCATAAGCTTTTGCTCTACCGTGTATATCATCTGACTTAATAGTCAATAACTCTCTCAATATATTAGATGCACCGAATGCTTCAAGTGCCCATACTTCCATCTCTCCAAATCTCTGTCCACCAAACTGAGCCTTACCACCTAATGGTTGCTGAGTAATCAATGAGTATGGTCCAATAGATCTAGCATGCATCTTATCATCAACCATGTGAGATAACTTCAACATATAGATGATACCAACGGTAGCCTCTTGGTGAAACTTGTCACCAGACTCACCATCGTACAAATATGTTTGGCCTAGTGAAGGCAACTTTGCTTTCTGGATATAAGTCTCGATTTCGTCAAGACTAGCACCATCGAAGATTGGTGTAGAAAATTTCACACCTAACTTCTGTCCAGCCCAACCTAATACAGTTTCGAAAATCTGTCCCAAGTTCATCCTTGACGGTACCCCTAGTGGGTTCAACACGATATCTACTGGAGTTCCATCTTCAAGGAATGGCATATCTTCTAACTTTACGATAGAAGAAACGATACCCTTGTTTCCGTGTCTTCCCGCTAACTTATCTCCAACTTTAAGCTTACGCTTCTTAGCCATGTATACTTTAGCAAGCTTGAGTACACCTGAAGGCAACTCATCTCCAATACTAATATTAAACTTCTCTCTCTTATATCTACCGATTTCTTCATTTACCTTGATGGTATAATTATGAAGTAACCTAGCAATCAACTTATTCTTGTCATCATCTTTAGTCCAACCAGTGTAGTCTACTTGGCTATACTCGATATCCTTCAATGCCTTGACAGTGAATTTTGATCCTTTTGCTACTATTTCTTCTTTGTAGATTGACTTGACTCCTTGAGATACAATACCTCCAACAAGCTTCATCAACTTATCTACAAGGATAGTTTTCAATTCGTTAAGTGTCACAGCATGGCTGTCATCTAACTTGGCGAGTAAGTCTTTCTCCTGAACCTTCTGGAATTTATCCTTTTTAGCTCTAGCAAATAGTTGCTTATTGATAATAACTCCCTTAGTAGACGGTGGTGCTTTTAATGAAGCATCCTTTACATCACCAGCCTTATCACCAAAGATTGCTCTAAGTAACTTTTCTTCTGGTGTTGGATCAGATTCCCCTTTTGGAGTAATCTTTCCTATGATAATATCTCCTTCCTTAATCCATGCTCCAACTCTAATGACACCATTTTCATCAAGATCCTTAGTCGCTTCTTCACTGACATTTGGAATATCATTAGTAAGCTCTTCTTCTCCTAACTTAGTATCTCTTACCTCTAATTCAAAACTTTCAATATGTAATGAAGTAAAGACATCTTCTCTAACTACTCTCTCTGAAAGTACAATTGCATCCTCAAAGTTATAACCCTTCCAAGGCATAAATGATACTAGAAGGTTTTGTCCTAGTGCAAGCTCTCCTTTTTGAGTCGCATAACCTTCACAAAGCAATGAACCCTTCCTCACTCTATCTCCCTTTCTTACAATTGGCTTAAGGTTGATACAAGTTCCTTGATTGGTTCTTCTGAACTTAGTCAACTTATACTTGACTACATTATCCTCAAATGATACCAACTGATCTTGCTCAGATCTATCATATCTAATGATGACTTCATTAGCATCAACATATTCTACTATACCCTCTCCTTCTGCATTGATAAGCATTCTTGAATCTTGAGCCACCTTGCCTTCAATACCTGTACCAACGATCGGTGAGTTAGGTATTAGACAAGGTACAGCTTGACGTTGCATGTTGGATCCCATCAGGGCTCTGTTGGCATCATCATTTTCCAAGAATGGAATCAAGGATGCACTAACCCCTACAATTTGGTTAGGGGCTACATCCATATACTCAACCTCAGAAGGCTCTAGTACTGGGAAGTCACCGTGATCTCTTGACTTAATTCTATCGTTTGTAAATGCACCCTTCTCATTGATTGGTGAGTTAGCCTGTGCTATTTTCTTGTAATCTTCTCCCTCTGCACTCAAGTAAACTGGCTCTTCCTTCACGTCAACCTTACCTTCTCTTACCATTCTATATGGTGTCTCTAAGAACCCCATCTTATTCACCTTTGCGTGAACACAGAGTGTAGAGATAAGACCAATATTCGGTCCCTCTGGTGTCTCAATCGTACAAAGTCTACCATAGTGAGAATAGTGAACATCTCTAACCTCAAATCCTGCTCTCTCTCTCGAAAGACCACCTGGTCCTAAGGCCGATATTCTTCTCTTATGTGTAATTTCAGAAAGTGGGTTTGTCTGATCTAAGAACTGTGATAATTGCGATGTTCCAAAGAATGAATTAATCACAGAAGACAAAGTCCTCGCATTAATCAAATCAACTGGGGTAAACACCTCGTTGTCTCTGACGTTCATTCTCTCCCTAATCGTTCTTGCCATTCTTGCAAGTCCCACACCAAACTGACCATATAATTGCTCCCCTACGGTCTTCACTCTTCTATTACTCAGGTGATCAATATCATCCAATTCTGCATTCTGGTTGATTAGAGCAACCAAATACTTCACAATCTCGATGATATCCTCCTTGGTCAATACCAAGACATCATTGCTGATTTCAGTACCTAACTTTCTATTTATCTTATATCTACCAACCTCACCAAGGTTATATCTCTTATCTGAGAAGAATAATTTGTCAATAATACCTCTTGCAGTCTCCTCATCAGGTGGATCAGTACCTCTAAGTTGTCTATAGATATGAGCTACGGCTTCTAATTCTGAGTTCGAAGCATCTTTTTGTAACGTATTGTAGATGATGGTATAATCATCTTGGTTTTCCTCTTCCTTCTGAAGGATGATAGTGTCTACATTAGCATCCTCAATGAGTTCAATATTAGACTCGTCCAATATTGCATTTCTTTCGAGTAATACCTCATTTCTTTCAATTGTTACCACCTCACCAGTATCTTCATCTACGAAGTCTTCTGACCACTTTCTAAGTACTCTTGCGGCAAGCTTCCTTCCCACTGCATTCTTCAGGCCTTTCTTATCTGCTTTGATTTCCTCAGATAAGTCAAATATTTCAAGAATATCTTTGTCTGAATCAAAACCAATGGCTCTTAGCAAAGTAGTTACTGGGAACTTCTTCTTTCTGTCAATGTATGCATACATGACCATATTAATGTCAGATGCAAATTCCATCCAAGCACCTTTGAATGGGATTATTCTCGCAGAATAGATTTTTGTACCATTCGGGTGGAAAGTCTGGCTAAAGAATACACCTGGTGATCTATGCAGCTGAGATACGATAACTCTTTCAGCACCATTTACTACGAATGTACCTTTTGGAGTCATGTATGGTATATTACCTAGAAACACATCTTGTACAATCGTCTGAAAATCAACATGCTCTTCATCATTACAAGATAACCTCAACTTAGCTTTTAAAGGAACTGCATAAGTCAGTCCTCTCTGCATACACTCTTCGATAGAGTATCTTGGAGGGTCAATAAAGTAATCTAAAAATTCTAGTACAAATATATTTCTCGCATCAGTTATCGGAAAGTTCTCTTGAAATACCCTAAACAGACCCTCATTACCTCTATTCTCAGGAGTAGTCTCTAATTGAAAAAACTCATGGAAAGATTTTAATTGAATCTCTAATAAGTCAGGAGTATTTTCGGGAAGAGTAATCTTTCCAAAATTTATTCTCTCTAAAGAAGGATTTTTTGTCATAATAATTAAACCTATAAGGTTGAAAAATGGAAAATTGAAGACTACAAACAAACATAGGCCTAGCACTCGCTATGAGTACTAAGCCTTGTTTATTTTGTGTATTTAGCTGTCTTCTTCTGTCATTAGCTAGTTAGAATCAAAATATTATTTCAATTCTACCTCAGCTCCTGCTTCAGTTAATGCAGCCTGAATACTTTCAGCGTCAGCTTTAGCAACGCCTTCCTTGATTGCGCAAGGTGCTCCGTCTACTAAGTCTTTAGCTTCTTTCAATCCTACACCAAGAAGATTTTTCACTTCTTTTACAACTGCTAATTTAGCTGCTCCAGCAGAATTCAACATTACTGTAAATTCTGTCTGCTCTTCAGCTGCGGCTCCACCGCCAGCTCCACCACCACCTGCTGCTACAGCTACTGCTGCTGCTGCTGGCTCGATGCCATACTCATCCTTAAGGATGTCAGCTAATTCACTTACTTCCTTAACTGTAAGGTTGACTAGTGAATCTGCTAATGTTTTCAAATCTGCCATTTTAAAAATTTTTTAAATGCTTAATAAATATATTAATGCGTTTAAGCTTGGAAGCCTTAACTAGTTTGCTCTTTCTTCAAGAGCTTTAATCAAGCCAGCAATAGTGCTGCCACCTGATTTCAATGCACTGATCACATTCTTCGCAGGAGACTGTAATAACAATATAACTTCTCCAATTAAATCTTCCTTAGATTTAAGATCTGCTAATACTGCTACATTTTCATCACCTATAAATACATCTGAATCGATGTAAGCTGCCTTCAAAATAGGCTTGTCATGTGTCTTTCTAAACTCTTTGATGAGTTTAGCTGGTGCATTGGCCACTTCACTGAACATCAATGAAGTTGGTCCTTTCAATATATCGAATAAAGGAGTGTATCCTTTTTCTTCTGCTGTTTCTTCTAAAGCTTTGATGATTAGTGTATTCTTAACAACATGCATTTGTATGTCATTTTCAAAACACTTTTGTCTCAAATCATTTACTTGAGCAACATTCAAGCTTGAAGAGTCAGTAACATAAAAGAATGAAGCTTCATTGAACTTCTCTTTTAGTACTTCTATTGCTTTTGCTTTATCTTCCCTTGTCATTTGAAATATATTTTGCTGGTAAGATTATTTAATTTCTTTTGGATCAATCTTAATCCCTGGACTCATAGTACTAGCAACAGCTAAAGACTTCATATACTCTCCCTTTGCTGAAGATGGTTTCATCTTAACAATTGTAGATATTAGTTCTTTAGCGTTCTCTTGTAATTTCTCAGCAGAGAAACTTACTCTACCAACAGATGAGTGAATGATACCATACTTATCAACCCTAAAAGCGATTTTACCACCTTTAACATCACTGACAGCCCCTGCCACATCCTGAGTCACAGTTCCAGTCTTAGGATTTGGCATTAGACCTCTTGGTCCTAATATTCTACCAATCTTACCAACTTGAGCCATTACATTTGGAGTAGCAATGATTACATCTACATCTGTCCAACCTGCTTGTACCTTCTTGACATATTCATCAAGACCAGCAAAATCAGCACCCGCGTCAAGTGCTTCTTTCTCCTTATCTGGAGTACAGAATACTAGTACTTTCTTTGTCTTACCAGTACCATTTGGTAATGTCACTGTACCTCTGATAGCTTGATCTGCCTTTCTTGGATCTACACCCAATCTAATATGCAAATCAACTGATGCATCAAAACTAGCACAGTTCACTTCTTTGACAAGGCTCATTGCATCCTTGATAGAGTAGAGTCTATCTACATCTACTTTTTCAAGGGCAGCCTTACGTTTTTTAGAAACTTTTGCCATTATAAAAAATTTAAAAGGTTAAGCGCTGTTACCAGCTCCCTTTTGTTAATAATCAAAATTTAGTTTTCCCAAGGTGGAGTACCACTTACAGTGACACCCATGCTTCTTGCAGTACCCGCTACCATTCTCATAGCTGATTCTACTTTATAAGCATTTAGGTCTTCCATCTTATTTTCAGCTATTTCCTTAATTGCATCCCATGTAATAGAACCTACCTTATCTCTGTTTGGCTCTGACGAACCACTCTTAAGGTTGATTTTTTCCATGATTTGTGATGCAGCAGGTACAGTCTTTATAACAAATTCAAAAGACTTATCCTTGAATACAGTAATAACAACTGGTAATAACTTACCCCTACTATCTTCAGTCTTAGCATTGAACCTCTTACAAAATTCCATGATGTTAACACCTTTAGCACCTAATGCAGGTCCAACCGGTGGTGCAGGGTTTGCTGATCCTCCCTTTACTTGCAATTTTATAAAGCCATCTACTTCTTTAGCCATGATATAAAACAGTTTATCAATTTAAAATCTTATGTTTTTTCTACTTGCATGAAGTTCAATTCGACTTCAGTACCTCTTCCAAATATCTTAACAATTACCTTCAACTTCTTCTTGTCTTCATTCACCTCTTTGACATCTCCTACGAAGTCATTGAATGGCCCGTCTACTACTTTTACAGTTTCACCCACTATGTAAGGCTCAATCATTGACTCAGAAACCTCTTGGCTCTCATCGACCTTACCTAACATTCTATTAGCTTCTGACTGCCTCATCGGTATAGGCTGAGTCTTTCCTAAGAAATGGATTACATTAGGCATACCTGATATAGTCTGAATTATCTCCCCAGAGAATTTGCCTGGAAAAGCTTCAATCAAAATATAACCTGGTAATATATTCCTCTCCATGATCACCTTCTTCCCTTTTCTAATCTTATACACCTTCTCTGAAGGTACTAATACTTGAGGAACGAAGTCACCCCACTTATTTCTTTGGATTTCAAGCTCAATCCTTTCTTTAATCTTCTTCTCTTTTCCACTTATTACCCTTAAAGAGTACCAACGAGTTTCTTCTGACATAGCTAGTTACTTTTATTGGCTAAAAGCCTAAGTTGTAAATAGTGGTTGTCAAAAACTTTGAAACCAAATCCATTAGGAATATGAGAAGTGCTATAATAACAGAAGCTACTATAACAATTCTAGAATTACGTATAAGCTCAGACCAAGTTGGCCAATGCACTTTATGTAATAGTTCGTCGTAGCTTTCCTTTATATATAATACTATGTCATTCATATCTAGTGAATCTATTTGCAGGGGAGACAGGATTCGAACCCGCGGCCTATGGTTTTGGAGACCACCGCTCTACCAACTGAGCTACTCCCCTAAATCTATTTATAAAAAATATCTTCTATATATGAGAAATTAAGCACCCACATTTGAGTGCTTAATTCTTCAATATTATCTATATGACTTATAAAACTTACTCTCGAAAAGTAAATTCTAGTCTAAAATTTCAGTTAC
Organism: Saprospiraceae bacterium; assembly: GCA_020631405.1. Lineage (GTDB taxonomy): Bacteria > Bacteroidota > Bacteroidia > Chitinophagales > Saprospiraceae > JAHDHH01. The sequence continues at coordinate 18,969 of JAHDHH010000010.1, forward strand.
TTGACCTGCACCTACTGTTCTTCCACCTTCTCTAATCGCAAATCTCAAACCTTTCTCCATTGCAATCTTATTCAATAACTTAACTTCCAATGCTACGTTATCACCTGGCATTACCATCTCTACACCACCTGGCAAAGTAACATCACCAGTTACATCAGTAGTTCTAAAGTAAAATTGCGGTCTATATCCATTAAAGAATGGTGTATGCCTTCCACCTTCGTCCTTACTTAATACATATACTTCACTCTTAAAGTGTGCATGTGGATTAACAGATCCTGGCTTAACGATAACCATTCCTCTTTTAATAGATTCTTTATCAATACCTCTCAAAAGGATACCAGCATTATCACCAGCTTCTCCTCTTTCAAGAATCTTTCTAAACATCTCTACCCCTGTTACAGTTGACGTAAGAGGCTTTTCACCATCTTTCATCATACCAACTATCTCTACTGGCTCACCAGTATTGATTACTCCTCTCTCAATTCTACCAGTTGCTACCGTACCTCTACCCGTGATAGTGAATACATCTTCAATTGGCATCAAGAATGGCTTATCTACATCTCTTTCTGGCTCAGGAATCTGTGCATCAACTGCAGCCATAAGCTCGTTGATTTTAGCAACAGCTCCAGCGTCACCTTCTAATGCTTTAAGCGCAGAACCTTGGACGATAGCTGATCCATCTCCATCAAACTCATACTGATCAAGAAGTTCTCTAACCTCCATCTCTACAAGCTCCAACATCTCTTCATCATCAACTAGATCCACTTTATTCATGAATACAACGATACTAGGCACTCCAACTTGTCTACATAGAAGGATATGCTCTCTTGTTTGAGGCATAGGTCCATCAGTAGCAGCAACCACTAATATTGCTCCATCCATTTGTGCAGCACCCGTTACCATGTTCTTAACATAATCGGCGTGACCTGGACAATCTACGTGTGCATAGTGTCTGTTTGCTGTCTCATACTCAACGTGAGCAGTGTTGATAGTAATACCTCTTTCTTTTTCTTCAGGTGCAGCATCAATAGAAGAATAATCCTTCTTTTCTGCTAAACCTTGATCTGCTAGCACATTAGTAATGGCAGCAGTTAGTGTTGTTTTACCATGATCTACGTGACCAATAGTTCCAATATTTACGTGTGGTTTGCTACGATTAAACGTTTCTTTAGCCATCAGATAAATTTTTAAATGTTAATATTCAGTTTTATAAGTTACATGTTCTATTCGAGCCAATGAAGGGAATTGAACCCCCGACCCCTTCCTTACCATGGAAGTGCTCTACCCCTGAGCTACATTGGCAGTATTTCAAAAGAGCGGGCGATGAGACTCGAACCCACGACCCTCAGCTTGGAAGGCTGATGCTCTACCAACTGAGCTACACCCGCGTATTTTTCTGTGGGGATGGTAGGATTCGAACCTACTCAGCCGAAACAACAGATTTACAGTCTGTCCCGCCTCTCCAACTGCGGCGCATCCCCTTACCAATAAAAGAGCCGATGGACGGATTCGAACCGCCGACCCGCTGATTACAAATCAGCTGCTCTGGCCAACTGAGCTACATCGGCTAATAGCTTTCTATTAAGCGATTGCAAAAGTATTATTAATTTTCAATATTAAAAAACAATTTTTGCAAAATATTGAATTAAATTTTACCCGCAATTATAACTAATTGAATTTGTACGACTTATGATCTTGGATGCGAAGACCTATATGCTTTTTTTAATGCACCTAGCGAAGAATGAGTATAGATTTGAGTAGCTGCAAGGGAATTGTGTCCAAGCAAATCCTTAATTGCATTAATCTGAGCCCCATTATCTGATAGCAATGTCGCAAAAGTATGTCTAAGTACGTGAGGTGACTTCTTTGATATAGTCTGAACCTCTGACAAACTGGTCTTTACCAAATTATACACGAATTTAGGATAAAGTTTGTTTCCGTTCTCTAATAGAAACAAATGATTTGTCTGAATTTGCTCTAATGATCCTCTGAGATTGATGTAAGTGTCAAACTTTTCGAGCAATCTCTCATTTAGGGGTAGCTTTCTTTGCTTATTTCCCTTTCCAGTGATCACAAGGTGCTTGCCAATCGTATTCACATCCCCTACCAATATATTAATCAACTCAGACCTTCTTAGCCCTAAAGAGATAAAACACATCAAAATAAGATGGTTTCTAAACGAGACAAAGTCTGAAGGATCAACTACCCTATCTAATAACAGCGTGGTCTCTTCTTGTTTAACATAATTAGGCAACCTTTTAGGAATCTTGGGTGCCACAACATTTAGCGAAGGATTAGTTTCTATATATCCTTTCTTTCGAAGAAACTTAAAGTATGACCGAATACTTGATATCTTCCGGTTGACTGACTTTTCCGTGATAGCATTCCTCATTAATTCAACTATGTAAGATCTGATATGTATATGCTTTACCAAAGTCAAATCTTCAATATTGAAACTCTCTGTTAGATAATCTACAAAAAGATGGATATCTTTGGAATATGCTAAAATGGTATGTTCCGAATATCGTTTTTGATGCTTGATATAATCTAGAAAATTTTCAATATACATATTACAAATATAATTAATATATTAAAGAATACAGCAGGAATCATGATCTCCATAGTTTTCTGCTTTTATTTGACTCCGTCCATTGGTCAAGATCTTCTGTTTGAGGAAAGTCAAATCCTACTTAATCACAGTCATCTAGGAGCTGGAGGAGGAGGTCTAAGTACAATTGATTTTAATAGGGATGGTTATGATGACTTATCCCTAGCAGGAAGTAAGGGAAAGCAGAGCCAATTTTATATCAACACACAAGGCAATCTACAAGATACACTATTAACTGGGGTAAATAATGTTGATGAAGTGAAGCAATTACTCTGGATTGATATTGACAATGATGGTGACTATGATCTATTCCTGACTTGTAAAGAGTCTCAAAATAAACTGTACATCAACCAAGGCGAATTAGTATTCGAAGAGGCCTTACTGAATTATGGTTTAGGGCAACCTCAAAAAAATAATTTTGGAGCAGCGTTCTTAGATATTGATAGAGATGGCTTCCTTGATTTATACTATGCTGAGCGACCATACACTAACTTATCAGGAGACAATCATTTTCGATTATACAAAAACAACTCAGGCAAACATTTTACTGAGGTCACATCACAGTACGCATGTGGAGATAAGGGCAAGCGGCCATTTGGCACTTTAGTTATTGATGCCAATAAAGACTTATACCCAGATATTTTGAATGCCCATGACAGAGGAAATGGAAACAGTCTATTCGTAAACGAACATGGGAAGCTTTACAGAGATATTTCAATAGAGTCAAATATTTGCATTGACATTGACGCAATGGGTATGACTAGTACTGACCTCAACAAGGATGGCTTTGAAGATATCTACATATCGAATATCGACACAGGCAATAAATTATACCTATCTAATCAGAGTGACTCAATCCTTTCATTTACCGAGCAAGCAGAATCTTATGGTCTTGTTCATAATAAGTTGGGATGGAGTACTCAATTTTTTGATGCAAATAATGATGGAAGAGATGAGCTCTACATTGTTCATGCCGCAACTGCAGCAGAGCATAGTAACGTCCTCTACCAATCTAATGCTGACTCCAATTATACTCCACACTTGATAATTGGTGATACCTTGAGTAATTTTTCTTCAGGTACGATGGACCTAGACAATGACCAAAGGTTAGACATTATTAATGCCGGTGTTTATGGTGATCAAAGTAAACTCTATATCAATAAATCAGAGCAAGGCAATGTCATTTCAATCTCATTGCGTGGCAAATACAGCAATATTGACGGCATAGGGTCTTGGATTACAATACATCAGGATAGCAAAAAGGCGACATCTTACACAAGGTCATGTGAGGGTTTTCTTACTCAATTATCAAACAAACATCATTTTGGTCTTAGCTCTAGTGAGCAAATAGATAGCATCGTGGTTTGGTGGCCTACGGGTCATACTGATAGACTCTACAATATTACACCTAACCAACATCTTGAAATTATTGAAGGGAGTACAAGTCAAGGCGTAATTACTGTTGATCAAGAGGTAGAGCATCTCTATGTTGCTAATAAGCTCTTTACAGATGTTACCTCAACCATGCAGATTAATCATTTTGTATACCATTCTTCATTTCATGGAGGAGGATGTGCCTTCTTTGACAGTGACAATGATGGAGATGACGACTTGTATGTTATTGGTGGTTTAAATGCAGATAAATTGTATGTGAATAATGATTCTATTTTTGAGGAAGATGGATTCTTCTCAGGGATAGGAATTACCAATAGTTTTTATACAACTGGAGTTTCTCCTGGAGATTTCAACAACGACGGTCTAGAAGATCTATTTGTCACTACTAATGGGAGTGATTCATTGAGTCGCAAAAACCTATTATTAGTAAATCTAGGCAATAATACATTTCAAGATGTTTGGTCATTTGTTGATACAATAGGATACTCTTTTGGAGCTTCACTCTTTGATTTTAATTTAGATGGACTACTTGACATTGTAGTGATGAACTATGTACAGAGCCCTAAATTCGTCTACGATGAAGATGGCCAAATTATAGGATACGATCATACTTGCTACCAAAATACCATCTATGAAAACTTAGGAAACTTTCAATTTAAACTAGCAAATGGTGATCTGCTCCCAAGTGGTGAAGGTGGGTGCAGTCTGGCGTCTCTCGCTAGTGATTATGACAAAGATGGTGACACCGACTTAATAGAAGTTAATGACTTTGGCTCAGATGTTCAGCCAAATAGATTATTGACCAACAATTATCCGGAGCGACAATTCTTGTCCAATGGAGACTTAATGAATTTTGAGGATGGAATCTATGGCATGGGAATCAGTGGTAGTGACATAGACAATGACCTTGACATTGATTACTACATTACCAACTTCGGTAAAAATATATTAAAACTCAATCATAATGGGGTCTTCGACAATGGGCATGACAGCTTGAATATTTATAGCGAGCTCAACAGCCAAGATACTTCATTGCAGAGCTTAAGTATCAGCTGGGGAGTGATCTCTCAAGACTTTGACAATAATGGCCACAGTGACTTATTAATAGGCAATGGCTATGTTCCCAGCCCCAATTTCATCCCAGGCAAACAATTAGATCATGATAGGCTTTACATGAATCAAGGAGAACTCAATTTTGTAGAGCCAAATACTTTTGACAGTGGTATTGATAATCTTTATTCAACTCGAGGAATTGCATCATCTGATTTTGACAATGATGGAGACGTTGACTTCTTTGCTAATGTCATGAGAATACCTGTGCATCAATCTGGAATCAATTCAAAGCTCTATCGAAATAATGGACAAGGTGACAAGAATTATATTCAGGTGAAGCTCACAGGAAGCGTCTCAAATAATAGTGCCTGCGGGGCTAAAATTGAAATTTACGCTAAGCAGCACCATTCTATCCAAGAGATACACTGTGGTAGCAGTTTTGCTTCATCGAATTCTAAGGTTATTCATTTTGGACTAGATACTATAAAAGTTGTAGATAGCATCAAAATCTACTGGCCATCAAAACACTACAATACCGAAACACTAGTCAATCCAAACATTAATACTAGGCACTACGTAGTCGAAGACGATTCTTTCTTGAATGAGGAAGAAGAAGAAGAAGAAGAAGAAGAAGAATTTAGTGATGGTGGCATTATGGCTCAACTTCCAATAATCAAGTCGGATGCCTTACTTCGAGAAAGTACTAAAGAATCACAGTCTAGTGAAAGTCATCTGATATTCCCCAACCCAACTACAAATAACCAATTGACTATAATGTCTGAGAGTCAAATAGAAGGTTTTGGGCTGTTATCCCCGAGTGGCAAGGATTTGGCTGCAGATATCACTCAAATGGCCACGCAAGAGAATAACTACCTCTATCACGTCTCTATTGACCTTCCTTCTGGTATATACTTTGTTCGGTATCGAGTAGGAGGGCAATATCATACACACAGGATTGTGATAATCAATCACAAATAATTGAACACTTGGTCATCCTTCCCGAGTTTATTTCTTTGAGAAGGTATATTCCTGAAGGTAGATTTGCGACAGATATCTTACATGGTAGATGTTGGACTATTTGCGATAAAACCAATTGTCCACTGATGTTGTATAATTGCAGTATATCACCTTTCACTACCCCACTAGCTGTCAAATCATTAATTGAAGGGTTCGGATAAACTGAAAGAGGTTCATAAGTCAGATCGGTAGCTATAACCGAAGAGACCACACAGTAGGATTTATCAGAGGACGACTCAATATATTCAAGGTTATCCAATGGCACCTCTTTAAAAAAATCGTAAGCATACTTCTTAGCTTGAAAAGTAAAATTTTCACTTAGACTCAACTCTTCACCTTGCTCTATTGGAAATCCATTCCGCATTGGGACTAGATACTCCCAAACTAAATCTCCATTGTCAGTCACTTCGAATATTCTGCCTTGTCTTCCAGCACACATCAATACATTCCCGTTGGGTAATAATTGTATAGAAGAAGCAGCAGTTGAAAAATTCTTGCTTGTATCCGGATGAGAATAAGTATCTGCAACCGTAAGTGGCAAATATTGGTTTGACAATGAGTCAAATGCGTAGGATTGGGTCGTCTGGTCAAAAACAGGTACAATACTATTGCCTAATGAGAGATTCTCTCCTACCCAATTATTATAAAAATATAGCTTCGTATCACTGCTATCTATGTCACTCCATGCCACATCATGTTGGAAGAAACTTTGCCGATCTTCTTGTGAACCTGACTGATATGCTTCTGGATTGCCCCATCTGTACAAAATGCTCCCACCTTTCATAGAATTGCCGCCAGTCTCTAAGGATGCTTCTAAAGAGGTGGTAGAATGATCTATAATATAGAATTCGTTCATATACTTTGAACTAATTACAATCTGATCTAACCTTGGGTTGTAATCAATACTGTTACAATGCAGCCAATCTTGTCTACCAGCGCTATATTTCTGATAATTGATATCCAGTCTGTGTGGTTGTTCTCTGATAGATCCGTAGTTCATCTTGGTTGAATCAAAATCTTGAATCAGGTGATCCCAAGCATGCCATTCCCAAACAATCGAATCGTTAGTCGGATCTACCTCGAAAATAGCATCAGACCATATTTCTTTTTGTGGATTATTGATGGTATCAAATCCCATTTCAACGATTTCACTCAGTCTGTGTCTTTCCCATGCTATCATGATTACATTTCCACTTGGCAGCAGCTCAATATCATGATGCTGTCTGTATTGATCGTTTGCAAGCTTGTATTGCCAAAGTAATGTTCCATTCCAGTCATACTGCTCAATAAGTCCTCCTGCCCCGCCTGTACCAAGAGTCGGCTCTGTAAGTACTGCACCATTCAAGCTACAAACATAAAGGTTGCCTAGGCTATCAAGCAGGCTTTTACTTCCTGGTCTACTAGAGGGATCTAATTGCCAAGTATTTACTATCTCACCACAATTATTAATGAGAAAGACTGTCGACTGCTGATTTGGATAAAACAACGTGAAGCCTTGATCAACTGCTTCATCATCAATCAATAAGGTCCCCACCGTCTGTTGGCTAACCAACGAGATCGAAGAAGAACAAAGCAATAATATAAAAACTCTATAAAGCATAGATATAAAAAAAGGGAAGGCGTAACACCTTCCCTTCATATGTATTGTAAACTAAAATTTTAGTTTGTCAAATCCGCTGGCCAATCTACGCCATCAGTTCTTGTTAATTGAACGTCAGCACCTTCGCCGTAATCATTACTCCAGTTGAAAGTTAATACATTACCCTCTACTGATAGTGAGTTAATAGTATAAACCTCACCCCATTGAGATGCACCTTGAATAGTAATTGTACCATCAACATCAGAAATAGTAAGGTCTCCCATACCTGAACCGTTATTCGGCAAGCTACCCTGAGCATCTGTACCATAACATGAATAGTAAGCTCCGTGAGACATATCATCAAACTTTTCTTCAGCAGCAGAAGTAGTAAGTACTGTATAGTTACCATCTCCATTTGGATCAGTATGGTTTCTTACCCATTCAGCAGTACCTTCCCAAGTCTGACCTTCGCAGTCATCCCAGCCGTAACCGCCCATTTGGTTTGTAAGAGTTGTTAGACAACTAAATACGCCTGCAAGTGCAGACTTAAATATTGTTACCACTTCTACACCTACAGTTGCTCCTGCCTTATATTCTCCAGAAGAAGTAACTACTTCGCCAAATGAGAATGTAAATGCATCTCCAGGTGTCAATGCATCAGCACTAACTCCTGCAGCAGCCGCAGCTTCATTCATATTGAAGCTCTCCGTTGAAGGAAGACTAGAAATACTCTTAACTAATTGTGGAGCACCTCCATTGTATGATATATACATATTAACAGAAGATACAGCTTCACCATTGCTTGTGACATCAAATGCAATAGGTGTCAAATCAAGATCTGCAATATTGTATTCTGATCCAGTGATACCACTTACTCCAATAGTTGCTCCAGCAACACCAAAGAGTGAATCTTCAGCTTTCTCAACAATAGGGTCTTCATTACAACCAACTGCGAAAAGCAAACCGAAGATTAAGCATAAATTAAATATATTATTAATTTTCATTTTTAACTTAATTTTTAATTTTTGAAATTTGAAATCATTTTCTTGACTTCACTAATTTTATTTAAATTAATATTTTCTTTCTTGACATAAGCAACAAATTCCTGATTGCTCAGCTTACTCAAAATCTTATTGTTAGATCCCTTCAATTTCACTACTTCATCATCTACAATCAGGACATGTTCTGAGTTCTTTATGTATTTGTCATTGACATTTCCAACATCTATTGCAACATTATAACTTGCCTTTACGAGCTTTACAGAATGAAGCAATGCAAATGTGGCGATGCTATTCGACTCGACAACCTCATAATAGTTACTAGACGAATTTTCAACATCAACTACTCTTACAAAATTTACAATTTCCACTTTACCAGTATCCGTCAATTTGGTTGTATTAAATTGAGTAAATACTGAATTTGGCAACGTGAAATACTGCCCTTCAATTTGAACGACTAAAGTCTGATCTGAAACATTAAACTTAAGAGGCAAGTCTGAAAGTACTTTACCATCAAAGAGCTTAATACTTCCATTAAACCATGCGTTATCCAAGTAAGGGCTTCCCTCTGCTTTATAATCTCTTAAGTCAAATGAATTTATCCCATATACTGACATCTGCTGTCGATTAGCCAGTAATGTAGGATTGTGTCTTAATGAAACTTCATTAATTGTCGATTGACAAAATGAAATTTCATTAAGCACAAACAAAATTATTGATATAGTCAAGAATCTAATCACTATTGAAATGCCCAGACATCAACATTAAGTAATCCATCTCCACCCTGTGCAGCTTTAGCAGCTTCTACATTAATAGAGTTAGTTGCAGATTCTGTATCGGCATATAAATATCTTCTAGGTATTTGACCACCTGGGTTCAATCCATTTGCTTCATTGTTCTGCGGCGTAATAGCCGGATATCCGGTTCTTCTATAATTAGACCAAGTCTCATGGAAGTTATAACCATAGTAAGCCTTATAAGCTTCAGTCATAATTACATTCAACGCATCTTCTGTAGACAACCCAGCTAAAGAACTATTTGCAGCAGCGTAAGCTCCTCCATCATCTAATCCAATCTGAGCCATGGAAGCATTGATAGCTTCAGCTAATACTGCAGACGCATCCGAACCATTTCTTGTCATACATTCAGCTTGAATCATCTTCACTTCTACGTACGAGATAAGTGGTAAAGTAGCATCATTCTTAGACCAAGCTAAAGCACCTTGATTCCAAAAATCCCAAACACTTACGCTATCAGTTACAAAGTAAGACTCTGCTCTAGGATCACCATCAAGCATAGCTGCAAAGTCAGGGTGAAAACCTAAAGTACCTGGTCTCTCACTTCCAAACTTAGCTAATGCGTGGTTTGCTGTCTGAGAAGACTCAAATGTCAAATTCGGCTGTGCATCTAAGCTTGTAAATGCAGCTTGAACTGCAGACATTGCATTTGCGATGTCACCAGAATTCCTCTTAGAAGTATGCATGTAAAATCTTGCTTTGAACGCTTGTGCTGTTGCAATCCAAGCTGCAGCATCACCATCAAAAACAAGGTCTCCTCCAGCATATCCAGTAGCTGAACCTAGGTCAGCTATTCCTGCATCAAGCATATCTTGAACAGCAATGTAAACACTCTCTTGACTGTCATAAGATGGCTGAGTTATAGCAATACCTTGTAATGCTTCAGTCATAGGAATATCACCGAAATATGATGTAGCAAGTCCATATTGGTTTGCCATTAGTATTTTGGCAACACCTGAATAGAATGATGCTTCTTCTACTTCAGCCTTTTCAATTATAGCTTGACATGCTCTTAGCGATCCTGCATATAATCCTGTATTCCAGAAATTATTCATTGCATTTTCAGAAATATTGTAATTTCCGTAGTCAATCTGCTGAGCATCAAGACCTTGAAATTGCTTCATTATAAGTCCAGCAACTCTAGCTGGGTTAGTTCCTTCATTAAAGAAAGACTGTACTACTGCCTCAGGCAACATTAACCTTAGGTCTACCTCAGTAAGGCTATTTGGATCAGTATTGATCTCTTCTAATGTCTCACTACATGAGTTGAAAACAAAGGTTCCAACTATAAGTAGCAATAAATATTTTAAATTATTCATTATGTATTACTTTTTAATTAATAGTTAGAAAGAAAGTTTCACGGTAGCATTGTAGCTTTTCGTGTTCGGATTATTAAAGTAATCCAATCCATATCCGTTAGTATCTCCAGTTAAGTTAGTCTCTGGATCAATTCCAGGGTACTCTGTCTTTAACCAAAGGTTTCTTCCAGATAATGTAATGTCTACTCCTTCTATTCCAGAATTACCTAAAGCAGAAGTTGGCAAGCTAAATCCTAAAGTCAATTCTCTCAATCTCACCCAACTTGCATCAAATATATTCATCTCTCCAATTCCTCCAAATCCATATCTTACTCTGTAGTAATCTCCAACACCGTTAGGGCTTGATGGATCTGCTAGAGCAACAGGAGTAGTGTTAGCTTCATATACTGGCTCATCTGCTGTTCCAGTATTAACAACACCATTGAATACTACAACATCATCTCTTTCTTCAGCAGATAATTCTGAAGTCCCGAAGTAATTGATAATTCCACAAGTACCACACCATACAGATCCACCTTGTCTGATATCAAGTAAACCTGAAAGAGTCACTCCTTTGTAAGTGAATGAGTTTCTCCATCCTGCTGTCCAGTCTGGGTTAGGATCAGCTAAAGCCTTTGGTGTAGGATCAACTAACGGCCATCCATCATTTCCTACAATAATTTGATTATCATCAGTTCTTTGGAAACCAAGTCCATAAATCGCAGAATATGGTTGACCTGCAACTGCTCTCGCTGATGTAGAAGTAAATCCTGCTAAGAAATCATTCTCTAAATCATCTTTTAAGCTTTCTACAGTGTTTTCCATTGCAGTAAAGTTCACTTCTGTGTCCCATCTGAAATCACCAACTCTAACTGGGTTTGCATATGCTGAAACCTCCCATCCTGCATTTGTTATCACTGCTGCATTTTCTACTGCATTAGTATAACCTGTAGTTGGAGATATTTCAACAGCAATAATTACATCACTTGACTCTGCATTGAAATAATTCACATCAACACCTAATCTATCATTTAAGAATTTAAATTCTCCACCAATTTCATAAGAAGTAGTTGATTCTGGTACTATCAAGTTATTCCCAAGAAGGATATCTCTTTCGTATGCACTTGTTCCGAATGCAGGGAAGTCAAATGATGTAATAAATCCATCACCACCGATACCTGCATCTGTTGCACTTGAAGCAAGTAAGAATACATTGTTAGTTGCATATACAAATGCATCAAGTCCAACCTTACCTGCTGATAATCTAAGTTTACCATAGTTAAAGAAACTAGAGCTCAAGTCCATTAATTCAGAGAATGCAAAACCTAAACTTGCAGAATATGATTGGTATGTGTTATTCGCAGCCGGAAGCGTTGAAGACCAGTCATTTCTAGCAGTTAAGTTTAAGAATAAGTATTCTGAAAAGTTGAAATCTACTGTTCCATACACTCCCATGATTCTCTTTCTCAAAATCTCTTCTGAACCTTGAATATCAGTAGCATTACTGATATGGTAGAAGTTAGGAGAAGACAATGTAGTACCCCTAGTAGATCTTTGATAGAACCTAGTATCATAAGCATTGAATCCTGCTAAAGCTGAGATTCCAAACTTATCAGATAATTGATCATTGAAACTTAATGTCAAATCAGAGTTCAAGTCACGATTCGACAAATCATGCTGTGCTACTGAACCTACTGTCCATCCTGGAACTATATCCTCTGTATCTAGTCTTCTATCTGAGTAAGTATCTAGACCTAACTTGTAACCCAATCTTAATGTTGGAGTCAAATCATATCCTAAATTGACATTTCCTATAACTCTATTGACATTGTCAAATGATTGGTTCTTGTTTACCACCCAGTAAGGGTTGTCATAAATACCAGCTCTATATGATCTCTGATCTCCATTAGCTAATTCGTAAGTACTTACCTCATCTGCAGCTTCTTGTCCACTAAGACCATTTCCTACGTCAAATGTTGGTGTATTTCTAAGCAGTCCTAACATTACTCCTCTAAGGTTTGATCCTCTTTGAAGTCTTGTTCCTCCTGAGTTAATGTAATTAATGTCCAATCCTACATCAAACTTGTCAGTGACTGCAGAGTTAGTATTTAATCTAAATGAATTTCTATTGAATTCAGAATTTGGTACGATTCCATCCTGAGATAGTCTTCCAAAAGACATGAAATATTTAAATGCTTCCGATCCGCCTGAAACATTAGCATTTAAATCATAAGTATTACCATTTACGAAAAAATCGTATGGATCATATGCTTCTGCAGCTTGTCCACTTCCTTCTCCTGTTGGTACAAGGCTACCTCTTGAGTCATAAGGATAATCTTCATTACCATCAAACTCTAACCCAGAAATTGCTGGTCCCCAGCTAAATCCTTCGAAAGTCTCTGGACCTCTCCATGTAGGTACACCACCAACTGGTCTTCCTTGAGCATAAATTGATTGTCTCGCTGGCAATTGGTTAGCTTGGTCAAGACCATAAGAAGCAGACACTGTAACTTTTGGTTTTCCAGTAGTACCTCTTTTTGTTGTAATAACAATAGCTCCGTTTGCAGCTCTTACACCATATAAAGCTGTTGCAGCAGCACCTTTAAGTACTGTCAATGACTCTACATCGTTAGGATTAATGTCGATTGCTCTGTTTGAGTAATCCACACCCGATACATTTGATGATCCAGGATCTGCTCCTGTTCCAACTGAAGAGTTATCAATTGGCACACCATCAACTACGAATAATGGACTGTTAGACCCATTAATTGATACTGATCCTCTAATTCTGATGTTAGAAGAAGCACCTGGAGACCCAGAACTACTTACAACTGATACACCTGCAACCTTTGAATTCAATGCATCAACAAAGTTGACTTCTTGAGAACTGATTAAGTCATCTGGATCTACATTTTGTACTGCATACCCGAGAGTTCTTTTGTTCCTTTCTAGACCAGTTGCAGTAACTACAACTTCATCTAAAATAGCTCCTTCTGACAAAGTGACAACAATGCTACTAAGTCCTGCAACACTCACTTCTTGAGTAGCAAAACCAGTATAACTTACTGTTACCATGTCAACACCTTCAGGAACTTCGATAGCAAAGTTTCCATCAATGTCAGTAATTGTACCTACAGAGGTACCTTTTGCAATGACGTTAACACCAATCAGAGGCATTCCATCATTGTCTGTGATTGTTCCCGTTACTGTCTGTTGAGCCATACTCAACGTTACGCAGCACACAAGGAAACAGAATAGCAAGGCTAGTCTTTTCATATAAACATACTTTTTAGTTAACAATTCAAAATGTGTACAAAAGAATATTTGCACACGGATTTCATCTTAATTCAAACAAATATAAATTAATATCTTAACACAGAGTTAATAAATCAATCAAAAGTCTTAACGAGGTGTTAACGTATTAACTTGGGTAAATGTAATTGTTAATTTTTTAAGCCAATTGTCTTTTGTACATCAAAATTGTGTTGCTCAAACCATAATAGAGGGAATCTGAAATCAGTGCATGACCTATGGAGACCTCCAATACTTGGGGCACTTCATTGACATAGTATTTCAAATTCTTTAGATTTAAATCATGCCCAGCGTTGACACCTAGACCTAACTTTGCTGCTTCTTTTGCCGCCTCGATATGTGGCATTACTGCTAATTTGGGATCATCAACAAACCTCTCTGCATAGCCACCTGTATAGAACTCTACCCTATCAGTATTCACTTCTTTGGCAAGCTCCATTAAACCAGCCTGAGCCTCCATAAATATTGAAACACGTATACCGCCTGCTTTTAAAGCCGATATGACTTCCAATAACAGATTTTTATCCCTGGATATATCCCAACCTTCTGAGCTTGTCAATACTCCCGGAGGGTCTGGAACCAACGTACACTGATGTGGCTTTACGCTTAGCACATGGTTAAGAAACTTAGGTGATGGATATCCTTCAATATTAAACTCAGTGGTATTGGCCTCCATAAGAATTGGAAGATCTGAATATCTTACGTGTCTTTCATCAGGCCTTGGGTGTACAGTAATGCCTTCAGCTCCAAATTCTTCACAGTCGATAGCAACTTGTCTTAGATTTGGCAGATTACCACCACGTGAATTTCTAATTAAGGCTACTTTATTAATATTAACACTTAGCTTTGTGCTCATTAGCGATATGATTTTTGCAAAACTAATTTAAAGTTTAAAGAGTACTTCTTGAATGGCTGAAAAAAACAAGAATAAGAGCAGGTTGTTTGGTGGATTTTTGGTAGGAGCTATTTGCTTATTCGTAGCATTTAGCAATAGTTATATCCAATGTCTATTTATGGTTCTTGTCAGTTTGTTAACTCTTTGGGAGTTCAGCAAGTTCATTCCTCAATTATCTCAACTTCATCAGATTGGATTTCTTGTTAGTGTAGTTGGAATTATTCTTCCCTTCATCCCTGCAATACCTCAATTAGCGCTTCTTGTTGGATGCTGTGCTGTGCTTATCATTTTTACCTTGCGGCTAATTGCCACCACTATACACTATACTACGACACGATTATTAGTAGTGGCTTTTATTTATCCCTGTCTAGCACTAGGGCTATTTGCTAGTACCTTACTTGTTAATAATCTATCTTATGCTCTGCTATTATACTTTTTAATGATCTGGGCCTCCGATGTAGGAGCTTATTATACAGGAAGGGCTTTCGGTCGAAAAAAACTCATGCCAAAGATATCTCCAGGAAAGACAGTAGCTGGATTCTTAGGTGCAGGAGTAAGTGTAATTCTAGTTTGTGTAATATTCAATACTTACTTTCAATACTTTACTCTAGCACATGCCATACTTCTAGGTATTACTATTTGGTTGTTTTCCTCATTTGGTGATTTATTTCAATCAAGTCTTAAACGATATGCGGGGATAAAAGACTCTGGTAATATTATTCCTGGCCATGGAGGCATCTTTGATCGGTTTGATGGCTTTATATTTGCGGCGCCTTTCTACTCACTCTATTTGACATTATTATAATATGATAAGAATTCATAACACTGGATACCCTACTCTATTGCTTTCACTCTTGGTACTTGGCTGCCTTGCTGTTGTAGCATATATCCAATTACCTCAAGTTTTGGGCTTTGCTATTATTACACTTTGTGTTGGAGTCTATATTTTTCTGTTGTCTTTCTTCAGAAACCCAGTAAGAACCATTAGTAAGTTCGATGACACCAAGGTCTATGCCCCAGCAGACGGAAAGGTTGTGGTAATTGAGCCAGTAGAAAATGCCGACTACTTTCAAGACAAGCGGATACAGGTGTCAATATTCATGTCTCCACTAAATGTCCATGTCAATAGAGCAGCAATTGGAGGAGTAGTTGACTTTGTAGAGCATAGAAATGGAAAGTATATGCCAGCATGGAACCCAAAATCAAGTACTGACAATGAGCAATGCGTAACCGTCATTACCAATAACAAAGGACAGACCATTTTACTAAAGCAAATAGCAGGGGCTCTAGCTCGACGAATTGTGAACTTTACGAGAGTTGGAGCAACACTAGAGCAAGGTCAAGAGTACGGGTTTATCAAGTTTGGCTCAAGGGTTGATATATTACTTCCTCCAGAAAGTAAGGTCCTAGTGAATAAAGAACAGGTTGTTAAAGGCAATATTGATATTATTGCAGAACTTCCAACTTCCTAGTAAGTATCATTGACTTAATGGCTTCTATCCAAAGAGCATTATCATTGAGGCTTTCAACTAAGTCTAACTTTTCACCACCTTTTTCTTCGAATTCTTCCTTGTATTCATAGCCTATTTCTATGGTTGTTTCTAGGCAATCTGCTACAAATGCAGGACTGAATACCAAGACATTCTTCTTACCAGCTTCAACCAATTCGTCAAGTACTACACTTGTGTAAGGCTGAGTCCAATCTTCAAACCCAAGCCTTGATTGAAAACATACAGTAAACTGATCTTTAGTCAAATTCAGCTTGTCTGCAATCTTATATGCTGTACTATGGCATTGAGCAGAGTAACAAAACTGGTTTTGAGTTGTCAATGTTTTACAACAGTCATCTCTTAGACAAACTGCATTATCATCAGCCTTATGTAACTGTCTTTGAGGTACACCATGAAAAGAGAATACTATGTGGTCATAATCCTCCATATTGTACTTCAATGCATTATCAGCAAAGGCACTGATAATCTTATCATTCATCGGATAAGAGTTAATAAAAGATAGCTCTGGTATACTTTGCCATTTTGAAACAATTCGCATCACCTCTTGATGAACTGATCCCGTGGTAGCTGAGGCATACTGAGGAAATAGTGGAAGTATAATAATCTGGTTGACATTGTGTTTTTTGAGTTCGAGTAAGCCAGCCTTAATTGATGGAGTTTGGTATCTCATTGCCAGTCTCACTACAAAGTCATCACCTAGGTCATTGGCTATAATCCCTGTAATTTTCTCGCCATATATCTTTAGTGGAGATCCATCTTCAGTCCAGAGTCTTTGATACAACTTTGCAGAACTTCCAGATCTAAAAGGAGCAATAATCCCTCTCACTAATAGATTTCTAGGTAGCCAAGGGTAATCTATTACTCTTCCATCTAACAAGAACTCTTTCAAATACCTATATACTGCACCTCGTGTAGGAGCATCGGGTGTACCCAAATTGACAAGTAATACTCCAGTCTTCGCATCCATCATAATTATTACATTTCTCCTTTAACTTAAAAAGCTAAACAAAGGTTGACAAAAGGGGTCAGAAATAAAAGTTTACTTCTTACTTAGTGGTTGCTAGTTTCAAGATTTTAATTTACTATGAAAGATTAGTTTTGCCAAGAAGTCCACGGTCTAAACTTCCTGAAATGACTAAACACAGATAGTATCACACACCTCTTGTCTTGCAACCGTTATACATTTTTGAAACCCAGTTTTATTGTGCTAACGTCCGCAATAAGTCATGTTGGACACATGACAAATGAAGTATTAAATTATATTTGTCCCACATTAAGATTTCTGACGTTAAAAGAAATGAAACAACCTTTACACCTATGAGAACAATATATACTACCCTAATTTTACTCTTTATCATAGCTATTGCTAATGGACAACACAAACATTGTGCAACTGACCACGAACTGCTCATTGACCGAGTAGATGCTAATAGAAAGTATGCTGAAGAACACCAAGTAGAAATGCGTGGCATTGACACGAGGTATATTCCAATCAAGTTTCACTTAGTTGGGAGGACTGATGGTACAGGGAGGTTAAGATTTTCTTCCTTACTAGATAACCTTTGTAGGTTTAACAGAGACTTCTCTAAATTGGATATGATAGGTTATATAAATGAAGGTGTCAACAACTATAACAATACTGGTGTATTTGAGCAACCACAGTCATCATCTTCAGTGTTCAAGATGAGGTCGCAATTTGATGACGAAAGTATGAATGTATTTATTGTTGATTCAGCTGATGATGGTACCGGTCAAGGGATCACACTTGGTTACTATAGCCCAAGTGATGACTTCATTGTATTGAGACAAGAAGAATTTATCGATAGCACTGTAAGTTTTACACATGAAGCGGGGCATTTCCTCTCACTTATGCACCCTTTCTTTGGATGGGAAGTAGACCCATACAATCCTGCAAAACATGGTAATCCGCTTGATGTATTTTTTACTGGAGGTGGGTTCAATGCCTGTATAGAAGTGGTAGATGGATCTAATTGCACCCAATGCGGTGACAGAATATGCGATACGCCTCCAGCATATCACTTCTCATTTGGAAGTGGGATATCAGTTGCTCCATGCGAGTTGGTATCTGAAGTGTATGACTCAAATGTAGACCTTGTCGACCCTATGGAAAACAATGTCATGGACTATTTTAGCGATTGTACGGTCTATGACTTTACTCCAGATCAAGCAAGTGTCATGCAGGCAGACTTTGACTCTCCAAGTAGAAACTATATTAGAAGTAGCTATGTACCGAATACAGCTCAGATAGAACAAGAAGCAGAAATCATCTACCCAACAACGGGTACAGTTGTAGAAGCATACAATAGTGTATTTTTTGATTGGACTGACGTCGAGCATGCGGACACCTATTTGGTAGAAGTTCAAGATGTATTTGGAGGTACCATCACAGAATACTTTACAAGTGAATCTTACCTATGGCTGACTGATTTGGAAGCTGATACAAAGTATGCTTATTTTGTCCATCCTTTCAACGAAACGAATGCTTGCTTCAAGACCAACAAAGTCATTTTCGATACAGGAAGTGGATTGACTTCAGTACATGAGATAAGAAATTTGGAAACATTTGAAATATTTCCTAATCCCATCTCTGACCAAGGTGACATTACAATAGGACTATCCACACTAACAAGTCTAGATGCTACAATACAAATAAGCTCTGCAAATGGCAGCAAAGTCTACAGCCAATTTATATCTGGAATAAAGGGAAAAACACAATTCACTATTCCTTCGCCTGTAGCGGCTGGAATGTATTTTATTTCAATTATCACAAATGAAGGTTCTACGACAAGAAGGATTATAAAACAATAATATTACCTTTGCGCTAATTCTAATATATCGTAATACAAAGAGATGAATTTACACGAATACCAAGGAAAAGAACTTCTAGCTTCATATGGAGTAAATATCCAAAGAGGGGAAATTGCAAATACAGTTGAAGAAGCAGTGTCTAGCTTTGCTAAATTACAAGCAGACACAGGCACTCAATTTGCAGTAGTCAAGGCTCAGATCCATGCAGGAGGAAGAGGAAAAGGTGGAGGCGTGAAGTTAGCTAAGAATGCTGACGAGCTCAAAGAACATGCTAGCAATATCCTTGGCATGATGCTCAAAACACCACAGACACCAGGAGGTCTTGATGGTGAAGGTAAATTGGTTAGAAAGATTTTAATTGCTGAGGATGTCTATGCACCAGACTTTGATGCTTGCGAAGAAATGTACATTTCTGTTTTGATGGACAGAGAGAAAAAGCAAAATGTTATTATCTATTCAACAGAAGGTGGGATGGACATAGAGGATGTCGCAGAAAATACTCCTCATTTAGTACACAAAGAATATATCGATCCAAATTTAGGATTACTTCCATTTCAAGCTAGAAAGGTAGCATTCAACCTTGGTCTGTCTGGGACAGCATTTAAAGGAATGACAAAGTTCATCAACAATCTCTACAAAGCATTTGTCGGATCTGATGCAAGTATGTTTGAAATCAACCCTTGCCTCAAGGCTGGTGATGATAGCATCATTGCTGTAGACTGTAAAGTGAGTCTTGACGAGAATGCCTTATTCAGGCACCCAAATCTTGCTGAGATGAGGGACGAAAAAGAAGAAGATGCAACTGAAGTAGAAGCTAAGTCATATGGTCTTAACTTCGTCAACCTAGACGGAAATGTAGGATGCATGGTTAATGGTGCTGGTCTTGCAATGGCAACAATGGATATCATAAAACTCTCAGGAGGATCTCCTGCAAACTTCCTCGATGTAGGTGGTACTGCTGATGCTGCAAGAGTTGAACAGGCCTTCAGAATCATCCTTAGAGATGATAATGTAAAAGCAATTTTGATTAACATCTTCGGAGGTATTGTAAGATGTGATAGAGTAGCAAATGGGGTCGTCGATGCTTACAAAAACATAGGAGACATTAAGGTCCCAATCATTGTAAGACTTCAAGGAACTAATGCTGACATTGCGAAGAAAATCATAGATGAGAGTGGATTAGAAGTACACTCAGCTATTCAGTTAAAAGAGGCAGCAGAAATTGTAGAGAAAGTACTGAAATAGTATTTTCTGCTACCGATACTCGCAAGTTGTCGGACATCTGTCTTCTGACAATAGTTTTATCTACCGTATCATATTGGTCTATAGGATTGTATTATCTTTAATGTAATACAATCCTATATCTATGAAAGGTCACTTCCTACTCCTGTCCATATTGTGTTTTAGCTCAGTCTTATTCTGTCAATCATCTAGTGTAGTTGATGGAAGATATACGACGCCTGCCACTTTTTTCCAACAATATCAAGAGAGGTTAAACCTTTCTACCAAAGATGATATGGTAGCCAAAGCAACCATTAATTCTCCTAACCAATGGAAGAGGCACCGATATACACAGACACATCTCGGATTTACTGTTATTGGACATGAGATAATTCTGCATGAGCAAAATGGGATACTCAAGAAATATAGTGGAAGTGTAGCCACAGATATTTCAATAACAGAAGACTACAAGATCACCAAGAAGGATATCGGTGAAATCTGCAGTCAAGCATTTGGCAAACCCTATAGCTTAGCAGTCTCTGATACTGTCATAGTAGACAAGGCTTTCCCTAGTGAAAGCAAACAATATGCACTAGCCTATGAAGTAATAGCTTCAGGAGACAATGCTGATGCTCCATTCAAACAAAAACTCTACATTGATACTCAGTCAGGAGCAGTGCTATATAATAGCTCCCTTGTGAAGTATGATTCCGAACTTACAACTGTTGAAACTAGATACTACGACAGTCAAGAAATCACTACAGAATTAGTTGAGACAGCTACATCGAATTACTACGTACTACGAGACTATACACGTGGCAATGGAGTAATTACTTTGAATGGCAATGACAGAGTGAGTGGAGTTGAATATTCTTACGCTGACTTCAAATCAACAGACAATAGTTGGGAAAGAGATGACGATTGGGAGAATGAAGCTGCCGTAGATGCTCACTATTGTGCCGAGAAATATTATGATTATATGTCAGAACGCTTTGGTTATTCTGGTCTAGATGGCGAAGGTAGCGAACTCGTGTGTGTAACCAATACGAATGGCAAATATTACGTCAATGCTTATTGGAATGGTAGCTATACCCACTATGGCAATGGAGACTGTGCTAACTATGACCCTCTAACTACCTTAGATGTGGTAGGACACGAATTTACCCACGGCTTTACAGATTATACTTCAGACCTAGTCTATAAGGATGAATCGGGTGCATTGAATGAGGCAATGAGCGACATCTTTGGCAAAGCTCTTGAGTTTCAATATGACTTCAACAATTTTGACTGGCTGATCGGAAGCCGATTTAGAGAGAATGAAGAGGTCAATGTGTTCAGGTCAATGAGTAACCCAAATGACAGAAACGATCCGAAATACTATGGTGGAAAATATTGGTATGTAGGTACGGGAGACAATGGAGGCGTCCATAGTAATAGCGGTGCACTCAACTATTGGTTCTATCTCTTGTGTGAAGGAGGTAATATCGTCAATGAACAAGAACAAAGCTTTAGCATTATTCCTATCGGTATCGACAAGGCAATGGATGTTGTCTTCTCAATGCAAGCAGGATATTTGACAGTAAACAGCAATTATATAGATGCCATGTATGCCTCACTTGAGGTTGCAGAAGATCTCTATGGATCTGCGTCAGTAGAATATAACACTATACTAGATGCATGGGCAGCAGTGGGACTATTTCCTGGTTTTGACGCTGTAGATTTGAGCCTCGTATTCCACGAAGACCATAGTAGAAGCTACTGTGCCAATGAGTCTGCGAGTATGATCGTGACTATCTACAACAATGGTACAGAGGTCTATCCAAATACAAGTATTACTCTCTATTCAGAATTCGAACCGCTTCAACCTTATTTATCTGACGCG
Organism: Saprospiraceae bacterium; assembly: GCA_020631405.1. Taxonomy (GTDB): domain Bacteria; phylum Bacteroidota; class Bacteroidia; order Chitinophagales; family Saprospiraceae; genus JAHDHH01. The sequence goes on from JAHDHH010000010.1 coordinate 41,364, forward strand.
TTTGAGTTGCCTGTGCCCTTTATGCCAGGTGACAGTATCAATATTGCATTCGATGACATCATAGTTGAGAAGGAGACACAACATCAAATCTTTGTCTCAATAGTGAATGATGACTTCAATCAACTCAATAACAGCAACTTTGAGTACTTATATCACTTTGAAGAATCCATAATAGATTTAGAACTAATAGACTTTAGTTTCAACTACGGATCACCTTGCAATCAAAACTCTATTGAAAGCTATTCATATCGTATCCGAAACAATGGATGCACAGGAATACCTGCAGACAGTACATTTTATATAGACTTATATGCGAGTGATGGTAGTGTAAGTACAGTTGAGACTATTAACTTCTCGATATTTAACTCAAGGTCTACAAGAGCTTCTACAAGATACATTGACTCAGAAGATGATATAGTTAAAGATTTTGTCCTAGCCAGATTGAGATATGTCAATGATCAAAACACTGATAATAACACAATAGAGAAAGAAGCTAATGAAGTCATAATTGTTGAAAAAGGCTATTATGAAGGTTTTGATGATGCAAGTAATTTGGACTTTGACATCTCTGGCTCTATCTATGTCTCACAACACAATGTCATTCCCTATCAAGGTAACTCTGTCTTGGCGATAAAGGGAAGATCTAACCCATCTAGCTTTATCAATTGTCCTGACGAAGAAGATTTCTTCGAATATAACTATCAAAAGAAGTCTCTTAGTTTTTGTGTCGATGCCTCTGATCTGCATAATCCTACCTTTTCATTCAGATCTCTATCCATAGCCAATCAGACAGAAGATATACCTGATGCTAACTACAGGACACTTATCCTGTTATCCGTTGATGGAGAAGAAGAGCTCATCTCAGACCTGCCCTTTGATAGTTACGTACTGCACACAATACATCTTGATCAAGGCTTCACAGGGCTGATTGAGGTCACAGCATTTGTCTTGTCCGGTAATGGTATTGAATTTACTGAGGTTGGTGATGATGCTGACTACCTCCTTTTTGATGATTTTGAGCTATCAGAATTATCATCTGCGGACGACTTTGAAGCACAGCAAGGATTCATTGCTTTCCCAAATCCTACCAGTAATCAATTGAGGATAGAGGATATCAATGGTACGGAGTCCTTTGAATTAGCAGTCTACAATTCAATTGGTCAGATGGTATTAGCTCGTGAACATCTCTCATACATATACAACCTAGATACTTCTCAATTTTTAGAAGGAGTCTACTATGCAAGCATTAGTCGAAATGGCAAAGTGGTGACCTCGTTAAAATTTCAAAAAACGAACTAATATGTTAGCAAATTTATTAACAGTTATATAATATGGCATTAGTGCCTGTCTTAAGGAATAATGAGCAATTTTGATAGAGCATAAAACAGAGTATAATGAATGAGGATGTTAGAATACTAATTGTAGATGATGAAGAGGACATCTTAGAGTTTCTAGAGTACAACTTGACCAAGGCAGGTTATACTGTGAGCAAAGCCTCTAGTGGAGAAGAAGCGCTAGCTTCGATCGAAGAAGTCAGGCCAGACCTAGCTATATTAGACATTATGATGCCAACAATGGATGGGATAGAACTCTGCGAACGCATTAGAGCAACCGAAGAAAATCATGATATGCTGATTACCTTTTTAACTGCAAGGTCAGAGTCTTTCACTCAAATATCCGCATTAGAAGCTGGAGCTGATGACTACATTACCAAGCCCATCAAACCAAGTCTCTTTGTCAGTAAGGTAAAGTCAATATTAAGAAGACATCCAAAGCTTAGTGAAAAACAAGGCAACAACTTGATGACGTTCGGCAATCTAGAAATTAATACACAAGCTTATTCTGTTGTATTAGATGGCAAGACTATCATACTTGCTAAGAAAGAATTTGAACTATTAGCCCTGCTTGCTTCTAAGCCTGGGAAAGTATTCAAAAGATTAGAAATACTCCATAAAGTGTGGGGAGTTGATGTCATTGTTGGGGATCGTACTATTGATGTCCATATCCGGAAATTGAGGGAGAAAATTGGAAGCCAATATATTCGAACCCTGAAGGGTGTAGGTTACAAATTCGAAGTGTGATGCTTGGCAAAGATTTTAAAAGAATACAACTAGCTCTTTTATTGTCGCTGATGACCTCAGGTATAGTCACTGTGATTGTCATCCTACTCTACCTTTCTTCTTTGATTGAAAACCCAATCATAGCTGTAGGACTGATTTTTTTACTCGTTCTCATTATATCATTCATCATCCTGTCTCAATTCTTAGAACGCTATGTATTAAGGAGAATTCGCCTTATATATAAGATTATCAACTCAACAAAACTTGGTGGTAATCCAAATCTCACTGATAGTGATTTCTATAAGTCTAGCTCTCTTGAAGAAGTCAATACAGAAGTTGTCAGCTGGGCCAAGAATACAGCACAAGAAATCAAAGCACTCAAGTCACTAGAAGAATACCGCAAGCAATATGTCGGGGATATTTCACATGAACTCAAAACTCCCATATTCTCACTACAAGGATACTTACATACCTTGCTTGAAGGAGGAATGTATGATGAGAAAATATTGAAGAGGTATATTGAAAAAGCCTCCGCTAATGCAGACAGGCTAGAAATGATAGTAAAAGACCTCGAATATATCAATGTACTAGAAGGACAGGAAACTACTCTAGAATTCTCCTCGTTTCCACTAAAACCGTTGATAGATGAAGTACTTTCTGACTTAACGCTAACTGCAAATGAAAAGAACATATCATTTGGCTTCAAAGCAGGAGATGACGAAGATTTCATAGCAAAGGCTGACAAAGACACGATTATACAAGTACTCACTAATCTTATCGTAAATTCAATAAAGTACGGGAAGGTTGGAGGGACAACTCGAATTGGGCTCTATGATATGGACGAGAATATATTGATAGAAATATCAGATGATGGGATAGGAATTGAAGACCATCACCACAAGCATTTATTTGATAGGTTCTACCGTGTAGAACGCAGTAGAAATCGAGAAGATGGGGGATCAGGTCTTGGCCTATCTATAGTCAAGCATATCATTGAAGCTCATGGACAGACGATCAGTGTCAGAAGCACAAAGGATGTCGGGAGTACATTTGGATTTACGTTAGCGAAGCATCACTAGGTTTTAGAATGGATAATTAATTGCAACATTAAGATTCCCAAGTAATCCTTGTCGTTTTCCTACCATCCACCTGGATCCACTGCTGTCTTCGTAGGCATTGAATATCTTGTAACCAAAATCAAATCTAATATTGAAGTAGTTAAAGTCCATACGCAACCCATAACCAGCCCCTATCGCAATCTGTTCATAGAATCTAGAAGTAAATTTTGCCCCAACTCTAGTATCTTGACTAGATAGGCTCCAGACATTTCCTCCATCTATAAATAAAGCACCTTCGAAGATGTAAAATAGGTCTGTCCTATATTCCAGGTTAAACTCTAACTTCAAGTCACCAGATTGATAGAATAATCGATCTGATATATTACTATTCTCTATATAGGCACCTGGGCCAAGCTCTCTGGCTTGCCATGCCCGAATACTGTTGGGGCCACCCACATAAAATTGCTTAACAAAAGGCACTGCTACGTCATTATAATAAGGTGTCGCTATACCAAAGAATCCTCTCGCAGCTACTGAAGTACGCTTGCTGAACTCTTTATAGAATCTTCCATCGACTGAAAATTTTAAAAAGTTAGCAAAATCAATATCATCGGTTACCCTCCATGGTGTCTCAGTGACAAACTTATTGACTAATGCTATCTCTAAGCCTGATGCCTCGAGAGAGGTTAAGACTGAATAGGAGTTTCCCTTTCTATTCGTTGCCTTCTGGAATATTAGGGACAATTCATTGAAAAACAAGCCAGTAAACAGATTACTTTCGAGTGATTTTTCGACTAATGGATTATCCTCCAGTACTACCTGAAAAGGAGGCTTGATATCATAGAGAAAGAGACCCACTCCCAATTGTCTGAACCTCACCCTACGATGCGTAGTCTGGAAGTCAAATCCGTATGTGGCAGATACAGAAGTAACATCATAAAAGTCAATGATACTTTGAAATGAGCCTCCTAATCCAACCTCTGTCTGTGCCCTCCTTCTAATCTTTTTATAGGTGTCATCCGATATAATCTTCAGTGCCTTTAATGTATAGAATGTTTGTGTGACATCTAGCAATCTTGGAAACTTCAAGGCATTCTGCAGACTAAAAGACAGAGTGTTAATACTTAGCTTATCTGTAATATTTAGCTCTACCCCAGTCTCAGCATTGAGACTAAATGTTTCAGACCCTCCAAGAGCATTTCTATTCAATAGGCTACCACCAATACTGAACCCTAATTGCTTCCGTGTAATACTGTTCACAGTGCTGTAGAATACATCATTGCCAATATCCGAAACCCAAAGATGGTTCTGAGGTGTTAGGAAGATCTTGTAATCAATGACATACTCTAAACTATCGCTAATCTTGGGTTCAATCCTTACAAACTTATAAGCGCTGAGGTCTCCTAAATTACTGATGGTTTGGTTGTACTCTTGCTTGCTATAAAGACTATCAGGTAAAAAGCCCAGCTTCTTCGAGATAACACTAGGTTTTACTATAAACTCTTCACTATTGCGATGGAAAGTCACTCCGTCGATAACGTCCTTGTATTTATTGCTTTCTATTTGAGTATTCAGGTCAAGGTGGTCAGTAAAGATGTCAATCTTGCCAATTCTATATTTCGGGTGCTTCTCTACATATTGAGGTGAACCAATCTCTATAAATATCTCGACTTCATAATCAGCACTAGTACTATCACCTTTGAAACTAATATAGTTGGCATTGAAGTCAGCATAACCATTGTTTTGCAAGAGACTGATGATCCGCTGTTTTTCTAAGTCAAATGTCAAGGCATCAAGAGGAACCCCTTGCTTGATTTTAGTATTATCCTTATGCTCCACTAAGAGAGCTATGACATCAGTATCATCGCCGTAGTACAGCATTGACTTCGTCTTATATCGCTTACCTAGGTCAATAGTATAATCAACGAAGGAATAGTCTCCCAAGGTTGTTTCTTCGCTTGTGACTTTAGCATTGTAGAACCCCTTCTTATTGACTAGGTACTTATTGATATTTTGAGCTGTGAGATCTTCTAACTCTTGACTGTAAATAGCTGGTGGCTCGGCGACATTCTTTCTGATCCACTTGTTGAACCACTTGCTACTGTCCTTTCTCATATTCCTATAGTGGAAATATCTACTCGGTACGAACAAGTAATTAGAATTTGGTTCTTGCTCAAAGAGTGATTCCAACTCATATCTTAGGAGTGGAAGATCTGAGGCATTCTGAGCATTACTAAACTTGATCGCATTCTTCCTAAGAAACGATTCGTCTTCTTGCAAATACTTCGTGGTATTGCAACTACAAGCGAGGAGCAATAAGACCAAGTAAAAACAATATCTTTGAAATCTCATATTGAGAATAATAAATTATAGCATGCTTACAAATAACCTCAAGAAATTTACAAAAGCACTCCATCAGCGAAAGCACAGACAAAAATATGGGAAATTTCTTGTTGAAGGCAGTAAATCATGTCTTGAAGTAATACGAAATATACCCGATGCGGTAGATATGATTATTGCATCACAAGATTGGCTTGAAGATTCCCAAATAAAACGCCTCAATGACAAGATAATTGTAGCATCTGAAAAAGATATCAATACTATCAGTAGCGTCAAGACCAATAAGCATGTCATTTGTATTCTACATGCAGATTTCGAAGTCAATTCTAGCTATGAAACTAACTGGATCATTCACCTTGACAATGTCCAGGATCCAGGAAATGTAGGCACCATTATTAGAATAGCTGATTGGTATGGCATTCACAAGGTGTCTTTATCGCCACAATCGGCCCAACTTGACAATCCTAAGGTTATACAATCTTGTATGGGTAGCTATACCCGAGTTATTGTAGAAGTGAATACATGGGAAGATATTAGTGTTAAGCATGAAGGAATGCCAGTATACGTTGCAGACCTAGATGGAAAGTCATTATTTAATGTCATTAAGCCTAATAAAGGAATACTAGTCATTGGTAATGAAGGAAAAGGTCCTTCAAAATCTATTCGAAATCAAGCAGTTGAGATTATTACCATACAAGGTGGAGGACAAGCTGAATCCCTGAACGCAAGTGTAAGTTGTGGGATTTGTTGTTCTTACTTCATGAGCTAAAACCTTACAAATCCCACAACCTGATTACTTATATCTATAGTGTAATGGTATCAGTGAGTCCAGCAGCAGAACTACCCCCAACCATAATATCAAATTCGCCGGGTTCTACAATGTAAACACCTTTGTTATTATAAAAGCCAAGCTCTTTATCAGTTAGGGTAAATGAAACTTGCTGACTCTCCCCTGCTTTGATACTTACTTTTTCGAAGCCTTTCAATTCTTTCACTGGTCTTGTAACACTGGCCACTTTATCCCTAATGTAAAGCTGAACTACCTCTTCTCCATCTACACTACTTGTATTCTTAACAGTGACACTAACCTTAACTTTACCATCTACAGTTGCAGTAGAAAGATCTGAATACTCAAACGAAGAGTAACTCAATCCATATCCAAATGGGTACAATGGCTCATTAGTCATATCAGAATAGTGAGACCAAAACACTACATCCTTAGGACCCGGTCTACCTGTATTCTTATGATTGTAATAAATCGGAACCTGAGCTACATCCTTAGGAAAGGTCATCGGCAACTTTCCACTTGGATTATAATCTCCAAACACTACTTGAGCTATTGCATCTCCACTCATTGTACCTGGTTGCCAAGCTTCAAGAATAGCTGGAACATGTTGGTCAGCCCAATTGATTGCTAGCGGTCTGCCATTCATTAAGACTAGGACCACATTGTTATTGACCTCCATGATGGCTTCAAGCATCTCTTGTTGTAGTCCTGGTAGTCCTATGTTAGCCCTACTTCTCCCCTCGCCTGACATGTATCCATGTTCGCCTACCACCAAGACAACTACATCACTTTCTTGTGCTACTTTGACTGCTTCCTCAATTCCGCTATTATCGTCTTCATTGACATCAATATGCATCGCAAATATCTCTTGACCGTCAAATAACTTAACACCTTGTTCGTAAACAACCTTATTGCCTGAATACTGTGCAAAACCTTCTACAACAGATACAGCCGTATTGTCTGAAGCACCCATTCTCCAGTTTCCTAAAGGACTATTCTTATCATTTGCTAGTTGGCCTATGATGGCAATTTTCTTTCCTGACTTAGGTAATGGTAAGAGATTATCCTGATTTTTCAATAAGACCATTGACTTCTTAGCCATGTCCAAAGCTCCCTCCTTCTGCTCAGTATTTCCTAATGTACTTGACTCTCGTGCCTCGTCACAATACTTATATGGATCATCGAATAATCCAAGCTCAAACTTTACTTTCAATATCCTTCTTGCAGCATCGTTGATTTTTGTTTCGTCGACCTTTCCCTCAGCCACCAACGCAGCTAAGTGGTTAACGTAAGCATTGGATTCCATATCCATATCCGAACCAGCATTAGCAGCTAGCTCAGAAGCATGCTTAGCATCAGCGGCATAACCATGGTCTACCATCTCAATAATAGACCCCCAGTCAGATACTATAAACCCATTAAAACCCCATTCTCCCTTTAATAATTCTCTTTGAAGGAAGACATCACCAGTAGCAGGAACTCCATTGAGCTCATTGAACGAGTTCATAAACGTCCTCACTCCTGCATCAACTGCTGCCTTGAATGGCGGCAGTATGACATTATAAAGAGTGGACAAGCCCACATCAGCCGTATTATAATCCTTACCTGATTCAGCAAAGCCATAGGCAGCAAAATGCTTAGCAGTAGCAGCAATAGTCTCTGGTGATGACAAATCATCACCTTGAAACCCTATAACTCTTGCCTCTGCAATCCTACTTCCTAAATAAGGGTCCTCACCAGCTCCTTCCATGACTCTACCCCATCTAGCATCTCTAGAAATATCAACCATCGGAGCAAATGTCCAATTGAGTCCCGTAGCTGCTGCTTCTTTCGCTGCAAGTCTAGCGCTATTCTGAATTGCTTCTAGATCCCAACTTGCAGACTCTGCCAATGGGATAGGTGCCTGTGTACTATACCCATGGATCACGTCATAACCAAATATCAATGGGATACCTAGACGCGACTCTTCTACTGCTAGTTCTTGCATCTTTCTGACCTCTTTGACACCTCTTACATTGAGTACCGAACCTACTCTTCCCGATCTGATGTGTTCGTACCTTTCCTTAGCGCTTCCCTCTTTGGGAGCAGGACCAGTCACATCAAAGAAACTAGAGTATTGGTTCATTTGACCAATCTTTTCTTCTAGTGTCATCTTTGCTAGTAAGTCATCTACCTTATCGTCAACAGTCTTATTTTGACTAGTGACAGTTGCACACGACATCAAGCCCAGCAACAGAATACTATATAATCTTATCATTTCTATTCGTTTGAAAATCAATTTGTCTTGTCAAGATTCTACTAATATCCAACATTTTGTAGAAATACTCCATTAGACAAATCAATTTCAGTTTGTGGTATAGGTAAAAAGCCTCTTTTTGATGGATCATATGTATGCTCAAAAATCTGCTGGTCACCTTCGTAAAACTGACCTCTTTCATTGTTTGATGTCAACTCAGAGTTAGCGTAAGACTCTCCTCTCCTTACGACATCAAAATATCTAATTCCTTCTAAGGCAAACTCTCTATGTCTCTCTTCGAACAGATTGTCCTCATTCAGAGGAATACTTGGCATTCCCGCTCTTGCTCTTACCATATCAAAGTATTGTTGTCCATTGCTACTTCCGAGTTCAGCAGCCATAAGTAGGATATCTGAATATCTCAGAATTCTATAATTACATGTCCTGTTATGCTCAAACTGACCATCAGAACCCCAATGCTCAGCATCGGAAGTATACTTTCTTGAATAGTAACCAGTATGCTGGTATCCTTTTACTAGGTTACCATCTAATTGGTTTTCAGTCACTATCGTTCCATCAAGTCTTCCATCGCCATCTAGCAATTGGTAGAGTTGTTCTGTTACAGGGGCAAAACTCCAACCTCTATCCCAGTTCTCAGACCCAGTTACTCTTGGTCCTTGCATTTGTGCAGCTAGATTACCTTCTCCACCTCTCAAGTATCCCCAATCCCACCATGCAGGACTATCACCATGCGAAATTTCGAAAATTGATTCAGTACCAAATTCTCCAGCTAGTCTAAAGTTCTGACTAAAGTCCTCCAATAACATGAAGCCCCCATTCTGAATGATATCTTCTAACTGTGCAAGGACGTAGGTATCATCTACTTGTCCTTGACTAGTAGAGAGTTGAGTGCCGTATACTCCTTTGTGGAATACATAAGCTCTTGCTAATAATCCTTGAGCAGCCCACTTAGTAATTCTACCTAACTCATTAGACGGAACACTTGTAGGTAGGTCTGCAGCTGCATCTTGAAGGTCTTGGAAGATTTGAGCATACACTTCATTCGGATCATTCTGTGTTTGACTATACTCAGAAGGACCACTAATCGTAGCTGTAAGTAATGGAATATTCTCAAAACATCTTACTAACTCTAAGTAAAAGTAAGCTCTCATGAACTTCACCTCAGCTATTGTTCTTTTCTTAAACTCTTCACTTGCCTCAATGTCTCCTATAACTTCTAAGAATAAGTTAGCTCTGTAGATTCCTGTATAGTTTTTCAACCAGATAGAGTGAACAATAGGATTGGTCGTTGGACAATTGTATGTATTCAACTCTTGTTGCTGCATACCATCATTGGCATCTGATCCTCCAGCTAAGGCATCATCAGATAGGATATCAAGAACCGTACACATAGGTGCCCAAGATACTCCTGGAGAGGATTGATATTGTAAAGCATCGTAGACAGCTACGAGTGCTTGCTGTGCATCTTTTTCTGTTTTGTAGAAGTTAGAAGATACTATTCTATCCCTTGGTTGTCTATCCAAGAAATCATCTCCACAACTCGTAGCTAATAAGCATACAACAACAGTTACTATTACTTTTATATATAAATTTAAATTCATCATTGTTCAAATATTAATAAGTTAGAGAAACACCAATTCTAAATGTTCGAGCCTGTGGATAAATGGCTCTGTCAATACCTACGTTGAAGGCATTGTAGTTTCCATTGGAATCAAAATATCCTTGAGCTCCAATTTCTGGGTCAATACCTGTATACTTAGTCAAGGTAAACACATTTTCTCCTGAGACATAGACTCTCAAGCTTTGTCCACCGACTTTCTTCATACTTGCAGAGCTGAATGTGTACCCAATCTGGATATTCTTCAACCTCATGTAAGACGCGTCTTCCACATAAAGGTCAGATACTCTATCGTTACCGTTAGTATCAATCCAAGTATATCTTGGAATTTCGTTTGATGTACCTTCGCCTGTCCATCTGTCAAGATATGTGGTAGTTCTATTAGTAAATCTCAAGTCTCTTCTCTGAGTACCGTTGAATACTTGATGACCTAATGCCCCTTGGAAAAATAATGATAAATCAACTCCCTTGTAATCCAGTGATGTATTCAACCCAAATGTAAAGTCAGGGGTAGGATTACCGATGAATGTTCTATCATCTTCATTGATGATTCCGTCATTGTTAGTATCGACAAACCTCACATCTCCAGGTACTGCAACTGGTTGTAATAATTCTCCATCAGCACTAATATGGGAGAAGACCTCTGCTTGATTCTGGAAGATTCCGTCTGTTTGATATCCCCAGAAGTAAGCTATTGGCAATCCTTCTTCAGTTCGAGTCACTGCTCCAGCTACTGCCCATCCAGCACCAGGTATTACTTTCTCTGCATTACCTATTTCAGTCATTTCATTGACATTGTAAGCGCCATTCACTCCGACGTAGAAGCCGACTGGACCTGCCTTATCTCTATAGTTTAATGATAGCTCTACACCTTCATTTCTCACACTTCCTACATTCGAAATCGGACCATCATTACCGACGTGTCCAGGAATTGCTACTCTTTCTAGTAGTCCTTTGGTAGTCTTTACATAGTAATCTAATGATCCCTGTATTTGATTTTCTAACATACCAAAGTCTAAACCAAAGTTAAGTTGTCTTGACTCCTCCCAAGCGATGTCTGCATTTTCAATAAATGCTGGAGAAGATCCTACCTCAGAACCATTTCCGAATGTATACCTTCTATTCTGAATGATAGATGACACGAATTGGTAGTTACCTATCTCTTGGTTACCATTCACACCCCACGAACCTCTTAGCTTAGCATAATTCAAAAATCCTAAAGAACTCATAAATGGCTCCTCGCTGATTACCCAAGCTAAACCAATTGAAGGGAATACACCGTATCTATTATTTTCTCCAAACTTAGACGAACCATCTCGTCTTACTGTAGTAGTCAATGAGTATCTGTCCTTGTAGCTGTAGTTAACTCTTCCAAATAATGAAAACAGCGCAGAATCATATGCTCCACCACTACTTCTCCAGAGTGTATCTGTAGCTTGGTTCAAGTAGACATGCTCTGGATCATCAGTAGGTACATCTGCATTAAATCCTCCAAGGTCTTCAAAGGCAAACTCATTAGCTGTAGTACCAGCTAAGAGTCCAAAGCTGTGATCGTTGTTGATTTTAAAATCGTAAGCTAATGTATTCTCCCACTGCCATGTGAAATATCTATCAATATCCTTATTAACAGAGGTCTGATTATCATTCAATTGAGCCCCATTCAAATAAAACAATGGCTTAAATGAATCATCTAACACATAGGCCAAGTCTATACCAAAACTCGTTCGAGCTCTAAGATTCTTAATTGGCTCAACCTCAGCAAACATATTTCCAACTAGTTGATCTTTTCTAGTAGTTGCATTGTCTATCTCTAATAGAGCTAATGGATTGACAATCTCTGCTCCAACGTTTTGACTAATACCATAAATTTGACCATCAGCATTAGATACTACAGGCTCTACGTTGTATGGGTATTCTGCAAGCACATTTTCTCTTTCTTCATACACCGGAGTCAAAGGATCAAGGTTAAGAGCACCATTATATGCTCCCGTGAATGATGTATTGGAAGCTACACTTCTTCTGATTAAGTGGGTATACCCTAGGTTACTTCCAATCTTAATATACTTATTTGCTTGATGGTTGGCATTAACTCTAGCTGTATACCTATCAAACTGAGACTTCTCTCCTCCTATGATTCCTCCTTGTGTAAAGTATGACATACTTGATAGAAATGAAGACTGCTTCGTACCTCCACTCAATGAAATCTGATGTGACTGCATTGGTACGTTCTTTTGGAACAGAGCATCTTGCCAATCAGTATCAAACTGAGAGATCTCTAATTCGTCAAACGGTTCTGTAAGGCCACCATTTCTTGCCCCTTCATTCATCAGCATTTTATACTCATCTGCATTGAGCATGTCTAGCTTATTGGTAGCATTTTGCATACCATAGTAGGCATCATATGTTACGGACATCTTGCCCTCTGAACCACCTTTAGTGGTAATCAATACAACGCCATTTGCGGCTCTAGCACCATATATTGCAGCTGAAGCGGCATCCTTTAAGACGTCAATTGTTTCAATGTCTCCAGGGTTAAGGTAGTCTATCCCACCTACTGGAAATCCATCAACAATGTATAATGGAGTTGGGTTTCCAGTAGTACCTACACCTCTAACTCTAACTGTTGGCTCCTCACCGGGTTGCCCAGATTGATTAGTTACTTGAACACCAGCAGTCCTACCTTGAAGTACCTGCTCTACCCTTGCGATGGGAGCCTTTGTAATCTCTTCAGCATCAAGTGAGGCTATTGCTCCAGTAATCACTTTCTTCTTTTGTCTACCATAACCTACCACTACTATCTCCTCAAGTTCATTGGCTTGAACCCCAAGTAATACCTCTATCTGCGTCCTTCCTTCTATAGACACTTCCTGGGCTTCATATCCAATATAGGTTATTGTAAGAATGTCGGTGGGAGATACATTCTTGATCTCAAAAGAACCGTCAATATCTGTGATGGTTCCTTGTGTAGTTCCTTTCACTAGTACATTGGCACCAATGATTGTTTCTTGTGACACTTGATCTAGCACTGTTCCTGAAACATCAATAGTCTGACCCATTAATGCGGAATATGCTAGTAGCAATATCACAATTGCAATGCTACGATTAAACATAAATATTTCGTTTAGTTAGTTAGTTAATTGTTATTTATAATTATTGGTCTTGAAAAACCCTTACATAATCCACTTGCATTTGAGCTGGAAATTCTGTGGTTGCATCAGGCGATCCAGGCCAATTACCCCCAACAGCTACATTCAATATGAAAAAGAAAGACTGGTGAAACTCACTCATCTCTGGATCTGTAATACTTAATGTGTAGTATTCTTTATCATCGAAGTACCATATGATTCTATTCGGATCCCAGTCGATGCTAAACACATGAAACTCATCATCTATGCCTACTTGATTGTCATAGTTATCTCCATCACTAGCGTAAGTACCTTGAAAATCCCAGTGTGCAGTACCATAGGTAATTGACTCTTTGCCTCCAATCATTTCCATGATATCAACCTCACCACAACTCGGCCATCCTTCAGAAGTAATATTGCTGCCTAGCATCCACAAAGCAGGCCACATACCCTTACCTCGAGGCATCTTAGCTCGAATATCTACACGACCATACTTAAATGCATAGTTTCCTTGTGTCTTAATTCTACTTGAAGTATAATTCCTACCACCGAAATTTTCTTGTCGAGCTTCAACGGTTACAACTCCATTTGCTAGAGTGGTGTTCTGAGCTCTGTAATATTCCAATTCATTGTTCCCCCATCCACATAGATTAGGACATCCGTCACCAATTTCGTGCTTCCAGATAGATGAATTAAGTGTATTACCTGTAAACTCATCTGCCCAGACTAAGTCCATACCATCATAAGAGAGTGGCGTGGTGTATCCTGGAAGCAAGTTATCAGGATCGCCAAAGTCCACAACAATATTTTCAGTGTATTTCAAAAATCTATCTCCAGCTCCAATTGCTTTTACAGAAACTTCATAAAAGCCTCCACTTGCATAATTATACTCTATATAGCCATTGGGTGTAGAAGAGATTGATCCATCTCCAAAGTCATATTCAAATAGTAATGCATTGTCAGCTGAAGCTGTAATGCTTACAAAGCCTGTAGAGCCGTCTAGGATATCAATTTGAACTTGGAAATTGCTCACATCAGTCGAGCTACTGTTACTATCTTCTGGTTCTTTGCATGCCGCGAAGGCAAGAATTATTAAAAATACAGAAATGCAGTACTTCATAGATAAATAGTTTGCGTCTAATTCAATACCAATGTGAGGTTAGATGTAGACATTTTCATACTAAGGTTTATAATAGAATTAAATATGAGTCATAAAAACAATCCTGTAAGCAACACTCATTACGACAAAACTACGACAATGCTCCTAATGCTATGAGCATCAAGTAATTAAAATTCTACTCAATATTCACTTTTTGACATTATACAATTGAATAAAGCTATCCAAATTCGTCTCAGCTGTGAGTCCCAATTTTTTCTTTAGTCGATATTTTGCCTTTTCTACTCCTCTCAAGGAGATATTCAATAGTGAGGCAATTTCTTTGGTATTTAGATTAAGTCTCAGCAGTCCACATAGTCGTAAATCATTCTTGGTTAATACTGGATACTCATTGACTAAAGACTTTAATAAGTTCTTATCAATTTTGTCAAAGTAAATATTGAATTCATTCCAATAATCCCCACTCTGTAGTTCCGATTCAAGTACTCTAATCGTTTTTCTCAAACTGATCTTTTTCTCATCTTGAATCTTTTCTAACTCTGCCTTCACTCCTATCAGTATGGTGTTTTTATGAGCCATCTGAGTAGTAGAAAACAGTAGCTTACTATTATTCGCATCTATTTCTGTCTCTAGCTTCTCATTTTTCAATGCGAGGATTTTGCTCTGAGCATCTAGGAGTTCCTTTTCGTGCCTTTCCTTTTGTCTACGTTGTAAAAAATCATACCCAACTTTCAAAAGCCCAAGACTCAATAGCAGAATCAATAATCGGAACCAAGTGGTCTCCCAAAAAGGAGGCTTTACAATTAGTCTTAACTGCCTTTCAGCATTTCCCCTTGTCACCTTCAAGAGATACTTTCCTGGATCTAGATTTGTATAGGTGATACTGTGAGCATCCTTATCCAACACTTGCCACTCTTCATTAAACCCTTCTAGAAAATAGTAATAAGGTTCGAAAGACTTGCCTACAAAATCAAACGTAGTAAAGTGCAGAGTAATAGATTTATCCCGATATGACAATTCTATTTCTTCTGCATCTTCCAATGCTTGATCTAAGACCACAACTCCATGGTGCTCTTCATTAGGCAAAATCTGCTTATTGAGCACGTATAGGCTAGTAAATGTTATGGGATTGTCTGAGACATCTCCTTGCACCTTAGCCGTATTAATACTATGAATCCCATTTATTCCTCCAAACAAGAGATTTCCTTTATAAAGGATACTCGATTGCTGATTGAATTGATTTATCTCTTTTCCGTCAAAATAAAAATTGACAAACTGTTCTGATTCTGGGTCAAGTCTTGAAATACCTTTTAGTGATGACACCCAAATATATCCCTGCTCATCATCTTCGATAGACATTATACTATTTGACATCAGACCATCGTCAGTCTTGTAACTTTTAAACTGTTGGTTTCCAAGGTACTTATTCAGACCTCCACCATCTGTCCCAATCCATATAACTCCGTTGGCATCTTGATGCAAGGCTCTTACATTATTATTACTTAGACTGGTACTATCATCTCTAGAATGCTTAAAGTTAGTAAAGGATTGATTGCGATCATCAAAGTACCCCACTCCTTTGCTACTAGTGCCGACCCAAGGAACATCATCCTCTGTAACCAACACTGACACCACTACTTTCTCAGCAAGTGTAGTACTATCATTCGGGTCATGATCAAAATGGATAAATGAATCATCCATAGGGTCAAAGACATTGACTCCGCCACCCAACGTGCCAATCCACAATTGGCCATTTGACCGCTGATCTAAGGACCAAACAGAGCTATTTGAGAGGACGTTTTCTCCATAATTATAATTAGTAACCTCTTTCGAGAGCAGATCTAGTCTTTCTAATCCCGATCCATATGTACCGATCCACAAAACATTATCTGTATTATCAACATGTAGGCACTTAATGATTGAACCATTGATCAAACGATTGATTGGAGATATCTCAATTGACTTCAATGACGAATCAATCATACCAATACCTCCACCGTCAGTACCAAAGATCAATTGTCCTCCACTTAACTCATCAAAAGCAAGTATAGACTTAGATGCCAGTCTATTCGCAATCAATGAACCTGAAAAATGATCAATTCTAGTCTTACTGCTATCGTAAATATTCACTCCACCATTGAACGTCCCAATCCATAGGTTTTTGTTCATATCCTTAAAAAGGCAAAGTAAGGCGTCAGAGTTTAGATAATTTTCAAATTGCTGACTTGCACGTTGTGAGGTTGTCTGTCCTGTAAGTAGATCGATAGTACCAATCCCAGCTCCATCTGTAGCGAATATGACTCTATTATCCTCTATTATGATATCCCTGATAGTATTACTCGAAATTGAACTTACACTTGAGTCTGTTCGATAGTTTACCGCAGTATTGGCTTCTAAGTCAATATCAAATAAACCCGAACCTTCTGAAGCTACCCATAGGTGGCTCTCATGATGGACCAATCGCTTTCGATAGCCTTTAAGGTTGCTAAGCGAGGCGATATCCAATTGATGGAAAGTGCCAGATGATTCATCCAGCATGAATACTCCACTTTGATCTGTAACAAGATACATCGCATCATTAGAGCCTTGAACAATATCAAATACTCTATCTGTTGGAATTGTACCTGAAGCAGTATTGTATCTTATGACATCTCCAGTTTCGGGATTGTATTTGCACAGTCCAGCCCCAATAGTACATATCCAAATAGATTTGGTATTGTCTTCAACTATAGAGTATACTTCACTACCAAGAATCGCTGAGAGTTCTGGATGATTATAAAAGCTGTCAAATTCTGCTTTATGTGGTGCTTTATAACTCACTCCATGACTCCTAGATCCAACCCAAAGTCCTCCTTGACTATCCTCCAATAAGGCAGTAATCATTGATCCAATGTAGCTCTCGGGAATATCAATTGACTGAGATGATGGAACCCTTGTTAGACTTACTCCATCAAATTTATTCAAGCCACTGTCAGTCCCAATCCATACATAACCAAACTTATCTTGAATAATAGTATTCACTGTATTGTGACTCAGTCCTTGCTCAATAGCAAGGTGGTCAAAGTAAAATCCATTATTGGTTTGCCCAACCGACACCAGCGGTAGTACTAGTAATAGTATAACGCTTGAGAATTGTAATCGTAATAATTGATCTATCATTAGACTGCCAATATACTTTAAAAAAAAGAGGTTGCCTAACCACAGACAACCTCTAAACTTGTAAAATTTGAGTAAAAACCGTAAAATTCGTTTTTGCTTACCTCAAGAGGCTCACGTTCCCTGACTTGACATATTTCTCGTCATTAGTACAGGTTATCTTAACACAATAAGCATAGACGTCAGGAGCTAATTGTTCTCCGTTATATGTTCCGTCCCAACCAATATTGATATTATCAGATCTAAATACTTCTTCTCCCCATCTATCATAGACAAAGAATTCAACATCCTCGACAGAGTTACTTCTTACAAAGAGGACATCATTGTTACTATCTCCATTTGGAGAGAATGCTGTTGGTATGAAGATATCATCGTCATTACATTGAGGCTGCAACACTGTAATTAGCATTTCAAGTACTTCTGTACAACCATTCTCATCAGTAACAGTCACAGAGTAGATGTTAGATTGTGTCGACTCATCCTCCACCTCAACAACCCCAGTGCCATTGTCACCTGTACTCCACTCATAGTCCCAAAAGTCTTCCCCATCGAGTACTGTGAGAATAACTTCTTCGCCAAGGTATATCGTATCATTAGGTGTTACTTCTAAGCTGAGGTCACCAAAGCCAGCAAGTAACAATGTATCTGCCAATGTAGCAGTACAACCACTTGTACTCTCCATGATGGTTACAAATATCTCTTTGCTATATACTCCATCGACCATGGCTGTCTGTCCAGTAATGTCACCAATAAAACATGTATCAGGCCCCCACGTGTAGATGTAATCTCCGTCAGGAAGCCCTTCTACACTCACTTGGATAGGCTCGTTAGAACAGTCAAAATCTGGTGCATCAATAAAAGCATCATCCACGTTGAGTCCTTGTAAGGAAACTGTATCAGCATCAGTACATCCAGGAACTCCACCTACTTTTGCAATGTAAGTAGACATCATGCTAACTGTGATCTCTAATACTTCACCACTTCCTACGGTGACACCATTACCATCACACCAAGTAATCTCACCAGCTCCAAGGTTTGATGTAGCCATTAGAGTCACTTGATCTCCGTCACAAGCATTGACAATATCATCACCAGAAATTTCAACTTCTGGAATCTCGTCATAAATGTTTAGCACTTGATTATATGGCTGAACTGGACAAGGTGCATTTGGAGCACTGATGCTTACTGTGTATTCGTTAGTAGCAGAGATATCAAAGACATAACAAGTATCTTGGACACCAGTAAATGTATCAAAAAAGCCTGTGTCTGCAGCTATCAACCATTGGATAGTGCCTCCTGCATCTGTATTAGCACTGAAGCAAACTTCTGTACTTTCACAATCTGGCTGAGTAGCTGTAAAGAACAATGAATCGTTCTCAGTGCCAGGTCCGAAATCATATGGCAGTATATCAAGTAACAAGGTATCTCCGCATACCCCTCCACTTCCTAACTTAAGAGTCAACTCAGAATAATCTGAACCTAAGAAGGTAAACTCCTGCCCTTGCGCTATCTCTACTCCATTCTCACACCAAGAATATACTGGATTCGACGCCGTAGAATTACCTATAAGGGTAACTGAGTCACCTATACAATAGTTTACTACATTGTCATCATATCCGACTATGCTAATATCTCCTTGACTACCAAACATGACATCTTGCACATCAAAGTTGACTGGACAAGGCGAGTCAAACGCAAAGAGTCCAACTGTGTAACTACCTGAACCTGTTAATGAAAAGTCATAGCAAGGAAATTGATCTCCTAGAATAGTATCTTGAGCTCCATTGCCGCTGATAGTCCAAAATATAGTTCCTCCTGCATCTGTATTAGCTTCAAAGCAAATGACATCTACAGCACAATCTGGTTGATCAACTGTAAAACTCAGATCTTCTATCTCTGTACCAGGACCAAAATCGTACGGAATGTAGGATATCAGTGTAGTATCATTACACTCAGAGCCCACATCAAGTTTCACTGAGAGCATGCCTTCTTCCGAAGGTACAAATGTATACATCGACCCAGTAGCTATTTCTACTCCATCAAGGTTACACCAAGAGATCAATGAATCTGGTGCATCTGTCAGAGCCGTTAACGTCAACTCATCACCTAGGCAGTAATTCACTACCCCATCTTCTGCTCCTATCACATCTACTGTTGGCATTGATTGAACAAAGATTTCTTGGCTAACTGGTTGAATATCACAAGGTGCTCCTGGAGCACTTAAAGTAACTGTGTAAGTCCCTGATCCTGTACCAGCAAAATCAAAACATGGAAACTGGGTTCCCAATATTGTTTCATCTGCTCCATTTCCAGTAATGTCCCAAACAAGAGCTCCACCTGCATCAGTATTAGCCTCAAAGCAAAGTTCTAAACTACTACAATCTAATTGGGCAAAATCAAAATCTAACTGCTCGATTTCTGTGCCTGGACCAAAGTCATATGGCACATAAGTGATTAGTGTTGTGTCGATACATGCCGTACTTCCCGCAAGTTTTACTGATAGTACACCAGCACTTGAAGGAGTAAAGGTATATGTTGGACCTGTCTCGATTTGATTGCCATCAGCATCACACCAACTAATCATTGATTCTAGTGTATTGGTCTGGGCCTCTAGTGTCAATGCTTCTCCAAGACAGTAGCTAACTGTATCTCCTGACACTCCTACTACATTGACGAATGGCATATCTTGAATATTGACTTCTTGGCTTACTGGTATAATGTCACACGGAGCTCCTGGAGCACTAACAGTAACAGTGTATGTACCAGAACCAGTACCAGCAAAGTCAAAACATGGGCTACTCGTACCTAATATTGTTTCATTATAGTCTTGTCCTGTAATATTCCACTCAATAAATCCGCCAGCGTCTGTATTGGATTCAAAACAGTGTAACTCTGTAGCACAGTCAAACCCTAGATAGTCAAATTCAAAAGATGGATTTTCACTATTCGGACCAAAGTCATAGACATCTATATTCAAGCTGTCACTAAAGATACACTCATCGCTAGTTTGAACTTTTACGATGATCTGGTCTGTCTGAATAATTTGTTGAGATGGCAAGACCACAAACCCATCTGCCACTCCACTGCCTGATTGCACGTAAGGTACTAATGTCAAGTCATAGCCTGATTGGATTGGATTATTATCATCCAAGCACCAAAATATAAACTCAGCAGGGACATCAGTATTGATAGTATAAGATACTGTGTCATTAGCACAAATACTGACTGCATTCGTATCAAATCCATCGACTGTGATTTCTGTCAAGTCGAATACTGGAATAGTCTGTGTCAACACATTGCCTGAGCATAAAGCTCCAACTCCAGAAAGTGCAACCTCGTAGTTGCCAAAGTCTGAGAAGGTATGGCATAGGTCTACCCCAATTGCATCATTCTGACTAGATGCAGGGTCTCCAAAATTATAAATATATAAGTTGGCTGGATTACCAGAAGGTGTGAAACAAACCGTAAGTTCTCCACATTGTTCGAATTCATAGTCTAGTACTAATTCTGGTTGATCATTCAAAACAACTTCGAGGCTATCCGCCATTGTACATCCATATTGATTAGTCACTGAAACATACAAGACAAAGTCTTCTTCGTCATCAGAGACGCCTATCATCGGAGTCATCCCATTACTTGCATCAATCACTCTAGGATCATCTCCCCAATCAAATGTCAATTCATCGTCGATATTATTATTAATCACAAAATATTGAGACGTATCACCCTTACATATCGTAAATGGCTGAACTAGCTCTATATCTACACTTGCATCATTCACTTGAAATGATTGAGATCCAATCAAACATAAAGGGTTGTCACCTTGAATCTGCACAAAATAGGTGTCAAATGCAACACCTTCCGTAAGAGTACCACTCAATGTTGGACCAGTTGCAATAATGGTTTCAAATGTCGGAGTATCTGACCACTCATAAGTAATCCCTGCTAAAGGCTCTTGCACGAATATTTCAAAAGCACCATCACAAGTCTGGCTAGTCCCAGCTATAGCTAAGTCATCATTGCTCATTGTGGTAATCATAATACTAGACTCTACCTCACATATTCCGTTACTTACTGTAACAGTATATACTGTAGGACTCATTGCTGCGACTATTGGGTTGCTAAAGTCAGTATCCGAACCAAAATTTAGTCCATCTGTAGGTGCCCATGTATAGGTCCATTCTGAATTTGGATTAGCTACAACTGGCACTTCCATACCTTCACAAGAGAGAATTGGATCACCAGTGAATACTATACTCGGAATGTCCAAGATCACTGACTCTTCAAGTGTAGTTGCAACACATGCATTTTCGAAAGCTAGTGATAATTGAATATCCAAAGTATCGCTAGCTCCTACAAGTATATCTACCGTATTGCCTGTCGCAGTAGTTTCTATTCCATTAATCGTATAAATCCAATCTACTGTGGTTACATCTTCTGCATCTGTAGTATTGACAACTGTAATTGCAATGGCGTCTTGATTACTACAATCGTTTATAGAAATATCAAAGGTTGGGGTAACAAGACTTACACCACCCATTTCGAAGGTCTCTGAGGCGGAAACTACACAGTTATTATCAAGGGTAACTTCTACAGATACATTCACTTCAGAATTAGCATCTACAGTTACAACTATAACCGAATCAGTTTCATTGAATGTATCGCCATTAGTCTCTATTGTCCAATCTTGATTATTGATTCCAGCTCCGTCTGTGATCTCATAGCTAAATGTTGCTATCACTTGGTCGGCATCATTGCACTCAACATCATCGAGCAAAATTGTCACAGCTGGGATATAATCTCCAGAAGTAACTGTCTCACTTGCTGAAACTGAACAACCATTGTCAAAGGTGACTTCTAGGTCAACATCAACTGACTGTCCTTCAATCAGGTCAATAACAATTGTTTCACTTGAATAATTGACTGTCTGAGTTCCAGATGTTACTGTCCAAACATAGTCTGTCACTTCACCTCCAAATGATCCTCCAACTAAGTCAGAAGTAAAACTGACACTAAACACATCATCTTCTACTTCACAATCATCAGCGCTTGATGTAAGAATTACTGTTGGCAAAATTTCATCGACCACCATTAATGTATCTGTCCCATAGGCTACACACCCATTGCTAAATGTGGTTTCTAACTCAATAATAGATCCGTCAAGAGCATCAATAATAATTGATGACCCCATATATAAGGTAGATGATGATCCACTGCTTACTGACCAACTCCACATCTCAGGCGTACCTGAAGGTGATGTAGACATATCTGTCAATTGTATTTGATATCCATTAGCGTAACATTGCAATAATGTAGTTTCGAAATTTGCGGTTGGCAACAAGTCACCGAGTGTTGTACTCTGTGTTAAAGTAAGTGGACAGCCTGTGCTAGTAATTGCATTGAGTGTCACATCTATATCGTCAAAGAATACTTCGCTTATTGTAAATGAAGACTGCGTGCCCACATCAATAGGTGATCCATCCACTAGTACTATCCACTCATAAGAATCTATCGTAATAGTAGGATCAATACTTATGCTTGCATCTGACACTATGATGTCAACTGTACTTTCTTCGCATGAAGAAATCGCTATATCAAAGTCCAATTGAACGTTGCCACTAAAGACTGAGACTGTCTTGATAATATCAGCAGAACAGCCATTGTTTTTGATTCCAGTAAGAAGCACTTCATATGTTCCCTCTTCCGAATATTGGAATGTAGGGTTAACTTCATCACTTTGAAACTCTGGGTCAGAACTTGGATAATTAAAATTCCAACTGTAAGAATCAAAATTCTCTGAGAGATTAGAAAAATCCACTGTTAGATCATCACAATCTATAAATGAATAGTCAAAGTCTGCAAATGATGGTTCGCCACAATCTCTAATATTCACTTGAAAGTCTCTACGCAACCAACCGAGCAACTGACCGTCACGATATTCTTCAACACATACTCCTACCAAGTATTGACCAAGCATTCCTGGAACAGCAGTAAGTTCACCAGTCGTCTCATTAATAGACAATGGAGTTCCCGAACCAAGCATATTACTATCTTCAAAGATGGTACTCCATGTTATCGTTTCAAAAAATGGATAGTCAGTAAATTCTGGAATAAATGGTGGCTGAGGTAACGGATAGTCATTAGAAGCACCAGCCGACGGTGTACACAGTCTATACACAAGACTATCACCATCAGTATCCGTGGCACTGTGGTCAAACAAATACGGCTCATCAGCACACATATAGATATCTGGCCAAGCATTGAATGCTGGTCCACTATTACACTCTTCGTAGGATTTTGGACCTATTCTGACAAAGTAAGTACTACCAGTATTCAGAGGATCTACGACATTTGTCAATGTGACATTTCGGCAACATCTCTGATAAGCAACCAAGTATCCTCCTGGTCTAAAAGGCAAGAAAACCTTCTTCTTGTACACTGACTCCTCAATACATAGATCAGGTCCATCTACCACACACTGTGCATACAAGTCAGAGTGAATAGTATCCTTTCCTGAAAAGGCCATATCCAAGCCTCCATTATCACCAATGCTGACAAGCAGAGATCCATTGCTATCAAACACTCCCAACACTGCTGGGTCGTCAAAGCTGGCCTCTGGGTCACCATTGTCACAATCTCTTCTAAATGTCAGAGTAAACTCATATTCATTGTCGCCAAGGCACTGGTAACTCAGGTCTCCACCAACAATATGTGTAGCTCCAACCTCACCTGCAAATACAAGAGTAAGTAGACTTAATGTGATTGTAGCAAATATTCTAACCATAACTAGTTTCTGTAGTAATTGATTCTTCATAGCTGACATTAATTAAGTTTAATTAGGTCAACAATAGTGGCTCTTCTCTCCCTAGATGCTTCCACACTATAGATAGATGCCCTCTGATCTTCGTAAGAGTCACTGACATTAGATGGAGCTAACTCTTCTCCATAGGAGATATCCTTAATTCTCAGCATTCCGCTATCTAAATAGCTGGCTAATGCACCGCCCATGTACTCTCTTAATTCGTTTTTCAACGCAAATACTCTACGCTGTCCTAAGGCAAGGTTGTATTCATTACTTGCTCTTGGACTTGTATATCCTTTGATTTGTATTTCATATTTGTCACCAGCTTGCAGTCTTGCAGTCAATGAACTCAAAAACTTCTGCATGGTAGCATAACCACCTTTGACATCTCCTTCAAAGAATGATTCGATGTTAGCTACAGCCGCTTCTTTATAGGCCGCTGATAAAGGTGAAGTATACCTATTCTTAAACTCTTCCTTTCTTGCGATATAAGGATAGTATGTATCTGTATAAGTACGTGCTGTATATAATCTATACGTACGCTTGTCTGGCTCGTCATTGTCAAAGTACAAGACGACAGGAAGCATTGTGCTAAGGTCAGGCAACCTCTTAGATAAGAATATCTTTCTCTTCAGAGAGTTGTTAGGAATAGACCTTCTCGTATCAATCAAAATAGACGATGATTCGTAGCCAGGCTTGTTTGCAGTAATCTTATACTCTCTATCCTTGTCAAGGCAGAAGATAAAGTCATTGCCATCTCTATTCACTCGTCTCACATTCTCTCCAGGATAAGTAAGATCTTCAACAACTACTTCAACACCAGTTAATGGCTGACCCATGAGTTGCTCAAATGTGGTTAAGTCTAATTCTATACACTTAGACTCCAAGAATAACTTCTTCGTAATCAGAGAGTCTTTGGTATCGTAAGTATTGAACAATATGGTATCGGACTCGAATCCATCTTTCATTGCTATTAGTTTGTACTCTCTACCCGACTCTATGTCAAACATATGCTCATGAGTACCTTCGCCCTTAATCTCGCCTAGTAGCTCTCCCGATATGGCATCATACAATGCTACACTTGTGCCATCAAGCTCATCCATGTTCTTTTTAATGAATGTCAAGGCATTGAGCTTGATTATTGTAGCCTCTATGCTTGCTTTGTAGATATCGTAACAACAGGCTTCTGCTTGGTCATCTAAGTAATTCGATCCAATCCTGTTGGAAGAGAAGTAGGCATCTTGACCATTCTTACTCAATGAGTAGTAGACATCATTGAAGCTTGTATTAATTGAGCTACCCAAATTGACTCTTTCTTGGAACTGACTCCCATTACTAGCAGCCTTGAAGACATCATATCCACCAAATCTAAACCCAGCATTTGAGCTAAAGTAAAGTGTCTGAGACCCTTGATGAAAGAAAGGCGTAATCTCATCCCCGGATGTATTGACAGAGGTGATAGGCTTAGGTTCTGTAAATTGTCCATCAGACATCATGGTAGTCCTATAAATGTCCATCCCTCTCTCTGTGTCACCCTCTCCCTTTCTATTGGTGCTGTAGTAGAGTTCTACCTCATTGGTTTCTTTATTGATACTAGCATGAGGCTGGGTACTAGTATGATTAGGGCTATTGATGTAGTTAGGCAACATCATAGACTCACCATACATCCCGGATTCGTCTATTGTTCTATAGTAGAGATCACACCTAATTTCATAGGCGTTATTATAATCACAAATCGTATAGAATATCAACTTATTATCCTCTGTAATTGACGAATGCGCAACATGGAGTCTTGTATCATTGATTGCTCCATTTTCTAATACTTCTCCAGCTAAGTCTCCATCATTGGACTTCAATATCTTAGCGAATGATCGTTCTGGGTCAAATGCTTCATTTTGGTTTTCGAACCTCAATGAGGAGTAATACAACTCGTCATTATGACTAACAGCACCAAACTCTGAGTAGCCGGTATTGATATTGTCATTTAATCGTTCGACTTCGGCATTGACACTGAGGACATCTTCCTGATCAATAGCCCAATTACAAGCTTCTATCTCATTAGTCGCAGAGCTAACTAATATATCATCGCTCCCTGTGTATTCACTGATGAATAACTCATAGTTTCTTTTAGCATCTTGATACTTGCCTAACTGTTGTTGAACTGTTGCCAACTTATAAGTAGTCATTGGGTACTTAAAAGTACTATCTAAGTCAAGTGTCTTTTGGAACTCTTGCTCTGCCAATCTATAGGCATTGAAGTTTTTAGCTGCTTCAGCATATTGATACTGAACATCTAAGTTTGATTCGTCAAACTCAAGTGCCTCCTTATAATAACTAAAGGCACTATAGTAATCTTCATTGATCACCGCATTCTCTGCAGCCTCAATGAATGCTCTGAATGTCTGTCCTTGTAAAGACAAGGCAGAGTAGCAAAGCAAACAGAATGTATATAGTATGTGTTTTGTCATGGTCTTTGGGATATTCTGGGGCTCTACTAAAATATTGGACAAACTTTAAACATGCCAAGCGGCTTGACATGGGTAATAATATATTGCACATGGATCTCAGGTCCTCCTCTTCCACTAGTATGTTGGTTGAATTCGGAGAAATCGATATCATAACTAAAGGCTACGAATATTTCATTGAACCTAATTGCCACCTTAGGGAAGAGAGCCTTGCTAGTTCTATAGCCTGCTCCTAGTTGTAAGCTTGTCGTCCTTCCTCTTTTCTCATTCAGATAGTAATTGACATACCCTCCAAACAGTAATTCATCATATGGACCTTGAAACTGGTACATTAAGTCCAACTGTAAGTCAAGCTTGTCTGTCAACTTCATACTACCGATTCCGTATGCTGAGAATCTTCTTGGGAGTTTTATATCGTCTGTATTGTAAAAAGCTACTTGAGGCTCTATTAGATGAAAGGCGCCGACTCCTACATCTATCTTAGTCCTACTATTTCTCTGGTATCTGTAATTGAACCCAGCCGCTGATTCGAAAAAACTCACTCTTGTAAAGTCAAAATCTTCACCACTTCCTGTCGAACCATTAAATTGGGAACCATCCCACTGTTTATCCCAAGTGAGGTTCTGTGTATCGAAACCTCTAAATGAATAACCACCGAGCAATCCAATAGTGAAGACATTCTGATCATTGATGACCATGTTGTAACTTCCCGAAAGATTGATATTAGATAAGGTCAAATTGGAATCACCCTGTCTATCATAGTTAAAGTGAATACCACCACCAAAAAACGACTTGCTCTTCTTCTTACTATAGAACTTTTGGTCATAGCCTAGTGTCACTGTAAACCAAGGCACTGGCACAGACCTCCATTGGTCTCTGAGGCTTCCACTAATCCTTTGGTCTCCATTAAAGATTCCTGTAAGCGCTGGATTGATGGTTAGCGGGGCATTGTAGAATTGCGAATAGTGCAAATCTTGCCCTTGTAAAAAAGTGAAAACACTTAAAAATAAAAGTGTTAAAATCGGCGATTTTTGTTTCATCCTCTAATCAGTTAATAACTATTCAAAACATATTAAACTATATCAACATACATATAATGTTGGTTTAAAATGCTTTGTAAATAAATTGACATAAGTCCCTATGTACTACAAGAGTACATGCAAAAACCGTTCTCAAAATGTCCGAGTATGCTCAAGATCTAGTCTAAGTCCGGACTTACAAAAATCCGCGAAATCCTAGCCCAATGCTCAGTTGTGATGGGGTAATTATCACATACAATTTTTGGTTATATTTGAATCAAACAAGGTGGGTAATTGCCCTACTTGACTTGATAACATATCTGATGATAGATGCGAAAAAAGTTAGTTGTACTTAGTGGTGCCGGAGTAAGTGCCGAGAGCGGCATAAAGACCTTCAGAGATGCTGATGGCCTTTGGGAAGGTCACGATGTCATGACAGTGGCAACACCTGAAGGCTGGTCTCGTAATAGGTCGCTTGTGTTAGACTTTTACAACCAAAGACGTAAGCAACTCCACGAAGTAGATCCTAACGAGGGACATCTGATCATCGCTCAACTAGAAGAGCACTATGCTGTCACAGTGATCACGCAGAATGTTGACGACCTCCATGAAAGAGCTGGGTCAACTCATGTTATCCACCTCCATGGAGAACTAAGAAAGGTAAGAAGTGAACAAGATGAAAGCTACGTCATAGATTGGCTTGACGATATCAACGAAGGAGATCTTTGTCCTAACGGCCATCAACTCAGACCACACATCGTCTGGTTTGGCGAGGCCGTGCCAATGATGGATAGAGCTATTCCCAAAATGGTCGAAGCAGATATTGTCATCATCATAGGGACCTCGCTACAAGTCTATCCAGCTGTAGGCCTTTCTGAGTATTGCAAACCTAGTACACCCATATACTACATTGATCCAAACCCTGTGAATGTGGCCAATATTAATAGTCGACATGAAATCACTACCCTCACTACGTCTGGAAGTGCTGGAATGCAGCAAGTCGCAGCCATGCTTTTACAATAAAAATATTGGAAGAGTTAATTCTAGAGTCAAGGAAACTAAATACCTTGGTCTTGACATTATTGATAAAGAATAATACTAAATATTATGAATAGGCTGCACTTGCTATTTATCACCCTAATGACCTCTCTACTTCTCAGTAGTTGTGCCAGGAATCCTGTGACAGGCAAAAGGATGTTTTCTATCATGTCTGAGAAGAGAGAACTGGCTGTCGGAGCTGAGAATGATCCTGGCATAGTCCAGAGTTTTGGATTGTATGAAGACAAGAAGATGCAAGCCTTCATTACACAGAAAGGAAAACAAATGGGTAAGCTCAGCCATAGACCAGAATTAGAATACCACTTTAAGGTACTCGACTCCCCTGTCGTCAATGCTTTTGCCCTACCCGGTGGCTATGTCTACTTCACTAGAGGCATCATGGCTCACTTTAACAATGAAGCAGAATTCGCCGGTGTGCTTGGACACGAAATAGGTCACATCACTGGTCGTCACTCAGCCAAGCAACAGACTAAACAAGTACTAGCCCAAGTAGGCCTGATAGCTGGGATGATAGTCAGCCCACAGTTTGCTCAATTTTCAGATATGGCAAGCCAAGGTCTAGGACTTTTATTGCTCAAAAATAGCAGGGATCACGAAAGTCAATCAGATCAACTAGGAGTCATGTACTCTACCTACGCTGGATATGACTCGCATGAGATGGCTGACTTCTTCAAGACGCTTAAGCGACTATCTGCAGAAGCAGGAGCAGACGGTATACCTAACTTCTTATCTACCCACCCTGATCCTTCTGATAGATACGAGAAGGTGCATGAGTACACAGATAAGATTACGGCAAAGAGACCATCAACCAACTACAAAGTAAATAGAGATAGCTACCTAGACCTGATAGATGGGATAGTCTACGGTGAAGATCCAAGACAAGGCTATACAGAGAATGGTGTCTTCTACCATCCGGAGTTGAAGTTTCAGTTTCCCTATCCTAATGGGTGGCAGGTCAACAACATGCCTACTCAAGTCCAAATAGTACCATCTGATGGGAAGGCACTCATGCTCTTCACACTGGCTGGCGAGGCGAGTCTAGAGGAGGCATTCAATGCTCAAGTACAAGCTGACCAACTCCGTGTACTTGAAAAAGAAGGATTCAAAGTGAATGGGCAGCAAGCCTTGTCTGGCACCTTCTTACAAGCTGGGCAAAATGGAAATATCAAGATCCTATCATACTTTATCAAGAGTGGGAAGTATATCTACAAGTTTCACGGAATGGCAGCTGAAGCTGACTTTGGAAGATTCGAATCTCTATTTGTGAGAAACTTTAGCCAATTCAACACATTGACAGATCCAGCAAAACTCAACAAGCAAGCAGATCGTATTGACATCGTCACCGTCTCACAGGATGGCACCTTGAAGACAGCGCTGAATGCTGCTGGCATCCCAAGTGATAGGCTCAATGAGTTTGCTATAGTGAATGGGATGGAACTCAATGACAAGGTAGTCAGAGGGAGTAAGATTAAGGCTTTGAAGTAGGAGCGAGACTTTTACGGGTTATTGAATGATCTCATAAGGATGCTGTACTGATAAATGTATACCACCGAAAACAAATGACCTCCATTTGGTGAAGGCCATTCGTTTTTCTAATTTCGTTGTTTTGGAAGAAAAATATTAAA
>JAHDHH010000011.1 GCA_020631405.1 Saprospiraceae bacterium
GTGACGGATATGACTGCTCCGACATTTACGGCAGGGTTGACAGGATTAGAATTGACCTGTGGAGATGATTATAGTGCAGAGATACTAGCGTGGATACAAGGGATAACAGCAACTGATGATTGTAATGATGTGAATATTACCAATGATTACGATGGTAGCTTGCCAGATTTCTGTGGCGATGCCACAGGAGTAAGTGTAACATTTACAGCAACTGATGGCTGTCTGACGACGGACTTAGTCTTAGCGATTACAGCAACTACAGATGCAATGCCGCCAGTGTTTATTAACTGTCCAGCAGATATGACAGTAGGTGTGGATGTAGATGCTTGTACTGCTAATGTAATCTATAGTACGCCTATAGCTGAAGATTGTAATGGAGCTACGGTAGCTTATACTAGTGGTATAGAATCTGGAATGGAGTTCCCTCTAGGTGATACAGATATCGTATTCACTGCTACAGATGGATGTGGATTGACAACCACTTGTGAGTTTACAATTACAGTAATTGATACGGATGATCCTCAGATTTTCTGTCCAAGTACGCCTTTAGAGTTTTGTGCTGATGCGGGTACGTGTACATGGGCTAGCACTAGTGTCACAGATTATACTGCAGCTTTTGAGAATTGCCCTGGTTTTACCATTACCCATGATATCGTTTCCGCTGATGCTAGTATAGATGTTGTGGATGCAGCTGGCGTAGTACCAGCAGCGACAGCATTCCCATTAGGAACAAGTACCATCACTTATGAGATTATGGATAATAATACGAACATGATGGTAGATATGTGTTCGTTTACAGTGACGATATTAGACTGTGAGGCGCCAGATGTCTGTAGTGTCGTGTTAGACGATTTAGCTAACGAATGTGCTACAGCCGCAGATGATGTAGCAACTTGGATAGCAGATACAGAGGCAGCAATCATAGCGATAGGCGATGTGTCTGCATGTAGTGAGCCAGTCACTGTTACGACAGAATTAGTAGTTGATATCTCTCAATGTGGGAACACATTCGAGCAAGTATATATGTACACGGTGACAGATGCAGCAGGAAATAGTAGTACTTGCTTAGGTACATTTAGCACCGCAGATACGGCAGCACCGATCATAGATGCAGCAGGCATAGTAGAGCCAATATTAGAATGTAATGGCAATGACTATTCAGCATCTTTGACGGCATGGTTGAATAGTAATGCAGGCTTAACAGCAAGTGACATGAATGATTGCAATGCAGTGTCTTGGAGTCACAATTATGGAGCTGTAGAGTTAAGTGATTTGTGTAGTTCTACTGGTGTGGTAGTTGTGACATTTACTGCTACCGATGCATGTGGTAATTCAGATACACAGGATGCAATGTTTACAATACAAGATACGACACCTCCTGTAGTCACTTGTCCACTTCCAATAGTGCTTGAGTGTGGAGATCCATTCAATGATGCAATTATAAATGCGTGGAGAGAAGATGCGACATCTATTGATGCTTGTGATGGTACTTTAACTACAACAGATGATTATGATGCTGCATTTGTTGGCGGTTGTGGTTTGACTGGCGTTTATACCGTGACATTTAGCACGATTGATGCTTGTGGTAATCCAAATAGTTGTGAAAGCACAATTACCATAGTGGATACAACTCCACCAGTATTAGCATGCCCAGATGATTTAATCTTAGAATGTGCAGTAGATGATCCTGTCACAGAAACAGCGACTTGGATCGCATTAGCTACAGCTACTGATATTTGCGATGCAGATGGTGTAGATGTAGTTGCCGTCCAAGGTCCGGTGACCGAAATGTGCGGTTTGACTACTACAACATCTTATCTCTTTACTGCAACAGATGACTGTGGCAACTTCACTACTTGTATTAGAAACGTCATTGTGGAAGATAACACTCCTCCTTCAATAGATACACCACCGACAGCTCCGATAGAAGAATGTGATGGACTAGTGGCAGCAGGTACAAATGCTGCAGACTTACTGTCTTGGTTAGATGCAAATGGTAATGCAGTAGCATCAGACTTATGTAGTGATGAGGCTTTAGTCTGGAGTAACGAACTCTTGACTATAGATGATGAGTGTGGCAATACTGTAATCTACACTTACAGATTTACTGTACAAGATAACTGTGGCAATGAGTCTACTGTTGATGGTGTCTATACAATAGAAGATACAACACCTCCAACTATTATAGATAGCGCAATGGCCGATATCACAGTAGAATGTAATGGATCGAGTAATTCAGTAGACCTGCTCAATTGGTTGAATGATAATGCTGGTGCTACAGCCGTTGACAATTGTAGTGATATCACATGGTCTAATGACTACGGGACATTTATCAATGGAGGAATTTGCGATGGAGAAGAGTCAGTTACTGTGGTATTTACAGCAACTGATGATTGTGGAAATACTTCGATTACTTCAGCTACACTTACTATTGATGATAGTACAGCACCATCTTGGGAGATCCAACCTGTGGCTCTAACTATAGAATGTGATGGGACAACAGATCCTAACGACCAGATTCAAGCTTGGTTAGACACTCATGGCAATGGAGAAGCTGAAGACGACTGTTCTGTGATTACTTATAGCAATGATTTTACAGCATTAACAATAGGTTGTGGTGCTAATACTGGATCGGCATTAGTGACATTTACAGCCACCGATGCTTGCGGAAACAGCATAGATGCTTCGCCAGTAACAGTAACAATCATAGATACCACAGCACCTTATATTACTTCGCCAGCTAAGGATATCACAGTAGAGTGTGATGGAGCTGGAAATATGGCAGAGCTAATGACATGGTTAGATAATTCTGCAGGAGCATTAGTAGAAGATCAATGTAATACTGCCACTTGGGACACTCCTATCCTTATGCAGACTTTGCCTGGTTGTGGAGGTACGCAGACATTTGTCTACATGTTCACAGCTACTGACGAATGTGGCAATACTTCGGCAGCAACCATTGCTAACTTTATCATAGAAGATACGACTATGCCTGACTTTACACCACCAGCGGATATGGACATACCTGGTTGTGCTGGTACAGTGCCAAATCTACTTGTAGGTATTTCAGGAACTGACTTATGCGGTGGTAGTGTGACATTTATTCAAAATCCATTACCTGGAGAACTTTTTGGCCCTGATGTAGATGATATCATTTTAGTAGATATCACAGCTACTGACGAATGCGGTAATGAACACATTCAACAGGTTACTCTCACAATCATTGATGATGAAAATCCTTACTTTGTCAATTGTCCATTGCATACCTATACGGTATCGAATGACCCTGACGAATGTACAGCCTTCGTCAACTGGTCAATACCAGTAGCTTTAGATAATTGTGAAGACCTGATGTCCCCAGATCAGATAGTACAAACCACTGGTCCAGCACCAGGTTCGGTTCTCGATGTAAATACTCTATATACAGTGACTTATGTAGCCACTGATGCAGTAGGGCTCACAGCGACTTGTACGTTTGATATACTTGTTGTAGATACACAGGACCCAATCTTGATGGCTGGGTTCCCAGAAGATATTACACTAGAATGTGATGACTTCCCAGGTTACGAATACTTCATGCTACAGCCACACAATGTCATGGACAATTGTACAGAGGAGCCAGATATATTCTGTGAGGTAATTAGTTTGATGGGTGATGATCCGACGATGTGTGACTACTATCAGTTTGAAGATACGCTTAAATGTACAGTGACTGATGAGTATGGCAACTTTATGGTCTGGAAGCAAGTATTGACTTGGATAGATACAGTGGCGCCGACTATTGTATTGCCTCCAGATGTGACCATAGAATGTTCTGGTTTAGTACCTGATCCAGCAGAAACGGGGTCTCCAGAAGTGACAGACAATTGTGCAGCAGAGGAGTATATCACAGTCGAATTTATGGACATGTTTACACAGACTTGTTCCAAAGACACAGCTGGTGTCATTATCAGAATTTGGAAGGCTGAGGACCCTTGCGGTAATATGTCTCAAGCAGAGCAAACTATCGTACTTATAGATGATTCTCCACCAATAGTACAATGTGCTGAAGATGTGACTGTATCGCTAGGTCCTGATGGAAAGTACATAGTTGATGAAGCAGATGTGATTGCATTTGCATCAGACTGTTTCCCGATATTGACCTATGACTTTACTCCATCTAAATTTACATGTAGTGACTTGGGAGAGAATCCATTAATAGTCAAAGTTTATGACCCTTGTGGAAGAGTGAATTATTGTACAACCACTGTAACAGTTATTGACGATTTAGCACCAATTCTTGACTGCCCTAATACGGATATTACCTTAGATATTGATCTTGGTGATTGCCTTGCTTTCATGGACGAACTGCCAGTTACAAGCAACGACTGTAATGTGCAGATAACTACAGATCCTCCACTTTTCGAAGGCTTGCCAGTAGGAACACAAGTAGTGACATTTACAGCTACCGATGCTTCAGGTAATACCTCATCTTGTGATGTAAATGTCACAGTCAATGATATTGATTACACCTTTGTAGAAAGTATGGCATGCAATGACCATATCAATGTATCATTAGATCAATGGTGTCAAGTTATCCTCAATGCTGACATGATCCTAGAAGGAAATGCTCAGATATGTGATAGTTATTTCTGCTTGGAAATTACAGATTCCGCAGGTAATATTCATGACAATTTCTTTGATGTTTCCGATATCAATGAGACATTCACGGTTTCAGTTGTAGATTGCAATGGAGGGAATAATTCATGTTGGGGTACAGTCACAATCGAGGAGAAAAGCATCCCTGATTTAATCTGTCCAGCTGATGTTGATATCTATTGTAATGATCATTGGGATACTGTTTATGAAGATCCAGAGAATCCTTGGTTTGGAAAATTTGTCACTGGACATGCTTCTGTTGCGAATTGTGAACCTGGTTCTATATTGACTTGGTCTGACGAATTTACTGACTTTGGACAGTGTGCTAACCCTAGAGCTCAAGTCATCAGAACTTGGACTGTGGTAGATGCCGCTGGTAACCAAGTAGATTGCGAACAATTGATCACTGTCCTGCCTTGTCCTATACAGCATGTGGAGTTTCCGGAAGATTATAGCTTTGATAGTGCTTTCGAGTGCTCCGATGTTATGGATGATCCAAGTTTAATCTCAATTGATAGCACAGGAGTACCAACACTTCATGATTCGCCGCTTAATCCCAATGATCTTTGTATGATTTCTTATAGTTATGAGGATGATATATTTGACTATTGTGGAGGCACCTATGCAATCAGAAGAATGTGGACTGTATGGGACATGTGTACACCAGATATCCCCGGGATCAACCCAATTATTCATACCCAGATAATTAAAATTGACGACACTGAAGCTCCAATTCTCCACCCTTGTCCAGAAGATATCACAGTGAGTGCTAACCCATGGACATGTACAGCTAATGTAGAAATCACAGTCCCAGAAATGATAGATGATCATTGTGGCAATTTCTATATTGACATGAGCATGGTCCACAGTAATGCACTCATACAGCAAGAAGTAAATGCAGATGGATCTGTTAGGTATTTTGTAGATAACCTCAGTGTAGGTTACGATGAAGTGAGAATCTATATATACGATGATTGCAACAATTATACTGTATGCCAGTATAGTATCACAGTGATTGACGATGTACCTCCTACACCAATATCTCTAGAATATATTACCGTCAGCCTTACAGGAAATGAAGAAGGCAATGGAAGTGCAATACTTTACGCTGAAAATGTAGACAGTGGCTCCCATGATGGCACTTGTGGAGATGTAACACTATTCATTCGAAGAACTAATGATGCTCCTTATTGTAATAATATTGGAAATAACAATTTCAACAACAATGTAGGATACTCCGATGATACCACTATTCCAAATAACTACTTCTTCTCAAATGATACTGACGGAGGTCAATATGTCAAGTTCTGTTGTGAAGATTTAGCAGCAGATGGAGATGGAGATGGCATTGCAGATGGAAAAGTTGGCGTTTGGTTAGGCGTACTTGATGAAGCTGGTAATTATAATGAGACTTGGGCAGAAGTAACTGTTGAAGATAAGCTGAACCCGATTCTCTCTTGTCCTCCAGATGCTACTATAGATTGTGCAGTAGATTGGTCATTACATTTGGCTGGTGATGCTAGGCCTTCTGAGAGTGAGTTAGCGTTATTAAATGCTCCTGATATAGGTACTGGAGTAGCAACAGGATTTGGTATTTGTGGATCTATTGCCATTACCTACAGAGATAGTTACAACGAAAATACATGCTATGACACCGTCAATGAAATCAGCAGGACATGGTGTATAGAAGGTACAGAAATCTGTTGTAACCAGCGCATAGACATCATTGGTGATTTAAGTTTTGATCCTGCCACGATTTCACTTGGTAGTAATCAGAATGTCATTAATAACCCACCTCAAGACATTATTTTAGGATGTGGTGGCGATAATCCTCCTCTTGAACCAACTTGGAATAATGTAGCATGTGAGTTAATTGCTTGGACGATGGACAGTGATACTTTTGATATTGAAAGTGATGCTTGTAGAACAATAATCAATGAGTACTCAGTAGTAAACTGGTGTACAGATGAAGAATGGTTATTCTCTCAAGTCATCAAAATCATCGATGAATCAAGTCCTCAACTTTCGGTAGATTCTCTATGTGTGGCAGTTAATGATGATTGCTTAGCGCCTGCCGGATCTGTAACATTGACAGCAATAGCTCAAGATGAAGGGGATTGTGAGAGCCCTTGGTTGAATTGGCAAGTTTTGATAGATCTCAATGCTGATTGGACATATGATTATGAATTTAGCAGTTACGCATCTCTGCAAGACCCTAACTTTGGTACTAGTGCAAATGAGTTATACATCAGTCCGTCAGCTCCTGGAGAGATGATTAACATCGTGCTTCCACAACCAGTTGAGTCTAGTAAATATATGCACAGAGCTGTATGGACGGTAAGTGATGGATGCGGTAATAATACCAGCTTCACAAGTGAATTTGAAGTAACCGACAAGAAAGCTCCAACTCCATATTGTCAAGATGTGTCATCAGCACCTATGGGAGATGATGGAGTCGAAATATGGGCATGTGACTTTGTCAATGGTGGCGAGGATAATTGTACTGCCTTTGATAATCTGCGCTTTACTTTCTCTGATGTGAATCCAGATGAAGATCCAGATTACGATTCAT
Organism: Saprospiraceae bacterium; assembly: GCA_020631405.1. Classification (GTDB taxonomy): domain Bacteria; phylum Bacteroidota; class Bacteroidia; order Chitinophagales; family Saprospiraceae; genus JAHDHH01. The sequence goes on from JAHDHH010000011.1 coordinate 7,211, forward strand.
CTTTGAAGTGTAGTGCCATTACATATACATGTGATGACGCTGTCAATGGTATTGTGCTTGTAGATATCTACACATGGGATGAATGTGACAATGTAGCCATTTGTCAAGTAGAATTAACATTGACTGGCTGTGATGATACTCAATTGAGTAGGTTTGATATAGCTGGTAATGTTAGAACAAATGGAAGTGAGAATGTAGAAGGAGTGACAATTTCAATACACTCAGACCAGCCAGAATATCCAAACTTTGAAATCACAAATACAGATGGAGAATACGCTTCAGATAGTCACTTAGCATATAAAGACTATCAGCTAACTCCATTCAAAGATGATGATCATAGAAATGGAGTGTCGACACTGGATATTTTATACATCCAGAGACATATCCTAAATATTCAAAGCTTGAATAGTCCATATGACTACATAGCGGCTGATGTGAATAACAACAAGTCGATAACGGCAGCAGACATGGTCGATATTAGAAAGTTAATCTTAGAAGTCTACACCGAATTTCCAAGTAATGATAGTTGGAGATTTGTTAAGGAGGAACAAGAAATCGATATCGAAAACGTCTATAACTTCATAAGTGATTTAGAGTTTATGAACTTGTCGTATGATATTGAACGTGCAGACTGGATTGGTATTAAAATAGGTGATGTCAACGGCAGTGTGCTTGCCAATAACAGCGCAACATTCAGTGAGAATAGAAGTCCTTATGATTGTAAACTCAGAAGAGAACTTGAGTTAATTGATGACAACACTACTATTCACTTTTATCCATTGGAATCTAGATCAATTCATGGTTTACAATTGACTTTTAATACGAACTCAGTTAAAGTCATAAGTGTAGATTCCGAATTACTAAATCTTGATTCACAACATTATGTGATTAATGAGCAGAGTATTTCTATAAGTTGGAATGACATCAATCAACCAGTAGAGTTGGATCCGAGTCAACCTTTGTTCTCATTAGTGTTGGACGGCAAGCCAGGATCTGAATCAATCAATCAAGTCACGATTTCATCTGAAGGAATTTCCCCTGAAGCTTATGATGCAAATCTTGACATTATGAATATTGTGGAAGAATCAATCTATACTGAAGCTCGTAAATTCGCTGTAGCCCAAAACGAACCTAATCCGTTTACATCTTCAACAATTATTGAATTTACCCTACCAAAAGAAGGTTTGGTTAAGGTCAAAGTATTTGATGTAGATCAAAAATTAGTCTATAATACTTCATCTGTTTATCCAAAGAATACGAATGAGATTGAATTGAAAGGTTCAGACTTAGGACCATCAGGAGTATACTATTATCAATTGGAGTACAATGATGAAATCGTCACGAACAAAATGATAAGGATAGAATAATTTGAATATAACCTGGTAAATAATTCGAGAGTTGCTTGTGGATTCAGGCAACTCTCGTATTATTTATAGCATAATCAAAATACCACTTTACCCCAAAATTATTTCTCTACCAAGCTATAGAGCATTGCTGTTGGGTAAGCTATATCAAGGTTGCTACAACTCTGCTTTCACCCATTGAACTATATCATTATAGTTCTCTTGACTGATTGTATGTCCTGAATCATAGTATCGTTCTGTGACTTGATAACCAAGTGATTTGAGATACTCTACATCAGCCTTAACATGTTTGGCTGGGAGGACATTGTCATTGTTGCCATGAGAGACAAAGAGCTTTGGCCCTTCTTTTGGATTGAATTTAGTCAAATTTGTTTTGAATTCATCATATAATTGGCCACTCCAGCACATGCCTGCTTTGAAGATATCAGGATGCCTTAATGCCAACCCTAGCGAGAGAATCGAACCTTGGCTAAATCCTGCAACATACACTTTTTCTGGGTTGGCTTGGTACCTATCAATCATAGAGGTGGTGAATTCTATCAAGTCGTTGCATGACCACTCCAGCTCTTCTGCATTGTAAACAAGCTCTCCAGTAGACCGATCCAAGGTATACCAACTATACCTGTCTTTGCCCAACTCGATTGGTGCTCTGGGAGATACCACTACCATCTCTTTGGTGAATGCCTCAGTAAAGCTCAGCAAGTCAAGCTCATTACTTCCCCTACCATGCAGCAGTAGTAATAGGGGTGGATGGTCTGACTTGATGGTTGGCTCTCTAACTTCATACTCAAACGAAGAAAAGACTGGCTCTTCTGCTTCGACAGATAGAGTCTCACTTTGCTTTACTTGTTGAGCTTGCTTACACCCAGGCAAGATGCCAATACTGATGATACAAATTAGAATTTGAAAAAGATAATTCATAGACCATATTTAGCTGTTACAAATACTACCAATCTCGAATGTAACTACTTTCTCATAGTTATAAAAGGCAACTCTATTACTTGGTACAATATAGTAGAAACTAGCACCACGATTATCCAATATCCAAGATACCAAAGACCACCTTCCATCGGACTATCTAGAGGTACATGGAGACTTATCACCGAACTGACAAGTGCTAGGTTAACCAAGTACATTGAGTAACTGATCTTACTAATATGTGTAATAGTCTTGCCTACAAACGTTGAATATCGCTTGATCCCATCAGCAAATGGAAGCATGAGCATGGCAGCTAGGGAAGTAGTGTTAAGATAGAATGTCTGTGTCCAGACATCGCCAGGATGCCTCGGTATATAAGCTATGACCAACATCAATAAGACTCCAATAATTAAGTAAAGGGCCGTATGCCTATTCCATATTCTTGGATAGTAATACTTGACATAGGCGGCGAGTACTCCGTAAATGATCGAATCCAACCTCATGATGACTACCTTTCTAACAGACTTATCCCAATAGTCTCCTGACAGATTATGGTCTATCTGAGTAAACCGATAACACAATGGCAAGACTATAAGTAGCGCTATTGCAAGAAGGATACCTTTCTTTGATGGTAGTAATCTTAAGAGAATAGCGAGTAATACTGGTAGTATGATGTAAAACCACTCTTCTACAGACAAGGACCAAGACTCCCAAAAGAAGCTGTGAAAAGGGCTATGGAAGTTGTGCAAAAAGAACAAAAACTTGTAGGTCACTTGTGACAGATCTCCTCCACTCCACCCTAAGTATACGAAGACGATATTAGCGAGTAAGATGACGTAGTACAAGGGTAAAGTTCTATACCACCGTCTCTTCCAAAATGTAAGTAAATCCTTGAGACTTAGCCTGTAAGCATTAGACTCTATAATCTTAATGAGAATTCCACCAATCAAAAACCCACTTAAGACAAAAAACAACTCTACACCATCCATAAGCTTAATCCATGGCATCTTTTCTAGCAATGTACCCTTGAGCAAGTATCTTCCATGAGCATGTACTACCAAGATAATGGCAATAGCTCTATAGACATCTAGTCCATAGATCCTTCTTTGGTGTTCTGCAGTATGTCTGGACTGTCTTATGACTTGTCAATATTGTTTTAGGATAACTAAGATAGTAGTGTTTCGCATCTTAGGAGCATCATGACATTGATTCGACAGTATTAAAGCAGTAAGACTATCTATTATGAACAAGAAATTTTCGTTGTTCTCTTGAGGTTTGATTAACACGGCATCAATGAATATCGGATAAACGGATGATATATTTGATTATCTGATAAATTGCCAATATATTTGATTATTTGATAAAACACCTATAAAATGCCAATCAGACAAACATGTATAATCACAGGGGACATCGTAAACTCAAGAAGTCTAGCACCTGAAGTCTGGCTAAATACAATAAAGCAGGTTTTTAATCAGAGTAAAAACGGTATTATAAAATGGGAGATATTTAGAGGTGACATGTTTCAGCTTGAAACAACACCTGAACTAGCATTAACACTAGCTCTAGAAATCAAGGCAAGCATTAAAAAACATAAGGATATTGATGTCAGAATGGCACTTGGAGTAGGCACGAAGAATTATACCTCACAAAAAGTTACGGAATCAAATGGAGAAGCATATATTAACTCTGGAATTTGCTTCGAAGGCTTAAAAAAAAGAAGGCTTGCAATAAAAACACCATGGAAAACATTCGATGAAGAATGGAATATTATACTAAAGTTAGCTTCCCTAACTATGGACAATTGGGCTCCAAAAACTGCATTAATATTCAAAGAAGCTCTAACTAATCCCACGCTAACTCAACAAACATTAGCTAAACAGCTGCAAAGAACTCAAGGAACTATAAGTGAAGGATTATCTAGGGCAGGATATGAAGAAATCAGCCAAACACTAATACTATTTAAGAAACACATCACCGAAAAAGTAGATTAATATGATCCTTCTCATCAAATTAGTAATAGCACATTTAGCAGGAGATTTTATTTTTCAGCCAGATAGTTGGGTCAAAGACAAAGAAGAAAAACAAGGAAAATCTATAAAACTCTACTATCACATCTTAGTTCACATCAGTCTAACATCAATACTATTGTGGGACTACAATCTGATTCCAACCGCTGTATTTATTGGCATCACACATTATATTATCGACTTATGTAAGCTTTCAATCCAACACCAGAAGTATATCCGAACAACATTTATAATTGATCAATTCTTTCACTTTATTGTATTACTCTTAGTTGTGAATCACTATGAACCTATCAGTAGTATGATAGAAATGAAAGACATGCATGACGAACTCTACTTGTTGACTCTGGCAATTATCACACTCATACCAGTATCCTCTAAAACAATAAAATTACTGATATCAAAATGGACACCAAAAACCGAGGACAACGCAGAAGATTCCCTAAAAGATGCAGGACAATTTATTGGAATACTAGAACGGCTATTCGTATTTGGGTTTGTATTATCAGGTCAAATCCAGGCAGTAGGATTCCTGTTGGCTGCTAAATCAGTATTCAGATTTGGCGACTTAAGGGATCCAAAAGATAGAAAACTGACTGAGTATATCTTGATAGGAACATTAGTGAGTTTTGGAATAGCATTGCTAATAGGTTATACCTATTTAGCTTTACGGAATAACATAATACAATAACATACATAATAATAGGCATCAGCTAACTCAATATCCTCCCTTATGAAACAACACCCTAACATAGCCCTAATCGGAGCTGGCATCATGAGTGCTACACTAGGAGTCCTTATCAAACACCTCATGCCAGAGGCACGCATCACTATATTCGAGAGACTAGACAAGGTGGGTGCTGAGAGTTCAGATGCATGGAACAATGCAGGTACTGGACATTCTGCTTTCTGTGAACTCAACTATACTCCTCTGCGGGAGAATGGAAAAGTCGACATCACTAAAGCCATCAAAATCAGTGAGGCATTTGAAATATCAAAGCAACTGTGGGCCTACCTTTTAGAAAGTGAGTCTATTACGACTGATTCTCCATTTATCAATGATATCGATCATATGAGCTTCGTCTGGGGTCAAGAGAATAAGGACTTCCTTAAGGCTAGGTATGAGGCTATGACTCAATATACCATCTTTAAAGACATGCAACATACTGACTCGTTTGATCAAATAGCAGAGTGGATACCCTTGATGATGGAAGGAAGGAGCAAGGATGAGGTCATAGGTGTCACCCGCATGGAAATAGGGACAGATGTCAACTTTGGTGCTATCACTAGAGGGATGGTAGCCTACTTACAAGGATGTAGTGGTGTCAATTTGCAATTAGGACATGAAGTCAAAGACCTCACGGAAATAGACAATGGCTGGGTCATAGATGTCAAAGATTTGACAACGGGAACAGAGCAGACACTTGCCTACGAGTTTGTGTTTATTGGTGCAGGTGGTGGCTCCTTACCCCTACTAGAGAAGTCTGATATTCCTGAAGGTAGAGGATATGGAGGTTTTCCTGTCAGTGGGCAATTCCTCAAGTGCAACAATCCAGAAGTCATTGCCAGACACGAAGCTAAGGTCTATGGCAAGGCTGCAAAGGGCTCGCCACCAATGTCTGTACCACACCTTGATACTAGGATGCTTGATGGTGAGAGATCATTACTCTTTGGTCCTTATGCTGGATTTTCTACTAAGTTTCTAAAGAATGGCTCATACCTAGATCTACCGCTATCTGTAGAAGCTCACAATGTCTGGCCTATGTTGGCAGCTGGCATTCACAATATTGGATTGACAAAGTACCTGATCAAGCAGGTCATACAGTCGCCAGAAGAGCGGTTTGCCTTCTTGAACACATTCTATCCAGAAGCAAGATTTGAGGACTGGGAACTCATCACTGCAGGACAGCGAGTACAAATCATCAAGAAAGACGATGGAGAAGGCGGCGTACTTAAATTTGGCACTGAGATAGTAACCAACGAAAAGAAAAGCCTAGCTGCCTTGCTTGGAGCATCGCCTGGGGCATCTACCTCAGTAAGTATTATGCTCGATGTACTATCAACATGCTTTCCAGATGCCATTAAGTCTGATATCTGGAAGGCTAAGCTAAGACAGATAATACCTAGCTATGGCAGGTCACTCATCACTGATAGTGACCTCTGCATGACCGTGAGAGATAGGACAACTCAAGTATTGAAACTGTCCTAATACGCTAATCTTTGATTTAGCTCTTATTGAACTTCGGTACAAAGTAATTGAGGTACATGATCATACCACCATATGTCATGATGAGTGTCGGTACACTAGAATTAAATCCCATATCGAATTCAGGAATACCAAACAATTGTCTAAATGACTTCGTAGCTATGGTAAGCATAAATACCACACCAAAGACAAACAAACCAATAATAGCAGCCTTATTCTTTGTAGTTCGTGTCACGCCAACTTTTGCTTCTTGACTGAAAAAATATGCCAAGAGACCAGCCGAAGTCAATGCTTCTATTCCAATAGCAAGGTAGACGTTAGTCGCATAGAGTCCAAGTCCTACCTTTGAAGTATCCATCCCAAAAATATAGTGAGGATGACCAGAAAAGAAGTCAAGGACAAAGTGTCCTAGGACTAAGGCCGAACCTACCAAGCCAATTGTATTTTGTTTAAACAGCAACTTCCCGACAATAAAGACGATAATTAACCAAGCAATGAGTGGCAGTAAATCATGACTATACAGCATATTTACCGCCATATTACTCAACGTAGTATCGAATACGTCACTTGGAGCTGTTCTTTCAAGACCTAAGTAGTGAAAGAGAAACCACAAGATGTCTTGTAATTGTGAAGCTATTAAGAAATAGATTAACGTTCCTTTTGGAAACTTTTGGTAAGCTACTAAGGCTGTTGCATAATGTCCTGCGAGCATATTCGTTATTTTACTTTACTTTATAAAGCAAATATAATTATTACTTTACTTTTTAAAGTCATAATCAGTGTAAATGAAAAAGAAATTTAGATCATCGTGCATAATAGCCTCAGCACTTGACCTTATTGGTGACAAATGGTCTCTGCTTATTGTCAGAGATATGCTAATGCACCAGAAGAAGACTTTTAAAGATTTTAACTCCTCCGATGAGGGCATAGCTACGAACTTACTCTCTGCAAGACTCAAACACCTAGAATCAATCGATGTCATCAGTAAGAGAAAACTAGTCAGCAACAAAAAAGAAAATATCTACCTACTCACAGAAAAGGGGATCGACTTAGCACCAATAATTATGGAGCTAGTAGTCTGGAGCGATCAATATGTCAGAGACTACAACTCAGGAATGAATACACTAGCACTTGAAAATATCAGCAAAGCAGAACTTATTGCCCATTATCAACAAGGGTATCAAACCTTTGCTAACCGTATTCTTCTTAATGAGTAACTCTGCCTTACTGTACAAATGCCCTCACATCATCAACAAATCTATCAGCATCATATCGCATAGTAGTATGACCAGCATGCTCATAGATATGCAAGGTCTTGTCCTCGCTACTGATCCTATCAAAGGCTAGTTGACCTAAGTCGGACGGAACCTTAAAATCATATTCTCCCCAAATCAATAATGTAGGGATAGTAATTTTGTCTAGATTGTCAGTCAAACTGAGCGAAAGTAACTCGTCTATTAGAACCTCTTGAACAAAGATAGACAAGGCATTCGTGGTCACAGCTATTGGATTAGATACTGAGGCAGCACCTTCTGAATAACCCCTATCTGAATCAATCTCGTAAACATCATCAGGGAGCATCTCACGTTCTATCCTACCAGCATAACTGTTGAGCTTTAGTGCCTCTTCCGTAGTGATATTATCAAACTCTATGTCATTGATGAACGCTAATACCTCATTCCAAAAATCTACATTGTTACCATCAGAGATCTCGGTTGGAGCTATGGCTAAAATCTTATCTCGTAGTGCTGTATTAATCCTTGGGAAGTCAAATCCACCTGCCACTTCTATAAATCCAGCGATATCCTCTTGATAACCATCAGTCTGTAAGTAAGCTGTCCCCACTGCCCCACCCCAGCTATGACCCCAGAGGTAGATTTCTATTTCATCACCATATCTATACTTGAGTGATTGGACCACATGATAGGCATCTTCAACTATTTGACTGAGGCTATTTTCTTCTTTATCGAAGTGGCCATGGGAGTTTCCTTGCTGACGTTGATCCCAATAAGCCACCGCATAGTGGTCATGCAGCTGCTGACAATAAGCACTTGTCATATAACTGACACTAGTATCTCCTGGTCCTCCGTGAAGTAGCAGTAGGATCTTTCCAGAATTGCCATTGCCCCTGACAAATACTGGCATATCGCTTCCATCATTACGTACATAAAACGTCTCTTCCATGCTTTCACTCAACATTCCTTCTTTACCGCAACTCGTCATGACCAACATGAGAAGTGTCAGCACTCCAAGTAGTAATTTATTGTTCATCTTCTGTTGATTTACTAAGTTGATAGTTGACCCCAATTTGGATGATTGGAACTAGAGAAAAGTATGTATTGTAAGGAAGTTTTGCACCTATCTGGAATCTGAGATACCAATTGATACTTTCATTTCTAGCTTGACCCAACTCATAAGCTAGAGTTGTATGTAAATAAGTACGTGATGCATGCTTTTGCTCTTCTACCGCTCCATCATCTCCGAGTAAATAGGTTGTCCCAGAATTGAACTGTGTCAATGAGCCTACACCAATACTCCCTAGATGATAGTGTTTCTTTTCTTGTTTTTGACGCCTGATTCCTATGTCCAACTGTGTAAGTAGTCCAGTATGATTCTGCCGATGAGAGTACATCCCAACTTGTGGAATGAGTACTAGCGATGCGGATTTTGGTGTCTGCTTTGATTGATTAACCTTCGTCGCATCCCATGACTTGAGAGTCCTTGTGACACCCAGCATGATCCCAGGATGTGTGCCAGCTTCTGTGAACAAAGCACCTCTTAAGGCTAGGTCTTGTGCTAAAAGTTCTTTTTCTGGCAGGCACAAAAGCAACATTAAACTCAACAGTATTATGAGACGACTTGACATAAAGTTTTATTTAGTTCTTCGAACTAAAGACACCAAAACTCTTTAGGGGTTGCACGTTTGAAAACTTAACTTTCTTAGAAATACTATTTTCCAACAACAATCCTAGAAAAGCCTAACTATCTATCCAAGCCTTAAAATCCTTAACCTTCTCTCTACTGACTATGACATCTTCATCTTGCCCAACTGATAGCTCTAATTTCAGTCTACTATTGAGGTAAGGATGCATCTTATCAATACTATCTAGGGCTACGATATGCTTCCTACTCACTCTATAGAAGTTCGCAGGGTTGAGGCACTTTTCGATATTGTCGAGTGTCTTCTCTATGATGAAGCGCTGACCTCCACTGTTTAACCCAAAGCTAATCCCATCCTCTGAGTAAATCAACTTGAGCTCTGACGTATTGAGGTAGGTGTAGGCATGGCCTGTCTTGATAAGAAAGCGCCTTTTGTACTGATCTTTTTCAGTAAAGATATCTTTGGTGATATGCTTCCAATCCACATTGAGGGTATGTGATTGATAGATGTTTTGGTATTGGTCCAGGGCTGCTTTGAATGCTGACTCATCGATCGGCTTGAGTAAGTAGTCAACGCTATTGACCTTGAATGCATCAAGGGCATATTCGTCATAGGCCGTGGTGAATATGATGGGACACTTCAACTGCACCTGATCAAATATCTGAAAACTCAAGCCATCCGCCAATTGGATATCCATAAATACTAGGTTGGGCTCAATGTGAGATTCTAGCCAATTAATAGAATCCTCTACAGTATCTAGTACTTCTACAACTTTAGCATCAGGCAGATAGATCTTAATCAAAGACTCTAACCGCTTCGCAGCAAAATGCTCGTCCTCAATGATTAATACTCTCATAGTCTAAATTGGTGATGATTGGCAGGTATACTGTGAATGTGTCATTCGATTCTACAACTCTGATTTGCTTATTTGCGAGCAACTCATACCTAGACTTGATATTTGCCAGTCCAAGTTTTGTTGAGTTGTAGGTTTGATTTTTCTTCTGCAGATTATTGCTAACCACAATGTAGTTGTCATCGTTGGTTAGATTGATTTTTAGCGGCTTTGTCTTTGACGTAATATTGTGTTTGACAGCATTTTCAATCAATATCTGCAAAGAGAGCGGTAGGATAAAGTGTCCTTTGACTTGATCATTGATACCATTGTGTATCTGTATCTTTCCTTGAAATCTTGTCTTCAATAAGAAAATATAAGATTCCAAAGCGTCAAGTTCATTGGCTATAGTAATCAGTTTCTCATCTCTATGCTCCAGGATACTTCTGTAAGATTTAGATAACTGCTGGACAAAGTTAATGGCTAATTCTGGCTCCTCAGGAATGATGGTCACGAGTGTATTGAGACTATTGAATAAGAAGTGTGGATTGACTTGACTCTTGAGTGTATCTAGTCTTTGTTCGGCAGTGATCTTCTCTAGTTCATTCTTTTCTTTTTCTATAGTTTGAGACTTGACAAAGTAGTAGATGCCTTCGTAGAGGAAAAACATCAATGCAATCATCACTCCTGTTGTCAGGTGTTCTGCAAATACATTGGAATGTGCTATTTCTGAGATTTCTGGAAAATAACTATGTACTAGAGTGCCTACTGAGAACTTGACCACCAAATGTGTTAAACCAAGCCAAAACAATACGAAACCAATTCTCTGAACAGTAAACTTATAATTCGGATAGAGTCTGTGATATTCTATGAGAATCTGCCTCACACATATCCAATAAGCCGAAGTAAACAAGATACCCGTGATCAGACAATCTAAAGAATACTCATGCATCGCAGAATGTCCAAATGACATCATCGAAACAATCACTGATACTACTGGCAACCCCATGAGGATCAGCCACCAGTCATTAAACCCAAGATATTGTTCTGCCCTTTTCAAGTTTGCTTGTTTAGAATTCTACTTTATACATAAAGTTAGGAAAGAATCCTATCTGATAGACATCATTCACTTGATTCGTGTTTCTATTATAAGACTGTCTGAATATATTTTCAGTATTCGTAACATTCTGTATGTCAAAAAAGAGGGCTTGAGAAAACTTACGTTTAGTATTATTGAGCTTGATTCCAAACTTGACATCCCATCGGAAGTAAGGAGCATATTGTAAGTCATATGCTTGACTTTCGTCCAATACTTGAAACTCATTTACTCGAGATGCCTCTAGGTCTACTGGAGTATAGTACCTTCCTCCTGCCGTTGTCAACTTAGTATCAAAGGTGAAGCGATGTTGCTTATCTTTTCCCCAGTTAAATTCTCTACCACCTAGGATATTGAGTACATATTGATTGTTGAAAGCTGTATTCCTTTCTATTCCATCACTTGGTGTAAACTTAGAATCAAAAAGAGAACCCGTAGCTAAGAAGTAGTAACCACTACTGAAAAATCTCTCCAAGGTCAATTCTACACCTTGATTATTACCAGTCCCTGTATTCACTAGGTTATTCTTATCAATCGGAAAACCAAAGTCAGCTCCCACATTCAATACTGAAAAAGTGCTTGGCTCCACATCTACTGGGACATCAAAGAGTGACTGATAGTAGACCTCTAGTTTAGCCCTCCAACTTGAGTTAATCTTGTAGTCATAGCCGAGGACGAACTGGTGACTCCTTGTAAATCCAAGAGCTCGATTGGGATAGGTAGCCTCATTATCTACGATCATACTAGCTAGCTGTATTGGGAGTGGCTGAGTCTGACTATGTAAGCCGTACCCCAGGTTGATCCTATGCTGGTCTGTGACTTGCCAGTTGAGAGCTGCACGAGGTTCTATGGCTATATCTTCATTGAGGTCATAATACATACCATGGATTCCTAGGTTGGCCGTCCATGCCTTACTCAACTTATATTGTCCCTGTAGAAATGGTTGAACAGTAGCCGTCGTCTCATCGAATTTGTATATCTCTATCAGGTCCAATATGCCATCTCCATCGTCATCTATACCTTGCTCTCCACTATCTTGACTGAGGTTGACATTGACCCGTTCATACAGTACTCCTCCTCTTAGCGTAAGTCGATTACTTACCTTGCTATTGTAGTAAGTAGATACAGAAAGTCTTGTCTGCGAATCATCACCGATCACAAGTGGCGAAGAAAACTCATCAGACTCTCCAATGTTATAATACCGATCTCTACCAAATACCACTGAACTACCAGAGTAGCCTACTACTGTCCTCAGATAGCTTTTGTCATTAAGTAGGATGTTGTGCTTGAGTCCAATGACGCCAAACTTTGACTCTGCTCGAGCATCCTCATCGTCTGCAGCAAATAGATCAGTGCTATCCACCTCAGTAGCTAGAAACTCAATATCACTCGTCCCTCCTATTCCAAATAGGGTAAAATTGCCTAGCTTGCTCTTTCCAAAGTCAAGCTTAAATGAAATATCAGAATAGTTAGGGACTGCATTAGTGCCTATATTCATTCCAAGTGCCTGGGCTATACCTAAGAAAGAATATCTATACCCAATGATGAAGCTACTATTGTTCTGTTTTGAAATGGGGCCTTCTATCATTGCTTCAAATCCAGTGATGGCGCCAATCTGAGCCATGTACTCCATCTTATCCTTGTTCCCACTTCTGAAACCTAGGTCAAATACTCCAGAAATAGCATTGCCATATTCTGAAGGAAAGGCACTTGTCATGAAGTCAGAGTTCTTTAGAAAGTTAGGATTGAGGGCACTGACGGGTCCACCAGTAGTACCGACTGTAGAGAAGTGGTTGGGAGAAGGGATCGGGATACCTTCAAGTCTCCAAAGCAACCCTGTTGGGCTATTCCCTCTTATGACAATGTCATTCCTACTATCATCAGCTGTGCTGACACCAGCAAAGTTACCCGCTAGCCGACCCACATCACTCCTACCTCCAGAATACCTATTAACCTCTTCCATGCTAAACTGCCGAGAGGATACGGTTGCCATATCATTGATAGACTTATCCTTGTCAATCGCAGCTGTGATAACTACTTCATCCAGTGTGACTAAAGACTCTTCCATCTCTATATTCAAGTATACTTCTTTACCAGCAGTGACATCGATATTCTGAATGACTATTGGCTCATAGCCCAAGTAATTCACTTCAAATGTCTGTCTTCCTAGTGGAATATTTCTTAGTACAAATTGACCATCAATATCTGTTGTTGTTCCATTACTTTCACCAGTACTCAACAGTTGAACAGTAGCACCGATGAGTGGTATTTCTGATTGCTTATCTAAGACTAGACCTTTGACATTCTGCGTACCATTCTGAGCTAGTATCATGGTAGTTGCTATTACAAATAGCACTAAAGTTTGGATAAATCGTTTCATTGTATTCTGAATTTTGATTCAAATATGATGGATATTCAACTCTCCTGAAACTTCTTTCTTATGAACTGTCAGATATCTATGGTGGATTGTAATCATAGCAGTTAGCTCAAGTTGCGTTGTTCGACAATGCTTTTAAGCTTAGCATTCATTGCCCTGAATCCTGGTGCTGTCTCATTGTCCAATTTTTTGCTAAAAGGTCTTACTAATAAGCCATTAAAATACTTTGATTGCATAAATGTCACTGTCCCATCTTGATTATCGACAAGCTTAAAGATATGCTCTCCATCAAATAATCCTTTGAATAATAAGCGACCAATCCACCTTAACTCAACACAGTGTTCACAAACCAAAATGGTTGGTTTGAACTTCATCCCATTGACATTGATGGCTATAGTGTTTCCCACTTCGACATCGCCCGTCAAACTCTTAATGAATGGATTCCAACTGGGATAAGACTCAAAATCCGTCAATACCTCCCAGACTTGCTTAGGAGTAGCATGAATGATGATTTCCGTTTCAATGACTTTAGCATGTGCCATGATGATCTTGTTTTTTAAAGTAAGCATCTACAAATACTGTAGAATCATACCTCAAAGATCAGCCAAGCAAATCTGGCTACTCTTGATATAAATCAAGAAATCTTTTTATTTCGAATTCTGCTTAAAGTTTCTGGAGACATACCCATCATCGAGGCAATATATTGGAGAGGCACATTATTGAATAATTCTGGACTCTGAGCATACAAGACATCATATCTATCTTCTGAAGACATGGATAATTGGCTAAAGACTCTATTTTCTAAGGCTACAAAACACTTGGCAATGAATAGCTTCTCCAACTCACTCCATGTAGTGACTAGATTGCCAATCTTTTTATAGTTTTCTGCAGTTAAAGTATACATCTCACACTCTGTCAATGCCTGAATATTCCACCTTGATGGAGTCCCAAACATATAACTTGATAAGTCTGCAGCAAAAGAACTGGGAGTTGATATCCATTGAGTGATTTCTTTATTTCCATTAGAATCTAGAGCATACATCCGCAAGTAACCCTCTCGAACAAAGCACAACGAGTCGCTATACCCACCTGACTTGAGCAGATAATCTCCCTTTTCTAGATGTCTTTGCTCGAATAGTGAAGCAATACTTGCTAAATGACTGGCAGGAATGCCAAAATAGGATTGGATATATTGCTCTAGCTCATTCATATCAAGTCCTGATACTTCCTAGCCTTCCAGATTCTGAATAAATCAAAGTAGAATATGGCAAACAATCCAAACCCAGCAAGGATCAGTGGTGGCCAGAATGTCCCAAAGGCAAACCAAGAAACGAGGTCTACAATAGTGTATAGGATAACCATAGTAAACATTACGATTGCCACCCGAAGTGACAAATAAAATTCATTACGCTTGATGAGCTTCCTAGTCAGAGTATGGCTATACTGCAATGGGATATAGTGTAAGAGCTTACCCACATAGGCAGGTATGAATCCAAGGACTAATACGACCTTGTGCCAAAAAGTCAATTGCTGTGACTTGACTATGTCGGCAAAAGAGAGATTCTGTTCCCAGAGCATCTTTGCATGACTTGCTATTGGCGTAGTATCCACCTCTGCACCATTTGCTAGCATCTCCTCTGCTTCCTTCCACTGAGTAGTAAAAGACTTACCAAAAGCAGCTTGCTTATGCATCAGCATTTCGAATTGGTCTTCCTCCTCCTTGGTGATCTGTGGGAGTAAGTCCTCAAAGACTAATCTAGTTTCATCGAGTAGCTTCTTAGCAAAAGACACAGTATTATCGCCATCTGACAAATACGATTGAGCAGCGATCGGATCACCAATGATGATGCTAGTATCCCCACGCATGATATTAGGGTCACTGTAGCAAAATCCTACTGGGATTATCTGGATATCTGCATCTGGGTGCTGCTCTATAGCCTTGAATGCAATATGGGCAAACCCTTTTTTGATCGGTCGAAGTCGGCGGACTTGATTGTTACTCCCTTCTGCAAAGATGATGAGGAGTTTGTTTTTCATAATGTGATCTACACAGTTCTGAAAGGTCTGCTCATTATCTCTAATTGTATTGTATCCTTCTTCAGATTTGAAAATGGGAATGCCATGGATCTGATCAAGAAACCAAGCAAAGACTTTATTGACCTTCCAATAGCTACCATTGATCAAGAAAGATAGAGGTCTGATAATCCAAGTAGCCAAAATGATTGGCTCAAGGTAGGCAGATGGGTGGTTAGAAACGAAGATTACAGGTTTGTCCTTTGGAATCTTCTCTCTTCCAACTATCTCCACTCGTCGATAGGTAAACTGCAGCGTTATCCTAATCAGTATTTTTAAGAATGTATAGACCATAATTATCCCTCAAAGCTAAGGAATGGCAGATAAAATGTTACTACATCTGGACTACCTTATGCATTGTGATCACTTCTTTACTACTACTATTGATAAGATAATAAACATTAATGATTAGAAGTAAGTCTTGAATTACCTAATTTGACACTTATCATTCATCAATTTGCAATCATTAACTTGACAAGTGTCAATCAATTGAGTCATGATACATATCTTAGACAATATTCAATCCTCGTAATATGAGCAATGAAGTCTTAATAATATCAGATATGTGGGGTGAACAAGACTCTGAATGGTTTTCGATGTGGAAAGCTATGATTACTGACAAGACAAGATTGACATTCTATGATTCTAGTAAATTAGGCCGTGTCATTCTAAAACAACGATCACCAGATCAGATTCACAATCAGTTCGTCACTTTTGGAATTGATCATGCTGTCAAAGCACTATTAGCTGCCGAACATAATGCTAAAATCTGTATCGGGTGCAGTGTTGGTGGAGTAATCGCGTGGAGAGCAGCCCTCCAAGGACTACGCATTGATAAGCTAATTACAATTTCTTCGACTCGACTAAGATACGAAGTTGAAACACCGCTTTGTCAAGTTGAAAATTACTTTGGTGAACATGATCCATACAAGCCAAATACAGCATGGCTATCAACAATTGGAAAGGTTACTTCAACATTGATTCCAGGTGGACATGACATCTATGCACAGCAGGCAGTCATATCCAAAATCTTCAAAGAATTGAATCTGTAATTCTGAACTCAAGAGTGTCTTACTTGCAAATAGCATTCTTCTTACCAATAATACCGCAACAACACCAATGCCGTACGATCCAATAAGGCTTTTTGAATAGATTTCAGACTATACTCCTCGGTAGTATCAGTGTAATCTACATAGTATTCTCTTGCGACAACATTGGTCCTGTCTAATAGATTGAGTAGTGAGCATGAGACTTCGATACCAGAGGGTTTACTTGGCTTCAAGTCAAACCGATAAGCTAAGTTGAGGTCGAGTCTCAGGTATCGGTCAAGCCGCTCACTATTGAATGCATCATATCTTAGGTAATACAGAAACGGAGGCTCTGCATTGGGTTCCTCCTCATTGAGTGTCATGATACCTAGAGAGTAAGGTAGACCAGAGTGGTAGTTAGTATTTACTGACACTTGAAATCCCTTGTACTTGTAGTTAGTTACCAGACTCATAGTATGACGAATATCATTCGGTGCAGCAAAAGCCTC
Source organism: Saprospiraceae bacterium (assembly GCA_020631405.1). Classification (GTDB taxonomy): domain Bacteria; phylum Bacteroidota; class Bacteroidia; order Chitinophagales; family Saprospiraceae; genus JAHDHH01. The sequence continues at coordinate 24,522 of JAHDHH010000011.1, forward strand.
ATCCGAAATATCGGGAAAGTCATATTGGGCCTGACCAAGAGAATAGCTCAACCAAGTACTAATTCCAGCAGACCATCTTTTCTTGACTAAGCAATCTATACCAATTACCCTTGAAGAGCCTTTTTCAAAACCACCGATATCTCCAAGGATGCCCAATTGCGGACCTAGAGTAGTGATATTACTTGTACGGTTATAGTAGGCATCAATATCGAGTAGCCACTTATCTTTCTGGTATACTGCACCAAGTGCCATTTTATCTGCTTGTTGGGATAGTGACTGTCCCGAGGCATTGAGTATCCACAAGGGATTGTCGACTCTGATTTGTTCGGCCCCGAGATTTGTCAATTGACTGATGAATTGATGATAGATTCCAGCATCTGACTTGAGCCTTAGATGGTCGCTGATCACATATTGAAGATTTATCCTTGGGGAATGAAACCACTTATCCACTTCTTGGTAGTACGAGGATCGATTGCCTCCATCAACCTGAAGACGCTTACCTGCATAACTTATTGACTGGAATAAGTTATGAAAACTCCCTTGCTCTGACTCATTGGGAACAAACGAAGCATCAAAGTTGATCACGTCTCCTAGGTCTAAGGTTACAGCTTTGCTATTGTATTCGTAGCCCAGTCTTAATTGACTTTTTGACCCTAACTTAATATCATTAGAAAAGGTAGCACTCAGCTCTTGGATAGCATTGACCTGGTCATTGGCATAGATGGTAATCCCTTCTTCAAATTCTCTCTTATCATACTCATTGGAGTAGGATGACTGATACAGTGAGAGACTAGTGGTCCAATCCTCTGTCAATACTACTTCCGATTCTAGGCTGATGATTTGAGTATTGAGATTGATATTGTCCTGCGACAAAAAGGTGCCCTCGTCAAACCAAAAAGCATAAGTAAAATCTTGGGCATTGCTATAAAAACCAGCATTTACTAGCACCTTACTTGACGGCCTGTATAGCACTTTGGCATTCCAATCATGAAAAGCCAAGGTTTGTTCAGTATTCAAGTTCATGTCACTAGCTTGATCATCAATAATAGAAAATTGAAACACCTTATCGGTATAGCTTTGCAAGGTGGGAGAATCAAACAACTTATTGATACTTTGTCTTCCTGCTATTTCGAGACTGACCTGATCTTTGACAAGTGGGATTGATAGATTACTATGCAACTCCGTAAATGTCGTCCCTACACTCCCATGAAACCCAGTGGGCAAGTCATCTGCTAAAGAGATGTCCAAGATACCACCTACACGATTGTCATATTTTGGATCATAAGCACCCTTATATATACTTACCTCTTCCACAGAGAATGGATTAATTGCAGAGACCATCCCAAAGACGTGGCCAGCGTTGTAAAGTGGCACTCCCTCCCATAAGACCAGATTTTGACCTGGGTTGCTTCCTCTAATTTGAAGGTTGGAAGCACTATCGTCGATACTATTGATACCAGGAAGCAATTGGGCTGTCTTCAATATATCATGCTCTACATTGGAGTGGCTGTTTGACAATTGGTCAAAGTCTAGCTTAAATCCCGTGTACTCTTCCCCAAGAGCAATACCATCAAGTAAATAATCACTGATGATAATTTCCTGTCTGAAGATTGCCTCGTTGACCTCCATCCTAAAGGTTGGACAAGTATTGTTTTTGATATCTTGTAGACTAAAGCGAATAGGTTGGTAGCCTAGGTAGGTAATTGCCACCTCTTGGTTCTTGTAGCCCTTAAAGTCAAATTCAAAATACCCAGAATCATCAGATTGTATACCAATGGTAGTATCTAAGACAGCAATATTAGCAGCTACAAGTGGTTCTTCACTCAGAGCATCAATGATGCTTCCGCAAATCCGATAAGACTCAGGGTTGGGAAGGTAGACAAGGACAGTGTTTCCTTGTAGTTCATACAATAATGGACTATTATAAAAGACTTTATCTAAGGTCTCTTCAACTGTTGAGAGTTCTAACTGGCCATAGCAAGTGTAGCCTGCAAGCAAAGAAGGATCATAGTTGAAGATGTAGTCAGTGCTATCTTCTATCCTGTCAATTGCCTTGGTAATAGGTATTGGAAGTTCTTCTGGTTTAGATTGTCCTAGGAGCCAGCTACTACAAAACACCACTACAATACTGATCAAGAAGTACTTAATATGCTTAGCTGGTTTATTCAATCACAACTGTGTTTTCATCCTGACTTATGGTATAGCTAAGACCCAAAGGTCTACAAATACTGCGTAGCGCTTGGTCTAAGTCAACATGGGTGAAATTACCTGAAAAATTTCTATCCTGCGACCTTAACTCAACTTTGATTTGATATTGTCGTTCGAGCTCATCACAGACGATCCTTAGGTTATCATTATAAAATCTAGATGTCCCACTTTGCCACGTTGGGGAGGTATTGTTGATGCCTTGTTTAGCTTCCATAGATCCTCCGATGATGTTCACCCCTTCTTGAGCAGTCAATACTGTGGCTTGATCACCAGAAACTACCTGAACCTTACCCTCATAACACTCAACGTATAGGTTGCTACCCCATGCTCTGACGTTGAATTGTGTGCCTAGGACAGTGATAGTCCCATTGGGAGTATTGACTGTAAATGGAGAACCCTTACTTACTTCAAATGTTGCCTCTCCTGTCAGTTCAATTGTCCTCTCTGTTGACCAATCGGCACTATTGTATGCTATACTCGAGCCGTCGTTGAGCCAAATTTCAGAGCCATCCTCCATAGCTAGGTGCTCTGTCTGACCATAGTAAGCTTGAAGGACTTCTCCTTGGTTAAGCAAGTACTTACTCCCTACGAAAGTAATGATGAGGAAGCTTGCCGCAATACCGCTTAGTGCAAATCTATTAAGCTTTCTTACCCGAGTGGGTGATGTCTGTTGGCCTTCCCTGAACTTTTCATAACCTTTAGTAGTGTCATAGCTAGGCATGGTCCAATTATCCATAGTCTGAACTACCTTCTTCAATTCCATCAATGCCTCAGATCCTTCTAATGCCTGAAGTTCAGCATCGCTGATCTCTCCATTCAGCCACTTTGCATAACGTAGATCGTTGTTTTCCATGGTTATATTTCTTTTAGAACAATCCTGTTGCCAAACACCCTACACCTTTTTGGATATTTTTCTCATTTCACCTAAGGCCTTGTGCATTCTTTTCTCTACAGCCTTGACACTGAGGTCTAAGCGTTCTGCTATTTCTCTATAAGGCAATTTATCAATTCTATTCATCAGAAAGACGGTTCGTTGTCCTTCTGGCAATGCTGCTATTGCGGTTTCTAACTTTAGCTTAAACTCTGCCTCTTCCATGAGGTATTGAGGTGTTTCGTTGCTCAACTGACTGTGTCCTCTTTGCTCGAATTTTAGTACGATGTTTTGGTGCTTGACAGTATTGAGAAACATATTGTTTGCTACTGTAAATAAGAATGATTTTGCCTTTTCTAGTGTCACTTGAGCACATGATTTCCACAGTTTAGCAAAGGCTTCTTGCACTAAATCCTCAGCTGATGAGTAGTCACCACTCTTGTAATACATAAAGTTGACTAATGACTCTGCCTGACTATTGTATACTGACCTGAACACTTCTTCTTGGCAAACGGATTTGGACATTATTTTTTCTATCTTCTTAAAGGCTATTAGAAGGTACAAGTTAGCAATATTTATAGATTCTGTATTGTGAAATGTCTCGCTGGTTGACTTTAGAATGAGTTGATGGGCATTCTGCAAATTGGATAGTTGAACCTATATCTCATCAAAATAATCCTCTATTCTAATTCCTAAAATTAAATTCAACTTAATAGTAGGGTATTTTCTAGAACAGTTGTTCCATATACGTCTGACCCGTTCAGCTTCCTATTTAACCAAATGCATTACACCTAAATACAAGCTTATGAATATCAAATTGATCCTGTTATTTATACTCCTATCATGGAATATCCATGGACAAAATGCCAATTTTCCATTTAACTCTAGTGTTAATGATACGAGCAATGGCTACTCTCCTACCGTATTCGGAAATCCTACCCTAGAATCAGAAGACGGTCTTCAAGCCCTCAAATTGGAAGGTGATGAGTTTTTGAGTTTGCCTAACGCCATACACCAATCTATCAACCCTGATGAGGATGTCGAAATTCATATCAAATTCAAAGTCACAGATACCTACCTTGACACACCGTATGCAGGTACAGATGAATTCGGGGAGGAAGGTAGAAGGGTATTGGTAAGTAATAGGTACTTTGACAGCTACGAATTGGGCTTCGATATCTTTACTCAATATGATGGTGACGAACTCAGATTAATGATGTCATTCGGTGATGGAGATAATGGAGGACAGACCATTTGGAATGTAACCATAGGAGAAGATGAGTGGGTAGACCTTAGGATGACTATGAGGCTCAATAATCCAAGACCTAGCATCGTATTTAAGCTCAATGGGTATTATAACCATACGACTCTAGTCCCTATGTACCTTAATACAGAGATACTCAGAGCGGCACTGAATACGCAGCAAATCTGGGTTGGCACTGCTATGGATGATGACCTGCAATGGTACGATTATGCCTATGCAGAGGTCTTGATAGACTACCTTGCCATTTACAATCCACCCTACTCCGGCAATACATCACTTGTGGCAAATGCTTTAGAAGCAATGAAAAATCACCTCAATGGGTCTGCCCCACTTGCACAAGCCACTCAACAAGCCAATCTGACCCTCATCGTTGAAGAATGGGATGACAATACTTACAATATCCTTTCGTCAGAAATCTTAGACTACATCACTACCTACGAGACTGAAGAAGGTACAGTCTTTGCTTTCTATACTGAGTATATCGACCCTACTGACGTTGATGCTCCTAAAGCATTGCAATTCATGCTTATCCAATACTTCTTGGACAATCTGTATACTAATGACAATGCATCGTCAATGTCTGGGATTAGTTTCTTAGAGCACGAAATCATGCCTGGTCCAGTGGCTGCTTCGGCTCCACGAATCACAGAAACTGTAACCCTAGACGGAGATTACAATACTGATCCAGGATTTTTCTTAAATATGTCAGCCTTTGTTATTAGACCTACTGGCTACTATGCTGCTCCAGGTGAATTAATTACAATTACCCTGCCTGCTACCTTGATTAACCAAGGAGTCAATATCCACGTTGGTGCTCACTTTGTTGACATCAGAGAAGATTTTAGAGGCTATCAAAGATTTCCTACCCTAGCAACTAGGTTTCCAGTGGACAATACAACAATGACCGTAGCCAACCCACTTGGAGGTGCCATCTATTTGACACTACCTGATGGCTCGAATTTCGGAAGTATTGCGATGACAGTGAGTAATGCCGTCAAGTCTCCCTACTACAGTACCAAGACAGGATATGCTAATAGTTTGTCACAATATCAGACAGATATCAGCAACGCTTATGTCAATTGGGTAGACCTCGAATCTAACAACTTCCAAGCTACCTTTCCAAGAGCATTAGCAGAAATAGAGACAGATGCCAACCTCATCCTAGACCCAATGAATGCAATCGTTGCTCAGTTCAACATCATGGCAGGTAGACCTAGTGAAAAAATCAGGTCTGAATATATGATCAGCGAACCTCAATCATACACCCAAGGCACCTACCCTGCCTCTTACCCTATCTCTATTCCTAACGGAGATCTGAATGAATCAGACCCACAAGCCTTACCTGTATCGGTCATAGATCCCGACTTATTTATCCAAACCTATGATGCTACTACCCTAGTCCACGAACTAGGCCACTTGCATGGACTACCAACGATGGAAGAAGAGTGGGAAACTAATATTGACGTACCAAATGTGATGGCATTCAACACTGTATTCAACATGCCAATTGACACAGCACTCTATTATTCTTCTGGATTTCAATTTCTTGATGGTAACCAGGCAGCATTGGATTGGATTTTAGATCCCAAATTCAGAAAAGGTGAAGCTACTGACTATCAAGATGTCTCTTATCAACTTAGAGGAGTGGCTAAATATACGGATGTAGGTAGACTCTTTTCTTGGGATACCCTTGGCCTTATCCATAAGTATTGGTATGATGCACAACTAGACCTAGGTGAACCTTCAGAAGGCAGTTGGTTTCTGACTTCTGACGAATTCATCCAAGCGGCATCTGACCAAGTGGATTTCAACTTTGCACCACTATGGCACCTCTGGGGCAATATACCAAGTGAATCACAGATCTCTGCACTAGATAACTACACCAAAGAAGACAGGATAAAAGAAAGAATCTTACACTATCGAAGTCTGGTCCCAAGTAACCTTGCCGAGTATCAAAGCGTCCATTCTGCTATCACTCCAAATATAGAGGACCACCACAAAGTGAGGTACAACGACATGCTGAGTTACTACAATGAGACCGTAGCTGATTCCATCTTTTCAACAATTGACAATATCCTCTGTACATACTACGACACCAACTGCGAACTCTCAAGTATCGATGTAGAGCTTGACGCTAGCTCTATTACGTTGTTGCCAAACCCTACAGATGGCATTTTTGAAATTACAGGGCTGATGGAAGCCTATACAGTCTCAATAATCGGTCCTGATGGTTCTATTTTAAGGAGTATCCAATGTTCGGGCAATTCACACTTCGTAGATCTCGCTGACCTGCCCAATGGGCTTCACTTTGTTAAAATCACAAATGAAAACAATGCTTTGATTTCTCTAGAAAAGATCATCAAGCAATAACACACAGACATCCTATTTAGCCTTGTCGGGACTACTAAATGTGGTGATACAGATTCAACTATACCAATAGAAGGGTCAATTATTATAGAACATCACCTGCGTTTAGTAGCCCGATAATTTTTCAATACAACACTATATCCATAGCAATCAGATACTTTCTTGTTTGAAGACTTGTGCATTTTACTTGTGTTACTTTTTGTTTTGGAGGGTCATTTCGGCCTCAATTGTTCAATCTATAGAATAGCATAAGAAGTATAATAAAGTGAGTCTACTGCAAAAAGCATCTTAATCAAGGGTGTATTCTCTAACAAATGTTTTTATAGTTACAGACTGTTTTCACTCATTGAGGGGAATATACTCTCATTCATACCGCTTACCTTACAATAATAAAAAGGCAACCTATGCAAATATCACGAAACATCAATTTACTTCCGCTAATGATCAGTATAGTGGTACTTACTAGTTTGGCTTTACAGACAACTGCCCAAGTCAGTGATGCCCAACGAACTGGCTTCACATGGATCAACACTGAAGAAGTAACAGACCTTAGCTATGGCAATGGCTATACGATGTATACTGCTGCATGGCCTCTATTTAAAGCCTATCCAGGTGCCTCCAACTTTCAAGCTGGCCTAGGAAGCTGCTGGCTAACTACCCAGCCTACTGGCAATGAGCCATCTGACTTTTATACAACGATTGAAGGTGGTCTAGGTTGGTGGGGAGATACCCGATTTGCTACCAAGGTGCCAAAATTTATCATGGGTGGGGTTTCATTCAACTTCCACTCTTGGGCTAACGGTACTGGGGCTGGACAAAGTGGAATGCTTCCTAACGGACAACGGGACTGGAGTACTCCTGGTGGGAAATATGGGGTTGGACAATTGTCTAACCGACTACTTTGGGCTCCAGATGGACTCAATATGGCACAAAGTCTCAATGGTGAGCTGCTTGGCTATGGCTACACTCCACTCCCTCTAACCGACATCATGCCAACAACTAGTGGTATCGATATCGAAACTGGGAACCAATGTTGGACACTATTCCTTAACACAACTAATTTCAAAGGCCCTGCTACATTTTTTCTTCCAACATTCTGGACAGAACCAGTACTAGAGGATACCTCACTTGAAGGATTGTTTCTGGATTCGAGACCATCCAATCCTAATGTGGGCTATGGTGTAGAGCATGCTCATTCGCCAGCTATCATAGCTACTGACAATACAGGTACTCCCTACGCCAAGCTAGAACCACTCCAATTCCCAGTAACTAGTGAAGACAATTCAATCCTAATGAACAACATCTCTGTCTACTCTCCTACTGCACTATGGGATGCCATGGTAGCCTGGTTCAATGGTGGACCTGCTGTCCAGCCTGGATTAGACGAGAATGGTGTATTCGGAGTCAATTTTAATAACAATGGTGGCGCTATGGTCGGCGAAATCTCAGAGCTTCAATCAGGCGGTATCCTGCATGAAATAGATCTCAACTATATCAATCCCGTTCAGCAAAATGCTAACACAATGGGCTTTAGCTATGATACCAATACTGTCAATACCGATGGGAGCAACTTCGTGCTACCAGAATACTTCAAACTTGACCCAGACAATAAATGGCGTCCAATTGACCAAGCAAGTGTACCGTCATCGACTGACTTAACTACTACTGATGTCCCTACTACTCCACCAAGTGAAATCCCTTATTTGACCCCTTTAGAACCAGACTGCCAATGGCAAGATCCAAATGGCCCATGGAATAGCCCAGGTCCAACTGCTGGACCATTCACCAGAGATCTGGGAGATGGCACTACACTTACCTATTATTGGTATAAATTTGTAGACCAACCTGCAATCATCCAAGCCAACCTTCCTGCTAATATTCGTGACGCCTTGCAAGCAAGAGTCGAACTCATCCACAGTAATTGGAGCCATACTGATGATTATATCGCACCACCCACTGTAGGCAACATTGCCACCTTAGACCCTGGAATCATTGTACAGCCACCTGCAGGATTAGAGGTAGGCTACGTGCCTATAGTTACGAGACAACAAAGCACTCCAAGTAAACTGAGAGTCTTTATTATGGCAGGACAATCTAATATGGAAGGCTATGGCAAGATCTCTTCTGATGAAGGAAACCCAGGTAGCCTAGTAGATATCATTCAAAATGATCCCAATGGAGAATGGAGCGATGTTGGATCAGTAGGTAGTTGGAATACATTGGATGATGTCCACCTTTACTTTGACCATGCCTCAGGTATCATAACAGATAATATCACTGTCGGTCAAGGGGCTTATGCTGACTTGATTGGACCCGAACTTATGTTTGCTCACCAACTCGACGACTACTATGATGACCCAGTACTCATCATTAAGACAGCTTGGGGAGGTAAGAGTTTAGCAGTAGACTTTAGACCTCCATCTGCGGGAGGGACTACTGGCCCTTTTTACAATGAAATGATTCAAATCGTAGAAGATGTGACACAAAATTTGGGGACTGCATTCCCAGATATCACAGTGAGTGATTACGAATTATCAGGATTTGCTTGGTTTCAAGGCTGGAATGATGGTTCTGAACAAAGTTACCTTGATGAGTATGAAAGTAATCTTAACCACTTAATCAATGATATTAGGGCAGATCTAGGGGTTTCTGACTTACCAGTAGTGGTTGCTAGTTCAGGACATGGTGGTTACCTACCTTCCACTGATGGATGGGTTGCGAGTATGCAAGATATCATTTCAGTTGCTCAAGAGACAGTTGGTTGTGATGATGAAGTCTATGGAGGTAAAGTTGGATTTGTAGATACTAAGGCTTACTACTATGATGCTACAGAATCACCTGATGATGCCATACACCACTTTAATAATAATGCTTTGACCTTTCTCAACATTGGGAAAGCAATCGGGGACGAAATGATAAAAACAATCAATGCCGCAGCATTCTGCAATGATGACTGTGAAGATGGAGAACAAGTCTCTCCTGGGATAGTATCTATAGGCAATAGAGTGTGGAATGACTATGATAGAGATGGCATTATAGATGCCAATGAACCAGGTATACCAGGCGTCTCGGTACTATTATGGGGTGATTCAGACGGGGATGACATTCCTGATTGGGAAGGATTTGGTGGGGTCAGAATCACTGACGATGAAGGCAATTATAGCTTTACAGGACTACAGCCTGGCAACTATGTGACCTTCGTCTGGAGTGTCAATAACTGGGACCCTGGAGAACCACTTTATGGATTCGAATCAACCAATGGCTTTGTCGCTGATGCGAATAATGATGTCGATGGCGACAACAACGGATTAGGGAATCCATATACAGATATCATGTCTGGAATCGTCACCTTGACAGATGGTGGCGAACCACTCAATGACGGAGATGACTTTGACTGTTTATTTGACTATGATGGTAGTGGCAATAATACCGTTGATTTTGGCTTTTACAAGACAGACCAATTTATATGGATAGGTGCCGTGAATAGTGATTGGAATACTCCTGACAATTGGTCTGGAAATGTAGTGCCTAACACGACGTCAGAAGTCTTGATCCCAGCTGGTATGCCTCAGTATCCTATTGTAGATGAAGATGTCGAAATCTATACTCTTTGTGTAGAAATAGAAGCTGAACTAACAATAATAGAGAGCATTGATTTTATAGTAAATGGGCAGTAATTCAAACAGGAAAATGAGCATTAAAAAAAGAAGTAGACTAAACCTTTTGATAATTGGCAAGTCTAAGTACTTTCAATGATCATCTAATCTACATTATGCAATCCACTTTACTTAACCTAGTTCTTCTTACGTTAACCACTTTCTGCTACAACCTTACTGCTCAAACTACCACTCAATGGGGACCTGACGGATACGTCAAAATCGAAAATGGATCTAGTGGCATGATGGCAAATATAGAGCCAGGAGATAGATTTAGTAGAGATCATGATCAAGCTGGGGACATCAATGGTGATGGAATTATTGACCTGGTTATAGGAGCACGATCAGATGACGATAGCGCTACTGATGCTGGAGCTGTGTACATTGTATTTTTGAATAGTGATGGTACTGTACAATCCAACCAAAAGATCTCAGCCCTAGAAGGTGGGTTTAACGAAACATTACTTCAAAACAACTTCTTTGGTTATGGCGTAGCTGGCATTGGAGATTATGATGGTGATGGGATTCCAGACATAGCAGCTTCTGCACCTTCTTCTAGTAATACTGCATTGTATACCATTTTCCTTAATAGTGATGGTACAGTCAAAGACTACGTCAAGAACCCTGGCGTCATAGCTCAAGGACTTACTGCTATAGGAGATATCAACAACGATGGTAGAATTGACCTAGTTGCTTGTGATCCCAATTCGGATGTAGGTGGCACGAATAAGGGAGCTATTAACATCATCTTCTTAGATGATTCTGGTTATGTGTTAGATGATGACACTGTAACAATAAATGAAGAAAGTGGTGGGTTTGGACTTGGACTTGAAAACAACGATAAGTTCGGAGGTAGAGAGGTAGCTATGCTTGGAGATATTGACAATGATGGAACATTAGAATTAGCCGTAGGGGCATTTGGATCAGACGGTGGAAAAGGAGCAATTTGGATGCTTTCTCTGAATTCTACAACATACAATGTTGAATCAAAGCTAAAAATTACAGAAGGGCTGAATGGCTTCATAGATTCATTAACTAATGGTGCAAATCCGAATGGAACTGAAGGGGCTAGTTTTGGGCATGCCTTGTGCAAGGTAGGCGACTTGAATGGCGACGGTGTACCTGATCTAATGACTGGAGCCAACCAACAAGAAGAAGGTTGGGGATACATCCTCTATCTCAACCCTGACAAAACTGTAAAGACCTTTACACGAATGAATAATACAGATGGTGGTTTCGGGTTTGAATTTCCCGAAGAAGATAGATTTTCTCGTTCTATTTCCTTTCTTGGTGACTTGAGAGGTGATGGTACCATTGCTGTCAACTATGGCGCTGGAGCTGGAGCTGGTAGTGCTGGTGCTTTATACATGTTATTTTTCAAACCATGTGAATTCCAACAAGAAGCCGGTCTAAATCACTGGAGCGGTGGCAATACACTGTTTTCCAATTGGAGTCATCAGGATCAAATGCTGACAAGTGACTCTCTCACATTTGAGCAATGTACCTTCAAGGCTTTTGAAACTAATGCACCCTACATGACTTACAACTTCAATGACGGAAGATGTATTTGCAAGGACGCTACAGCGACCTTGACAGTAAGTACAGAGTTGAGTACCGCATTCACCAATGGCTGTCACTCTAGCACTACTTCATCAAATGATATCAACTTTGACACTCAAGTCAAGATTTACCCAAATCCGACAACATCAGAAATCATCATAGAAAAGACCCAAGTTTCGTTCCTTGAAGGAGACCAAATCAGTCTATATTCTGTAATTGGCAAACAACTGTTTACTACTCAGATTCATTCAGAGAAGACCATAATAGATGTGTCGCATTATCCATCTGGGATCTATCATGTAGTCTCCACACTTCAAGGGCAGTCAAGCACAATCAAAATTGTAAAAGAGTAATTCTAAACTCTGAGAAAATAATGCTAAAATGTAAATTCATCAAAGGCGTCCATATCCTTCAATAATACTCTCCAAATAACACCTATGAAGTCAACTTTAGGCATACTAGTACTCTTGTTATTTGTCAGTAGCAATATATTGATAGCACAACCTGAACCCTGTGATTCAGCAAATGCTTCTATGACTTCTCTTTGCGAGGATGCTTGCATTGTTTGCGACATTGATGGATTTACTGGAAGACACGAAGGTGATATTCAGAATACTCTACCTGATGGATTTTGCACAAACGTGCAACACAATGGTCAATGGATAGCATTCATTGCAGGTAGCATTGACCTAGCTATTGAACTCACTACTTCTAATTGTGATCTCAATGTAGGTCTAGAGATTGGCATCTACGAATCTTTTGACTGCGTCACTCATCGCTTAGTTTCGCAATGTTTTGGTGCTATGTCATCCATTTCACCTGGTGTGCCGACAGTATTCAACAACACAGTTCCGCTAGTCATTGGTCAATATTATTACTTAGCAATGGATGGTGGTTTTGGAGATAATTGCGACTGGAGTTTTAAGGTAGTTGAAGGGTCTACACAAGTGGTCCCGCTTACTGAAACTAGTCCAATAGAAGGTGTCACAACTACTTGCCCAGACCTCCTGCAATCCTACATCACTACGCCTGAAGAAGGAGCTACTATTTTTGATTGGACTCTTGATGGACAAACTGTAGGTGATAATTTATCAAATGAAATAGACCTCACTTTTGGTGAAGAAGGTATCTATGAATTATGCGTCACTGCACGGAATGTCTGTGACGAAGCTACCCCTACTTGCTTGACTATCCAAGTCATCACTTTGCCAACAACCATTATTGAGGATGTGTTTTGTATTGGCGATTGCTATGTACTAGGTGACACTACCTTATGTGAGGGTGGGAATTTTTCATTCAATTTTCCAACAGCAGAAGGATGTGATAGTATAGTGTTTGTAAGTTTAGAGGAGCTAACACCACAGACCACCAACTTAGCTATTGATATCTGTGAGGGCGATACGATCTATGTTGGTGATGCCCCATTTACGACTACTGGAATATTCGAAGAATCCCTCTTGACATCCTTAAGTTGTGATAGTACAGTCATACTCGACTTATTTACAATTGTTTGTTTAATACAAAGTGATTTTTTGATGACTCCAGTTATCTGTCAAGGTACTGCAAGTGGCATATTAGACTTTGCCGTACAATCCGGAACACCACCATTCACCTATGAGTGGCAACATCTACAAACTCAAGATACAGGCAGTGGAAACATTATTGGTCTAGGTGATGAAGTCCAACTGTCCAATCTATTAGCTGGCACTTATATCATAGGAATAGCAGACCAATTTGGCAATCAAGACATCCTAATCGCTGAAGTGACAGAACCTCCAGTATTAAGCAATACATTCATCACATCAGATTACAATGGTTATCAAGTCTCTTGTAGTGACAGCACAGATGGTTCCGTATCCGCAAATCCGCTAGGAGGTGTTCCTCCATATTCTTACAACTGGTCAACTGGAGCAGTCATTGACCTGATAGACGGACTATCTGCAGATACCTACGAAGTCACGATTATTGATAATGGAGGCTGCACAATAGTCCAAAATGTGGAACTCAGTAGCCCTAGTGAGATAACAGTAGCTGTAGACTTTCAAAATCCAAATTGCGATGGCTTAGAGACAGGAGTTATCACTTTGATTAGTGTAGATGGAGGGATCGAACCTTATGTCTTTGCCTTAGATGATGGCGACTATAGTGACCAAATAACATTTGAAAACTTAAGTCCATCCACCTATACTTACTATATCTCTGATGCCAACGGATGTGAACTTGCTACTGAAGGCACCTTAGTAGCTCCAGACATACCTATGATTACAGTAGACTCAGATATCACTATTGCTCTTAGCGAAAGTACATTATTAGAAATAGGTTTAAATGATACAGAATTGGACTCAGTAGCATGGGCAGGGCCTGAATTAAGCTGCAATGATTGCTTAGAACCTATTGCTCAACCAGTGAATGACACCAATTATACCTTGACCGTAACTTCAGTAGATGGATGCATTGATGTAGCAAATATCAATGTGAAAGTAGATAAATTCAGAGAACTATTCATTCCAAATATTTTCAACCCTAACCTAGATGGAGAGAATGGGTATTTCAACCTCTTCGGAGGAGTCGAGGTAGATAGGTATGACTTGACTATTGTTGATAGATGGGGCAATATCTTGTTCAAGCAAAGCAACCTTGCTCAAGATAGCTTTGAAAGAGGTTGGGACGGTAGCTTCAATGGTCAACCAGTCAATTCGGGAGTGTATGTGTGGGTAGCCAATGTACATTTTATTGATGGTGTAGATATCCAATACAGTGGGGACATAACTCTCATCAGGTAATGATAAATGAGACCACCAACCACTCTAATATCTAGGTGGGTAATCTACATATGTAAATTCTCCTCGTGCTAATTGGTATACTCAACTAGAATCGTTTTATATCAAAAACTTCCCTTTCTCGTAGATGAGTTTGCCATCGGCATAGATTTGACCATCCTGACTCATATCGGTAATCATGTCCCAGTGGACTGTTGAGGTATTCTTACCTCCGCATTGGTAGTAACTCTGCCCGACTGCCATATGGATAGTCCCACCTATTTTCTCATCGAAGAGGATGTTTTTAGTAGCTCGCTGGATTTGGTAATTAGTACCGATGGCTACTTCGCCAAACATATCAGCACCTTCAATATTGAAGATCTTATCTAGGAGTTTTTGCCCCTTGCTTGCAGAATAGGCTACGATCCTGCCTTGGTCTACGGTAAGTGTGATGCCTTCTACTTCAGTTCCCATGTATACTGACGGATGGGTAAAATGGATCTTACCTTGAACACTATCCTCTACTGGTGCTGAGAATACTTCTCCACTAGGCATATTGGTCTTACCATCAGAGTTGATCCAAGTACGACCTTCTACAGAAAATTGGATGTCAGTATGGCTAGCCTTATACCGCATCCATGATACATTATTAAGATAGTCGACGATGTGCTGCTGGTTCTTACTGAGCTCTAACCAATGGCTCTTCGGATCATCTTCATAGAGGTAGCAAGCATTGAAGACGAAACGTTCGTAGTCATCTAGCGACATGCCTGCCATCTGAGCATTGGCAGCTGTAGGATATTGGCAAAGAGTCCTTTTCATCTCTCCATCTCCCGTACGCTTAAAGTATATCTTGCTTGGTTCAGCTAGGGCTTGTTGTCTGAGCTTCTGTCTATTGGGATCGGCTTCCTTTGTTTCCATCAAGTTATGTGGAGCTCTGATGAATAAGTAGGCGTCAAACTCCCGCATAGCCTTATTGTAAAGTGTAGGCATATGAGTAAGTGCTGCATCACTGCCATCTTCATATAAGATTTTGCCTGAGTCACGTATAGATAGTTCGTATTCCACTATGGCTCCTAACTTAAGTGCTTCTCTATAGACTTCTCTGACTAGAGGCTCTGCCAGGGTAGAGCTTCTGATGAATAGCTTCTCTCCGGGCTTAAGATAGAGGCAGTAGTTCGTGAGCAGTTTAGCATATTTGTTTAACATATAGAGGTTCGATTATCGTTTGGAATTTGGAATTTAAACACTTGACCGTCACCTATCTACCAAGTCTTAGGTTTATAAGGATAGCGTTCTTCATAGAGTGCAGCAATACGCTTCGTCAACTCAGCTCTGAGCTCTGGTATGTTCTCCTTAGTCACGGCAGAGATTAGCATATTATCCACTGACCATTCATTCTTCAATCTAGCCTGTAACATGTCGAGAATCTCCTTCTTATTCTCGTCTTCCAGTAGGTCATCAAAGTATCTATCCTTATAGGCATCTATCTTGTTGAGCACCATGAGTGTTGGCTTATCAAAGGCATCTAGCTCTTTTAGTGTCTTGTTTACTGTAGAAATATGATCATCGAAGTGAGGATGTGACATATCTACAACATGGACTATCAAGTCACTTTCCTTGGCTTCATCCAGGGTAGATTTGAAACTCTCAACTAGGTGATGTGGCAATTTTCTAATAAATCCTACAGTATCTGACAGCAAGAAAGGCATACGTTCTAAGACTACCTTTCTAACAGTAGTATCAAGAGTTGCAAACAGCTTATCCTCTGCAAAGACTTCAGACTTACTCAATAGATTCATCAAGGTTGACTTACCAGCATTGGTATATCCCACCAAGGCTACTCTAATAAGGTCTCCTCTATTCTTTCGCTGGGTTCTACTTTGGACATCTATCTTTTCTAGTCGCTTCTTCAGTAGAGATATCTTGTCCCTAACTATCCTTCTATCTGTTTCGATCTCCATCTCACCTGGTCCTCTCATCCCAATACCACCCTTCTGTCTTTCGAGGTGGTCCCAGAGACCTCGCAGTCTAGGCATAAGGTATTGCATCTGTGCTAGCTCCACTTGTGTCTTAGCCTGAGCAGTCTGTGCTCTTTTAGCGAATATATCCAAGATTAGGCTTGATCGATCAATGATTTTGACCTTGAGTTCTTCTTCCAAGATACTAGTTTGCTTCCCAGTGAGGTCATCGTCAAAGATGACCATATTAATCTCTTCGTGAACTTCGATATATTCAAATATTTCTTGCAATTTCCCCTTCCCTACATAGGTACGCTTGTCGGGATGTTGGAGGTTTTGGACAAAGGTTTTCTTTGTTACAGCACCTGCCGTCTCCGCTAAGAACTTGAGTTCGGCGAGATACTCTTCCACTTGCTCTTTAGGTTGGTCCTTAGTAGCTACTGCTACGAGAATAGCATACTCGGTTTCTTGTAATACTCCCTTCGTCTTTTGCTTGCCTACTTTCCAGTTATCGGACATATGTTGAATTATGGTTGTAAGTTATAAGATTGTAATCTAAATTCAAATATTGATATTTTATCAATATGTAATGATTAAGTCATAAACTCACTTGTCTTAGTTAAGATTAGTCAATAAAAGTCAATATTTGCCAATAAGCCTTAAATTGACATCTATATATGTTATCATGAGAGCTATTTCCAAGTTGACAAACAACTCAAACACGTATTTACATCAAGCATTTATCCTAAATAAAGGTTCTATTCTTGGGTTGTTTTTTCTATTATTTTTTGGCTCATTAATGCGAGCCCAATCGGTTGCTGTTGACTTCCCCAGCACAGGATGCTCAAGTGATAGCATACTTATCAAGCTTAAACCAGAGTTTGAATATGGCAAATTTGTCATCAATGATGGTGTTAAGACATTTTGGGCAAGTGAATACAAAGCTGCATATCAAGATGAAGAGAAAATAATACTAAGAGGCTTTTATGAAGATAATTCAGAAGTTCAATCTACGTATTATATCACCTCTGATAATAATACCTGTCCAGTTTATCAAGATTTAGAGGATAAACAATGCATTGAAAAACTCGTCCAAGTCAAACTAGCAAATGACATAAGCTCAGCAAAGTTTTCATTTTCAGGTATTCCTGGGTTATCAGAAACAGATACCATCTATTTAGATCAAAACACGAATATCTTTGAGTTTACAATGCCCAGAAATGATGTTCAGATCAACTATTCGGCTATAACTCTTGGAGGAATTCACATTAACTCTTCTCAACTCCTTCAACACCAGTATGTTATACTTGCCCGCGATACTTACTGTGCCTATGAAGTGGTTGAAATCAAAGAGTGTACCTGCTCTGAAACCGTAACATGGTCAGTTGACTGGTTCGAACCATGGACTGAAACTGGCCCAATTTTTTATTTTGAAAACATTTGGAATGGTGACAATGGCACAACGATACTTCTCAAATATCCAGATGGGTTTGTTTATGAATTCACCATTTATCTGACAGGAGATGGGTATGGTGAAGATTACTTGGAAGGAGAGGTGCAAAAAATAGAATCTTCAACCGATTGTTCTTCTGTTGATATTATTATAAACTCAGGATATGACAATTATATTTGGGCCTTATTGAAAGCTAATGATTGGTACTCTTTTGAAACTAACACAGAAACACTTTCTCTAAGTATTAATTTTTTTAAAGAGAAATTTGACCTAAATGTTGAAGGTCGAATATTTGACACTTGTGATCAACTCTATATTTCTGATGTTCAAATAGATAATATAGAATTGAATCAAGCTGAGATCATTCTTGATGATAACTTAGATGAGATTCAAGGTTGCAACGATAGTTTATTTGTAACACTCGATGATCTTTACGAAAATATTTCATGGCAAATATTGAACAGCTCTAATGGTCAAATAGAAGCTTCTGGCAGCTCTTATGTAATTGCTACTTATTTAAATGATCCTGAACTTGAATTAGAAATTTATGCTAGTGATTCAAATGGTAATTGTGTTAACCAAACTAAGATTCTGAACCTTGATCTCATAGAGTTGAACCCAATAGAACCATGTCTAATTACATCAAGTCCAGAGACACCAAACAACCTCATTCGTTGGAATAACACAAACAACAGTTCAGTCGAAATGTACCTACTCTACCGAGAGGCAATTAATCTTGGCAACTATGTCTTACTGGACTCATTCTCCAACACTACCAACAGTTACCTCGATCTCGCATCTCAATCTGGAGTACAAAGTTATAAGTACAAGCTCCAGGTTAAGGATATCTGCGGAAATTACTCTTCACTCGAAGAAACCGATTACCACAAAACACTACACCTCACTTCTAATCAAGGAATCAATGGCGAAATCAATCTCATCTGGGAAGAATATGAAGGTTTGTTGTTCGATAATGTCATTATTTATAGACAGACTGATGAGAACAACCCTGAAGTACTTGCTCAGATTCCTGCTGGCTTACTCAGCTATACTGACCTCAATCCTCCTTCAGGGATACTAAGTTATTCTATCCAACTAGGTGGTGACTTTGCATGTAACTCCATAGATTATGCAGTGAGTTCTAATGTTGTTCAGCAATCTATCACTAGTAATATCAATGATGAAAATGAAAAATTCGAAATAACATTATATCCAAATCCCAGTTATGACAACATTTTCATCCAATCAAGTACTAATTTTTTTAGCTTTTCCATTTTAGACCTCTCTGGGTCATTGGTGCTTTCTGGCAATGCTCAAAATACTATTGATATTTCCAATTTGATCTCAGGCACTTACTTTTTAACCCTAAAAAATGACGACATTAGAGTTACTAAACGATTTATTAAATTATAGCAATGTCAAAACACCAGTCGAAATACTCTACCATCCACTATGAGTCATACCTAAAGCTCCAAGAGCTCTTAAGTATACAAAACCTCAGAAGTGAGGCAGTAGGAGACCCTGCCCATGAAGAGACGTTATTCATCATTGTGCACCAAGTCTATGAACTTTGGTTCAAGCAAGTTATCCACGAAATGACTTCTGTGATCAATATGTTTTCTTCTGACTCAGTTGATGAAAAAAATATAGGTACTGCCATAGGTCGACTAGACAGAATAGTACAAATTCAAAAACTCCTCATAGAGCAAATCAGGGTCATGGAAACTATGACTCCCATGGATTTTTTAGAATTTAGAAACTACCTCTTTCCTGCTTCTGGATTCCAAAGCTTTCAATTCAGACAAATAGAAGTCATGATGGGGCTTCAAGAAGACAAGCGATTGACTTACAACAACTATCATTATGCCAGTGTGTTTGACGACAAGAAAAAAGCTATCCTAGAAGCTACTCAAGCTGGTAACACTTTGTTTGGGGTGATAGAAGGTTGGTTAGAGAGGACTCCATTCTTGAATTTTGGCGAATTTGACTTTCTCAGCCAATATCGTGATGCAGTATCAAAAATGCTAAAGACAGAAAGTACCGCCATTAGCGATTCTACCTATCTCTCTGAAACAGAAAAAGAACAACGACTTAAGATGCTGGCAGGGACTGATTCGTACTTTGACAATGTCTTCGACGAAGACAAGCACAAGGCAGAGCAAGAAGCCGGCCACCTCAGGCTATCTTACAAGGCTACCATCGCTGCCCTGTTAATTAATCTGTATAGAGACGAACCAATATTACACAATCCATTCAGGATGCTTATGACTCTCATTGATATCGACGAACTCTTTACTATGTGGAGGTACAGACATGCTCAGATGGTCATGCGTATGCTTGGAAGGAAAATGGGTACTGGTGGATCGTCGGGTTTTGATTATCTGCAGGCAACTGCGAGTAAGCATCAAGTATTTAGAGACTTGCATAATATCTCTACCCTCTTGATTCCAAGGTCCGACCTCCCTGTATTACCCGATAATATTAAGAAAGAACTGGGATTCTATTTCTCTGAACAGAGTAAGTAACAATCACTAGGGTAATTGAAGTCTTACAACTTAATCTTCTAAAAATACAGAAAAGTCCAAGACAGCACGACAATTGAAGTTAGCTGGTGGAAAACTCCTAAAGCCTAAACCCACTTCGATATTGACGAAGTCCTGACTCATTCTCTCTCTTAATTCCGGGATTGAGGCAAGGAGTTGGATCTCTTCTTTGCTTCCAAATTGGATATTCTCTAAGTAGAAGAGCTCGGTGACTTTGTCCTCATCGTAAATATTAATGATGATTCTATTGATGAAGTCTAGATTGGTACCTCCAGTACTAGATGTAATTAGTCCAGTACGTGATGTTATAGATGCCACATCCTCATAGCTCAACCCCAATCCCTCCAAGGATAAGTCTAGAAATGTGGGTATGTTGGGGACACGAAAGTAGTGTGTCTCTACAGTATTGAGTCCGACTGGCACATCAAAATTGACCTCCATTGGTAATAGAAAGTCAGGTACTGGTTGCTTCTTACATGACACGATGGTCAATAGAAAACAGATATAAATCAATACTCTCATGATTTATAAAACTGATATTGGTACTGAGTTAGTATCTATGCCTTAGTTAGTACTTACACAATTGTCGATTTTGGCTTCAAAGTCAGCTCCTGCCTTTACCTCAAAGCCTGGCTCCAATGTCACACTGAAGTTTGCTTGGAATGTCACTGTAGATCCATCATCAACCAAGCTTTCAGACATCAGATGATTTGATGCTATGTATGTATCTGAAGAAATATTTGCCTCATCTACATCTACTACAGGTGTACAAGTATCTGTTAAGCCATAATCTACCTGAAGAGTATGCAAGCCAAATGTGATATCACTTGATATGATACAACCTGATGGCAAGTATGGATAGGTACCCCAATTGCCTTCATAGCCAGTATAGTTTCCATCATTCGATGGATAGGTATCATAATACCCTAGTAAAACTGGTGATGTAGGATTAGAAATATCATACACCTTCGTGCCATCTTCATAATATGAAATATAGAGATAGTCACCTCTAACATAAGGATTGTGTGGAGTAGGACTACCATTTGGCTCAATCTGATCAACGAATGTTCCTACCATGAAAATATCATTATTGGGGACACCTAGATTAGTCAAGTCAATAATACCCATAGGCTGTCCAGTTGGAACCTCCTCTGCGTAATAAGCATATTGTCCAGATTGGTCTATCCAGCTACTATGATTATAATTGCCAGTGTCAACATTACCCAACAGTATTGGATTCTGAGCATCAACTAGATCCCAAACATAGAACCCTTCATATCCATGCGAACCATAAATTGTATCGTTTTTTACATACAGGTCGTGGATGTGGTTACCATTGCCAGATATTAAGTTATGCGATGCTAGGAGAGTTGGACTCTCAGGATCAGTCAAGTCTAGTATCCTAACTTCTGTAGAACCACTAGATCCATATACTGCATACAACCTGGCACTACCTTCATCAATAAATATATTGTGAATGTCTACAAAAAACTCAGTCGTAGTCAACACATGCTCAACAGGCCCATTTGGTAATGCGCCTAAATCAAAGATGTGTAAGCCTTCGTTACAACCATCACACACCCCATATGCATAGTTGCCATATGTCTTAAAGTCCCTCCATGTTGGGTCATCACCACCATAGTAGCCAAATACTCGCTGTGGATCTCCACACTCTGTAACATCAATGACTAAAATCGAATCAGAGTTACCAAGTATAGCATACTCCTCACCAGTAGGAGCTACCCAGCCCCAGAGGTCATTATATTGAACTCCGCCAGGATTAGTTGGATATCCTACAGGATCCCATTGGGCTAACCTCTCCATGTTCAGAGAATCTTGCCCAAAGCCAACTAATGCACAACATGTCAATACTAAAACTAATATATATTTCATAGGGTAAATTATTGTTTGTTTAATGAACACCGTGCATCAGCTTCTTCACCACCACACTCATCACTGCAGAGAATACTGCAAAGCCAACTGCTATTGCCGTAAGTATCCAGAAGAAGTAACTCAAACCATGAGTCGCTGCGATACCTTCTGACATCTCACCAAATACCCCAGCTAACTTCATCCCTATAGCTACTGCGATATACCACATTGCAAACATAAAGGCAATCATTCTTCCTGGGACTAACTTACTCACGTAAGATAGCGCCACCGGCGAAACACATAACTCACCAAGAGTATGAAAAAGATAGACTAATACTAACCAAAAGATACTTACTCCCGCCGCAGTACCAGGCTCTATTCCTGCAGAACCTATAGCTACTACAGCCATACCAAGTCCTAAGAATAACATACCGATGGCATACTTCATATTGGCGCTAGGATTATACTTACTTTCCCACCACTTAGAAAATAATGGTGCAAATGCGATGATATAGAGTGAGTTGAGTATTCCAAACCATGAAGCAGGAATCTCAGCAACATCTTTTCCAAATTCTGTATACAACATCCATATAGAGATAGCCCAGATAATCACAAAACTTAAAGCAAGGACTATATTTGAAATTGCGAACTTGGCAAAGGTCTGCTTGAATAACTTTGTCAATACCCATGTAATGATGGCTAGTGGTATTAGAGTCATCAAGGAATTCGCAATTTTAAAAGTCATTGCCGAATTACCCTCTAATATCCTGTTAGTATGCTCCTTGGCAAATATTGTCAGCGAGCCCGGTGCTTGCTCAAACAATGCCCAGAAGAATGTAGTAACTATAGCAAAGAATATGACAGCCAACATCCTATCTCTTGTCACCCTATCGTACCTAGGGATTCTAGTGACTAGTAATACAACAAAGCATATCAAAGCAGTCAAAATCAAGACATTAGATCCTGACATACCACCAATTCCTAAACTAGAAGCAATATTTGTTGCTCCATTAGATATTTTTGATACTGGGTCATTGATAATCCAAGCTAGTCCTAAGACTGCAGCTGCTCCTGCTAGTACCTTATCCAAGGTTGTAAAAGGATTTCTTTTAGCACCATCATCTACAGCTAGTGTCTCTGCTGTTTGCTTTTCTGGCTTCATTCCTATCGTTCCAAAGATATCTTGCGCTAACCAGAACTGTAGTAGTCCAAATAACATAAAGATCCCAGCTAGTCCAAACCCAATAGACCAACCCACAGTCTCTCCGAGATAACCACATAGTAATATTCCTAAGAAAGCACCTGCATTTACACCCATGTAAAAGATAGTATAAGCACCATCTTTCTTCTCCGGATGATCCTTGTACATTTCAGATATTATGGAAGTCATATTGGGCTTGAAGAACCCACTCCCAAATACTAAAGCTGTCAATCCAGCATAGATA
Organism: Saprospiraceae bacterium; assembly: GCA_020631405.1. Lineage (GTDB taxonomy): Bacteria > Bacteroidota > Bacteroidia > Chitinophagales > Saprospiraceae > JAHDHH01. Next base: position 48,481 of record JAHDHH010000011.1, read on the forward strand.
AAGAATGGAGTCTCGATAGCCATACAACCATGACCTATCGTCATGAGTAGGGCTCCAATCACTACCGCAAACCGATAGCCGATCACCTTATCCGCCATATATCCACCAAGGATAGTTGACAAGTACACTAATGAAGTATAAGTACCAAAGATAGCATAAGCATGCTCCTTGGGCCATCCCCATCCACCATCCATAAGCGAGGCAGTGAAAAACATTACCAATAATGCTCTCATTCCATAGTAGGAAAATCTCTCCCACATTTCTGTAAAGAAGAGGACGAAGAGTTGGGACGGATGTCCTAGTACTTCTGGTTTGATTTGTACACCGTTGTTAGACATATCTTTCTATTATTCAGTTTGTGTTGTTGATGTTTCTTTGTTTAGTGTGCTAATTCTCTCTCTTCATCTTCTACTCCATGAGTAAGAGACTCAAGTTTCCCTCTAATCAATAGCACTATTGCCCCTACTACTACGCAGAATATTGCAATCCCCGTAAATACTGTAAACTCACCTAGGTTCTCTGCAGACTCTCCAAGTAGTCCAGCTACCTTATTGCCCAACCCTGTCATTGCAAAATAGACTCCCATCATCAATGAACCATACTTGACAGGAGCTAACTTAGTAATAAAAGACAAGGCTACAGGGCTAATACATAGCTCTCCAATAGTATGGAATAAGTATGCAAGTACTAACCAATACATTGCAGATGACCCACCTGAGTTGTACTCAGCTGAAGCTCCTGACATAAAGAAGAACCCTGCCCCCATTATCATCAATCCAATGATCATCTTGAAGAGTGAGGTTGACAATTTGCCATTTAGCTTTCTATTTGCCCAATAAGCTGCTATGGATGTCCCAAGGAATATGATAAACATAGCATTGAGGCTTTGGAACCATGAAGCTGGCACCTCAAATCCCATAAGCATTCTATTCGTTTTATCTTTTGCATAAATATTCATCAATCCTCCAGCTTGCTCGAATGCTCCCCAGAATATTATTACTAGCACGAAGGATAATAACAATACGATGACTCTATCTTTTTCTATTTTAGACAATCGCTTCTCCATTGCTGCCTTCTCTTCTGGATCTTCTGATGCTCCAAAGTAATTCCCTACATCCTCTAAGTACTTTTGTCCCCAAAGGAAGACTAACATACCTGCTAACATACCTATACCAGCTAGACCAAATCCATAATGCCAACCATGTACCTCTCCGACATATCCCACAATAAGACTTGATAGGAATGCTCCAACATTGATCCCTATATAGAATATTGTGAATCCCTTGTCCCTTCTGATATCGCCTTGCTTATAAAGCCCACCTACCATCGTTGAAATATTTGGCTTGAGTAAACCAACTCCTAGTATAATCAGCCCTAGACCTGTGTAGAATGCCCAATCTTGCTCGACTGCCAATATACCGTGACCAAAGCAGAGGAGTATACCACCATAGAGGACTGACTTCTTCTGACCTATTAACTTATCTGCTATCCACCCACCTGGGATCGAAGCTACATAGACCAACATCGTATACCACCCATATAACTTAAGCGCTTCTCCATCTGTCCAGCCCAAGCCAGGATTGTCTTCCGTGGTTTTTGCTACAAGATAGAGGACCAATATGGCTCTCATTCCGTAGTATGAAAATCTCTCCCACATCTCTGTGAAAAACAAGACGAACAACCCCTTCGGATGTCCCATGAAATCATTTGAAACTTTCGAATCTAGTACTTGTGACATATGTAATTTTGATTATTGTTAATTCTGCTTTAATCTTAAATTCGCTAAAACCGCTATGCAAAATAGAAAATCTCATCTTAACTCTAGGTATTATTCAAAAATTTCTACTTCTTCTAAGTCTCAACATACTGCTATTTTCTGCGCTTTATGGCAAAGAATACAAGTAGTATAAGTAGCAATATGCCTAGCAGTATTCCCCACTTAAGGATTGATCCTCCGCTGCTCGATACAAAAATTGGCTCAGGTGATCTTGGCACCCAATCTCCATAGGCATTCATCTTCTGGATAATCACTGCTTTCCTGCTACCCTTTAAGGTATTGAGATCAATTTGATTATGCCTAATTGTCCTCCATTCGCCATCATTAAGTTGATATCTTATCTGACTAGGGAGCAATGACCCAGAATTGTCATAAACTGTTAGATAATTGCCCTCTTGCTCAAGGGTAAACTGTGGGGAAGTTTCTTCAACCAACTTATGATCGAGAAACCGAGTAGGATTGACAAAACTTACGTGTTCTTCTGACTCTATGAATAACTTCCCAGACACAAAGGAGAGGTTGGCTCTTTCTGACAATGCCACCGGGTACTTCTCTGAAATATGAAAACTTCCATGTACTAAGTCGCCAATTAGAATAGCTGTCAACTGCTGTGGTGACAAAATATAAAGCTTCTCATTGACCAGTTCTACATCGATAATTTTTCGAATATTGAGGTCATCCAATGCCAAAATAGTCTGTTCGATACTATCTTGATTGACCACTTCTATCCTATTTTCAGCAAACAAGAACATCCTTCCAGCTTCTTGGATGACTGGTACCATCTCCAGATATTCTCCCTCGAATCCAGTCAGCTTAGTAAGTGTACTATCAATAAGATGATACACATCTTGCTTAGTAACAATATGGAGCTTATCGGCATACTCAATGATATCTATCACCGAGTTTTGACTCAAGACCTGATTGCTCCCTGGGTCATTCAGGTGATACGTCTGTAAGAGTTGGTCTCCTCCAATCAACAGTTGCTTATCGGCTAATTCATAGATTACATTAATCTTTGTCTTTGGTGATTCTATGGGAGGTATTGTCTTGTCTCCTACTTTAATTAGCTTCCCACCTAAGTTGACCCACCAACCAGTATTTCCGTGAATTGGGTATTCTAATTTGGTATTAACTGATAGTTTCTTAAACTTCAATCCATTACCACTCGTGTAGAGGTCATGGTCATCGAGGAGGTAAGACTCTTTTGCGTTGCCATATAGCCTTGGAATCTCAGCGGTCTCCTTCTTGTGTACAAGTTGATCAACAGTACTTCTGAATTGAAATAAGCCCTGAGATGTAGCTACGGCTACATAATCATCGACAGCTAGAGCATCGTAAATGGTAAGTGGAGTTTCGCTTTTAAGTGTGACTGTATTCAGTTGCTTATCGAATAAATCATAAAAAAACAACTCTGAGGACTGTACCCATACTTGTTGAGCTGCATCCACGAAAATATTACTAGCTACCTTGTGCTTATCTGGTACATTGCCTAGTTTGACTAGCTTTCCGTTGGGTAGTCGCCTACATATCTGACCATCGGCAAGCATATAAATACTCTCATTATACGCTATGAGTGCAGTAATGCCAGGTGTGCTAAAGAGATAAGATTTTTCTGTAGTGTCAAGTGACTTTGTTCCAGTCAAAAAATCTGCATACAATATTGAGTCAGTTCCAATAACCACACTGGCTGGCAACAATCCATCAAAATACTCACAAGTGGTAAGTCCAAAATCTAAGGCATAGGTACACAGTGAGTCAGTTGACTTATAATATATCGTCTTTGACTCATCATAGACTAGGTGTTCTAGATTAATACCTGCTAGTACCTCTTGTACAGTGGCAGTTGGCTGATCATTGAAATCAATAATGTAGGCTCCACCATCTTCCTTTCCAACCATGAGTTGATTGTACTCTCTAGCGAATGCTGCGGGCTCTTGTCCAGTTAGATTTAGTGATTGTGATAGTTTGACTGGGACCATTGTTGTTCCAAACACCTTGTAGACAGTGTCGTTCGACAAGGCTATCAAGGGGTAATCTTGAGAACAAAACAGATGGTAAATAGGCTGATCAATCTGCCCTCGGAATGCCACATTGTCTTGGGCAACTCCTGGGTACACGATACTAAATAACACAATAAGAGACTGCAACGAATGCACCAGTATACTCTTCATACATCAAACTTCCTAGCACAAATATAACTTTTCAATACCTTGAGTTTGTATATCTTGCGATTTGGTTTTGAATTATATAAAAACATCCAATTTATGCAAATAAAGTTTTGTGGAGCAGCTAGGACAGTGACAGGCAGTGCCCATTTGATTACACTAATCGATGGCTTTCGTATCCTCTTAGATTGTGGTCTTAACCAAGGTCGGGGCAAAGAGGTCTGGAATTTCAACAATACCTGGAGGTTCGAACCAAGTGAGGTAGATTGTGTAATTCTGAGTCATGCACATATAGATCATACAGGTAGGATCCCACAACTCGTCAAAGATGGATTTGATGGACCGATACACTCTACTCATGCTACACGGAGTCTATGCGGAATCATGCTTCTTGATAGTGCATTCATCCAAGAAAAAGATGTAGAATATTATAATAGAAAATTAGCAAAGAAGAATAAAGGCGGGCAAAAAAGAAGACCGCTGTATACTACCAAGGATGTACCTGAGGCGCTAAACAAATACGTGACTCATGGATACAACAAGTGGTTCAAAATACACCCAATGGTCGAGGTAAGATACCAAGATGCTGGGCATATTCTCGGTAGTGCTTCAGTAGCATTGAGAATAAAGGAAGGCAAAAAGTATATACACCTAGGCTTTACTGGAGATATTGGCAGGCCAGAAAGACCAATTTTGAGGGATCCAATCCCAATGCCTGAGATGGATTATATAATCTGCGAGTCTACTTATGGAGACAAGACTCACGAATCTAACCCAGAGCAATCAGGTCGATTCCTAGAAATCATCAAGGATACTTGCATCAAAAAGAAAGGGAAGTTGATTATTCCAGCATTCTCAGTTGGTAGGACTCAAGAGATAGTCTACATGCTAGACAAATTGGCAACTGCCAACAAGCTACCGAGAATCCCTGTCTACGTAGATAGTCCACTTGCCGTAGATGCTACTACCGTATACATTAGTCACCCTGAGTGCTATGATCAAAATCTCAATGACTACATGCAGCAAGATGACAACCCATTTGGTTTCAATGGCTTGAAATATATCAAACATGTGGATGAGAGCAAGGCACTCAATGAAAGTAAAGAGCCTATGATTATCATTAGTTCGTCAGGGATGATGAATGCAGGTCGAGTCAAGCATCACTTGTATAACAATATTCAGAACGCTAAGAATACCTTCCTAATAGTTGGTTACTGCAGCCCAGAGACACCAGGAGGACAACTCAGAGCAGGCAGAAAGAGCATCAAGATCTTTGGTGATAGACTAGATGTGAAAGCAGATGTAAAAATGATGGACTCATTCTCAGCCCATGGTGACCAAGTGGAGATGGCAACCTTCCTTGCCAATCAAAAAAAGTCATGTAAACAGTTCTTCCTTGTACATGGAGAGTATGATACACAGAGTGTTTTTAAACAATATCTAGAAAGTCAGGATTTTAATGAAGTGATAATTCCAGACCTTGGAGATGAAATTCATATTGAGTAGTGAACAAGACGTATGCAACGCTTTTTAAAACAGTAAAGTAATATTAGCACCTACTTTAACTACATTTAGGTAGTCAAGACCGAAGGTGTTTACTTTACGTCAATTCAAAAAACCATTGGTATGCAAGTTAAATTAACCACACTATCATTTCTATTGATTCTGATTGGACTCATAGCTTGTAGCGATGTGGACCCATTTGAAATCAACTCGGTAAACTTTGGCGACCCTGTCATCGGTGTACCTCTTGTGAATACTACCTTCCTTATCTCGGACTTTGGAGAAAATCCTAATGACAATACGACAGTGATTGCCGATGATGAAGGCAAACTTAAGGTTAGATATAGTGGAGATGTGTTAAAACAAGATGCAGATTTTGTATTTCCATCCTCGCCCTACTTTGATTATATTGAGATTACCGATACAGTATCAGAAATGCTCCTACCTCTAGAAGACTTTTTAATAAAGAAAGCCAAATTTAGAGGGACTTCAGTCAAATTCCTATTTGAAAATGTCTTGAATGAAGAAGTGAAGGTCAATATGAAAATACCTGAATTCTTTGAAGATGGACAAGTGTTTTCAAGAGACTTCATTGTAGGACCAAATACAACTTATGAGAGTGATTTCATATCTCTTGATGGAGCCTTAGTTGAGACAGAGACGAGTACTTTCTTTTTTAACTATACAGCCTTGAGACCAAATGGACAACGCATTAAAATGGAGAGGGCAGCTATGTTTGTTGACTTCCTTCACTTCAACTATGGCGAAGGATATTTTGGTCGAAAAGAATTCAACCTCTCAGAGGATATTATTGAAGTCACTGTCTTCGACAACTGGGTCAGTGGCGGACTGAGTTTTGAACAACCAGAAGTACGGTTTGACGTTGAAAACAATTTTGGATTTCCAGTAAGAGCTGCTTTTAATAAGATGCAACTGACCACGATAGAAGGAGATATCTTCCAACTTGAAGGGCCACCGATAGAAGACGGCATTAATTTCAACTATCCTATGATCGACGAAGTAGGAGAATTGAAATCAACAATTATAGCCTTCGATAGCTCCAATAGCAATATTGGCCAACTCTTCAATCAAAAAGCTGCTTCCGTGAGTTATGATGTGGATGCCATAGCTAACCCAGACAATGATGATAGTATTCTTGGACATTTTACTGACTCTAGCTACTTTACCGTCAAGGTATCAGTTGACCTACCTCTTTCATTCAAGGCTAACGACTTAATCATGTCGGATACCTTTGGCATAGAGGGTGTTGACTACGAACAACTAGATAGTCTAGCCGAACTCCACCTTAAGATTACTAATGCCTTTCCAGTAAGCATGTCACTCAATATGGACTTCCTCGACGAGAACAATAGTGTACTATTTAGTTTGGTAGAACAAGACCAATGGGTCACAGCCAATGCTTCAGGAGACCCCACACAGACCTTGGAGGAATTGGATGCTCAGGTACAAATTATTTCAGTTTCACCAGAAGATGTCACCAAGTTTTCAAGTGTTAAGCATGTCGCCATCAAGGCCAAAATTTCAACCTTAGATACTTTTGGTGATGACTTTGTCTGGATATATGACCATCATGGCATCGATATTGCCCTAGGCGCTATACTCAATTAAGATGAGGTGGATAAACATGCATATGAGGTTCAAAATGCTTTTGGCAGCGTTGACGATGGCATCAGCTGCTTTTGCCCAATTCAGCAATAGTTATTTCGAGCAAAGACTTGTACAAGGCATAAACAAGTCTGCAAATCTGACAGTGTCGCTCCCTTCTGTAAGCTCGGCATTACATAATACTGGGTTTACCTATGGCGACATTTATGAGAGAGAAAGTAAAATCCTCAATATCGTCACCGCAGCGGATGCAGATACTGATTTCAACTTCGTCACGAATCAGCGATTAAGCTATGGAGGAGTCAGCGTACAGAAGAATGACTTGACTCTTAGTCTCCACCATGAATGGAGTGCTGATGCTAGTCTCAATATTCCAGAATCTTTATTCGATGTAGTTGTGGATGGTAATGCACAATTTGCAAACACTAACTTTACGATCAATCCTTCGTTTCAATATCTCACGATGCACCGAATCTCCCTTGGATTAGCATATAGCAATGCTAGGCTTCACTTAGGCGGTCAATTACACATTTACCAAGGAGATGAGTCAATCTTCGGAAAGCAATTCGAAATTAATGTCATTGCGCAAGAAGACTTTTTTGACTTGACGTTCGAAAAAGAGATAGCAGTACTTTCATCAGGGGTTATCAATTACAAAAGTATAGATGATATCGACTTCATTGGAAATAAAGATGTGTTCTCACCCTTCCCTACCTTTAAGAATCTCGGTCTTGGACTTGCGCTAGAAGGCAGTTATCAAGTCTCTGAATGCCTCAAAATTATGGCCAGAGTCGATGACCTAGGCATCATCAACTGGAGGACTCAGACTGCTCAATACACTGACAATACTCAGAGCAATTTTAGTGGAATCGACATCAGAGACTCATATGTCAGCAATGAACCCTATAGTCTCAAAGACACCCTTTATGACTTGTTGAGTATAGAGAAGAGTTTTGATTCATTCAGTGAAACAACCGCCTTTTCCTATTTTGCAAGAATACAGTACGAACTTACAGATAATGTCAATTTTGGTGCAACCCTGAGAGGCAAGCAAACCGCAACTGCCCTGCACAGTGTCTTACAATTACATGCTCAAAAAATACTAACTGACGACCTGAGTCTCTCAGTAAATAATACCAGCATCCATGGATCTATCATCAACCTAGGTCTGGGTGTCAATTGGCGAGTAGAAGATAGCTTACATGTATACTTCAATACTACCAACCCTTGGAAGTTATTCAAGATGTATGATGCAAAGGTATTTCAGCTTAACTTTGGGTCTTACATAACCTTATAAGTGCCAACTATTTCCGTATTAATGCCAGTCAAAAATGCTGGTGACTTCCTTAGTCCTTGCTTGGACTCTATCCTCAATCAATCTATTGAAGACTGGGAGCTCATTGCTATCAATGATGGCTCAACTGACGAATCGGAGTCTATTCTACAAGAGTATGTGGATAAGGATCCTAGAATACGATTACAGACAAATGCTGGACATGGAATCATAGATGCACTCCGCCAAGCCTATACTCTCTCGACAGGTGTGTATATCACTAGGATGGATGCCGACGACCTGATGTACCCTCACAAACTTGAAATACTCAGCAAGCAACTCACTCAACATGGCGAAGGTCATCTCTCGATAGGCAATGTAGAATATATCTCTGAAACCACTCTCGGAGATGGTTACAAAAAGTACGCAGATTGGCTCAATGCCCTAACTAAGCAAGGCAGTAATTGGTCAGACATCTATAAGGAATGTGTTATCCCATCTCCGTGTTGGATGATTCACCGTAGAGATTTAGAAGGATGTGGAAGCTTCAAGTCAGATATATACCCTGAGGATTATGACCTTTGTTTTAGATTTTACAAAGCTGGACTAAGGTGTATCCCAAGTCAAGAAATCATTCACCAATGGAGAGACCACAAATCAAGGACATCAAGGACAAGTGAAGTCTATCGAGACAACAGATTCTTAGACCTGAAACTCTCTTACTTCCTAGCAATAGATCACAATCCCGAAAGCAAGTTAGTCCTCTGGGGAGCTGGTAAGAAAGGGAAATTGGTCGCACAATTTCTACTGGGTCACGGGATTCATTTTGACTGGATTAGCAACAATCCCAATAAGATAGGACACACTATCTATACCAAAACTATCACAGCACAGGATACCACCACCTTGCATACTGAAAAGCAATTCCTCATTGCAATTGGCAACCCTACAGAGCAAGAAGCAATCTATACTTTACTCAATGATTCAGGACTCATCCGTGGTGAGCATTTTTTCCCGTTGAGTTAAGAATTTAGGACAATTTGTGTTAAGTTTATAGAACACGATTTTGCAGAGTTACTTAATCAAAAAGAAGAGTTGCTTTGTATATAATATCACATCACCCTAATCGACTAATATGGAAATCCGAACTTCATGTGAGCATTGTGACAAGGCTCTACCGAATGGAGCTGCAGATGCGATGATCTGTACTTTTGACTGCACTTTTTGCAAGACATGTGTAGATACTATACTAGAAAATGTCTGCCCTAATTGTGGTGGTGGGTTAGTCCATAGACCTACAAGACCTAGTTACCATATGGAAAAACATCCTGTCAGAGCAGACAAAGTATTCAAGCCCATCAATATGGATACCTTTGTCCCAATAAGAGAACGGCTGAAGTCTGTTCCTCCAAATGAACGCTAACTTAATACTTTAACAATACCGTAAAACAGTATTTACCAATAAAGACGTTGTATCAATATGAACATCCTGGCAAATCTTGCAGCAGCTACCGCACTTCTATTGAGCTTAACTTCACTATCACTTGTGGCTCAACCAGACCATTCGGAAATAATCTTTGAGGACTATACCTATGTCGACTACATCAAGACTGTGCAGTTTACTCAAAATGGTGAAGCATTTGGACTACCTGTAGTTGGGCCAAATGAAAGACTAGTCTTAACCTTCGATGATATGAATGCTGATGATTATGAATATAACTACACCGTCATACACTGTGATAGGAATTGGGTACCGTCTGAAATAGAAACTATCGAATATTTATCTGGATTTGACTATGATGACATTGATACAAGAACAGAAAGTTCATATACTACTATACCTTATACTCATCACTCCCTAGAACTACCGAATCGTCAATTCGGGTGGACCATAAGTGGTAATTATCTATTAGTAGTATTTGATGAGGAATACTTACCAATCATCACAAGACGATTCATTGTACACGAAAACCAAGGACAATTGGAAGGCAGTTTTCTAAGGTCAAGACTTGCCAGCGAAACGAATACACATCACGAAGTAACATTTCACTACAAAAAAATGCCTGCTGAAGTAACTAGCCCCTTGGTAGACCTAGAGGCTAAGGTGATGCAAGACCTCAATTGGCATACATTGTCAACAGGGACTAAACCATCTTACGAAAATGGAAATTCGCTGTATTTTGATCAAACAAAACGACTGACTTTTCCCTCTCTAATCGAGGCTAGACACTTTGATGCACGTGCAGTTGAATTTAAATTAGATAATGTTATCAAGATTAGGCAATCACTAGATTCCATAATCCTAGACCTAGATACAACTAGAGTAAGAATCAATGGAGCATTCAGTAGCAGAGATGATAAGAATGGCAGGTTCGTCATAGGCAGGAGAGAACGAGCATCATTAAGTGAGAGTCTATATGCTTTTGAAGGATCTTGGAGAAGTAGTGCTAATACCTTCGCAGAATATGTCTATGCGAATTTCGTGCTCTATACACAGTTCAAGTTACCGGGCAAGGTCTTTGTCACAGGTAAGCTAAGTGACTATGCTAACTATCCAGAGTTTGAACTCTTCTATGATCCATATACCCAATGCTACTCACGAGAAATTCTCGTGAAGCAAGGCCACTACGATTACTATTATACTGTGGTATCGGATGATAATATTCAGACCTATGACTATACTGAGCAACTAGCACACCAATCAAGTCACGATTACTTAACCATCCTCTACTATCGTCCTTTTGCTCAAGACTTTGATAGAGTACTGCAGGTCTATTACTTTGAATAATACAAGAGGCTCATTTACTAAAGCATAAACAAAACCTTGCTTTAATCTTAAATTCCCTACCCTTCATAGATTATTTAATCTTGACTTCACTTATTTGGTATATCTATGTCAAATAATTGGAGAAAGCCCACAAAGGGCCACCAAGAAAAAAGCACAATATGAAAGGTACACTATCATCATGTATTATCACTACTCTTCTGTTGCTCACTGCTCAATTGGGTAATAGCCAAAAAGTATGGAGCCTAGAAGATTGTATCAATCATGCCATGGACAAGAGTATATCTGTCGAAATGGCAAAGCTCAACCAAGAGAATTCAGCCTTGACGCATTTTGGCGCTAAGCAATCGAGATACCCCAACCTCAATGGCAATGTCAACCTAGCTTCTAACTTCGGTAGAACAATCGACCCAACCACGAATGACTTTATCACTAGAGCATTTGTATCCAATAATTATGGACTTTCTACTGGTGTCATGCTCTATAATGCTGGACGTATCAACAATACAATCAGACAGGCCGAGAAGTCAATGGAGCAAACAGCATACAATACCTTGAGTGTCAAATATGATATAGCACTCCAAGTCAGCAATCAGTATATGAATGTGCTTTTCGCAGAAGAAAATCTGACAAATAGCCAAACGCAGTTAGAGTTAGTGTCTTCACAAAAAGAAAATCTAGAAAAACTTATCAATGCTGGAGTAAGGCCAAGTAATGACATCTTCGAACTAGAAGCACAACTAGCACAAAGCAAGCAAAGTATCCTTGAAGCAGAAAATAGGTTGGCACTAGCAAAACTTGGACTAGCCCAACTCTTAAGACTCGATGACAATACTATAGAAATAGAAAAGGGCGGCGAACTAGGTGCAATACTTGACCCTAATACGATTACTTATGAAGAGCTCATCACCAAGACTATTTCTCATCATCCAGGCCTACGGGCAGCGCAATTAGCAGTAGAGCAAGCACAGATCGGGGAAGATATTGCCAAAGCAGCACTCTATCCTTCGGTGTCAGTGGGAGCAAACCTAGGGACAGCCTATTCTGGTAGTGGTATGGAACTCAGTGGATTCGAAAGTCAACTTGTGAGTCAGACAGTGATATTCAACGGCACACCGGCAACATTCGAAATAGAGCAAGATGTGCCTGTATTCATAGATTCTCCATATGCTAATCAAATTAGCGACAACCTTTCCTATGGCATTGGATTAGGAGTAAGCGTCCCGATATTCAACAATAGTACAGCAAAAATAGGCATCGAAAGAGCTAAGCTAAACACTAAAAATCAACAACTCTCTTTGGACCAAACTAAAGAGAGTATAAGATTAGACCTTCAAAATGTCCTCCTTGATGCCCAGGGTGCCAAGGCTAGATACGAAGCAAGTACCCTGACCCTCAAAAGTCAAGAAGCAGCATTTGAATTTACGGACAAGAAATTCAAAGCAGGATCAATAGGCAACTTAGAGTGGGTGACTGCTCAGAACATTTATCAACAAACAGCAATCAACAATATCATAGCAAAATTCGAATACTACTTCACAGTGAAGGTACTTGAGTTTTATATGAATGGAATAAACTAATAATCATGGCAAAGAAGACACGAAAAATACAATGGTGGATGATAGTCCTAGGGGTGATCATTGTTGCAGCTATTGTGATGTTCTTACTGAACAAAAACAATGAGGACGAGGGTATCTCAGTAGAATTGACCAAGCTTGAGACTCGAGACATCTTGGAGACCGTAACCGCAAGTGGTAAAATATTTCCTGAAAAGGAAGTCAAGATTAGTTCGGATGTCTCTGGAGAAATCGTAGAACTCTACATCATGGAAGGGGATACAGTGAAGGCTGGTCAGCTGCTAGCCAAGATAGATCCTGACTCCTATGTATCAGCAGTAGAAAGGGGCAAGGCTACACTCAACAATGTCAAAGCACAGCGAAGCATGTCCGAATCGCAAATAGAAAGTGCAAAAGCACAAAAAGAGCAAATCCAAGCTCAATTGGTCAATGCCAAAAATGTACATGCTAGAAATGAGGGCCTCTTCAAAGATGGGGTCATCTCCAAGGTAGAGTACGACCAATCAGAAGCCTCATTGCGTAGCTTAGAGGCTAACCTTAAGGCTGCTCAAGCTAGTTTGATCTCTGCTCAGAAAAGTGCAGAAGGCGCCTCATTTAGTGTCCAAAGTTCAGAAGCAACGCTTAAAGAACTCAAGACAAACCTCAGCAGAACTACCATCAAAGCACCAGTAGATGGCATCATCTCTTCCCTCTCTGTCGAAGAAGGAGAAAGAGTAGTAGGAACTATCCAGATGGCTGGAACCGAAATGATGAGGATAGCCAACCTAGCATCAATGCTTGTAGAAGTAGATGTCAGTGAGAATGATATACTTAGAGTAAGTCTCAATGATCCTGTAGAAATAGAAGTAGATGCCTACCCAGATAGAACATTCTCCGGAGTTGTCAAACACGTCTCTAACAGTGCCTCAAACATCTCTGCCAACAGTGCCTTATCTACGGACCAAGTCACTAACTTCTTAGTAGAAGTCAGAATCGACTCAGAATCTTACAAGGCACTCATGGTTCCAGGCAGGGCTCATCCGTTCAGACCAGGTATGTCAGCAACTGTTGATATCAATACTGACAAAGCTACTGACATCGTCACCCTACCAATCCAAGCTGTATCCACGAGGGTGCCTGAGGAGTTCAAAGACAAAGCAAAGAAAGAGTTCAAAGAAGTAGTCTTCTCAATGCAGGGTGATAGCGCCGTCATGCATTACGTAACTACTGGCATCCAAGATGATGAGTACATTCAGATCACCTCAGAATTGGACAAGGCACTGACCATCATTTCAGGTCCTTACAATGCCATCGCAGACGAACTAGAACAAGGAAAGAAAGTAAAGGAAAAAGAAGAGGATGATGACAAGAAGAAGCGAGGTAAGTGATCACAAGGCCGTAATTCTCTTTCTTAAAAATGCTGAAAAGGGTCATGCCAAAACTAGGCTAGCCCAAGGAATTGGGATTGATAAGGCGCATGATGCCTACCTCCACCTCTTGGATAAGACTAGGCAACTTTGCCAAACTCTACCCTATACCATTTACTTATTCTACAGCCAAGAAATAGTAGTTGATCCTACTTGGCAAATCGACAATGTAGAACGAAGACTCCAAGCCAAAGGTGACTTAGGTGCTAAAATGAGTGCAGCATTTGCAGAAGTACTCAACCATGCTAGATCAGCTGTGATTATTGGATCTGACTGTCCATATATCCAACCAAGTCATATTCACGAAGCCTTTGCTATGCTAGAAGGACATGATGTAGTCTATGGACCAGCGCTTGATGGTGGATACTACCTCCTTGGCATGAACCAACTGCACACTACCCTCTTTGAAGATATCACATGGAGTACCTCTGAGGTCTTGAACCAAAGTCTTGATCAGTGCAAAGCATCCAATCTTTCAGTGACTACCATTGAGTCGTTAGAAGACGTAGATGAGGTGGATAGTTGGAACAGATACCTCAATAGTCAGAAATAGACTACTTAGTCAACCGAGGAGCCAAGGACTAGCTCCGTGACTTGCCGTTGGTCATTTCTCAAAAACTCTACTGATATCTTATCTCCTGGTTTGAATTGTTCTAATATCGGAGTAATATCGCCACTTGTCTTTAATGGAATTCCAGCAAGCTTGACTATGATATCTCCATATAGCAATTGTCCTCGATTATCCTGTCTGACACCTCTTAGCCCTGCTGTAGCGGCAGGTCCCGAAGACTGAGTATTTCTAATCATTGCTCCTGACTCTTTAAAATATTGGTCTGGAACTAACTCTACCCCTAAGAATGGTCTCTTCACTCTACCATATCTTATTAAATCAGGGACTACCCAACTTACCTCATCCACTGGAATAGAAAAACCAATCCCTGCGTAGGCTCCAGATGGACTGTAGATTGCAGTATTTACCCCAATCAACCTACCAGAGCTATCGAGCAATGGACCTCCACTATTTCCTGGATTAATAGCAGCATCCGTTTGTATTACTCCTGTGATAGGACTGCCACTTTTTGACTTGATCTCACGACCCACAGCACTGATAATCCCAGTGGTCAGTGTCTGATCTAGTCCAAAAGGATTCCCAATAGCTAAGACATCTTGGCCAACCTTAAGATTAGCCGACCTCCCAACTGGTAATGGCAAGAGATTGTCATAGCGAGCATCTACCTTGAGTACTGCAAGATCCTTATTAGGTGCTACTCCTATTACCGTAGCGGGATAAGAGGTCTGATTAGAGAGTGTGATACTCACCTTATCACTGCCTTCTACTACGTGGTAGTTAGTCACAATATGTCCATCGTTGTCCCAGACGAATCCTGACCCTGTACCTTGAGGGATCTCTTGGACGTTCATACTCCACCTATTCTGCTGTACCTTGGAAGTGGTAATGTAGACTACGGATGGCGCCGCATTCTCAAATAATTTGATTGTAGTCTGCTCACCCGCATTGAGGTTGACCATTTTGTCAACAGGAGGAGATTCATAGTCATCCTCACTTGTTTCGCTTAGGTCGGCTTGTACCTCAACCTGGTCATGCTGTTGGTTGAATTGAAAGAATCGTGTCCCGACTAATAGCCCTACTACAAACACTAAACACAGTGACAATATTGATTTCATAGCATCTTGATTTGAATACATACAACATTTCGCAAATTCGAAATAGTATAGTTTGCCCAATATTTTAGACCAAATTTAACTACTTGACGTCCTGCTCCAGCATTTCTGCACTCTTGACTGCTTGGAACTTCTCTATTTCGAACCTAGTAAATTTCTCATCTGTCTTAAACCCAAATCCATAACTCGTATCCTTTCTTGAGGGTTGTGATATCTTGACAAATTTGTCAGTATAGACCTCTCCTGTATCTTCATTCCAGATGAGTTCTGAAGATTCTAACTTGTCATTTGCACTATTATAAAATTTGACATTCTCCCTGACCGTCACCTCACTATTTCGGGAAGTTTTGATAGCATAGTCAGACTCGAGCCAACTGGTCACGCCTTGATTGTCATCTAGAAACTCCACTAGGACACCATCGGGAAATTCATCAGTAATCACCGAATTCTCATTGAATCGCTTGAGTGTAGGAGCATTGATAATGACTCTCACCTTTGCTGAATCAGAGTAGTAGATTTTGACATCCTTGGCCACTTCTTGTTTGAAATTCTCATCTTCCAACAATGCTTTGACCTCTGCCATATCATTGACACAGCTAGATAGCAGCATGAATAGTGTAGACAGTAATCCAAAGAGTAGTATCCTCATCCTATTTAATCAATGTAATATCTCCTGAATACTGAAAGACTTTATCATCAATGTAGTGGACTGATGCAGCCCAAGTGTAGACCCCATATTGTGCTGGAAAGTTGCCAAAATACCCATCCCAACCAGATTCAAAATCATTCCTAGTAATGTTGTGTCCTTCCCAGATGAGGTTACCCCACCTATCATAGATATACAAGTCCTGGACATAGTCAGCTGCCCTCGACGTGCCAAGCATGAAAAACCCATCACGTGGATCATCTATGAGCAATATATTTGGAGAGAATATTGGTCTATCAATGTCTATGTTAGTCCTCACTACCACAGTATCGAGGTAGGCACATCCATTTTCATCTGTCACTTGAATGACATACTCTGTATTCCCTGGGGCCAAGGCTGTTGGGTCGAGGCAGTCAGTACAGTCTAGACCATCATTCACTATCCACTCGATCATCTCATTACCGAATGAAGGAGTATACGTGGCATTGAGGTCAGTCTCTTCGCCTAACTCTACAGTCACATCCGGTCCAGCATCTAAGGTAATTTCATTTGGTGGAAATATATTGACCATGGCAGTGTCTAGGCATCCCTTTTGGTCTTGGACTTGTACAGTGTAGATACCCTCTGACAATCCTCCAAATGTATTACTCGAACCAAAGTCTCCGTCATTAATACTATACAAATAGGGGTCTGCGCCTCCAGTCTGAGTAGCCTCTAAGGCTCCATTGAGATCACCTGGACAGATTAGTGAAGTCGCTTCTGCGAATGCCATCAAGGTAGATGTGTCACTACAACAAGCAAGGACATCTATGTCAATCACCTCTGTAACAACACAACCAAGATCAGTCTCTATTCTCAATGATATTGATTTCTGTCCAAAGGATTCATAATTCACCGAGTGTGGCCCAAGAAAATTTGCATCTGCTGGTACAGCATCCTTTCCAAAATTCCAATCCCACGAAATAATATTTCCATTGTCAAAGGTACTGAGGTCTGTAACTGTAAAGGATGTATCACACCTCAATCCTTCTAATGGATCTATGTCAATTACTGGTTTGGGGCCTAAGAACGTTCCACTTCCTCCCCAACTAATTTCGAAACCAACACCTGTTTCACTAAAATTATCAATCATTAAAGCGTAGTGCTTGCCAGATTCAATTATGACTTCGTCTACGAAACCATCCTCCTCTCCTATCTCACAATTAAAATCTTCGCTAATTTGCCCAACAGTACCCATGATTCCAGTTAAGTCGCCACAATCATTAGGATTGCCACCAAATGCATTACTTGCAGGACTGTTATAGGCACATCTCAAAAAGACCTTATTGCCACAATCCCGAATATCTGGAATCTCATATAGAACCCAATCCATATCATCTCCAAAGTTTAGAGGATCAATGACGAATGTCAAAACACCAGTTTCATCACAAGTAAAATTGAACCATGCAGGTTGAAATTCATTAGCACCAACGGAGGTGCCATCTTCTGATGTAAGGCAAGGAATTCCAACATTCTCGGAAGGATCAAGACCAAAACCACCCAAAGTATCAACAATAAATGATTCTTTATTACAAAGCAAAGCCGACGTATTACAGTCTTGTCCAGGAGAACTCGGTTCGTTGTAATTTCGTAAACACAATTTGAATGTACCCTGATTATTATTTATTGCATCAATCCTGATGAAATATGTTTCTCCAATAGTGAGGCCACTCCTGACTAAGGCGATTATTCCATTATTATCAGTATCACTATTACATCTCAATGTATTAAAACTCATGCCTGGACAATCACCAGAATAAAGAACTACTTCGGGGGCATTCAATGTCCCATCACCCTCTTCACCTACTACTAAAATCGAAATTGTATAGGCTACTGCTGTAAACTGAAACCAAACATCATTTTCTGAATTTGTCCAACAACTAGGGGCTGGAAATCCACTATCACCGGCATTTACATTAGTATACTCTGTTTCCCCAGAACAATAATCTTCAGGATTAGCAATGATTATAGCACTATCACAATCAACGTTGCTAGGCTGTGCAAATGCAAGAATTTGAAAGCCGAAGGTAAATAAGGTACAAAGTATATAGAGTTTGTTCACAGAAGAATTACGTTAAGTTTATAGAAAGCTTTGTTGATACAATAACAACAAAATCAATAAAAAATTCATGTATATAACAGAAAAGTCTTGCCCTCGTTTTACGTAGACTTGATTTTAATGATATTTTTACACTTTTAATTATCCTCGCGGACAGTCATTCGCTGCCAGAAGGGTATTCATTCTTTAATCAGAACCCATGCGATACAAGGCTACTATTAACATCATGCCACATAAAGAACTGCTTGACCCACAAGGTAAGACAGTGAGAAACAATCTACCAAATATTGGCGTAGACTCTGTCGAAGATGTGAGAATTGGCAAAAGAGTGGAGATGACCCTCAATGCTGACAGCGAAGACAAAGCTAAAGAACAAGTAGAGTCAGCATGCAGCAAGCTTCTTGCTAATATGATTATGGAATCATACGAGTACGAACTAAGCCAAGCATAAATGCTATACATCGTACCAACACCGATTGGTAATCTTGGAGACTTTACTATACGTGCTGTCGAAGTATTAAAGACTGTTGAGCTAGTCCTCGCTGAAGATACACGTACCACCGGGAAGCTCTTCAACCACTATGACATCAAGACCTCTCTGAAGTCATTTCACCTCAACAACGAACACCAAGTACTTGAGTACTTTGGAGGTATGCTTAAGGCAGGTAAAGACTTGGCTCTCGTCTCTGATGCTGGCACTCCTGCCATCTCTGACCCAGGATTCTTACTTGCTAGATATTGCAGAGAAGAAGGTATCGAAGTGACTTGCCTACCAGGAGCTACTGCATTCGTACCTGCCTTGGTTGTTTCTGGCCTGCCCTGTGATAAGTTCTACTTCGAAGGGTTCCTACCTCCCAAAAAAGGCAAACAAACTCGAATCAAGGCTCTTGAAGCCTTTCCTTGCACTACTATCATTTATGAATCTCCACATCGGATAGTGAAGTGCCTCACCCAGCTCCTAGAATTCTTTAATCCCGAAAGAAAAGCATCACTCTGTCGAGAGCTATCAAAACTACATGAAGAAGTCTTACACGGCACACTTCAAGAAATTCATGACGATCTCTCCAAAAGGCAGAGTATCAAAGGCGAGATAGTCTTAGTGATTGCAGGAAAAGAGAGTTAATATTTACCCTGCTTTGGAATAATATTCCTAATGCTGTACTACAACTTTCCTTGTCCTGCTTACTCCATCTATCATGTACAGAAGTAAGTACAAGCCATCTGACAGAGTTGAAATGTCAATCATATATGTAGTATTCTCCATTTGCTCAATCAATAGTCCATCTAGGGTATATAGGCCTGCTGACTCGATATTCATCTTATCATTAATATATAGCGCAGAAGATGCTGGATTAGGATAGCAAACTTGCTCTGTCAAGGTCTTATCTGCATCCTCTACACTACTCACCACTTTGATCTCTTGCATTTCTGTATCGCAATCATTCGATTCCAGACAACCATCAGCCGTCACCTTGAGCAGCCAGAGATCATCCTTATAGCGATTACCGTCTTCATCATAGTCTGACATCATCCCCGTAGCTATGATACTGCCATCTGGCATCTCCTCTACATCATAGAGATAGCTGTAGCGAGATGTCGGCCAGGGATCATCTTTGTAAAATTCTGGATAGTAATGCCGCCAGATGAGGTCGCCGTCTTGTGAGATTCTAGAAAGCCAGCCACAGTCTACTTCGAAATCAAAATCTTCTTGACTCCATTGAGGAGAAAGTAATCTATAAAAACCACACATCAATATATCACCATTGTCAGCCAATGTCATCTCCTGAAGAACCTCCTCCTCCTTCCCTAATCCTATCAAGTCATATTCCCAAACTGGATTCCCCTCTCGATCCACACAATACACAACATTTATCCTCGAATCTTTAAACTGTGTATATACATAGTTGCCATTGGGGAGAATGAGGAAGTTCTTGATGTCATTCTCGAAATACGTTGTCGTCAATGGAATTACTTCTTGACTATATTGTTCTTGATCTATTTTGACAATAAATAGTTCTTCTCTTGGGTTATTTGGGCTATGCGAATAATGTAAGAGTGATAGCATGCCATCGATATCTTCTTGAGCATCAAAAATCTTATCTTCCCAGTCGATTCTGAAAAATTCTATAATGGTATCAGTATTTGACGACTGAGCATCTATCACAAAGATATTGTCAACCACAGGTCCCTGATTTCCTGGATACTTAGCATTGTTTTGTAAGTAAAATTTATCACCAACCAAAGTAACACCTCGATTAATTACACCCTCATGTTCCTCTTTTTTTAAAAACACTGCCTCTTCAATCAGATCAATATTATAATTATATGATCGTATGAATATGCTATCATTAGTCTTTCTATTGGTGCCGCTTATTAATATTCTATCACCTGATTTATGAAAAGATTCGTTAATACCAAAAGCAAATTCATCAATAAACTCTGTTGATATTATCTCTCCAAAAGTATTGATTCTATACAATTCACTACAAGCGTAATATTCTTCATCAAAACACAACCTAGAAGCTCCAAGTATTATATCGTTTCCAGCTACTGCAAGTTGTCTGCCTTCTTGGCTTATATTTTCATCATGAACAAAAACTTTCGAGAAGCTGCCTTGGCTATACCCAAATGCAGAAAGTAACATAATATGGAATGTAACAATAATTTTCATCTACTTTGTTACTATAAATTTTACTAAAACAGCATCCTTATTCTTAGCGGAAAACTTCATAAAATAGACACCATTATTGAGACTAGTAATATCAATTTGTGATGAAACTACAGTTTCGATAATGGAATTACCGAAAGTATCAAAAACATTGATTTTTTCATATCCTAAAAGTATCTCTGATAGATAAATCCAATCTGTTGCAGGATTTGGGTAAACAAAGCCACCACCTATTTCCAGAGTCTCATCCTCTACACTACTCACCACTTTGATCTCTTGCATTTCTGTATCGCAATCATTCGATTCCAGACAACCATCAGCCGTCACCTTGAGCAGCCAGAGATCATCCTTATAGCGATTACCGTCTTCATCATAGTCTGACATCATCCCCGTAGCTATGATACTGCCATCTTCCATCTCTTCGACATCATAGAGATAGCTGTAGCGAGATGTCGGCCAGGGATCGTCTTTGTAGAACTCTGGATAGTAATGCCGCCAGATGAGGTTGCCGTCTGGGCTAAGCCTCAATAGCCACCCACAATTTACCTCGTAGTCATATTCTGTAGCAAGAGGGTCTTCGGGATATCTACCCGTATAAAAACCACAAGCTAACACATCTCCATTATCTGATAATGTCATCTCTTGGATGACTTCTCTTTCAAAACCATTACCTTCAATCTCGAAATTCCATAGAGGGTTTCCTTGTCTGTCAACACAATAGATAACGTTAGTTCTTAAGTCAATGAACTGCGTATACACATAGTTGCCATTGGGGAGGATGAGGAAGTTTTTAACATTACTATCATGAAACGTAGAAGTTAAAGGTATCACTTCTTGGCTATAATCATCATCTGGATCAAGCCTTATGATGAATAGCTCTTCCCAAGGCAGCACTGGTTGGTTAGAATAATGAAGTATCACAATTTTGCCATCAATATCTTCTTGTAGGTCAAAAAAATTATCTGCCCATTGTGATATTGGCTTTTCAATAATAGTGTCTACTTCGAGGGAAGATTTATCAATGACATAGAGCTGATCTGATACTGCGCTATTACTTTCAATCCTTCCATTGTTGATTACATATAATTTATCGTCAATATCATAAATAGAGCGATTTACTATTAATTCATATTCAGTTTCTTTTGGAATTATAAGAGAAGATAAAATATTGAAGTCCTTATCTTTTGATAACAATCGTAATTCATCTCTATATCTATTATCTACACCTGTACTTAAGATATTATCCCCAAAAAAGATACTACTAGCATTACCACCAAATGCGAAGTCATCCATAAAGATCACTTCTGCAATTTCACCTTCATGACTAATCTTAAAATGTTTGGAGCAATTGTAAACCAAATTGAGACTTGTATCTAAACAGCCTTGTACCGCATTGATATAAAAGTTGCTTTCATCTATTAAGATGTGTCTTCCGCCAACGTAATCGTCATTGGGATTGTAAGTTTTAGAATATGTTTCTTGCCCGAACGATTGTTGTATCCATCCAATTAGTACTATTGAAAATAATAATGCGCCTTTCATCAATCTGTCACTAATAATTTGAATGTTTCCGACTTCCCATATTCTGAAATTAGTTTTACTATATAAATACCGCTATTGAGATTACTTATGTCTATTGTTTGAGAAGTGATTTCAATTTGTTCACTCACGACTCCATTCATGTTATAGATTATGATGTCTTCGTAACTAGCGATATTATCTGATAAGGTTATTGCATTAGTTGCAGGATTTGGGTAAACAAAGCCACCACCTATTTCCAGAGTCTCATCCTCTACACTACTCACCACCTTGATCTCTTGCATCTCAGCATCACAATCATTATCCTCTAGACAACCCTCCGCTGTTACCTTGAGCAGCCAGAGATCATCCTTATAGCGATTACCGTCTTCATCATAGTCTGACATCATCCCCGTAGCTATGATACTGCCATCTGGCATCTCCTCTACATCATAGA
>JAHDHH010000012.1 GCA_020631405.1 Saprospiraceae bacterium
CATTATAGTTATCACCATCGTTACCTAAAATACCATCACAGTTACCATCATCCCAAACTCTTAGAATCACTACCATACTGTCTTGGTAAGAAATAGGATCACCATTAATACCTGTATAAGTATTACCAGCAGCTAAATCATCACAACAGAACTTAACAAAAGCACCACCGTCTGTATCATCGTCAAAATCATCATCATGTCTGTCATTGTTGAAAGTAACATTGTTGTTATATCCGTCAATACCAACGTTTCCACATATAGGTGCTCCACTTGGTCTTCTTACTTCTAACTTGATTGGTCCACAATCTCCATCATGTGATCCATTATCAATGCTATTCGTATATACTTGAGCATATCCACCAACGTCAGATCCACCACTTGTAAGGCTAACAACAATCTGCTCCTTAGCAATTGCTACTGGAGGAGTATCATCTATTACATTAACCATCAACACACTTGAATTAGTGTTTCCACAACAATCAACAGTAGTATATGTGAATGGGTGTAAACCTTTAGGTGCACCGATTACCATATATGGAGCATTTCCGCTACCATCCATTGAAGTTACAGTTACTCCTGCAGGTCCTGAAACAGTATAAGCTAAGTCTGGTCCTGAACAAGCATCAAATAAATGCTCTGGTGCAGGTAATACTCCACTAGCTACACATCCCCAAGGACTAACGCTAAGTTGAATAGGTGCTCCAGCAGTAATTTCTGGTGCTACATCATCAACAGCTTTAATAATCTGGATAAATGTCGTAGGTGCTCCTCCTGTCTGGTCACACCAGTCAATTAAAGTCCAAGTTCTGATAACTTTTAGGTTACCTGAACATTCTCCACCACATGCAGGGATAGCTGTATCACTGTATGATACAAATACACTACATACATTGTTATCAATTTTCTGATTGTGGTAAGTTCCATCACAACCTAATTGTGAGTAATACGGGTAAGCATACTCATATCCTTCGTTATTCTCAACGATAGAAGGTGAAGTAGGGTTACATGAAGAACCTCCTGCACTTTCATCATCTTCTGTTGTTGGATCATCAAAGTAAGCTGCAATATCTTCTGGAGAAGTTCCAGTTCCACATGGCAAGTCAACCTCAGCAAATGGAGTTAAAATAATTGTTCCTAATCCGTCAAGACCAACATTTTCTACTACGATGTTTTGTGTACATACAGAAGTATTTCCACTTGCATCAGTAGCTATCCACTGTCTTACCACATTTCCACCTGCACATCCGCTGTCAGAGAAAGAATCACTGAATTCGAATGTCACACCACAATTATCAAAAGTTGATGGTGGCACAGCTGGTGCATCATATGTTACTATAATACCTACAGAAATATTAGTGTAAACCTCACCAGCAAAACTGTTAGTGATATCTATCTGCCAGTCAGCAGTTGGGTCTTCACCGATAAAATCAGTCAAATCACCAAATCCTGGGCTACTGAATGTTCCTCCTGAAGTAAAATCAGGACAACCATTTCCAGCAGGCGCTTCATTATCTAAAACAAAGTTGATTAAGTTAGCCTCTCCACAGAAAGCAGGTCCCCAGTTAGGAGGTGTAATCAATACAGATGTACCAGTTGTTAAATTAGTAATTGTTACAGCTAAATCATCTAAATCATTGTCTTGTCCGTTAGAGTTATCATCTTGGTATGTCAATGCAACATTCACATCAGAAATCACAGCTCCATCAGCTAATGCAACACTAACTACTTCTGTCAATACTGCACTTCCATCACTTGCTACACCTGGTACAAATACAGGAGCATTAGCTACCGCACCTGTCAATGCAGGAGTAGGGTAAGCTATTACATCACCTGCAGCATACTCTATACAGCTAATAGTGATATCTCTACACTCTAATAACGGTCCTAATTTGTCTTCTACTGTGAACGTACCCCAACAAGTATTTCCTTCTGGGCTTGTCACCATGTATGTGTGATCACCTAAGAAGCCACCTAAGTTAACAGGTACATCTGGATCAACATCAAATGCTAAAGACTCAACATTGTTAGGTACTATTGTCACTACATAATCATCATAACATGCATAAGGTCCACCTTCTAAGAACATATCTGATGAGAACAAGATGCTACATGCATCATCAACTGAAATATTCACATGGTCGTTACATGCAAGCGATTGTACTGGCACAGTAGGAGCTATCACTTCTACATCGAATGTACAATCAGAATCAGCTAAAAATCCTGCAGGCACTGTTACTGTCACTGTAGTAATTCCTACAGGGAACTCAGCACCTGAAACAAACTCAGCAGGCGATACAACTGGAACCAAAGGTCCAGTGATACTCAATGCCATATTAGATACAATAGTTGTTCCTGTGTTACCAGCAGAAAGACCAGTACCCTCATAATCACCATCAGATGTCTGATCGAATACCACTACATCTCCATCAACTACACCAGGTACTATTACAGACCCAGTTCCATTAGCTGTTACGTTTGTCACTACTGTACCATTTACAGTAACTACAAATGGATCCCAAAAATCACCAAATGAATCAGTATTCTGAAAATCATAGTCAAAAGTAAAGTCTGCTGTTCCAGCTCCGATTCCTGACATTACTATAGTATTAGCAGAACTGTAAGCACCAACTCCTGCAGGTGCACCAGAACCATCTCCAGTCAAAGTAAATCCTGTAGCAGTTACACCTGTAATAGTAGCGTTTCCGTCACCATCAAATGTTCCAGCAGGAACTACACCAGGGAATGTAAATACACAGTCTCCAGTTAAGCCTATATCGTAAAAGACTACAGCTCCACAATCTCCTGAACCAATAACTTCTACTACATCATCAGGGCATACTAAATCACAACATGGGTCACATACATTCGCTATATCATCTACTACTACACCATTAAACTGTACATCTGCTGTATATCCTACAGATACTTCATGGTAAAATGTAAATATAAACGTACCAGGAGCATCAGCTGTAACAGCTTGCAAACCAACAAGAGGAGTAGCAGTAGCAGGATCAACTGGAACACCAGTATAACCACCCACTATATCCAACATAAGGTCTGGCCCAGTACAAGTTGGACATGTTACAGTAATAGTCTCTTCTACATAAAGCACTTCATCAACTAGTCCATCACCATCTAAGTCATTTCCTAAATTATTAGGATTAGCGCAATCACAAGGGTCAAATACGTCCAATGTAACTGGAGGTAATATTAAATCAAAGCAACCACTTCCATCAAGAGGTGGAAAATCACCAGCAGCAGCTAAACCAACAGATGCTCCCGTGTCATCAAACACCTCGAAAGACACCTCACTAGCCCAATCTGGACCTCCTCCTGTACCTGCTCCGCCAGCTGAACCAGGGTAACAAATAGTTAATGACCCGTCCGTAGGGTATAAGAAAGATACTGTTCCAGTACCTTCGTAAATTGGATTAACAGCACCTGTAACAGCTCCGTTGATCACAATGTCAAGACCAGTTCCGTTATTGAATCCATCACCAAATGAATCTGCAAAGGTGATAGTATAAGTAGAAGTAGTTCCAGGTATTGAAGTGTCAACAGCTGGTGGAAATCCGTAACTAGAACCAGCAGCAAAACTTGCATTAGAACCAACAGCGTTGGCATCGCAATCATACAATGTCCATGCGATCTCGCCATCCCAAGCACCAGACACAGCTTCTATTATCGTAATAACATCACCAGTATTGACAGTAATAGCTTGAGATATTGCTAAACCTCCCGTAGAACTGACAGAACTAACAACAGTGCCATTAACATCTATATCAATGACAGCACCATTCATACCATCGCCAAAAGAATCTTCTACGACAAGCGTATAGTCACACTGGGCACTCATTGCTATGATACCGCAGAAGAAGAATAAAATCGTAAATAAATTTTTCATAAAATCGTCGGTTTTCTTTTAATTTCTTAATAATTGGTTGACTTCCTCAAACAAGGCATTGACGTCAACTGACGATGGCAACTTTGAGTTTGAAGAATAATAATTAGCCAATTTTGGACTGACAGCAGCTATCGCATCACTAACTGATCTAGTTTTTAATGCCGCAGTCAACCTTTTAGCATAATTAACTTTAATCATACTTGTGATATACAAGTCTGCACTATCGCCTTGATAGCCTTCCACATGAGTGGGGTTTGACTGTAGTTGTGTAGCTTCTTGCTTTAAAACAAGAGCAGCATCTCCACTAGCCATGTAACTCTGAGCCATAAGACTCGAATCAAATGAGAATGCACATAGCAAACATGCGATCATCACTAGATTTTTAAAACTTTTCATGAGATTGAGTTTTCGGTTAAAAAATTTAGGTTTAAAAAATTTGATTATATCGATTCTAGCCAACCAAATAGTATTATGGCAATAACCCATGCTCATCATTATGAGTGGGTAAACACCGCTTAGAATGCACTAGAACATTCAAATGACATTTCACTTGAAGCTTCCACGAACACTTTAAACTATTTGACCTGAATACGGCGGATATCGATTAGCCCATAAACAAAATCCAATATTCAGATCAAACCAAACTTGTAAAATATTGATACAACAGACAACTGGGTGAGTAAAAACGATGCAAAATGATTTCGTCGACAGATTGAGGCATCGTATGTAAAGTGCCTATAGAAAGGCACTTGAAATGGTTCTTTAAAAACTCAGTTGGCTATGTGTATACAATTATACGCTGGAACAAATACATGTTAATTCGCATCAACAGCACTTATTCAGCAACAAATATAACTATAGAACTTTAAAATAAAATTATTTAGAGAGAAAAAATATTTATAATAAAAACTTTTATATGTAACTATGCATCTACATCAACCATATACTTCTAAATACCTAAAACATTTGCAGTCATGCAACACAAACTAATTATACTCCATATTATATGTATGATTTTACTAAGTTGTGCAGAAGCACCAGAGACCAATACTACAAGACCCACGTCAAACCACTCTGCATCAGAACACCTATTCAAGATACACAATAGATCAGCTACTGGTATCTCTATAGTGAATACCATCAAAGAGTCCCCAGAGCTCAATGTTGAAAAAGATAATTCAGTGATCCAGGGTGCAGGAGTTGGCATCATCAATCTTAACAATGATGACCTCCCAGATCTAGTAGTAAACTACAATATGGTTCCTAACCAATTGTATGTCAATAAAGGAAATTTTAAGTTTGAGAATGTGACACTGCAATCAAAACTCAAAGCCACCAATGGATGGTCCACTGGCGTTACTATTGTGGATATAGATGGCGACAATGACGATGACATCTATATTACTAATGGACTTCACTTGGATAGTAAGAGGAGAAAAAACAATCTCTATATCAATGATGGTAATGGAGTATTCAACGAGGAAGCAAGTCAACACAATCTAGATGACGATGGCTATGGTGTGATGAGCTATTTTTTTGACTACGACAATGATGGCGACCTAGATGTACTGATATTAAACCAACCGCCTAGTCATATGACCTTAAAGAAAGCCAGAAAATCAAACGATGCAGCTCTCTACTCTAACAAACTCCTAAGGAATGATGGAGGTGACTTCGTCGATATAACCCAACAATCTGGTATAGAGAGTTTCAACTACTCACTCAGTGCTATTACCTTCGACTATAATGAAGATGGCTTTATGGACATATTTATAGCCAATGACTACTTCGAACCAGATCAGCTATTTATCAATAACGGTAAGGGCAAATTTGTGGATATAGCTCTTAATGTCTTTCATCATACTAGTAACTTTAGTATGGGTTCTGACCTTGGTGACATTGACAACGATGGACTCCTGGATATATTTGTTGCAGATATGGTAGCAGAAGATAACTACCGTCAAAAGACAAACATGAGCGGGATGAATCCGGAATTGTTCTGGAGCAATGTAGCAAAGGGCTTTAACCATCAATATATGTTCAATACATTGCACCTCAACAACCAGTTAGGCTCATACAGTGAGATAGCGCAGATGGCCAATGTTGCAATGACGGACTGGAGTTGGACTCCTCTATTTATTGACTTTAATTTAGACGGGTATAAGGATCTAATAGTGACTAACGGAACTTTGAGAGAAATTAGAAACAAAGACCATAATAACTATAGGAAATCCGTAGAGGATAGTCTATTTCGGACTACTGGCAATGCAAGGATTTCGTCAAAGCAATTGTACGAGATATCAACAAAAGCACCTCAACAAAAGCTAAGCAACAAACTATTCTTGAACAATGGTGATCTCACCTTTGAGAAAGTCGATGACCAATGGGGTCTCAACCAAAAGACTATTACTCAGGCTGCTGCCTATGCCGACTTTGACAATGATGGAGATCTCGACATAGTCATGAGTAGCAACATCAAGGGTATAGACATCTTGCAGTCCCTAGCCGTAGAGAAGCAAGTAGGGAATTACCTGAATATCATACTTGAGGGTAAGGAAAAGAATACCAAAGCAATAAATGCTCAGGTGAGCATAGAATATGCTAATGGACTTACGCAGGTACAGAATTTTTCTCCTTATCGTGGCTATATTAGCTCTAACCAAGGCATCATTCAATTTGGACTAGGTGATGTCTCTATGGTAGATAAGGTTTTGGTCACATTTGTGGGTGGGAATACCGTAAGTATCAACAACGTAAAAGCTAATCAGACCATAACGATTCAAGAAGAAGATGGTAAGGACTTTCAACCAGATAAATCACCTGAAACCCTACTGTCCTATTATAACGGAAAAGTGAGACTAGAGCACAAAGAGAATGCTTATGACGACTACGAACACGAGATACTAATACCGTATAAAATGTCAAGTCTTGGACCAACAATGGCTGTTGGAGATGTCAATGGAGACAAGAATGATGACATCTTTTTTGGAGGATCAGCAGGTACCAATGCTATACTTTTGTTTGGCACAAGCAATGGAACAATCATCAATAGTAACAATACCTGTTTTTCAAGTGCTTTTAATGCTGAAGACAGTTGCTCTGAATTTTTTGATTGTGATGGAGATGGGGATTTGGACTTATACGTCTGCGGCGGAAGCAATGAATTTGAAGTGGGTCATGACAATTATATTGATAGGCTCTATATCAATAATGGGGACGGCATGTTTGTACAAAGTACAAATATGCCGAAGACTAAAGAAAGCACTCATACGGTACTACCCTTTGACTATGATGATGACGGCGACCTAGACCTCTTTGTTGGTGGTCGCCAAGTCCCGCGTCAATATGGAGCATCTGCAAATAGCTATCTCTACACCAATGATGGCTCAGGCAGCTTTATGGATTCATCTCAAGACTTAGCTCCTGATTTTACCAACTTAGGGATGGTAACAGATGCCACCTATGCAGATATTACTCAAGATGGCAAGCCAGAATTAGTAATTAGTGGAGAGTGGATGCCTTTAACTGCCTTCAGTTGGAACAATAGTCAATTAGAGAAAGTAGAACTCTCTACTCTAGAGAATACCCACGGCCTTTGGAATGCTATCGAAGTTGTGGATATTAACAATGACGGATATAATGATATCATTGGTGCAAATCTCGGGTTAAACAACAAGTACAAAGCTAGTGAGGAGAATCCTTTCAAAATCTACGTTGACGACTTCGATGCTAATGGATCTAACGACGTCTACTTAGGCTACTATAACAATGATGGAGTGTGCTATCCTGTGAGGGGTAGACAATGCTCTTCAGAGCAAATGCCATTTGTGAAAAAGAAATTTGAAAATTATAATGAATTTGCCTTGGCTTCGATAGACGATGTTCTCAAAGGCAAGAAATCTGAGAAGACAATCTCGAAAAGAGCAAATACGTTTGCACATACGGTATACTTTGGAAACGAGTCTGGTGGTTTTACAGGCAAGCCTCTACCCAATAGTGCCCAAAGGTCAATTGGAAAGGATATTCTTATCACAAATCTAGATAAAGATCCAGAAAACGAAATCTACTTAATCGGCAATTATTACGACCGAGAAGTAGAGACTACACGAAGTGATGCTGGCATTGGTTGCATTATCAATGTAGCTGAGGACATGACTTACTCAATGCCAAGTCCATTAGAAATAGGTGCCTTGGCTAAGAGAGATGCTAGAGTTGTAAAAGCAATGCAATTAGGAGGAAATGATATCATTGCTGTTGCTAACAATAACTTCAAACTACAATTTTTTAAGGCAAATAATTAAGGTCAACTCATAAGATATGGAAAGGCTATATAGCAGAATATCACAAGAATATAGTCCTAATTCAATGTGTTACATTGGGATGCAAACTAGAATATCTACTTGCCAAATATTCTTTTTAAAATACTCTTCTTCTTGCTCTGGAATTGCAGTATAGGAACTATTTGCTTTGTTTGAATAGAGACCTCTTTTATAATAATCTCTGTAATGCTTTTAGTAGTGTCGAGAGGAGACTCATTCGACTGATTATCATCTAACAACTTATACAGGTCTTCGCTACTCACAGAATTTAACAAAGACCTAATCAAGATTTGGTTGAAATTCATAACATACTCTACCCCATCGCTTGTGTTATTCTTCAAGTATTGACTAATTGAGATAAGACTTTTTCTATTAATTCTTATGAAATTGGAAGTAGGAATGTAAAGATCCAATAAGGTAAATCTTTCTGTGTACTTAAGAACATAATCATATTTATCTTTTATTATAGTATACCTAGAATTACCAACACCTAAGCCTTCAAATCTTTTCTTATAATACAGATATAATTCTAAGTCCAATGTGTTGTTTTTTTGGATTAACTCTTTGATTTCGTCGTTTACATCTTCTATTTGTGGTCTATTTAGCGTCACTCTTTTAGCTCTTATGGTTTTCTTCATCCTTACGTTCAATACTTTTCCCATGTAGGCTAAAGACTTTTCGAACTCTTCAAAAATGCAAACTTTCATATCTAAATCGTCTATTGTCTTAATCACATGATTTAAATCTGCATTACAAATTGGTTTCTCTGCGTAATATCTGCGTCCTAATAGGAAGTTGATGGTAGCATTCTGAGTTTGCGAATTTTTGATATAAGATTCTAATGACTTGGGTTTTCTCTTGATTAAACTAAAATACTCAGGTCTATCTTTAATAAAATAGTATTCAGAAATTACTTTATCAACAGGATGCCTCAGCATCGTATATATTAAATAGTTTTTATAATGCCCGAAGTGTTTAGGGTCAAATATATCTCCGCTTTCAGAATACTTTGATTGGTGGTTCAAATGCCTATAATTCTCCCTATCCCTATTCTTTATCCATTCAGAATTACAAACAGCAGAATATAGTGTAGTCCCTCCAGTTTTTGGAATATGTATGAACAATGTGTTGTCTTTCATTAATCGAAAATTTACTTAATCAAGAATAAAAAATAGCTCCTTAATGTACAGACAGTATTTTCAATAAATCTAACTAATCTACTTTATTAAAATACCTCAATCAAAAGAATCAAATATTTATTGTCTATTGTTAGTTAATTGATTTTATAAATGATCGGGAAGTCACTATTCTGAGAAACAACAACAGCTAAACCATCCTTGATTGTTATTAATTCAGCATTTCTCATGTCACCATTAATGTTAAAATTACTCTGAGCATAGGATGCAGTCTCAAAACCTCCTGCTTGATTGTTAATCAGGATACAACCCCTGCCTGCATCTAGTCTTGGAGTCTCTATTTCCATATCGTAGAGGTTGCCAGTAAGTATGAGGTCTTGATAGCCATCCTTATTCACATCATGGCTTACAATTCCGTAGACAGGAAAAGTCTGAGCTTCTTTTGGCAATGCTACTCTTGTGAAGTTGCCTTGACCATTGTTAATGAATACAGAAGTCTCAAAAGTCTTGGCATCAAGATTAAGAGAGTTACTTACTTTTTCCTTTCCTAAAATATTGTAGATGTCAGCTGATGCGAATGCTTCATAACTCTCAAACTTATCTTCAATAAATGGCATTTGCTCACTAGAGCACTGACGACCTCTAACTGGGACTTCTTTGCCTTTGTACTGTTTAGAAAGCACCACATCACAAGAACCGTTGTTGTCAAAATCAGCAGCATAGAGTTTTAATGGCTTATTAGCAGATGCCTTGAATTTTGAATTCAATCCTAGATTTCCTGCTACAATATCCAAGTCCCCATCATTATCTACATCTACCTGCTCCAAAGCAAACCATAACCCGGAATGCTCCTCTAAGCCCGAATTCTTTGCTTTTAACTTTCCATCTTGGTTTTCAAATAATTGCAACCCACCCCACTCTACAGCTCTTACAAGGTCATTGTCACCATCTTGATCGAAATCAATAAGCAACATGTCGTTGATTAGATTAGGCATCGCGAATGACGAATCGACCATTAATTTATTCGAAGAAAGAATTCCATTATCATTTTCTAGTAAGACACTCTCGTGGGCATAAGGATATTTATTCATTTGGTGTCGACCACTCACTAGGACATCTTGGTCACCATCACCATCAATATCTTCAGCAGTGACATCCATACCAACAAATGACAAGTTTGTCAAATTCTGATTTGACTTTGAAAAACTGCCCCTTCCATCATTAATATACAGTCTATCCTGCAGAGCCTTATTGTTTTTGGATAGTTCATTACCTCCACTTACTACATAGAGATCAAGATCGCCATCTCCGTCTACATCGAAGAAGTGAGACTTCATATCTTCACTTAATTTATCTCTCTCAAATACGTCTTCGGAACTAGGTCTCCATTCTGATGCACTAGATTGAATATATAACTTGGAGGCATAACCTGATGAACCACCAACAAACACATCATCTAACCCATCTCCATTGACATCCCCAGTGGATACAAAAGGACCTAGAGTCGATTGCTTGTACGGAAGCAGAACCTCTTTATTAAAGTCATCATAGGCATTTTCAATATGAGCTGACATATTATGCTTGATCTTTGTGAGGTATGAATCTGCTATTTCCTTTCTGTTTGTTGATATCTTATTTGTTTTTGTAGCTTTCAATTTCAATACTTGGTTGACAGATGGGCTCAATATAGTTTGACTAGATTGATTAGGCCAAGTAATCACAATTGAATCAATGGTCTCAGCAACTCCTAGTCCAAAATGGACTTGATCCTCTACCTTAGATTGATAACCTCTAACAGGGTAATATTCTTGAAACTGCATATTGTCCTGAGTATAAACGTAGACCTTAGTACCAAGTGAATTCACTTTATTTTCGAAATCTATCCGTATGTAATTACTCTGACTATTGTTTCTGTAGACATAAGCCTTTTCATCTATGTTATTAGTCACAATATCAAGGTCTCCATCATTGTCAAGGTCAGCGTAGATTGCCCCATGGGTAAATCCTGCATTGTCTAGACCCCACTCAGTTGAAGTATCTGTAAATCTTGCAAACCCTTCATTGTTGTAAGCTAGGTTCTTGGTTCTATAAGATGGGATTTGGTCATAGAGATCTTGTCTCATTGAGTTAGGCACATTACCATTATTCTGAGCTTTAATCTTCTTCATTTTGATTTGAAAATCATTGTCTCTGTGGCAAGTCTTGTAACCATTAGTTACAAAGTAGTCTTTGTCTCCATCGTTATCTAAGTCAGCGAATAATGAAGTCCAACTCCACTCGGTTTGTTGGATGCCATATATACCTGAAAGGTTGGAGAACTCTCCATTACCATTGTTGTATTGGAGGGCATTGAACATATGCTGTCTCTGGTGGCCCATAATATTGGTAGTGTACTCAAAAAATGCTAGATTCATAGGTGCCATCAAAGTCTTACCTAAAAAGTGATCCTTAGAAGCCATATCTACCACTGCTATTTCTGCTAAGCCATCATTAGTTATATCTGCTATATCCACACCCATTGAGAACCATGAGGTGTGATTTGTTCTTTTAGCAATTTCATCCTTGAATGTTCCATTCTTCTGGTTAATCCACATAATATCAGGAGCAGAATAGTCATTTGCTACATAGATATCCGGCCAGCAATCTTGATTAATATCACTCACACAGACACCAAGTCCATAACCATGCTTTAGAATTCCTGCCTGCTTCGAGACATCTACAAATCTGCCATTGATGTTGGCAAACAAACAAGAAGACGAACCTGCGAGTACTTTCTCATCTTTGATTTGTTCATTGACCTGCGTTAAATCTACTCTTGCAAATTTGGACTCATTGATAATATAACAATCAAGTCTACCATCTCTGTTATAATCAAAAAATACTGCTTGTGTGCTTAATCTGTCATCATCCAGCCCATATTGCTTAGCACTTTCTGTAAATGTCAGATCTTTGTTGTTGATAAATAGCAGATTTCGCCTTTTTCCTTCTGTGGCATCTGGGCCAGCCCTACAGATATAAATGTCTTGAAACCCGTCATTATTAACATCAACGATATTGACTCCAGTTGACCAACCGTCAAACTCGTCGAAATTGGCATTACTCGAAATATCCTCAAACTTGAAGTTGCCTTTGTTGAGATATATCTTGTCTGGGCCCATATTGGCAGTAAAGACTAAATCAGTCAGTCCATCATTGTTCAGATCTCCTGCTGCGACACCTGCCCCATTATTGAAATAATCATAAGAGAGGATATTGAAACCGGAATTGACATCATCATCTAGCTTGTTGCTAAAATCAATTCCTGTCTTATTCGATGACAATTGAGTGAATAATTTATCTGCCGTTGCTGTATCTGAATCACAAGAGCAAAAAACAATAGTAAAACATAGTATTATTAATATATACCTCATCCTCTGGTTGGATAATTTATCGGTTTTTATAATTAAATCAATATAAAACTAAAGCGGCGCTACTTAAAAAAGTAGCGCCGCTTTACATATTTTTTATTGCTATATTTAATCTATTCCAATATGTTACTTCTCTATCATTGGATTTTTGACTACTGGCATATCTTTTCTTCCTACGTCGAACCTAACTGATAGCTCATGAGATCCATTGTTATAAGATTGGAATTCATGCCTCGAAATATTGTATGAGTAGAAGAAGTTAAAGGCATTGACTCTTGCTCCGATAAGGAAGCCAAGTCTCTCGTCAGCCCCTACTGTATAGGTAACACCACCAGTAAGCTTCTCATCTAAGAACTTAGCAAGTACGTTGATATCTACATGTATCGGGACGTATCTTAGGTTCTTCACCACTATTGATGGCTCTGCTACTATATCATACTCTCTAGAATCAAATCTATATCCTAACTGTAGCATATAACCAAATGTACTTTCAGCTGCATCGCCATTTCCAGCATCAAGCATCGAGCTCACTAGGCCAGGAAATGTCAAGCCATAGATGAATTTGTCAGCATATACCCCTTGGATACCAGCTGAGACATCGAAGAAGTTCTCTCCATCTAACCTACTTAATAAGAGTACATCTGTACCATCAACTGTTTCTTCGTTGAGTATGCCTGCATCTACACCATGGTTGATGAATTCGGTACTGATACCAATTCCCATTTTGTTAATGTCAGTATGTAGTGAATAGGATAGTCCTAACTGACCCTTGAGAGTCTGTAAGGCGCCATTGTTGTCAGATAATACCATGACTCCTAGACCTAGTCTATTGCCAATTGGACCATCATACCTAGCACTGAATGACTTTGGTGCTCCTGGAAAACTAGCCCACTTGTTTCTATAGTTAAAGAGTAATCTATGGTAATCAGCCTGACCTATTGCTCCAGGATTGACTAATACTGGATTAAGGTGTCCTTGAGTTGTGATGTACCTTTCGTCAAAGTACCTCGCTTGACCATTAGACTGCGTAGCAATGCTCAACATCACCACAATCATTGCTAGTGGCAACAACCTTGGAATAAATTTTATGTTCATTTTTATCATTGTAAGTCTATTTAAGTTATTGATATTGAGGATCAATATGCTTTTATCTTAATAGTGTTGTTGTTCCTTTAAATATTCTTCTGTCGCCATTGTCAAAGCTTGCTTCTAATACCCAGAAGTACGTGCCTTCTCCTAATTCGTCACCATCAGAATCAAGTCCATTCCACTGTTGGTCATAGCTGCTTGTGCTAAATATCTGCCTTCCCCATCTATCGTACATACCTACATTATGACTCTCTAAGTCATTCAAGCAAGTAATCTCAAAGACATCATTAACTCCGTCATTATTGGGTGTGATAATAGCATCTCCTTGATAGCACGTACCTTCAGTTTCGCAGGTTACTTCTAATTCACTAAGGATGACTTCACATTCATTAGCATCACTAACTTCTACCGAGTAGAGTCCTTCTGAAAGATTGGTCACAGTTGTTGTAGAACCCACATTTGGTGTCCACTCAATCGTGTAATCTCCTACTCCACCTTCTACAAATATGCTCAGAGCTCCATTGTCCATTCCTGCATCACATGGCACCATTTGGTCTAGCTCAAGTGTAAGTACTGGTGGCTCTGTGACTTCTATGTCTGTAGGCCAAGTAAATGTAGCATCAAACTCGTCTACTGCAGAAAAACTATATGTTCCTGGGCATATTCCCGTAATTGGCAATTCAGTATACGTAGTTGCCTGTCCAGATGTAGTTTCTGTCAATGTAATTGTAATACTACCTCCAACAGATTGTGTGCCATCTATGACACCATCACAAGTACCAAAACATGATACTCCAAAGCCAGCAAATCCACTTTCTGAAACTACTTCGATATTATCAAGGATAAGGCTAGAGCCTATAGTCTCGCAGAAAGTAGCCTCACACCCTTCAGAGTCAGATACAGTTACACAATATTCTCCTGGACATAGGTTCAATATATCTTCTGAAGTCTCATCATTGCTCCAATCAAAGCTAAACCCACCATTACCGCCACTGACATTGATATCTATCAATCCTTGGCAGAATGTATCATCTAAATTGTTCAATTCAATAACTATTACTTCTGGTTCTGTCACAGAAAACTGCTGTGAGTCAGAACTACCATTAGCATCAGTAACTATCAATGTATAGTCTCCTGCTTCTAATGCTAAACCATCAATTGATGCACAATCAACAGTCTGTCCATTCAATGTACATTCATGTCCATTTGCCGATGGACAACCTCCTATGACATTGACTCCTGGAAGACCTCCATCATTACCTCCATTACAAGTTACGCTGTTAGGCATTAGAGTTCCTACTATTTCTACATCGGTAAGTACTGTGGTAATTTCGAAAGGTATTGAGACATCTGTATTTACTCCATCAGAAATCACAAGTACATGACTTCCCTCTGGCAACATATCTAGAGAGCCATTACAAGCTACTGGAGTACCATTAAGAGTACAAGTATAAGTACCATTGGTTGGACACCCTCCAGAGAGAGAATATGCTATTGATCCAGTAGTATTGTTACAATCAATATTGGTAGGTTGCCCTACTAGTGCTGCGGATATTGGCGTCACAGTATTAGTGATCGTCCATGACATCACATCAGAACACCCAGTGCTTGTATCAGTTACTGTCACAGTATAGTTACCTGGATTCAACCCAGTTCTATTAGGTAGTGTCTTGATACTGATATCTGACCAACAGTATTCTAGATTTGTATTACTTCCTGATACCGTTGTTGATATGCTTCCTGCATTATCACAATCTACATTTGATGAAGTACCATTGACACTAATGTCAGATACTGATCCAACAGCTACACTTGTGCTTGCAGTACATCCGCCACCATCAGTTACAACTACTGTATAATTACCTGCTGGTACATTTGTTGGATTTGCACCACTTAGTCCTCCTGACCAATTATAGCTTGGATTACCCGTAGCACCTAGCACTGTAGTTGTAATATTACCACCACTAGTACAGGTTGCTGATGTTGAACTAGCCGAAATTGAAATAGCAGTACTAGGTTGTGTGATTTGTATACATTCTGTTGCCGTACACATTGTAGGGCTAGAGTCTGTCACAGTCACACAGTATGTACCTGCCGCCAAATTTTGAATTAGACAATTGCCTCCAGTATTTACTTGAACACCATTAATGTTTTCCCACAAACATGAGTATGGCGCTGTGCCACCACTGCTAGTAAGGATTACTGATCCATTGCTTTCACCGAAGCAAGATACTGGTGTAAGTTCTGTACTAATAGCAATTGTAACATCATTACAATCTACAGGTCCAGAACAATCTACAGTCACTGTAGCATTGCTAGTAGAAAAAGGCACTTCTACGATTCCTCCATCATATTCTGCTGCAATTTCGATATCAGGATTACCTACAATGTCCAAGACATGGTCAAATGTCTGTCCTTCAGCAGCTCCACTACAATCCACATCGATGTCAAAGCATATTTCAAAGATCACTGACCCATCAGCGATAGTCTGACCACCACCCGAGGCAGAAGACCATGACACGTTACATACATTACCTAATTGATTGATATGAGAATTCATGTTCACACCTATATCAGTGTTGAGATTCTGCACATTCGTGAATGTAAATATGTCATCATCCCACTCAAGGGTAAATTGCATTGTAGTAATATTGATAAAATTATTCACATAAACTGGGAAACAGGCTTGCTGTCCATCAGTAACAGTGACGTCATCTATATTCAATGAAAATTCTGGTACTATCTCTTCTACCACAGTAACACTACCGTTATTGAGGCATAAGTCTAGAGATTGTCCACCTCCTATCACTTCTAACGTAATATTTCCAATATCTTGAAACTCAAGCGAAGAAACATCGCCAATATTACCGATTGTATTAAATGTTAGTTTGAGTACTTGTGTTCCATCTGGTACTGTGGTAGGGTCAAACACCCATAAGAATGAAAGATCACCAGGTGAAGACTCTGCAACTCCTTGGCTACCCATTGGTAGGTTAGTAAATTCAAACCCTGTAAACTCTAATACACTTGGATCATAGATTAGACCTCCTTGAAAACTCTCTACATCTACAAACCCATCTGCTGTTATAAAGGCACAGACTGAGTTGTTCTCTACTCCTTGTTCTGCACTTGCTGTAAATTCGAAATCGCAGGTAGGTTCTCCATCACAATTACCTGCTATCTGAAATGGCAAGGAATCTGCGGATGCACCTAAGTTACTGTCGATAGCAAAATCAAAGTTGGCATATACCTCTATTTCCCCAAATGGTGGATTGTCACCAAGTGTCAATGCTGTCTCGGCACATTCTAGACCTATTGCATTGAAGCAGATAGTAAAGAAAGCCGACCCATCAGGAAGTGTTGTTACATCCAATCCATTTTCCCAAGATACTGCTAGTTGACCATCTGGGTATTGTGCTGGCTGACCATTCACGGTGATGATATTGCCTGGGTAGTTGATACTTGACAAGTTGAAAGTTGAACTTGAGGTATTTAACCCAGGTGCAAAGTTGGTGATTGTATCAAATTCTAACACTGTAGAATCCCAATACAACCAAAATTGCAAACTGTTGATATCAACAAAGTTGTCAACTGTTACATTGACATTGACTTTTGAACCTGCGGCAGGCGTCGTATCTGCTGACTCAAACGACACCCCAAGCTGAGCTTGAGCTGAAAATGTAAGAGTCAAAAGCAAAATGGTATTTATAATATATTTCATAGTGGTATTGTACTAAATCACTTTAAAGTGCAAAGTTAATATATATAAATTTTTATTATATAATAATTATCAGTTAAGTAAGACTAACTTGCAAGACTATTATCATAAACGTTTAATGACACAAAAAAGCACCTTTACTTGATTCGTTTAAAAGAAGTAAAGGCACTTTTCATGTAACTAATTATTAATGTCGTCTAGTCAAGTAATATCATTTTTCTAGTTTCCATGTTACCATCAAAGTGAAGTCTATAATAAACTACACCCGCAGCTGGTAGCATAGAAGCATCTATTGTTGCGGTATTTAATCCTTGCTCGAATCCTTTGTTCAAGCTATATAGGATTCTCCCATTGATATCCATCACTTCTAGTGTCGCAAATCCCGCTTTCGGAATACTGAACCCTATCGATGTAGATGTTGCAAATGGGTTAGGTACATTTTGATAAAGAGCAAATTCCGAACCAACTTTTACATTCTCGATATTTATATCAAGTATTTCGAAGTTAGTATCATATGCTTCTGCTCTAATTAAGTCTCCAAGTTGAGGAGTCATATCTGCTGTAGCCTGTATAGTAAATAACACAGATCCTTCTGATAACGCTACACCGTTGATGTTATCATAACTCAGTGCAAACGAATTATCATCTATCACAACCATGTTTTGATTGAAGTCTAACTCACCTCTTGAGATCGTCTTGATACCATCTACGTAGAGTTGGAATTGAGCTCCAGTCAATGTAACGTCAGATTTAGCTATCACTTGGTATATCCCAGCTTCTACTTCCTTTACTTCTAAGTCTAGCGATTGCTTGTCTCTGCTATCTACTGCTTCTGTTGTATGACCATTGATCGTTACAGATCCGTTGACATCTCCTACTTTGACTCCAACCCAATTGACACTCATTTGGTCTTCTAACATATCTGCTATTAAGATATCTTCAGCTATTGGCCAAGGATGTGTAACATCAGCATATTGCTTGTTTGCGTCAACAAATCTCCAGCTCTTGTTATTAGGGTATACATCATGTACATGAAGTATCAACTTCCTAATATCAACCATATCTGCTGCAGTGATTGATTCACTACCATTAGCATCTGCTGCGATGATTTTGTAAGGACTATCTAGCGTCTCAAGATTCAGTATATGTCTCTGGATTAATACTAAATCCAATGTAGAGATACCATTTCTAGGATCATCGTCATAGTCTGCTGTCAAGTGATAGTCTTCTAGTGACAGTAAGTCTTCGAAAGCATAGTAACCATCTACTAGTGTACTCTGATAAGCCATAGTATTGTCAGCCATGTGCTCTAGAGCTACACTTACTTCATCAATTGCTTGACTATTCTCTGTTCCTACGGTACCAGCAATCATTACTCTTCCTGCAGAGTTACATGCTCCATTATTCGCTTGAATTGTCACAGTAGTAGTGCAGAAATCTCTATTTCCTGATTCATCTTCGATGTAGATTGTTACTGTGTTTTCACCTAAGTCATCACAAGTGAATGTCATATTAGAATCACCATTAGCAAAAGTGAAAACTAAGTCTTCCTCAGCTGTACATTCATCTGTACTGTTCAGGTCTAAGTCACTAGCCCATATCTCTACAGAAAAAGCTCCAGGTAGAATAGCTGTAGTGATTCCACCTTTACAATATGGCACTGGTGCTGTACAGTCATTTACTGTAAAGTTAAACACATCAGTACTTGTGATATCACATGCTCCGATTACCGTCCATGTAATTCTATAAGACCCTGCGCCTAATGTTCTTGTCACGCTTGTACCACTATCTGATGCTACTTGTACACCCGAACTAATATTAGTCAATGTGTAAGTATATCTACTTGATCCAGTTATTGGATTATCAGTACATGCATCTTTTGCTGCAGTGCTTAATGCTATAGCCATAGAACAAGTATTGGCTGGAGTACAGAATTCAATTCCTGAACCTCCTGATTGGTAATCTTCATCTCCTTGGCTGCCGAAGCTAGCAGTAGAGCTTGTAAAGATTGGAGAATCGTTATTATCAAGTTTGATTACTTGAGTATTAGTATAGATTCCCTGTGGATTCTGATCTGTAGTACTGTATAAGCACCAGTCAATCACTGTCCATGTTCTTACTATTTTGAAACAAGCATCTTCTACATCTGAGAATACTTGGTCTGTATATGTGTATGCAAGCATACGACATCCAGGAGCATCTTCGATTGATACATTTGTTCCTTTGTACTTAGGATAGTCATTATAACCATCTGGGTCTGCATCAGTTTCTATACAACCAGTTTCATTAAGTCTATCACTAGGCCATACGATATTACATGCTGCATCGTCTGGGTCTGTACATGCAGACAAGTCAATGACATTGGTCACCTCAATAAATTGTGTACACCCAACTAGTTGTATCTCTGCGTTATCTTGCAAGATGAACCAGTTTCTTCTAATAGTTCCTGTCTCAAAATCTCCACATGCTACTAAAGCACTTGTATCATCCTTTGAATAAGGCTCGAATGTACCACTACATGGGCCTTCATACGTCACCACTGGAGCTTCTGTATTATAATTGTCTAGGTTTGTTAAGTTAGCATATGCTTCACAAGTCATGTCATAGTTTGTCACTGATGGGCATGTTGTTGTGTATGACTCACCAAATATTTGCGGTCTTACAATGACTGTACAAATTGAGCTATTATTATTAGAATCTGTAACTCTAAGTTCTACTTCTATATCTTGACCTCTATCATCACAACAAAACTGTACAAACTCTCCAAATTGTTGGTCGTTAGTCTCTGAAAACTCACTACAAGCATCAGCGTTTGGTCTTCTTACCTCATAAGTTAATTCATCATCACAATAATCATATGACCCATCATCAAGCGACTCTGCATATACTCTACCCCATCCATTTTCATTAATGGTCACTCCTGTGAATTCATCACAGACTGCTACTGGAGGAGTATTATCAATGATATCAACCTCTACAGTGATTGAAGCTTCTTCTAAGCCATTGTAAGTAGGGAAGTAAGTTGAATTCCCACACTCATCAGCCACTAGGAACTTAATCCAAACTCTGGGTCCTTCCATGTCGAAAAATTGGAATACACCATCTCCCATCGGCATAACTTTATCTGTATCACCACTGTAAATGAACGGAGTCGAATCGTCTGGCTCTGATCCATCAGGGTTAGCTTCCTTAAACCCAACATCCAAAATCACTTTTCCTGAACAGTCGGTTAAAAATCCTCCTAACCCTGTAGTCTTTGTTATATCACCACCTAAATCTATAACATCATATGAAGTCTCGCTAAAGAAATCTAGCTTAAAATCTGCAGAGCAACTATAGTTTGAAGGTGTAACGGAAGTTGTTATTTCGTCGTACTGTGTACTTACAACAGGGGCAACTTTATCTTTACTACTTATCGTCTGAGTAAACTCTACAACCTCAGCATTACACCAATCATAGATGTAATACGTTCTGATTATCTTAAAGTTAGCTCCACAATCTTGTATAAAAGTATCTTCATAGCTCACATTGAACTTGCAAACATTGTCA
The DNA here is from genome assembly GCA_020631405.1 of Saprospiraceae bacterium. Classification (GTDB taxonomy): domain Bacteria; phylum Bacteroidota; class Bacteroidia; order Chitinophagales; family Saprospiraceae; genus JAHDHH01. Next base: position 21,123 of record JAHDHH010000012.1, read on the forward strand.
ATATTCATTGGAAAAATCGGAAGACCGCCTATAGTTGGAACTCCAGCTAATGTATTTTCACCAGGTAACAGTTCACTAGTAAATGTAGTGTCAGCCAAATTGACGTAATCAAGTCCGCAATCAAAAACTCCAGATATAACATCATCTTGTGATGCGTCAATAACAACATTATCTGGCATTACTACATCTGCAAGGTCTCCTTTCTCATAAGAGATGACAAATGAACATGATGTGGTATTACCTGAACCGTCTACAGCTTCCCAAGTAATAAGTCTCTGCATAGTGTAATCACTATCATCAGGTCTACAGTCATATTCTAAAAAGTCATCACCAGTAATTGATATGGTAGTGTTATTACAGTTATCTCCATCATAGCTTGTAGCCAAAGCTGATTGAACTGACACCGAGAAGTCTACAGACTCAACAACAGCATTCACTGCTCCTGTATTAGTGATATTAACCACCCAATCACCGCTGACAAATGCATCGTTAGCAACTGTTAGGTTAAAATCTGAAGTATTAAAACAGTTAAACAATGGTCCTGTAGTTGTACCTACTATTGATCCTGCTGGATCTGTTATAGTTATAGCTAAGTCACTAAGCGATCCTGAGCTGAGTGTCGGACAAACGCTTACTCCAGTAATCAACTCAAATCCATATGCTCCATTTACAGCTGAGACCGAGAAGTCAGTTGCTGTAGATGGAAGGATAATTTCAGCTAAATCACTTTCAGATTCGTAAGTTGTAGTTCCTGACTCATTAAGTAGCATAGCTTGAGTTAAATCTTCTATGCATAATAATGTAAAGTCAGGTGGACATACAATCTGAGTAGGCACCTTATCCTCTATGACCACGGCCGCCCAACAGCTGTTAGCTGTTTCAATATTAACTTGTTCTCCGCTATATATTGGATTAAAAGAAAAGTTAGATATTGCTAAACTGACTACCTCATCTGTGTTATTAGATGCAACTCTAAAACAAAATGTATTGCCTTCAACAAGATTCAAATCCACTACGCTTCCTGAATCAGTGTTCCCTGTAGTTGCTAAATCGGTTACATCACCGTTAATTGTGTATGACGGCGTGTCATCATTAAAACTACCAGAAGGCAAACCTCCAAATTCAGTTATAGCTGACCAATCAAATGATAGTGTACCATCTTGATAGATGTCAATACATATTTCATCATATGTTACTCCTGTACCATCACTAGAAGCAGTCAATGTTATATCACAGTCATCAGCGAACGTGATACTTCCATCTGTTGCACTAGACAATAGTACATCCAGATTGCTAGACCACAAGAGATCATCAAAGTTCTCATCGAAACAAGTCAATGCTGAACTTTCTACATAAATCTCTACACCCACAGTCCTTCCTATGTAGTCAGAACCGACTATTGGGTGAATTAAGTCATTACCTACTGTGGTTGTACGACCAATTTCTATATCGTTTTCATCAAATAAAACAATATAATAATCGCATAATGAAGCATCATCATGACCTTCCAATATGATATCGGGTGTAATTGTCGCTTCGCATTGGAAATCCAATGAAACCTGGACTAAATTGTTACATGCCAAAGGACAATCTTGAGCTTTAGCAGTGTTTGTAAACATTACAACTAACAATAGTGACCAGAAAGAGGTTCTTGTTGCGATTCGCTGTAAAATTTTGTAAGTGTTGTTAACCATTCTCATTTGTAAAAATCGGTTTGTGTATTGTAAAATCTCGTTACTTATTTCTAATAATTGTTACTCTTAATTTTGGTCAGATTAGAGTAAAGCATTTGGGGAATGCTATTATTTAACAAGTGAATTCTCAAAAGCAAATTTGATCAAATTGACAGTATTCCTTACTCCCAATTTTCTCATGATATTCTTTCGATGGACTCCTACTGTTTGGTCACTAATGAATAGCTCAACAGCAATTTCCTTATTATTCTTAGCTTGTGTAATAAGGCTTAAGACCTCATGCTCTCGCTTGGTGAGTTTCCTCTTTATCAAGAATCTGTCCTCAAACTTTGTCTTAGCCTTACTGTTGATTTTAAATCCACTTGGTGGTGTGATGTGTACGTCTGGGCCCAAATATGTTCTCTCATTAAATATATTATTTAGGGCAGCGAATAAATCTTCTCTTTTGTGAGACTTTAGTAAGTAACCGTCTGCTCCCCCTTTCATAGACTCTTTGACGAATTTATGATCGTTGTAAGTGGTCAATACCAAAATCTTGATATCCTTAGAAATTTTTCTAATTCTTGGGATTAGATCTATACCGTCCATTCCTGACAAGTTTAGATCCATAATCAGTAAGTCTATCTCCATAGTACTAATAATAGAGATGACCTGGTCAGATGAATCCACATGTGAGAGCATGTTCAATTCATAAGCCGGATAGTTCGAAAGAATCGTTTTGATTCCTTCACAAAACAGATTTTGCTTATCTGCTATTAGTGTATTTACTGTAAGCATTTAGTTTGGTCGGTTAAAGTTGTAAAATTCGCAATCTACTTCGTGTAAAGTCGTGTGTCACTAGGTAAAGAGCAAATGATATGCCAAACTCAGCCGTCCATTTTGTTATGATAACACATATTTTTGAGCATCATATGTTATCAGGCCTAACTAATTGCAAATCAATGAATTAGACCCATTTTAGGTGCAAATAAATAAATAAGAAATTAATTGATAATAAGAAGCCTATTTAGGGGCTATTCTACTACAAATGGGACTACATTTGAGTATTGCTTAGACTTTATTAGAAGTGAGTAATAGCCTCTTTGAATGCCATAATTTTGCAAGTATAGGTTCACATAATTATTGCCTGAACGAAGTTCTGATGTCTCAGAATACAGCTCTCTTCCAAATAAATCAACAACCACTAACTCAACCTCTCCTTCATAGTCAGAGTAGATAAGAGTTTTGATATTACCATCAAGAGATGGGTTTGGATAAACCTTTGTATTAAGGTGTATTTTAGTTAAATCTGGTGGCTGAACAGTGGACTCAGCTAAGAATACATTTTGTTGTATCAATGTTATTGATGTATTTCTTAGGATGATATCTCTAAGTGTTGTTTGTTTGATTTGATAGATATCAAAAGCATTGAATACATCTGTATCATTCTCATAATAAAATCTATCTCCATCTCTCAGCCTTCTAAACTGCTTTTCTAGGATGTTGATGATGAGTTCACCCATCGTTGCATTAGATGTCTTCTTCTCGGCCAACAATCCTACCCAAAGATCAATATTCTCAATGGAACCGTATAACGTTTCTAGAGTTTCGGCTACCTCAGCATCTCCAGTAAGAGTATTGTAATTAGTAAAGCCTGGAAGTCCAATATTTCTCCTTACAGAGTTGTATCCCATCAACCCTCTATCTCTACCATTGAATATGACTTGAGCAATCAAATCTTTCGAAGACTGTGTCTCGCTAAAATCAAAATTTCTAAGATTCGTTGAAGCCTTGGTATCAAAGCTTTGTTGTACTTGAGTAGCTAGACCCTTAATATAAGGCTCTATTCCTATTGTTGCGCTTGAGTTCTTCGGATCATAATAAAACTCCTCTCCAACCGCAAGGTTACCACTACTGATTACATCTCCAGTATTATCAAGTCTAAGAATATCTTGACCCATTAGGGTGTTTTCAAATACAATTCCAGCAGCAGAAAATTCATTTGATATAGTGACATCCATGTCAGGGTCATAGCTAGAATACTCCTCTAACAAAATTCCAAGGGATGGTAACCAATCATCGAAAGTTATCTTTTGGATATAGGCACCAACCATCTTTCTTGCTCGCTGATAAATTCTTTCATCATCCCAGTTTGGATATCTCAATGCAAACTCATCGCAAAGTCTATTATGCTCTCTAACGAACAATGTATGCAATGAAATCAATAATGGATTCTTATTTGATCTTTCGTCTCCTGCAACATAGTATTTAGTACTGATGTCATCAATGTGCTTCATTTCTGGAGCTTCAGCATCAATCTGAGAGTTATAATCTCCACCTACTGTATTCCAAGGAAGAAAGTTGCCTCCCGGGGCAGTTTTTAGTTTTCCATTCTCAAATGTCCTCAACCATGCAGCTCTTTCCTCATCTGACCCATAGACACCTGACCCATCTAACCATGTTGACACATGATTCAAAAATTCTCTTGGGTTGTCTATATCAGTTCCAGTTGATTCATCATATTTATTTCTAAAGAACTGCATTTCTGTTTCGTCCACAAAGAAATCATCCCCTGCAGGCACAGAAACCATCATAAATTCTTCTGGGTTATAATGTAAGTAATCTACATCATGACAAACAAACTGTCCGAAAGCCCATACAAAGTCGCTTAAGTTAGATTGATCGTAGAGTTCTGTAGTTTGATTGAATAAGGTGTTACTGATATCTCTGACATTTGGCAACTCATTATTTACTTGCCCTATCCCGTCAGCATAGTTTATTTCGTTTGTAAGTCTTCCGTACTGAGTATAAGAAGAACCCATTTGTAAGGCACTAAGATTATTTCTTGAGCCGTCGAACGTCCTGTTTTCTTGTGCAGACAACCAAACCGCCTGAGAGACGATAAATAGTGCCATGCACAGCTTCATCATATTTCTATACCACTGCATCGGTTCAGATGTTAGTTTATACCCACGAGATTAGTCGGTTTCTTATTCAGAGAACAAATATAGCAAAATAATCTCTTTACAATAAGGGTAAATTAATATTATTCCTTGACATTGAATTCGACACTAATTTCAAGCTGAAATTTGGTGTCAAAATTTAACAATTGTTTTCTTCAACTCAGGAAGGCATAGCGTATATTTCAGCAAATATATAACATATTTATTTAAAGTGTAAATAATTTGCAATCAATGTGATACGAATTGACTATATGACTTTCATAGCAAACCTAGATACTCCAATACCTGACAAATATTATAGCTTAGCAAAATATAACTGTCTGTAAAATACTCTAAGAATTATGTGAGTTTTTGCCCCTAACAAACTGACTATCAAGTGTCAAAAAATTGAACAAATTAATATCTGTTTATCGATCAGAAAAACAGACAGTATGTTAAAAATTTTAACATAAACAATAACTGCATTTGCAATTTATCGAATCACTCAAAGGTCATTTATGTCTTCTACACTATATCTGTATACTAACTAATCTACTAAAAATCTGTATTTATATTACATTTGCTAGTGTGTGAAGACCACACTATCTAAAACAATATAATTGAACCCTGCGAATCAAAAACTTTAAGATGAAGCACATTTCTACATTATCTTTTCTATTACTAACCCTCCTTGGCTATTCTCAAGCTGACTGGTCAGTGATCAACGAATCCAATTTAGATGCCTCCATAGTTGGTGAAAGAGAAGTCATACCAAGTCAATATCTCGTAACTACTGTTGACCAAGCATCAATTAAGAAAAAACTCAAAAAGTCTAGTATTGATAACAGGCAAAATGAGACTTCTGGAAGTCAATTAATCTCTCTTCCTTTACCAACAGGTGAGTTACATGAGTTCTACGTGTACAATTCACCAGTATTTCATCCAGACCTCACTGCCAAGTACCCACACATCTCGACATATAGAGCTGTCTCAAGTACTAATCACTTGATATCGGCTAGACTCGGCATTACAGGTAAAGGACTACATGCTACTATTAGACACCCTGATGGAGAGGTTTACATTGACCCATATGGAAGCGAATCTGACGAGTACTACATTAGTTATTTCACTAGAGACTTTGAAGCTCCGGCATCTTATCCAAAATCTGCTTGTGGTGTAGAATACAACCCGAATGACATGATTGAGCATTTTGGTACTCATGAGTTGCAAAAAGTGGGAACTGCTTCATTTCTCAAAAAATATAGATTTGCCCTGGCTTGTACTGGAGAATGGGGCCAAAACTTTGGAAGTAAGGCAGCTGTCCTAGATCAAATGGCAATAGCGCTTAATAGAATCAACGAATCATTAGAAAATGAGGCTTCAATTTTCTTCGAACTTATAGGTAATAACGATGAAATCATCTTTCTAGACCCTGTAACTGACCCCTACTCTATCGTAGCTAATAATGAAGACGGGGTACACCCTGGAAGGCAAGTGCTAGCTCAAAATACTGGCGTAATTAACGCTAATGTAGGCGCAGGCAACTATGATGTAGGACATGTGTTTACAAGGTCGTGTACTGATGGCATTGCAGGTGTAGCAGCACTTGCTTCTGTCTGCACTGATAATAAGGGTGCAGGCATCAGTTGTGTAGGAGGTGCAAATTTGGTAAACTTTATGGTATCTACCACACTACATGAAATTGGACATCAATTCGGCGCTAGCCACACATGGAGTAATTGCGGAGGTAATGCAGAAGATCAAATAGCTCCTGGCACTGCGATGGAGCCCGGTAGTGGGACGACATTTATGTCTTATGCAGGAGTCTGTGGCGGCAATACTAATATTGCAGGGACTAATGATGCTTACTTTCATGTAGCATCATTACAACAGATGTATAATCTTCTAGAAAATGGGAATGGATCACTTTGTGGAGAAGATGTAGACGTAGGTAATACTGCACCTGAATCATTGCATGAATATGAGGATGGTTTTAGCATTCCTATATTCACTCCGTTCGAATTGACAGGGTCAGGGTTTGATATGGAAGGAGACTCTCTTACTTATTGTTGGGAACAAATGAATACGGGACCAATTTCACCTGTAGGAAGCCCTCTAGGAGATGCACCTGCTTTTAGGTCATTCCCACCAAGATCAGAGCCTACTAGGGTATTTCCAAGGCTCGCCAACCTTCTTGTGAATAGTTTTGACAATACAGAAGTATTACAGACTGAAGAAAGAAATTATACATTCTATTTGACAGTAAGAGATAACCATCCAGGTGGAGGTACTGCAGATTGGTCTATAGTTAACTTCAAATCATCGAACACTGCTGGACCATTCTTCGTGATGTCTCCTAACAACAATGAACAACTAGTTGCAGGACAACCATTCTCCATTACTTGGGATGTGGCCAATACAGATAAAGCACCAGTAAACTGTGCAAATGTAGACATCTTCTTATCGGATGACGGTGGTGAGAACTTTGACATTATACTAGCATGTAATACTGCTAACGATGGTGAAGAGACAGTAATCATTCCTAACAATGTGACAACTGAAGGAAGAATAAAAATCAAAGCATCTAATAATATCTTTTTTGATATTTCAAACTTCAACTTTGACATCAACGAAGCGATAGAACCATCATTCTACTTTGGGTTATCGCAATACAAAGCAGAGATCTGCACACCAGATGTTATAAACGTAGATATCAATACGGAATCATTAGCAGGATTTGCCAATGATGTTACACTCTCTGTAGAAACTGACCTTCCTGAATCTACAATAATCTCATTTAGTAATGATGTAATATCAGGAGGTGTAGGCTCATCAGCATTATCATTGGATTTTGCTAATGTCAATGCGACGGGTGATTACTTCGTCAACGTCATTGGGACATCAGAAGGTGCTCCAACTCTAATGCAAACAATTACACTGTCTGTAACTAGTACTGGATTTGATGACTTTACATTAGTCTCTCCAATGGATGGAGTAAGTGGAGTTTCAGAATTGCCAACATTTGAATGGACGGAAGCAATCAATGGTGAAACTTATACCATTGAATATGGCACCAATCCAGCACTTGGCTCAACAGGTACAATAGTAAGCGACATTACAGGCTCGACATTTATACCAGATGTGAGTCTAGAAAAAAACACCGTCTACTACTGGAAAGTCTATGTAGAAAACAAATGTGCAGATGCTGTATCTGGGCTTAATGCATTTGCTACTGAGGCACTCAGTTGTCTTGCTCAGAATGCTGAGGACCTCCCTGCTAACATATCTGCCTCTGGATCGCCAACTATCAATAGCGAAATTGCTATATCTGGATCAGGTCAAGTTACAGACGTCAATGTGAAAAACGTAGCAGGAAGTCACCAAAATGTACAAAACCTGACCATGACCCTTGTCAGTCCTAAGGGAACTAGAGCTATGCTTGTAGATAGGAAGTGTAACTTCCAGCAAGACTTCAATTGTGGCTTTGATGACTCTGCTGCTAGTGAGGTAAATTGTCCATTATCACAAGGCTTAACCTATTTACCTGCAGAACCACTAAGTATCTTTAATGGTGAGGAGATTGATGGGATTTGGACATTGGAGATAAAGGACAACTCATCTGGAGATGGTGGACAGTTCAATGGCTTCGAATTAGAAATTTGTTCGAATGCTACACTTGAAGGTCCGCAGCTTATAAACAATGAAACATTGGGAGTGCCTACTGCTGGTGCTAATAGAATCAATAGTGACCTTCTTCTTACCGAAGATTCAAACAACACAGCTAGTGAATTAGTCTACACTATTATAGAATTACCTTTATATGGCACTATGACGGCAAGTGGTAGTGAAGTTGTGGTAGGATCGACATTTACTCAGCAAGATATTGATGACAAGAAAGTCAGATATCAACATGACGGTGGAACGGAAACTGAAGACAGCTTCTTCTTTACTGTAGTTGATGGTGAAGGAGGATGGATTACATTGACAGAATATAGCATCCAAATAGGAGACTTTACATCTGGCATCGCTGAAGATGATTTTGATTACTTTAGTATGAATGTCTATCCTAATCCAGCCAGTGATAGATTGACTTTAGATATCAATACTGAATTACAAGGTATTTACACCATAGAAATCTCTGACATTACTGGTAAACAGGTGTATACAAATAGTGTGTCAGTCAATGACAGACTACTTCACTCTGTTGATGTCTCTCAATATTCAGAAGGAATGTTCATCGTGAAATTAGCGAATGGTAAACACCAGATGATACAATTGACTACTATACAAAGATAAGCTTAGAAGACTAAAACCATTCAAGGTGTTATATTATAAGAGGAGGCTTGCAAAGTGAATTTTGCAAGCCTCTTTCCTTTTCTACCACTTGCAAATGCTTGTAAGCAGACATTATTCATAGAAAATTGTCTGTTTACATACTTTGTTAGTCGAAATAAGGTGTCTACTTCCACTATTTACAATAGCTTTATGAATCAAAGAAAGTGAAGGAGTGGCAGGTGTAGTGTATATAATCTCCTTTACCTAAACTATCTTCGATTATTCTATAAAACGTAATCCATTATGAGAATCAAATACTTTTCTTTCCTTATTCTATTCACAACGTTTTCGTTTACAGCCTTTTCACAATCAACTTGGACAATAGTTAATGCTAATGCCATTGACCAAAATGCCTATGGCGAACGGACTATAGTCCCAAATGCCTATGTGACTGCAAGCCTAGATTTGAACAAATTCAGCAAGTCCCTGAAAAAGTCAGCTAATGACATGAGAAACAATGACTTGAATACTCAAACTATAGAATTGCCACTTCCGGATGGGACGCTTCATACCTTCAGTGTATGGTACTCCCCAGTTATGCATCCAAATCTTGCAGCAAAGTATCCTTCACTCAAGTCTTATAGAATACTCTCAACAACCGACAAGTACATGGCAGGAAGAATCAGTGCAGAAGGTTCGAATTATAGAATTAGTCTTAGACATAAGCAAGGAGAAATATATATAGATCCATTTGCTTCAAATAGTAACGATCTCTACATTTCCTACTTTACTAAAGACCACCAAGCACCAGCAGACTATCCAACAGGGGCATGCGGTGTAGATTTTGAACCAAGTGATGTAAAAGAGTACTTCGCATCTTCAAGTCTCAATAAGTCGAATGAAGATTCTTACTTGAAAAAATACCGATTTGCCCTTGCGTGTACCGGCGAATGGGGACAAAACTTTAGTTCAGTTGAACAGGTGCTTGGTAGGATGGTCACAGCAACAAATAGAATTAATCTCTCTTTAGAAAACGAAGCGTCAGTATTCTTCGAGATGGTCGAAAACAACGATGAATTAATCTTTATGGACCCTAATTCGGATCCGTATACCATTAGCAATAGCCCAGCAGAGCATGCAGGAAGAGAAGTCCTAGGACAGAATACAACAGTAATCAACCAAGTCATTGGAGGAAGCAACTATGACGTAGGTCATGTTTTTACTCGTTCATGTACTGATGGTATTGCAGGTGTGGCATCACTTGGCTCTGTATGCACTTCAGGTGGCAAAGGCTCAGGCTTAAGCTGTGTAGGTGGTGCTGACATAGTCAACTTTATGGTGCAGACTACACTCCATGAACTTGGTCATCAGTTTGGAGCAAGTCACTCATGGAGTAACTGTAGCGACAATGTGAATGAAAATCTATCAGCAGGAACTGCATACGAACCAGGAAGTGGGTCTACGTTCATGTCTTATGCAGGATCATGTAGCCAAACTAATAATGTTCAGAATTCAGCAGATCCATATTTTCACATTGCTTCAATGATGCAGATGTACAGCCTAATTTCTGGTGGAAATGGCAATCTCTGTGGTGAGGACATCGATGTTGGCAATACTAGACCAGTAGTAACATTGGATTATCCTAATGATTTTGCAATACCGGTATATACGCCTTTTGAGCTAACAGGAGAGGCATATGACAATGAAGATGATCCATTGACTTACTGCTGGGAACAACACAACAAAGGACCCATCTCTATTATGGGAAATCCTCAAGGCAATGCACCTGCATTCAGGTCATTTTCTCCAGAAGAGTCAAATACTAGAGTTTTCCCAAAAATGTATAAGATCTTAGGTAATGTAACAGAGAAATCTGAAGTATTACAGACTGTAGGTAGAGACTTTGAATTTTTCTTCACGGCAAGAGATAACCATCCTGGCGGAGGTACAGCTGCTTGGGACAAAGTCAATTTTAGGTCAGTAAGCACTGCTGGACCTTTCTTTGTAACTGCACCTAACATTGATGAACAATTAGTGATAGGCGAGGAATTTTCGTTTCAATGGGAAGTAGCTAATACCGATGTCAGTCCAGTGAATTGTAAAGGTGTCGACATCATCCTCTCCACCAATGGAGGTAGTGACTTTGATATCATTCTTGCAGAAAATGTAGAGAATGACGGAGAGCATACCCTAGTGGTGCCTAATTATCCAACTAATGCAGGAAGAATAAAGATCAAAGCATCAGAAAACATCTTCTTCGATGTTAGCAATTTCAACTTTGACATCAATCCACCAACTCAGCCTTCATTTTACTTTGCTATGTCAGAGTTTAAAGTCGATGTTTGTGCCCCAGAGGTTTTAGTATTGGATATTTCAACAGAGTCATTCCTAGACTTTAGTAATGACCTCAGTTTTGAATTAGATACTGACTTACCTGAAGAGACTATCATTTCCTTATCAGAAACTTCATTGACACCAGGACAAGTGAATCCTACCTTAACCTTGGATTTCTCCAATGTCAATGCAACTGGAAATTATACCTTGGACATCATTGGCTCAGCTGTTGATGCAGATACACTTATTCAGACTTTACAAGTAACCTTGACTAGTGGCAACTTTGATGACTTGGCCTTGATCAGTCCAAACCCTGATGTGAGTGGCATTTCAGAGTTACCAACCTTCGAATGGGCTAATACGCTAAATGCTGAATCCTATACGCTAGAATATGGCCTCAATCCTGCACTAGGCGAAACAGGCACAATAGTACAAGGACTGACTAATCCTAATTATACACCTAGTATCAACCTTGAAAAAAACTCACTCTATTACTGGAGAGTATATGCAGAAAACAAATGTGCAAATGACATTACTAAGATTCAAATGTTTGCAACGGAGTCTTTGAGCTGTCGTTCAGCTGAAGCTGAAGACCTCCCAATAGTAATATCTCAATCAAGTACCCCAACTATAGAAAGTGCTTTGTTTTTTAGTGGTGCTGGACAAGTAACAGATATCAATGTGAGCAATATAGAGGGGAAGCATGAAAATGTAAAAAACCTCAGAATGACATTAATCAGTCCAAAAGGTACTGATGTAATTTTGATAGAAGGTGAATGTGCATTTAATCAAGATTTTAATTGTGGATTTGACGACGCGGCAAGTGGAGAACCTATATGCCCACTAACTCAAGGGCTTAAATACTTGCCTGTTGAACCACTTAGTGAATTCAATGGCGAAGACATCTTAGGTGATTGGATCCTAAGGGTGGAAGATACACAGACTGGTGATGGTGGAAGGCTAAATTCGTTCTCTCTAGAGGTATGCTCTAATGCAGTGCTTGAAGGTCCAGAGATCGTTACTAATGAGAAATTAGGCGTACCTACCAATGGCGCTAATAGACTAAATGCAGACCTACTTTTAACTATCGATGGTAACAATACCGCAGAAGAACTTATCTACACAGTAGTCGTCCTTCCTCTACATGGAAGCATGACCGTCAGTGGCGAGCCCGTAGTCATTGGTACGACATTCAGCCAGCAGGATATTGCTGACAACAAAGTCAGATACCAGCATGGATCAAATTCAGAGACAACTGACAGTTTCTTCTTTACAGTAATAGATGGAGAAGGAGGATGGATCAACCTAACAGAATATGTCATAGACATTGGCGATTTTGCATCTAGCACAACTGATACTGAATTTGACTATTTCAGTATGGATGTCTACCCTAACCCTGCTAATACTCAGATGACCATCAATATCAATACTGAAGTAGCAGGAGACTATCAGATAGCAATCTATGATATTACTGGCAAACAAGTGCATAGCAATACTCAATATGTAGTGGATAATCTAGCGTACAGTTTGGATGCCACACAGTTTGCAGAAGGGATGCTGATTGTCAAACTTCAAAACAACAAACACCAAGTCATTTCGCTGACTACTATCCAGAGATAACAAGAATACAATTCTTATTGGAAGAGGCTGTCTCAACAAGTATGAGGCAGCTTTTTTTTTGTCTACCTTTATTGATTCATTATGAAGATTCTACACACTGCAGATTGGCACATTGGAAAAGTATTGCACAAGCATTCACTAGAGGATGAAATGCAGCTATTTTTTGAATGGTTACTTGATACCATCGAAGCCGAGAAAGTAGATCTACTTCTAGTATCTGGAGATATTTTTGATATTGCTAATCCCTCAGCCAATGATAGAAAGACCTACTACCAGGTATTGACAAAGCTGGCAGCAATGCAAATACGAGTAATTATTACAGGTGGTAATCATGACTCTATCGGAGTATTGAATGCTCCTAAGGAAATACTCAACGCTATCAACATAGATGTCGTTGGCGGTGCTACCCAGCCTATCACTGACGAATTAATACTACTTGAACATGAACCTGATGGCCAGTCACTAGTTGTTGCAGCTGTACCTTTCTTGCGAGACAAGGACTTGAGGAGCTTGAGTACAGACAAAGCATTTGACTCCCGTACTCAGGCAATCAGAGCAGGGATTACAGCTCACTACAAGACACTCCATGAGGCAAGTAATTCCTTATACCAAGGCATACCAACTCTAGCCATGGGTCATCTCTTTGCCATAGGCTCACTCACTAGCGAAAGCGAACGAGATATTCATATAGGCAATGCCGCTGCCATTAGCTCTGAGGCATTTGGTACTCTATTTGGCTATGTTGCCCTTGGCCATATTCATAGACCGCAAGTAATAGGCAACAACCCTTTAGTCAGGTATTCTGGATCTCCCATCCCTCTGAGCTTTTCAGAAAAGAAAGATACCAAGAGTGTAGTCATCGTCGAACTCAAGAATAACACTTTCGAAGAGCCAAGAGTCATACCTGTACCCAAAGCAAGGGAATTGAAAAAAATCAGCGGAAGTTATGAGGAAGTAGAAGCAAAATTGAAAGTATATTCACCTGATTTCCCTCTCCCCTCATTCGTCGAACTAGAAGTCAAGGAAGATGCCTTTAGTAATCTAATCTTGTCAAATTTAGAATCACTCACAGAGCAATATCGTCAAGATTCAACATTCAAAATCCTAAAAAGTAGGCCAATATTCAAGACAGGGGTCAAGGATACTTCTGATCTATTTGTCGCAGGTGAGAACATAGAAGATCTGTCACCTATCGATGTCTTCAAGAAGCGAATCGAATCTGAAGAAATTACCGCAGATCAGACTTCCCAACTCTTAAATGCATTCACAGAGCTCTTAGAAATAGTACAAACTGAGTCGATATGAGGATCATAGAGCTGAGTTTTACAAATATCAACAACCTGAAGGGGGGACCGCATCGCATTTCATTCGAAGAAGGTCACTTGAGTACGGCAGGTATCTTTGCTATTGTTGGGCCAACTGGGTCTGGCAAGTCCACGATCTTAGATGTCATCACTCTAGCCCTCTTTAATCAAATTCCTAGGTTTGGCAAGTCGATATCTAAGTCAGAACTCACCTCTCTAGGCTCAGTCATCACCCACCATACCGACCAAGCTAGTGCCTCTATCACTTATGAAGTGAATAATGCTCGCTATACCTCTACCTGGTCTATTGCCAAAAATAGAAATGGCAAACTAAAGGACTATGAAATGACCATAGCCAATGGAATTGGCGAATATCTTGATCTAAAAAAATCAGAAGTACCTGGAAAAAACGAACAACTCATTGGGCTGAAATATGAACAGTTTCTGAAATCAATCATTCTCTCTCAAGGAGAATTTTCGCGGTTTCTCAAAGCCAAGAAAAATGAAAGAGGCGAACTCTTAGAAAACTTAACAGGGACTAGTATTTATAGGAAGCTAGGTAAGGCAGCCTATGAAAAATGCAAGGTGCTAGAAGGAGAACTCAAACAAAAAAGTGATACTCTAACATTAGTCTCACTACTGTCAGATGAGGAAATCACTCAGATTACTCTAGAACTCAGCACAGCAGAAAAACAAAAAGTAGAGTTGGACAACTCAATTGAGCAGTTAAGAGGCCTATCTCAAATCAAGTTAGAAATCCAAAAAGCTCAAGAAGGCATTCAAGTTAAGGTAAATGAAGAAAAGCAACTAGAAACTGAGCTTCAACGCTTCGAGCCAGAATTGAATAAACTTGCAATTCACGAAAGGCTAAACCCAATCAGAGAACCACTCACTCTATATAAGTCAGCACAACACAATGTCCAAGAGACATCCAAGAACCTAGAACGCTACAATATTGCATTAACCAAAGCTAACGAACAGTTCTCAGCTGCGATCCAACAGATGTCAGCACTGACACAACAATCCGTAACTGCAGAGACCTTCAACCCAGTCATGCTTGCCTTTGAAAAAAACGTCAGCAAACTTGATGAAGAGTTGAAATACTTAATCTCAAAAGGTCAGGACATTAGGAAGGATATCGATAGCAAACTTTTGAGCTATAGGATAACACTCCAGAATGCAGTGAGTCCAACAAAGGCTACTGAGGAATTGCACAGCAAAAGGAATTTGCTACTTAATCAACTATCGACTGCAAGTATTGCGATCGATTCTGACCCTACATTATTAAGCGAATCTATTCAGTTAATAAGAGTAGCTATAGATATTCTCAGACAGTATATCAGCCTATCTGACCAAGTCAGCAAACTCAAAGAAGACCAAGGCATCTTGAATAGACAACTTACTGATGCAGAACACGAAGTCAAAAGGCTAAATCCACTCATCGAAAAGAGTAAGCAACTCATCAGTACACTGCAAGACAATGAGTCAAACTTACTTAAGCGAAAAGACGATGCATTGAAGATTGCCAGCCTTGAGGAACAACGAGCACAACTCGTCTCTGGAGAACCCTGCCCTCTTTGTGGGTCGGCAGAGCATCCATATTCTGAACATTTAGAGGCAGCTACTGTCGATAAGATTCTTCTAGAAATAGAGTCTAATAAAGCCAAGCTATCTCAAGAGACAAGTGAGTGTGCTCAGCTCAACGATGCCTTCATCAAGGCCAACAACACCATTGTTATAACCAAAGGTCAGCTAGCCAAAGTCCTAGAAGAGCAAACTAGACTCAACGGCTTACTAGCTGATGTCACTAGCTCATGGACTGGCAAACCGTTCAATGCACAGAGCAATTCACTTGAACTCCAGCAACACTACACTCAACAACTCAAGCAAGAGGAAGTAGCACTGCTGGCCTTACAACAACTCAAGGTGGTGGACCAACTCATCCACTCGTATGATCAGTTAGGTATTGTCTCAGGCGATTACAAGAGTAAACAACAAGAACGAACACAAATCTATCCTGGCAAAGATCCTACCGCAGAATCAAATGCCATTCAAAATGCATTTCAAGCTGCCAAGACAAGTAAGGATGAAAATCAGAAGGCTATTGAAATGGAATCTCAAGACTTAGTTAGAGCAAAACAGATGGCGGAGGAAGCTGGTCAAGCTATCAAACCGAAGTTAGTTGAACTAGGCTTTACTGCTATTGATGAACTCCAAGCACAGATTCTGACACCTATACAGTATCAAACAATCACAAATAATAAAGAAGCTTTTGCCAGACGCCAAACAAGTATCGCTACAGAACTCCAAGGACTGAGGCATATACTTGAAGTAAATACTACGTTAGATAAGCACCCAGAAACTACACTACTAGATATCAACACTGAGCTCCTACAGAAAAAACAGCAGTTAGATGTACTGGGTAATACAATCGGCAGCAATACTGAAAAGCTCAAGCAAGATAAGGCGCAGAGAGAAAACCAATCAGAGTTAAGAAATCAAATCACCGCCCTTCAAAAGGAATTGGAGAAGTGGAGCTTACTCAAACTCTTTATTGGAGATGCAACAGGCAATAGCTTTGCAAACTTTGCCCAAGGTCTAACGCTTCAGAATCTTATTGTCTATACTAATAAGAGACTAGAACACCTCACAGATCGCTTTTTGATAGACAAGCCAAAGGGCGATGGTCTCCTCCAAGTAGTAGATAAGTATCAAGGCAATATATTGAGATCAGTAAGCACTCTTTCAGGAGGAGAGACCTTCCTACTTAGTTTGGCTCTGGCTCTGAGCCTCTCAGATATGGCATCAAAGAATGTCTCCTTAGAGAGCCTATTTATTGACGAGGGATTTGGCACGTTGGACCAAGAAACACTTGATGTTGCACTGGACACTTTGGAAAAGCTACAATCAGAAAGTCAAAAAACTGTCGGGGTGATCTCCCACGTAGAAGCGCTTAAAGAAAGAATCAACGTACAGATCAAATTAGAAAAGAATGCCCAAGGCTACTCTACCCTATCTATAGTAGGATAACTAATAGCTACCTACCAGCACACCTTACACACTTAGTACTTTCTGGCATATACATGAGTCTTCCTGCTTGAATCATGTTATTACAAATACTACATGAACCAAACCCAGGTTCGTCGATTCTAGTAATAGCCAATTTAAGTTTACTCAGTTTGGATTTCTTATTCCTAAGAGACACCTCCATGACTGCTTTGTTATTAATGGCATCCATCCTACTAATTCTACCAAGCGAATTTTCAGGCTTGACGGGTTCGGTCATTGCCTCAGTATCTTTGACATCTTGCTCATATTTGAGAATCTGTTCTGTGATTTTCTGCCTAAGTATTTCTCTATCTTTATCTGTCATGGCTATACTAGTTTGAACCATTTGGTCATGGTTAAAGATACGCTATTTCTGGTACCTTGCCTCAGCAAAATCCAAGGCAGCTACTAGTCTGTCCATCCCTTCAGCAAGGACATCGTCCTCAATGACCAAGGGTGGTGCTACTCTAAATGACTTGTCATTAAACAAAAAGTAATCCACTAACACTCCAAGATCGATAGCCTTGCTTACTACATGTTTGAGGTACTTCTTTCTTGTTACTTCTACTGCCAACATAAGTCCACTTGATCTGACTTCTGATACAATATTGTGCCCTGACAACCTACTCTTGATATATGCTTCTTTTGAAGAAACATGGTCAATGATCTCATTATTCAGAAGGTAGTTAAGGCTAGCATTTGCAGCAGCACAAGAGAGTGGATGACCTCCAAATGTGGTAATATGACCTAGGGCTGGATTCTTAATGAATGCCGACAATAGTTGTTGTGATGATACTATCCCACTGAGTGGAAGACCACCTCCCATGGCCTTGCCTATACAGAATATATCTGGTGTTACTCCATACTTCTGGTGGGCAAACAGCTGGCCAGTACGTCCAAATCCAGTCTGTATCTCATCTAATACGAACAAAGCACCTACTTCTTTGCACCTTGCCTCTACTTTACGGAGATAGTCATTTTGTGGAGGATTGATCCCTGACTCTGCTTGGACAGGTTCAATAATGACACCAGCTGTATGGCTTGTAATCCTATTGAGATCAGCATCAATATTGTAATTAATGTGCTTGACTCCTGGCACTAATGGGGCAAAGTGCATCGCATACTCATGATCACTACGCAGACTCTCCGCTCCTTGTGTGCTGCCATGGTAGGCATTGCGACATGCCACTATCTCAAACCTATTCGTCACCTTTCGACATAGTTTCATAGCTGCTTCTATAGCCTCACTTCCAGTCAACAGGTAGTAAAGTGAATTGTATTGCTCAGGCAATTGACTGAGTAATAATTTCGCAAAAGCTACTTGAGGCTCTTGAATATGCTCTCCATACACCATGGTGTGTAAGTGCTTACTGGCTTGATCCTGTATCGCCTTGATCACAGCTGGGTTAGAGTGTCCTAAAGAACTCACTGAGATACCACTATTCAGATCAATATATTGTCTTCCATCAACGGTATAGACATAGCAATCTTGGGCATGATCCACAGCAAGCATCATAGACCACTCACTAGTCTGTCCTACGTTTTGCTTATATATTTCTCTTAATGAAGGCATAATTGTATTTGTATACAAAGATAGTTGAGCCAAGGTTCTTCACAAGTCTATACTGCACTACTTAAAATTGTTAGTGTTTAGTTAAAGTGTTAACCATGTATTCTAATATGTAAAGTATTGGAGTTAAATTTATGTTGCAATCTCATGACAAGCATACGTCCCAGTATGCAATCCAAGTTATATAGCTTTATTATTATTTACGTGCCAGTAGTTAATGAGTATATTTACTTATTGCTTATTTTGCCCCAAACATTTGAATTATGAAATTGATACATCTTGCTTGCTTACTTCTATGGTTCACCACAACAACCCTTGCTGAAGGCATTGAGTTTTTTGATGGTACCTGGGAAGAAGCATTAGCTAAAGCTGAGGCCGAAGAAAAACTCATCTTTGTTGACGCTTATGCTAAATGGTGTGGACCATGCAAAAAGATGGCTGCCTCAACATTTAAGGATGCTTCCGTAGCAGAACTATTTAATCAGAACTTTATCAGTATGAAGATAGACATGGAAGAGTCTATGGGTAGGACCTTTGGCCAGACTTATTCTGTATCAGCCTATCCTACACTATTCTTTATTATGCCCAATGGCGAAGTCGCTAAGAAATCAGTTGGATTCAAAGATGTTGCAAAGCTGACTAACTTAGGAAATAGTGTCCTAGGCAGTGCCGATTTTAGCAGTAAGTATAAAGCAAAATATGACGAAGGCAGTAGAGATTTTGAAACAGTGATGGATTATGTCAAATCACTGAACAAGGCAGGAAAGCCAAGTCTCAAAATAGCAAATGACTATCTGTTAAGTGACCATTGCATGACTGCTCAACAGTATGATCAATTTATTTTCGAAGCAGTAAGTGAGGCTGACTCCAAGCTCTTTGACCTTTGTATAGATAATAAGAGTAGTCTTGTAAGTACGTTTGGACAAGAGGCCTATGAAGACAAATTACTGAAAGCTGCTCAAAAGACCACTCGAAAAGCCATTGACAATGAATATAGCGAGTTGATTGATGAAGCCGTGACAAAGCTCAAACCTATCAACAAGTCTCTTTCTGAACAATATAGAATTGAGTCCTACCTTGAATATACAGCATCTTACAAGGATTGGGAAAACTATCAGAAGTACTACAAGACTTATGACAAGAAGTATACAAAGAACAATCCAGAGGCAAGCAAGAGGTTAGTTGCACTTACAAGTAAGCATTTCGAAGACAAGGCCGATGGCCAAAACATGATTATCAGTAACTTAAGTAAAATCGTAGAAGCTGAGCCTACAGAAAAAGGATACCTACACCTGATCCAGACATTGCATCAGTATGGTAAAACAGATGAGGCAATCAACGTAGGTAATGATGCAATTTCGATTCTTAAAGCTAAGGATATAGCAACAAAGAAACTAGAAGGATTCATTAAATACTTACAAAACAGCAAGCAATAGGTTCCTTGTAAATGGGCAGATTATTCCTTACATATCTCATTCTTCTAACTTGTCTAAATTGTGTCTTTAGTCAAACTAAATATGGCGTAGTAAAATTTCACCATATTGATGTAGCTGAGGCTGTAACTATGGCTGAAGCAGAGGGTAAGAAAATATTCATAGATACCTATGCTCCATGGTGTATTCCATGTAAAAAAATGGACCCTATATTCAGAGATAGAGATGTGGCTGCATATTTCAACGAACACTTTATCAATGTCAAGGTCAATATGGACCGCCACCTCGGCAAAGATATTGCGGCTAGATACCATGTGGCATTTTTACCCACCCTATTATTTGTGGAGCCTAATGGCAAACTAAGACTATCCGTGGATAGAGTGGTAACTAAGCAAGAGTTACTCGCTTTTGCAAAAGCAGCTCTCAAGAAGCCTGAGTATAGGCCAATAGCTCAAGTTAAGCAACCACAAAAGACTAATACAGGAACAGTCACTCGTCAACCAACTCGTAAAGAGGTTGCAACCACAGTGAAAAAGACCAATAAGGCTACTACTGAATCGCCTGAGCCAGAAGAAAAAATCTTAATGGTGTTCGACGAAGACAAGCAAAGTAGCGACCCTCAACAGTACTTTCAAGAAGCGTACTTTAGAATGCAGCTGATGGATGGCTCCCATTGGGAAAGCGCTAGGGCCTATCTGGCGACTCAGAAGGATTGGACTACTGAAAAAAATATGCGATTCATCTTTGACTTTGTCAAGTCGACTCAAACGCCAGAATTTGACTTTATCATCGCCAATAGAAAGCGATTTAATGATGTATTTGATGAGTTTCAGATAGATAGAACAGTGGAAATACTCGTCTATACTCGACTCAACCAAGGCTACCCTAGGCCAGAATTAGACGAAGCGATTGAATTATTTAAACATGTCAAAGTCGTCAATCCAGAACTCAGAGCATACAAGTATATCATCAAACGAAAAATTGATGAGCAAGATGATGAAGACATCCTCACTTACATCGAAAACTACTTGAGAATAGATGGATACACCGACAGTAAAATGCTCAACTTGTATGGCATTTATGCAGCTAATACTACTGCAAAGAGAAAAGACTTAATCGTCGCAAAAAAGTATGTAGAAAAGGCGCTTGAGCAACATCCTGAAAATCCTAGCTACCATATGACTTTGGCTAAAATCTACTATAGATTAGAGAGCAAAGTGAAGGCAACAATGCATGCTAAGAAGACCTTAGAATTGTCATCTAATCAACCACAGCTAAGTGAAGAATCATCTTTACTCCTAGAAAAGATTAAGACATTGTAACTATTGCAGTGTGAAGGTATTCACATCATAATCGATAGACTCAATACTATTACCACCTTTAACATTTGAGATTGCCATTGTCATCAGCGAACTTACGTGGGTAGTGGACAGCATAGCACCATCAATAGACTTCCATCCTGACCAATCAGTATACAATCCCTTGATCGGTAAGATCCCTACATACATCCTCCAAGCGATCGGTCTATAAGACTCGTCAAGCAGCCAGACATAAGTATCTCCAGGGGTTACCCCACCTGAACCGTATGTGATCTTCAACCCGTGTGGAGCTTCATCAGTTTGGACTACCTCTCTACTAACACCTTCGTCGTAGACTTTAAATGGGGCAAACATCCAAAAAGAATCATTACACCAGATAGACCAAGCTTTATCTACAGCTTTCTGATATTCTTCGCCAGTAAGCTTTACACCATCCTTGTAGGCTACCCCGCTTACACTATCCAAGTCTAACCTAACTTCATAACCCTTCCATTGTATATTAGCTATGTTAGCAGCCTTGTTCCACTTGTAATGGTGCTCACCCCTAAAGAATGTCCACTGGAGGTAGTTTAGAGTATCCCAAGCATCTACATTGAGGTTTTTGAGCATCAAATCAGCAAGGGCATCTGCGTCTTGATCTACGGTTGGTGGCATTTTCTTACTCAAAGCCACACCACATCCAATAGTTGACATCATGACGAATACTAAGAGTATCCCTATCCATTTTAATATTTTCATAGCTATGTGTTATTGAGTCGAAACACCCGAAGGTTAGAATTGTTTTGTCTTTATTTAATACTAGTAGGGACAAGATAATACTAATCTGCATACATTTGCAACAATGCAATATTTCCTCGAAGGATTAGCTTTTGGGTTATTCTTAGCTTTAGCAGTTGGGCCCATATTTATTGTCATCACTCAGACCTCTATAGAAAAGGGCTGGAAGGCAGGCATGGCAGTTGGATTAGGTATATGGACCAGTGACATGATCTATATTGCCTGCTCCTACAAATTTGTCAAATCTCTTGAACATACATTCAATGATCCAGTATTCAAATTTTGGGCAGGTATCATTGGCGGAGGTGTATTGATACTCTTTGGTATTTACATGATTGCTAAGCAAAAAACATTGAAGCTTGAAACAGTAGAACTGAGTGCCAAGAACTTTTTTCAGTTTTTTACTAGAGGATTTGCTGTGAATACACTCAACCCATTCACTCCAATATTTTGGTTAGGAGTAATCTCTACCAATGTGGTGGCTAGGGCTATGACACTGCCTCAGACATTCATCCTTATGGGTACCATCATGCTTGTGATAATGACCACAGATACTGCTAAAGTATTCCTAGCTCAAGCTATTAGGTCTAAACTTAACAATACTCATATGCACTACATCAGTGTCATTTCAGGCTCGTTCCTGCTAATAATTGGACTCATTATGTTGATTAATGTCTTTTAAGACTTAGTCATAATGATATCTTTCATTATGTACAGTGCTTCTTCTAAGTAAATGTCCTTTTGGATATTTTCAAGCCAATCATCATTCCGTGCCTTACGCGATTCGTCTGAATTAATGAGAGCAGTATCGACTTCTAGATTTTCTATAGATAGGCAGTCCACATTCTGATCAATCACATCATCATAGAGTTTTGATTCTAACTCTCTTTGATCAAGTTGCTTTCTATATGTGTCTAAGTTGAGTGAGACCTCTTCTTCATCTCTATAGCTCTTGATTCTTTGTGCTTGCTCTTCAATGACTTTGAATGATGGGTTTTCTCTTACCCTCTCCTCACTACTTGTGCTCAATGCCTCTTTATCTTTCACTATATAGACATCTTGCTTGTAGCTAAGTGGGTCTATCTGTGTCCATGGCAATGCATTGTCATATTCTTTCTCTCCAGAATCAATATAAGTATAGGTGTCTGGTAGGACAATATCTGGAGTAACACCCTCTAACTGAGTACTTCCTCCATTGATTCTATAGAATTTTTGATTTGTCAACTTGATTTGCCCTAGAGGCTTCATGTCATCCATGCCTTGGATATACTGATCTAAGTTCTGAAATCTCTGCACTGTACCTTTTCCAAAGGTAGATGTACTTCCTACGATGACTGCCCTGTCATAATCCTGAAGTGCTGCAGCAAGTATCTCTGATGCAGATGCACTGAATTGATTAACCAATACGATCAAAGGTCCATCATATTTCACCCCTGCATCTCTGTCATCGTAGACTTGTGGTCTTCTCTCTTTAGACTTCACTTGTACTATTGGACCATTCTCGATAAATAAGCCTGACATTGTTATGACATCTTGTAGAGACCCTCCACCGTTATTTCTCAGGTCAAGGATGAGCCCGTTGATGTTTTCAGTATTTAGTTTATCTATTTCCTTAGCTACATCCACAGCACAGCTACTGCCTTCTTTTCCTTCGAACGAGCTGTAGAATTTTGGTAACTTGATATATCCAATATTCTCAATCATGTCAGGAATACCGACTTTAAGACTTCTAGCAAATCCCTCATCTAAGATTACCTCGTCTCTCTCTATGCTCACATCTAAGAATGTCCCATTTCTCTTTACCTTAAGAATTACTATCGTACCCTTATCTCCTCTAATCTTAGCTACTACATCGTCAAGTCTCATTCCTGTAATATCTACTGGCTCTTCACCGTCTTGAGTAACCGCTACTATCAGGTCATTGACTTCTAGTTCTTTCCCTTTCCAAGCTGGTCCACCGGGCACTATTGAGACTACCTTAGTATATTCTCCATCCTCCGACAATCTTGCACCTATTCCTTCTAGTTTACCACCCATTCTGATATCAAAGTCTTCCTTTTCTTTTGGGTTGTAATAATCACTATGCGGGTCAAAGACATGCATGATGGCATTGACATAGTTCTCAAATCTATCTGATCGTCTAATCTTGTCCAAACGCTTATACCAGTTGTCAAAATTTTTCTTTGTATCTGCAACTGCATCTGCCTTAATCTCTTCAAGTGTCTTTAGCTCTGTCAATGTAGTATCTTTCTCCTGCTCTTCTAACTTTTGATCTATCTTATTGATAATGTCAAGTGTGAGCGACTTTCTCCAATACTCTCTTAACTCTGTCTCATCACTAGCAAACTCTCTATCCTCACTACTCGTATTGAATGTCTCAGTAGAATACAGGTCAATATCTTGATCTAATACCTCTTCATAAATACTTTGAGACCTTGTAATAGCAACAGTAATTAGATCCAAACTCGTATCAAAAAACTCTAAGCTTCTATTCTGAATTTCATCATCGATAGCAGTTTTATATGTTGCTAGTTTGTCTACTTCAGGCTGAATGAGAAATCGCTTAGCTGGGTCAATTGATTTAATATAATTGTCATAGACCTTTAGAGAAAATTCATCATTTATCTCTTTCGGGCTAAAGTGAAGTACGTCTAGATATTTAAGCACTGCCTCAATAATAGCACTCTCCTTTTCCTTTGGATTATGGTCTACAGCTGCAGCACTGAAATACACCACTCCAATTACTAAAATTCCTAAAATTATATTTCTCAACATGTTGAAATTTGAATCAAAAAAGCAATTTATAATATTGTAACACTAAAGATATACCTCTAGCAGATAATCAATATCCTATTTAACGACATAATAACACATCTCGTTCAAACCAAATATAAGTAATTAGGCAAATACTTTAGTTATAGTAGTCCTTCTCTCAAAAAATCATGGAGGTGGATCATACCCTCATATTTGCCTTCATTTACTATAGGTACTTGATTGATACTAGCTGATTGTGCTAAACCTAGTGCTTCAACTGCAAGTGATTTGACTGCAATAGACTTAGGGTTTGCTGTCATGATATCAACAGCTTTTGCATTATTCCAATTTTTATTCCCTTGTATCATACGCCTTAAGTCTCCATCCGTGATGATTCCTATTAGCGTGCCCTGGTCATCAACAACAGCTGTAGCTCCGAGTCTGTGCCTTGATATTTCTAAAATGACTGCTTCAATATTCTGACTAGGGTTAACTTGTGGTTTACCATTGTTTTGATATAAGTCCTCCACTGTCATAAACAGTCGCTTGCCTAGGCTTCCTCCTGGATGATACTTTGCAAACTCTTCTTTCGAAAATCCTCTCAACTCTAATAAGGTGATAGCTAGCGCATCTCCCATTGCAATCTGTGCAATTGTGCTACTTGTAGGTGCTAACATATTAGGGTCAGCTTCTTGTTCGACTGGGACGAAAAGTATATAATCCGAATACTTACCCAGCGTAGAAGTACGGTTTGAAACCATCGCCACCATGGTGTTGCCATATGTTCTGACCAGTGATGCCAAGGCTACAATCTCTGAGGTTTCTCCACTTTTCGAAATAATCATGACAATATCGTCAGTCCTTATTATCCCAGAATCTCCGTGTATAGCATCTGCCGCATGGAGAAAAATAGAAGGTGTACCAGTCGAGTTTAAGGTTGCAACAATTTTTTGAGCTACTATTGCACTCTTACCTATTCCGCATATTATAAGTCTCTGATTAAATTTCTGAATAAGATGTACCACTTCCACAAAACTCTCGTCAAAAGACATAGCTAGCTTGCTCAAGGTATCACATTCTATCTGTACTACCTTTTTTGCAATTGATTTGATATCTTTTTTCAACATTTTAGGAATAAGTTTTGTATTTTCATAACAATGAAACAATTGAACATTATCGGACTGTACTAAAGTGGATAATCGTAACAAATATTGTCATTCAATAGGCTATAATGTAACTATTTGTAGCAAAATTAATTTTTTTCAATTTAGAACATGGACAGCGTAACAGCAACCAAGCATAACAACGCTTCAGATTTACATAAAAATTTGGACCACTTTTTTGGCTTTAAAGGATTTAAGGACAATCAAGAACTCATCATACAGTCTATCTTGGATGGTAGAGATACGTTCGTGATCATGCCAACAGGTGGAGGTAAGTCAATGTGCTACCAACTACCAGCCCTTATGTCCGAAGGGACAGCCATCATTATCTCGCCTTTGATCGCCTTGATGAAGAATCAAGTGGATGCTTTGAGGGGATATAGTTCTGAAGACAATGTGGCTCACTTCCTCAATTCTTCTTTGAAAAAATCTGAAATCCAAACTGTAAAAGCAGACATCGTTTCTGGGAAAACTAAGCTTCTCTATGTAGCACCTGAAACTCTAGTAAAAGAAGAAAACATTGCTTTTTTCAAAAGTGTAAAACTGTCCTTTGTAGCAGTAGATGAGGCTCATTGTATCTCTGAGTGGGGTCATGACTTCAGACCAGAATATAGAAAGATTAGAGCCATGGTCAATAATATAGATGGTAACATCCCAATTATTGCCTTGACAGCTACTGCCACGCCTAAGGTCCAATCCGACATCGTCAAGAATCTCAACTTAAAAGATGTGAACAAGTTCGTCTCCTCATTTAATCGAGACAACCTGTTCTACGAAGTCAGACCAAAGAGGAACAAGAAGTCGGCTATTACCGAAATAGTTAAATTCATCAAGTCTCATCAGGGCAAGTCAGGCATCATCTATGTTCAATCTAGAAAGTCAACTGAAGAAATTGCCGAGGTACTCCAAGTCAATGGAATCAAAGCCTCGCCTTATCATGCGGGACTAGATGGGAAAGTGAGAAATGCAGCACAGGACAACTTCTTGATGGAAGTGATAGATGTCATAGTTGCTACCATAGCCTTTGGTATGGGAATTGACAAGCCAGATGTGAGGTTTGTGATTCATTATGATATTCCAAAGAGTATAGAGAACTATTACCAGGAGACTGGAAGAGGTGGTAGAGATGGCATGGAAGGTAAGTGCTTAGCTTTTTTTGATTTTAAAGATGTCCAAAAACTAGAAAAATTCCTGAAGGACAAGTCTGTATCAGAGCGAGAACTCAGCCTACAACTCATGGATGAGGTGATGGGATATAGTGAGACTGGAGATTGCAGAAGAAAGTACCTCCTGCACTACTTTGGAGAGGATTATGATGATGTCAATTGCAATAGCATGTGTGACAACTGTAAGACTCCAAAACCGAAGGTCACAATCAATGAAGAAATGGTGACTGCTCTCAAGGCTATCATGCAACTCAAAGAAAACTATGGTATAAAAGTCATCGTTGACTTTCTGCAAGGCATTAAGAATAAAGACATCAGAGAACAGAACTTTGACAAGCTTTCCTATTTTTCAAAAGGGAAGGGCAAGGATCCGATCTTTTGGTTCAGTGTGGTAAGAAAAGCTATGCTTATTGGGTTCGTCGATAAGGTTATAGAGCAATACGGAGTCTTAAAACTTTCTAAACTAGGTCATGCCTACTTAGAAAAGCCCCATGATATCATCCTCCCAATTAATCGTGACTACGAGGATACTCCTGGCAATGCGGTAGTTGATACTGGAGGCGGCGGTGCCTTAGATAATACATTGCTCAAAATGCTTAAGGAGCTAAGAGCCAAAGAAGCTAAGCGTCTCAATATCCAACCATGGGTGATTTTCTTAGAACCAGCACTCAATGATATGGCTACCTTCTACCCTATTAGCAGGGAAGATATGGAGAATATCAGTGGTGTGTCAAAGGGCAAGGCAATCAAGTACGGCGACCCATTCATCAACCTGATTCAAGACTACGTCGAGGCTAACAATATCGATAGGCCAGCAGATATGGTCATCAAGCAAGTAGCTGACAAGTCAAAGGCCAAGGTTGCAATCATCCAAGGCATAGACAGGAAGATGCCACTTGAAGACATTGCCAATAGAGCCAACCTAGACCTAGGCGAACTACTCACTGAGATGAATATGATTGTAACATCAGGGACTAAACTAGACCTGGATTACTACATAGAAGATAACTATGACGAAGAGGTAGTAGACGAAATCTACGAATACTTTGACAGCGCTGATACTGAGTCAGTAGAGGCTGCATTCAAAGAACTTGAAGAAGATGATATCACAATGGAAGAAATCCAAGTGGTAAGACTAAAATATTTATCTGAGTTTGCAAACTAAATTATGCAGGTAGTAATCATCAATGGTCCTAACCTCAACTTGCTTGGCAAAAGAAATACCAAGGTCTATGGTAATCAGACCTTTGAGTCTTACTTTTTGAAGTTAACAGAGCATTTTGCTGATAAAGAGGTTGACTTAGTCTACTTCCAAAGTAATCACGAAGGGTACTTGATTGACAAACTACATGAGGTAGGCTATGATGCAGACACTGGCATTATTCTCAATGCAGGAGGATATACACATACTAGTATTGCGCTTAGAGATGCTGTTGAAGCAATAAGCAACCCAGTCATAGAAGTCCATGTCTCAGACATTCATCAACGAGAGTTATTTCGAGCGATGAGTTACTTGACGGATGTCTGCCATCAAAGCATAATTGGCAAGGGACTACCAGGATATCGAGAGGCAGTTGACCTATTACTTAATCTTGCCAAGTAAGGCTACTACTCTTTTTTCTAGATCTGTATGCGAAAGCTCAACATCTGCGATGTATGAGATGATAAAGTGGAGAGTTTTGCCTTCTTCTTTAGGGACAAGGTCTTGATGTACTCTGAATGCTTCCTTGAGTACTCTTTTCTTTCTATTACGATCTACGGCTTTTTTCCATAGTCGCTTTGGCGCTACGAAGGCTACCTTCCAAGGAGCTGGATCAGTAGCGTCGATATCTATATAATTGTAATTGACCCGAATTGGGTCTTTGAATGCTTTTTTACCATTCTCAAAGACATGCTTGATTTTCTGAGAACTCTTAAGTCTTTTATTAGCCCCAAGTGTATACCTAGCTGCACCCATTAGAAACAATCTGAGAGTGTTAAATCAGTAAGAGAGAATGATGAAGTAGAATGTAAAGCTGGGTTACTACTACTTAACATGAGTAGTATCAGACACAGTAAGTTTAGCTCTACCTTTAGCTCTTCTTCTAGCTAAAAGTTTTCTTCCATTCTTACTTGCCATTCTAGATCTAAAACCGTGCTTATTTTTTCTTTTTCTTTTGGACGGCTGATATGTACGTTTCATGATAGTCGAATTATAGTTTGTACAACCCTTTCAATTTGGGTCTGCAAAAGTAATACTTATTATGAATAATTTGCAATAATTGTTAACTATTCATTGAAATCATAAATTCATCATTGGTCTTAGTGCTTCTCAAATGATTCTTTATGAAGTTCATTGCCTCATCTGGCTTCATATCACCAAGATGCTTTCTGAGTACGAACATTCTACTAAGAGTCGCCTCATCATAAAGCAATTCTTCTCTCCTCGTACTTGATCTGACTAGGTCTATTGCTGGATACATTCTCTTATTAGCGAGTGATCTATCTAATTGTAACTCCATGTTACCTGTACCTTTGAACTCTTCGAAGATGACTTCATCCATCTTAGAGCCAGTATCAGTAAGTGCAGTTGCTAGGATAGTCAATGATCCTCCATTTTCTATATTTCTTGCAGCACCAAAGAATTTCTTAGGCTTTTGCAGTGCATTAGCTTCAACACCACCAGACAATACCTTACCTGATGAAGGTGCTACAGTATTGTATGCTCTAGCAAGTCTAGTAATAGAGTCAAGTAATATCACTACATCGTGTCCACACTCTACCAATCGCTTCGCTTTCTCAATAACAATATTAGCTACTCTTACGTGATTCTCTGCTGGCATGTCAAATGTTGAAGCTATAACTTCAGCATTGACACTTCTTGCCATGTCAGTCACCTCTTCTGGTCTCTCATCTATTAAGAGTACTATCATATAACACTCTGGGTGATTAGTCGCAATTGCATTAGCTACATCCTTAAGTAAGAATGTCTTACCTGTCTTAGGTTGCGCCACTATCAATCCTCTCTGTCCTTTACCAATTGGGGAGAACAACTCAATCATTCTATTTCCATAATCCTTACCTGCTGGATGTGTAAGCAAGTTGAATTTTTCTTCTGGGAACAATGGTGTCAAATAATCAAATGGCACTCTTTCTCTAATCTTAGCTGCATCCAATCCATTGATACTTGACACTCTAAGTAAGGCAAAATACTTCTCTCCTTCTTTTGGAGGTCTAATTGCACCTTTTACAGTATCTCCTGTTTTCAGACCAAATAACTTAACCTGTGAAGGTGATACATAAATATCATCTGGGGAAGTCAAATAATTATAGTCACCAGATCTTAGGAAGCCGTAACCATCTGCCATCATCTCGAGGACACCTACACCTTCAATAATACCTTCTAGGTCTACATTGAATATTGGCTCTTTCTTTTCTTCTTTTACTCTGTTGTTTCTATTGTCTTGGTGCTTAGGTTTGTTGTCTCTATTATCTCGATCTCTATTGTCCTGAGCACCACCCTTCTTGTCTACATTCTTGATCTCTCCACCTTCTACTTCTCGTCTACTACTATAATCTCTACTCTTCTTTTTAGGAGCATGTTCTTTTTGGTCTTTTTGGACATCCGTTGCTTTTGGTGCTTCTTGAGCCTCCTTGCTTGGTTTAGCATCCTTATTAGACCTAGTGTCTTTTACTACTTTTTCCTTAGGTGCCTCCTTACTCTCAGCCTTAGGCGGCTTCGGAGTTCTAGGAGTCCTTGGTGCTCTAGGCTTTGGCTCAGGCTTGGCTGGCTTTTCCTTCGTTGGCTCAGGAGCTGCCTTACTCTCTACCTTTGGCATATCAGTGCCAAGTACCGCTTGTTGGTCAAGAATTTTGTAAATCAGATCTTGCTTAGCAAGTCTTTTGTAGCTTTTTACACCAATTTTTTCTGCTAAGTCCTTCAATTCAGGAACCAGCATGTCGTTAAGTTGTAGGATATCGTACATCGTTGAAAAATAGTATTATACAGAAAGTATTTAGAAGGAAACCTCCAAATGAATTAGGAAATTATGAGGGAAAATTTGAATGTACTCTAAGGCTAGAGTGCTATCGGCAACAAATATATGTTTAAAAATTGGTAAGCAATAGTCTATCTTTGGCTTTTATTTAATAAATACTGTTTTTTACATGTTAGAAGTTAAGAATATTCGTGAAAATATTGACACGATAAAGCACAGACTAAAGAAAAGAGGAATGAGTGATGATGCCCTCCTCATTCTTGATGAAATTATTGTCATTGATGACAAAAGAAAACAATCACAGACTTCTAACGACGCTATCCTTTCTCAAGTCAAAAGTCTATCTGGTCAAATAGGATCACTCTACAAGTCTGGCAATAGAGAGGAAGCAGATCAACTTAAGACCCAGGTCACTGCTCTAAAAGAAGAAGGTAGCAAGTATGAGCAAGAGCTGAAGGATGCAGAAGAAGCACTCTATCAAGCACTCTTAACTGTACCTAATGTACCACACGACTCTGTCCCAGCTGGACAGACTGAAGATGACAATGAAGTTCACAAACCTTGGCACACTGACCTACCCACTCTGGAGCACAACCTACCGCATTGGGAACTAGGAAGTAAGTATAACATCCTAGACTTCGAACTAGGCAACAAAATAACCGGTGCCGGCTTTCCAGTATTTAGAGGCAAGGGGTCAAGATTACAAAGGGCCTTGATCAATTTCTTCTTGGACGAGGCTACAGCAGCAGGGTATGAAGAAATAGTACCACCTCTCCTAGTGAATGAAGACACAGCTCGGGGCACAGGACAGCTACCAGACAAAGAAGGACAGATGTACTATATGGAGAGAGACAATCTCTATCTTATCCCTACGGCTGAAGTACCAGTGACTAATATTGTCAGAGGTAACCTTATGACAGAGGATCAATTTCCAGTGAAGTTTACAGCCTATACTCCTTGTTTTAGGCGAGAAGCTGGGTCTTATGGTGCAGATGTCAAAGGACTAAATAGAGTACATCAATTCGACAAAATAGAAATCATCCAAATTCAACACCCAGATAAGTCCTATGAAACACTACAGCAAATGGTGGATCA
This sequence comes from Saprospiraceae bacterium, assembly GCA_020631405.1. GTDB lineage: Bacteria > Bacteroidota > Bacteroidia > Chitinophagales > Saprospiraceae > JAHDHH01. Next base: position 53,573 of record JAHDHH010000012.1, read on the forward strand.
TGTAGAAAGTCTTCTCGTGAAATTGGAACTCCCATACCGTATTCTTCGTTTATGTGGTGGAGACCTTGGGTTTACATCTGCTTTGACCTTTGATTTTGAAGTCTATGCTGCAGCTCAAAAGAAATGGTTAGAAGTAAGCTCTGTTTCGAATTTCGAAACATTTCAGAGTAACAGATTAAAACTGAGGTACAAAGATCAATCCGGCAAAAAGCACTTGGCTCACACATTGAATGGTAGTGCATTAGCTTTAGCTCGTATCATTGCTGCAATTCTTGAAAACAATCAAGTAGCAGATGGCATTAGAGTACCTACGGTGCTACAAAGCTATACTGGATTTGAATTTATTAACTAACACAAAAACTTATTAAATATGTCAATCGGATATATGGTTATTGTTGGAATATTCAGCTTAGTTGGATGGCTTGTCAGCAATAGACTAAAATCAAAATTTACACATTACAGTAGAAAACCAATCACTGGAAATATGTCAGGAGCTGAGGTTGCTCAGAAAATGCTCAGTCACTTTGGCATCCATGATGTCAAAATAGTCCAAGGGCAGGGAACCCTGACTGACCACTACAACCCATTGTCAAAGACAATTAGCTTGAGTCCAGAAGTATATCAAGGAAGAAGTATAGCCTCTGCAGCAGTATCAGCTCACGAATGTGGTCATGCTGTTCAACATGCTCAGGCATATAGTATGCTCAAGCTCAGATCAACATTGGTCCCTGTTGTCAACTTTTCATCTAAGATGCAGCAATACCTCTTCATGGGTATGATGGTAGGTATGGGTGCTATGGGCATGTCATCAGGTATTGGCCAACTCTTAATGTTAGTCTTAACTGTTACCTTTGGGATGACTGCGCTGTTTAGCCTGGTTACACTTCCAGTAGAATTTGACGCTAGCAAGAGAGCACTGTTGTGGTTAGATGAGTCAGGAGTTGTGCAGGGAGAACAATATGACGGAGCAAAAGATGCCTTAACTTGGGCTGCTATGACGTACATTGTTGCTGCATTATCAGCATTGGTGATGTTTTTATATTTCTTTTTCCGCATGATGGGAAATGACTAAAAAAGAATTTTGAATTTACAAATATGGATATAGAAAATTTAGTACAGGTGGGACAAGGCACTATGAGTAAGGCTGTAGACCACCTAAAAGAAGAACTAGTAAAAATCAGAGCTGGAAAAGCAACCCCAGCAATTCTTAATGGAATCAAGGCAGACTACTACGGGACTCCTACTGATATTTCCAAAATTGCAAATATCAGTGTAACTGATTCTAAGACGCTAAGTATACAGCCTTGGGAAAAGAGTATGCTTGCGGTAATTGAAAGAGCGATATTTGAAGCTAACATTGGGCTTACGCCAATGAATGATGGTGAAAATATCAGGATTACCATACCACCATTGACTGAGGATAGGAGAAAGCTATTAGTGAAGCAAGCAAAGTCAGCTGGTGAAGACACCAAGGTCAGCTTAAGAAACGATAGACAAAAGTTGATGTCATTTGTCAAGAAGGAAGTCAAAGATGGCTATCCTGAGGACTTAGGCAAGAAACTTGAAGCTAGCATTCAAAAAATGACTACAGACTTTGGAGCTAAAATTGACGATATAGTCAATGCTAAGGAAAAAGAGATTATGACTGTTTAACGTCCAAATCCCTTGTCAAAGCAATAAAAACATGAAGAGATCAAGTAATTTTGGTCTCTTTTTTTATTGTTCAAACAGGATGCACTCGATGCCTAGACTTGACCATCTCTTACTCTGTTTCCAATTTGCTTGTAAGTATTGAAAATCAATTTCTGTGAAGTCGTTCATGACGTTACTATAGATAACATACCTATTCTCACTCAAGTCGAGTGTTGAGTAGCTACAGTTGTTCTCTCGTAGGTTTCGATAGTCAACATTCCCTCGCAAGGGAAAGAGTGTACCTACCTCACTGCAGCTAATCTGTGAGTCACTGATGTACTCATCCACTTGCTCGAAGAGGTCAAGCACAGGAAGGTATCTAAGACTTGCATCCCAACCTTGAGACACGAATGGAGGATAGAGGAAAAGGTGGCCGATCAATTGACTTACAATAAACCCACCGAAGACTAGCTGCTTACCTGTATTAGAGAGGCAAGCTATATTCGCCACTAATAATACAATACATAGGAGAATCAAAAGTAGTACTGGCAAGTAATATCTATGGGCTGTCAAGCTAACGAATGGTGCGGTTAGTAATACAAATCCTAGTAAAAACAATAAGGCCAACTGGATTTCCTGTTTACTCAACAATGCTTTTGCGTTGGACTTCCATCCAATATACACCAATAACGCTACCCACCACACTACCCTTCCAAAGTCGAGCAATCGCCAACATATCAGACCGACATTATACGCTACCATCTTCAAACTAGTCAACGTTAGACTGGCCTTCCAAGGAGAATCGTCATGGACTCCAACCCACTCCGCATCTATATAATGTAAAACATAGTACATACCTGTAATACACAACGCAGGCAAACTAGCCAATACAACCTTGACAACTCGTTTGCTGGAGTACATTGCATAACACATCAACAAGCCACAACAGTACATTCCTCTGATACTAATCAAGCACAATCCAATACTTCCGATGACTATAAACAAGTGTTTTGTAGACAGGATACTATAGATCAAGACAAAGAGAAAAGCTACTAACACTACGTCAGGAGATACCAAAGAGCACTGACTTACAAGGGTAGGATCTAGGGTGACCATAGCGATTCCCAAGAGTGGCACCTTGCTATCTTCAACTTGGAGGATGGCTATCACCTTTTTCAAAAAGACAAGAAAAACAATGACAAATGGCAACATTGCGACGTGAGAAACTACCAAAGTCTTTCCAAATAAGGTCCAACAACAAGCAAGATAGTAGCCAAATGCAGGAATATGTCCACTATTAAACTCATCTGGCAGAAACTCCCACCTCAAATCATTGCTATAGTAGAAATGAGCATGCTTAGAGCCAAGCTGAATAGTATCCCAAAAAAACTGGTTGTTCATGAAGAAGAGACACATCAACACATAGACACAAGCATAGACTAGATAAGAGTTGGCTTGGAATTTGGTTAATATCTTGTGGCTGTAAGTGTTCATACTCTGGATAAACCTAGTGAGAGAATAATAAAAAACCAATTTTTATTGACCAATCATCAATTTTATTTTTGTAAATACTATCTTTGCAGTCCTTTTTGAAAAAGACTTAAAATAAGTTCTACCATGCAAGTAATAAATGTAGAAGCACAAGAAAGAAACAATTTTGGTAAATCATCTAATAAGCAACTGAGAAAGAATGGAAGAATTCCAGCAGTTATTTATTCTAAAGATGGTGTAAAGCACTGCAGTGTAACTCATGCAGATGTGAAGCATCTTGTTTACACTCCAGATTTCAAATTAGTTGAGATCAGTGTAGGAAGTGGTGCAGCAAAATGTACATTAAAAGACATCCAGTTTCACCCAGTGACTGATGCCATTGAACACATGGACTTTTTAGAGCTTATTGATGGACATCCAGTAAAAGTGGAAGTTCCAGTTAAGTTCAAAGGTGTTTCTCCAGGTGTATTAGCTGGGGGTAAGCTTATGCAATCACTCAGAAAAGTGAAGATCAAGTGTATTCCATCTGCAATCGTTGACCAATTATACGTTGATATTTCTAACCTAGAATTAGGGGCTGCAGTAAGGATTAGAGATATTGAATTTCCTGAAGGTGTAGAAGTCATGAGTGAGGGAGCAACTCCGGTTGCTACAGTAGAGGTACCTAGAGCTCTTAAGAGTGCTGCAGCAAAAGAAGGACCAGCTGCAGGAGGTGAAGCTCCAGCTGCAGAATAAAACACACTATGGAATAGTTATTGATACATTACTATTAAATGTAATGTATGAATCTGTTTTCTATTTTAATCGTAATATCTACCTTAACCACTAGTACTCCGTATACGCCTGTACATGACGTAGTTAGTACAACTACTTGTGTTGACAAGCAAAAGAAGAAAAGAAGACAAATCACAGAGTATGCTTTGTCTTTCATAGGTACTGCTTATAACTCGAAGAGATATAGTAGTTCTGGCTTCGATTGTTCTGGTTATGTACAGCATGTGTATGCTCAGCATGGCATCGCCCTCTCGAGATCGAGTAAGAGCATTGCGACCCAAGGCAGAAAAAAAAGAAAGCCTGAGTCAGGTGATCTTGCCTTCTTTAAAAGTAACAATAGGGTTAACCATGTTGGAATAGTACTGAGAACAGATAAAAAAGGTATTCATGTGATACATTCCACAAGTTCGAAAGGTGTAGTTGTGACTTGTATAGAAGAATCTGACTATTGGAAGAGTAAGTTTGCCTTTGTAAAAGATGTATTATAATAAGCAATACAACAAGTGGAAACTTAATTTGACCTTTAAAAGTTAATTTGAATGTGGATATTAAATTTAATAAAAAGAATATTCGGTAAGAACACATCTATGATACAACTCATATTATTCGGACCTCCAGGATCGGGAAAAGGAACACAAGCTAAATTTTTGGTAGAGTCTTATGGACTAATTCATATCAGTACTGGAGATTTGTTTCGCTATGAGATGGGAAATGATACCCCACTAGGAAAAGAAGCTAAGTCATATATCTCCAAAGGAGAATTAGTGCCTGATAGTGTAACTATTGGAATGCTTAAAAATAAAGTGAACCAACACCCTGATGCAAAGGGATTTATTTATGACGGGTTTCCTCGTACTATACCGCAAGCTGAGGCTCTTGACGAGTTTTTAGCGAGCAATGGGAGCAGCATCACTAGCTTACTCTCACTTACAGTAGGTGACGAAGAAATCGTACATAGAATAAAGCAAAGAGGACAGACATCTGGAAGAGCAGATGACCTTAATGAGGACATTATCCGAAATAGGATAGCGGTCTACAAAGAGAATACCGCAGAAGTATTCGACTATTACAATGCTAAAGGTAAGGCACTCCCTATCGATGGTATGGGAACAATAGACGATATAGCTGCAAGACTTAAAGATGCTGTAGGTAACAGTATCTAAAACCACAACTATGTCAGATCAGAGTTTTATTGACTACGTAAAGATACACTGTAAGTCAGGCAATGGAGGCTCTGGATCAGCTCACTTCTATAGAGATAAGTGGACCACTACTGGAGGACCGGATGGTGGAGATGGAGGTAGAGGAGGTAGTATCATCCTAAGAGGCAACAAGCAGATGTGGACACTACTGCCTCTCAAATATAGAAAACATATTAAGGCTGGACACGGAGGAGATGGCGGAGGTAGTCGATCTACTGGAGCCTTCGGAGAAGATATCATCCTAGATGTCCCCATAGGTACAATAGCTAAAGATGTGGAAACAGGGACTGTTCACTTTGAGATTAGCGAAGACGGACAAGAAGAGGTACTAGTCAAAGGTGGTAGAGGTGGCTTAGGTAATGCTCACTTTAAGACATCAACTAATCAGTCACCTAGATATAGCCAAACAGGGACACCAGGTAGAGAGACTTGGAAGATTCTAGAATTAAAGGTACTAGCAGATGTAGGATTAGTGGGATTTCCAAATGCTGGTAAGTCTACCCTACTGTCAAGTATCACTGCGGCAAAACCTAAAATTGGGGCTTATCCATTTACAACACTAGTACCTAATCTAGGCATAGTATCTTACAGGGACCATCTATCATTTGTCATGGCTGACATTCCTGGAATTATTGAGAATGCTCACAAAGGCAAGGGACTAGGTATTCGCTTTCTAAAACACATAGAACGAAATGCTGCACTCCTATTCTTAATCCCGGCAGACACCGACAATATCCTGAAAGAGTACAATATTCTCCTCAATGAACTTGGGGCTTTCAACCCAGAACTCCTGCATAAGAAGAGAATACTCGCAATATCTAAGTCTGACATCATTGATGACGAACTAAAGCAGCTTATTGAAGCAGAGCTTGATTTAGATATACCTTATCTATTCATCTCCTCAGTCAGCACAGCTGGATTGACTGAACTCAAAGATCTAATCTGGAAGAATCTTGATATGGATAAATAGTTTAGGCTATTTTACTAGACAAGTCCAAAAAATTCAAATATCTCTAATTGCTTAAAACAACAAAGGAGGCACCTAAAGGCACCTCCTAGTCTTATATTGTTATAATCTTGGTTATCTACTAATAACCTGAGCCAATGCTCATCTGTACTTTTCTTTCTATTTCTACTACTTGGTTCTTGAAGCCCTCGTCTGTATCCATCATATCTTTTACAGCTCTCAAAGAATAGATTACTGTAGAGTGATCCTTTCCTCCGAAATCATCACCAATACTCTTCAAAGACTTATTAGTGAACGCCTTAGCTAGATACATAGATAACTGCCTTGCGATGACTACTTCACGCTTTCTTGTAGAAGACTGCATTTTCTCAACTGTCACTTTAAAGTGATCAGCAACTAACTTCTTAATTTTCTCAAGTGCTACCTCCTTGTTAGATGACACCACGTACTTATTGATGATATTTCTAGCTAGGTCAATGTCTATTTCTTTAAGATTGAGAGTTGCTTGCGCAATCAATGATATCATGACTCCTTCTAACTCCCTAATGTTGTCCACTACATTGTGACAGACATATTCTAAGACTTCTTGAGGTACTTGCTCTATCTCTCCTTCTAATTTGTCCTTGATGATAGCCATCCTAGTCTCAAACCCAGGAGGTTGGATATCCGCAGACAATCCCCACTTGAATCTAGAAATCAATCGATCTTCCATTTTATCTAAATCAATAGGAGCTCGATCTGAAGTTAAGATGATCTGCTTCCCATTCTGATGCAGTCTATTAAAGAGGTTGAACAGAATCTCTTGAGTCTTTGCTCTTCCAGAAAGGAATTGCACATCATCAAGTATGAGTGTATCGACATGTTGATAGTAAGAAACAAGATCTGCTATTGTATTCTTTTGAATAGCATTGATGATCTGGTTAGTAAATCTATCAGTAGTGATATATAATACATTGTTTTCAGGGTGAGCCTTGACGATTTCATTACCTATCGCATGAATCAAGTGAGTCTTCCCTATTCCTACTCCTCCGTAGACGAATAGTGGATTGAATGCAGTAGCACCTGGAGCATTGGCTATTGCCTTTCCTGCTGACCTTGCTAGTCTATTGCTGTCACCTTCTATGAATTTATCAAATGTATATTTGGCATTTAGATTAGAATCAATCTTGACCTTCTTGATTCCAGGAATGACAAAAGGATTCTTAATATCCTTAGATTCTATTTGCTTTGTTTGCTTCTCTGTACTATTGGAAAATTGATTCTTATTATCTATGAGGATAAGATACTCTAGTCTTGCCTTTGTTCCTAATTCAGAAATAATACAATTTCTTAGGAGTCCTATGTAATGCTCTTCCAACCACTCGTAGAAAAACTTATTAGGGACTTGTATAGTCAGAATATCGTTTTCAAGCTTAATTGGTTTAATGGGTTCAAACCAAGTTTTAAACTTTCTATCATTTATGTTCTGCCGTATGTAATTGAGACAACTGTCCCAAACCATGACATGTTTGCTGGTCATATGTTTCTCTTAGGTCGATTAAAAAAATACTAATCAAACTCACTCATCCTCTCAAAATTCAAAATAATCCAGGGTACGGAAATTTTGTAATGTTTAAAACCAACTATGGGATTGTGGTAATTCGGTAATGTAAAAATGTCCTAAATAAATCGAAAGAAAAACAATTTGATCGCTTTTTTTTTGCTTAAAATATTCGATTGTAAGAATTGAATATATCAAAAATTACATAATGTGTAAGCTAATGATATCAGGCTATTTTTTACATAAAAAAAATAAATATGTGATTATTAGACTAAAAGATTTTTACATGTCTGACATTTTGTTTTCTTGTTATTCTCAAAGTACAAATCCACCCTCCCAAGTAGCATGCCACCCCAACCTGCTTGATTGATAAAAACGGGTTTGCCAGACTTATTCTCTTTTTTACTTAATGTTTTGAGGAAGGTATGCGTATGCCCGCCAAGTATCAAATCTATGCTATCAGTAGCTTCCGCTAAGATTACATCACTCACTCGGTCTTCATCATACCTGTACCCTAGGTGAGAAAGGCAGATGACATAGTCACAACCATAATCTCCTTTAAGCATTGTTGCTGTTTTCTGAGCTACACCAATAGGGTCTTCATACTGTACTCCCTTACACATCGCATCTGCTACCAGACCATCTAACTCTATACCAAGTCCAAAAATACCAATCTTTATTCCAGCTTGCTCCTTGATCACAAAGGGCTTTATGTAGTCTGACAAGGCAGTATCCTCCACTCGATAATTACTCACCACGAAGTCAAAGTTGGCATGAGGCATTTGCTTGACAAAGCCATCTATACCTGCATCAAAATCATGGTTGCCCATGGTAGCCACGTCATACTGCATTTCTGACATTAGCTTAAATTCAAGCTCTCCACCAAAAAAATTGAAATAGGGAGTACCTTGAAAAATATCACCACTATCAAGTAGGAGGACATTCTCTTCTTGAGCTCTGATACCCGCTATCATCTCTGCACGTCTAGCAGCTCCACCCTTCCCTTGGTTTCTGCCACCATCCATTGGAAAGGGCTCAATCCTACTATGGACATCATTGGTATGCAGTATAGTGATCTTTGTCACTTCTCCTGTGTCAAACAGCTGAAATGGAAAGGCTCCAGTCGAGAGTAACAACCCTGAAGAGCTCATTGCCTTTAAAAATTGACGTCTATTCTGCATGCTTACTTCTTGTGTATTCTAACTTCTGAATTATGTACTAGTTCTTGACCTTTCTCACTCCACTCCTCAATCCCTTCGATGAACACTTCTCGTATAAATAACCCAGTATTGTCCTGGACTAAATCTTTGAGAAAGTGACACTTGTCACCGCCATTGGCTACATAGTCTGTCATGACGACATGGTATGTCTTGCTGAGGTCAAGGGCTTCTTCATTCACTAAGATATTGGTAGCTTTTGATTCTACTATATCCATCGTCAAACCAAAGCTAACTGGCCACCCGCCGTACTCAGCAATTCTGTTACAAAGTGCTACAACTGATGGTCCTGGCATCTCAAGTATGACCATGGTATTGTCAAATGGCATCAATTCGAATATCTTGCCCTTGGTGATTTCGCCTCGTGGGATAGAGGGTATCCTTAGTCCGCCATAATTATTTATGGCAAAGGCTATGTCGTGATCAGTATACTTCTCTGCTTGTATATGGAGTAAGTCAGAAAAGAAATTGCCCATAGAAGAATTCAGTTTCCCTTTAACTAGGTCTTCTCCAGCAATGCCAATTACTTCGTTCATCTCCTTATCTAGTTCGATCTTATAAGGTTGGATCATCTCGGTGATTGCAGAATCAAATTGCACTGTACTGTCCAACTGTATGTTGGTATTCTGTACATCAGCTACATGATTTATAGTTTTACAACTGGCTAATCCCGCCAGGAATAGTATCAAAGTATATATTCTCATCCTAGTAGTGATCTGGTTTCTTCTCTGATTGCTGTTTTCGCTATTTCTAGACTTGTAGTTGCAGCTTGTCTCTCTTTCTGAATTGTATCAACAAAGACAGCCGAAGTGTAATCACCTGTTTGCTGAGATGCTGTCGTTGTGATTAATGCTAAGACATTATCCTTGGATTGGGTGATGATCTGCCACAGACTATCGCTGACGTAGAGCTGTTGGGCTAGGTTGTGCTCAAATTCTTTTTGAATACTGACCAACATAGCTTTAGAAAGGTGTTCGCCAGTAATTTCTGGAGTATACAACCTGAATAATAAATTATTGACGTCTATTCTCTCACAAAACAACATCAACCTCTCATAGGCCTGCAATTTAAGTGGCAACTTAGTCTCCGCCATGTCCTTTCCATACTCTAATGCTGCAAGCGAATATTTAGCATCCAGAAACTTCTTCAAAATAAAATATGCAGTTGCTAACACCACTACAGAGGGTAATACGTACTTTAAAATTTCTAAAATATCACTCATAATTTAATAAATCTTAGACTGCACAAAGTACAGTGTTTAAAAATAAGGAATAATAAAACGCTTTTCTTTAATAAGATTATATTTAGGTTAAACTATAGTTAAACAGAAAAGTAAAGTAAATGCTATCTTTGCCGCCTTTGTTATTAAGCTGTACATTTAAACTTAGATAATTACATTAAACCTATATTTCAAGATGAGAATTCATACAATTAAATCAATCTGCCTTTGCTTTGTCTTGGCATTCGCTATACAAACTGTTTCTGCTCAAAAATTTGGGTACGTCAATTCTACTCAAATCCTTGCTGAACACCCAGATATCAAAGCTGCTGACACCGAACTAGAAGCCTACCAAAAGCAATTGATTGCAAAAGGTGAGCAAATGGTCAAAGACTTTGAAAAGAAATATACTGACTACATGGCTCAAGCAAATGGTGGGACACTATCTCAGGTACAAATGCAACAAAAAGAAACTGAGCTAGGAACTGAGCAACAAGAGATTCAGCAATATGAGGTCGAAGTACAAAACAAGTTGCTCCAAAAAAGACAAGAACTCTATGCTCCAGTGCTTAACAAAATCAATTCTATCCTAGAATCACTAGGTAAAGAAGGTGGTTACACTATGATCTTTGATTCAAGCACAGGTGGATTACTTCATGCTGACGAATCAGAAGATATCACAACTATACTTAAGCAAAAATTGGGCATGTAAATTATGATTATTGGTAGTATTCTATCCACCAATCACTAAAATAAAGCTGCAATGGAGTTGAGGTGTTGTCAATATAGACTAGCACCTCATCAAATTCTTCACTAGGCAAGGTAGAATCTATCCAAATCTCACGGTTTTCACCATCCGAGATCAAGCGCTGCAGTCTGACAAGTTGCTGCTTGACTATAGAGTCTTGATTCCGGTATTCGACTGTAAGTCTGGTCATATTCCACATATTCCACTCCTTCTGTCCAAAGTAGAATGTAGCGCCGGTTTTAAAACCAATACATTCTGATGGCAATGGATACACATTTATGGTATCAGAAGATGTTTTTCCTTGGACTAGTATCGTATCAGGCTGAAAGACTACTGTCGAAAATACAGTTGCTGCACTATTTAGCTGATCTTCATTATCTAAGAGTTTGAGGTCATCCTTATCCTCTTTGTAAGTACCTAGAGTCTTCCAGAAGTAAGTCTTATTCATTTTACCTGCATGCAGCTTGCCACCTCTGTGGGCCTGATGAGTAAACCACAAACTGATATAACAACAAAGTCCAATCAATATGGCCATGAAGACCTTTATCACTTTATGTCTTTTGACCAGATCATTCATCAATGCAGCCATAGGAAATAAGAGGATTGGGTAACATTGCACCATGGCTCGCTGACCAAGAGATCCTCCATACCACCAAATATCCCACGCAAAGGTGATATAGATAAACAATCCCGAAAACAGCCCAACAGCACTAAGTAACTTTGGCTGCTTTCTCAAACTAAAGAATCCAAGGAGAGCAAAGAGCATAGCAGGAGAATAGAGTAACCAGCCTGACTTATAACTCCAAAACCCTTCATAAAAGTGAGGACTCAACCAAGAAAAGCCTTGATCTTCGTAAGAATAGACCAACCACTCACCTGTCACATACTTCCAATATCCCAATTGGATGCATCCGATAAGTAAGCAAACGGTGCAAGCAAGTATATACTTCTTCCAATGTGTCAATATCAAAGACATTCGATTGGTGATATCAGATACTCTTATACAATTCACACCCCAGACTACAGGGATGATGCAGGCTATTATTTCTGTAGGTCTTGTCAATGCTGACAAGCCCACAATTGCACCAATGAGTAAGGCTTTGGCGTAGCTAGGTGACTTATAAAATTGTATAGTGACCCATATCAATATTGCATAAAGTGTGAATAGTCCATTATGTGTCATGGCACCATCGATAGCAGCATAATTGAGGTAGTTAGACCCAAAAACAACGGTTAACAGAGCAAGGCTCACAGGCAATTCATCAAAGTAGTGCCTGAGAGACTTTCTGATAAAGTATAATCCTATAATAGCCACTAGCAGGGTCCAAAGTGATATCAATAGCTGATAAGGTAAGGAGAAGCCATCGGCTTCATAACTTTCACTCAAGGTAGCCCAGGTATGTGCAATGAGAAAGGCAGGTAAAAATTGTATTGCCTGACCTATCGAATACTTCATGACTTGATTGCCAGATGCTTGATGCAAGAAGGTTTGATCCCCAACTCTAGACGGTTGGTACTTCTTGATGATGGTTTCTTTGAATGCACACTGCTTAAGGTCTTTGTAAATAACAATAGCTGGCAGATACATATAGTAGCCTGATACATCCCAGCTAATTGTGGCCTCTGTCCCCGATTGTTGCCACTTGGGATAGTAAAAGAAGTGAACAAGCAATATCACTAACGAACAAACATATAAGACCTTCTTTGATATAGTAGTGATAGACATTATTGACTTCTGCTAAATATCTTTAACCAGCTCCACCTTCTTCTTTGGTAAGCTATAATGTACGTCTGGATGATACTCCTATCCACCACACCAGAAATATAATCCACTGACCCCACTGCAACTATACTCAATGCTTTGTCTTGCATGGCATTGTAAACCTCATATACTGAGACGTCTCCACTTACAAACTCTATTCTGCTGTCGTGCAACTCTGCTGCAATCTTTTTACCATACTTCTGCTCAGCACCTAGGTGATAAGGATATGGGATACAACCGATAATAGCACCTTGGTCTTCAAGTAAAAAGTTGTGCTCTCCTGTAGCTTGGGCAATATCCACTATCTCTTGGTATGATTGGTCATTGGTTATGATAGTATACTCTGTCCTCATAATCTCTGAGACCTTAGTATCTCCAAGATGAGTTTTCAATGCTATACTATCATACTCTTGTCTAGCAGAATAGAATACAAATATTGCGATCAATCCTAGTACCAATTGTGAGGACAACAAGGCATAGACGAGGAGGCCAAGTGCAATAATTTGACCAATAACCATCGCTATAAAAGTAGCATTCTTCCTAGGTAGCCATACACTCAGCAATGATCTAAGCACTCGACCACCATCCATAGGAAATGCCGGTATAAGGTTGAACACAAATAACACTATATTCATCCAAAAGACAAGCTGTAAGAGTCCAGAAGGATTGTATAGTTGAGAAATCACTTCTACCTCAGGTAAGTGAGACAATCCTAAAAAGTAGATTCCTAGACCCGTAATCGTAGCGATGACAACATTTACCATTGGTCCAGCTATCGCTATCCAAAATTCCTTCATTGGTGCTTCAGGGATGTCCTCTAACCTAGCTAAGCCACCAATAGGACTGAGTATGATGTCTCGAGTATTGATGCCATAAGACTTGGCAGTCAATGCATGGCCATATTCATGTAACACAACACAGATGAATAGTAGTGAAATGTAGATAAACATATAGCCTACTCCAGTTAGGTTTTCAGTCTCTCTGTACTCTAAAAACAATAGGGTAAAAATCAACAACCCAAAAGTCCAATGGAGCTTAATGGGGATTCCAGCAAACGTAGCTATAGTAAATGACCTACCCACCTTAGACGATTGGTGTATAGTGGTTGCCTTTCAGTACATTCCTAGAAATGACAATACGCTGCACTTCAGAAGTGCCTTCGTAGATTTGGGTAATCTTTGCATCTCTCATCAACCGCTCTACATGGTATTCTTTGACAAATCCATATCCGCCATGTATCTGTACTGCTTCTGTAGTATGTTTCATCGCTGCCTCTGAGGCAAATAACTTAGCCATACTAGATGCCTGGTCAAAATTTTCTCCTCTATCTTTCAACATTGCAGACTGATAGACTAGCAATCTTGCTGCTTCAATATCTGTAGCCATGTCAGCTAACTTAAATGCTATTGCTTGGTGCTTTGCTATTGGCTTCCCAAATGCCTCTCTTTGCTTAGCATAGGCAAGTGAAAGTTCGTAGGCTCCTGTAGCTATGCCTAGAGCCTGTGCTGCTATTCCAATTCTACCACCTGACAAGACCTTCATTGCAAACTTAAACCCAAAGCCATCCTCACCAATCCTATTTGCCTTTGGCACTTTGACATCATTGTACATAATAGTATGCGTATCCGATGATCTAATGCCCAGTTTGTCTTCCTTAGCCCCAATATTGACGCCATCCCAATCTGCTTCCACTATGAATGCATTGATTCCTTTATGTCCTTTCTCTACGTCTGTCTGAGCAATGACAATATGAACACTTGATGTGCCTCCACTAGTGATCCAGTTCTTAGTTCCATTCAATAGGTAGTGATCACCCATGTCAATAGCTGTAGTTCTCTGACTAGTCGCATCGCTACCAGCTTCTGGCTCACTTAAACAAAAAGCACCAATCCACTCGCCTGAAGCTAACTTAGTAAGATACTGTTGTTTTTGTGCTTCATTGCCAAATTTGTCTAAGCCCCAACAAATGAGGGAGTTATTGACTGACATTACAACGGAACAACTATTATCTACTTTAGAAATCTCTTCCATCGCTAACACGTATGACATGGTATCCATACCTCCGCCACCGTACTGAGTAGGTACCATCATGCCTAAGAAGCCAAGCTCACCCATTGCCTTCATCTGCTCAGTGGGATAGATCATGTCCTTGTCTCTTGCTATTACTCCAGGTAGTAGTTGACTCTGTGCAAACTCTCTAGCTGCGGCTTTGACTGCTAGTTGTTCTTCAGTAAGTTGGATTGTCATCATTTAGATAAGTTTGGTAGTGTTTACAAGAGGATGCTATTGTACATCATCGCCTCTAAGTATTCTAAATCGCTTCCTTGCATCTATGGCAAATGTACTATTGGAGTAGTCAAGGAATAATTTTTCATAGAGTTCCTTCGCTTTGTCCTTATTGTTGAGTTGATATTCGTGTAATTCCGCAAGTTCGAATATTGCATTGTCACATCTGATATCTTCTGGAAAATACTCAATAATCTCTTCATATTCTGCCTTAGCTGTATCGTACTCCATGAGTTTTCGATGAATATTAGCCTTCGTATATAAGACGTCATCCTTGAGCCCATGATCTGGGAACACGATGAGTATCGAATCCAGTTTCTGAAAAGCTTCTTCATTCTTATTCTGATATGCAAGCAACTCTGCTTCAGCATACATCTGTAAGGGGACAGCTGTAGTATCTAGACCAAGGTTGTCCATTATGAATACTGAAAGGTCTATTGCATCATTTGAAATGAGCCTAGAAGTTGCTGCCTTGAGTATATTGAACTGTTCTTGTGACCATTCGAAGTCACCGGTGAAGTACGAAAACTTAGCATTCTTGAATCTTGCTAACTCTCCGACATACTCTTCTTTATGTGCCTTGTCCACTTGTGAGTAGAGTAAGGTTGCTTCCCAAATATCATTATTGATCAAGTAGTAATCCGCGAGGTCTATTTTGATGAGTGCATTCTGCTCTGGACGCAGTCCCTGGATATATTTTATCTTTTCTAGCAGTGTAATCGCCTTGCCTACATTATTCTGATTGACTACTAAAAACTCTGCATATTCTTGCACTAATCCTGCTGTCTGGGTATTGATTCCAAATTCGTCAATGAAGATTTGATATTCCTTGTCCAAGGTATCCAACTCTGCAGGGGTATAGATGTAGTCTTCCATGATGATCTTACGAGTACATCTCAGCATTGACTTCTTAGCATTGACGTAGTATGTATTTGTCTTCCCTTTGTCCTCTACTATATACTTGTAAGATTGTATTGCTGCTTTGTAGTCTTTGTCGTCCTCAGCCAAGGCACCTAGTCTGTAGACTCTGATTCCATTCTCATCTAGCTCTCTATCAAGTAATCTTGCTTGACGAAATGCTCTACTATAATCCTTCTCCTGCACAAATGTCCACTGAAGTAACTCTGTATATTGTATGACTTCAGGATGATCCTGAATGTTAGTATAGAGTTGTGCCTTCAAGACTTCGAAGTCTTCGGGCTCTTTAAGTTTTCTATGGAGGTTGTTTTGTACACTTGAGATTTGCTTGGGATTGTTTTGTAGAGCTGCAAGGTAGTAGTATACCATTTTCTTCTTATCTCCCTTCCTATTATAAAGGTCTGCTAGGTTGTAGGCGAATACATTGTCATTCTTTAAGATTTCGCATCCTTTGAGATAGGTCTCCTCAGCCATATCATACTTCACACTACTAATGAAGGCATTGGCAAGTCTACTTATTTGACTGACATCTGGACCAAGGTTATCAATAGCTTTTCTATACTGCTCAATTGCTTGATCTTGCTCTCCACGTTGCTCTAACATGTCTCCATAGTTGACATAGAGTTCTGTCTTTGCTGGTGTTTTCTTGATTTCTGCTTTGAGTATCTTTTCCGCTTGGTCATCCTGTCCTGAAGCGACCAAAGATTTGATATAGTAGTTGAAGTAGTAATTAGTCCCGACTGACTTAGCATGCAATTTATTGAAGAGCACAGCAGCTTTTTCATACTCACCATTTCTGTAGTATTCATTAGCTAATTTGGCCTCTTGACCAATAAGGGGCAGAGCAAATAACAGACAAAAGCATATTGTAAAACAGAGGTGTATAATTCTTTGCATAGACTATGTAGATTCAAGCTGTTATTGTAACGCAATAGTAAGTCGTAAATGTTCTATTAATCAAGAGTTTTTTTAACAAGTTGCTTTTCGAAGAGCATTAGGGTTTCTTGATTCAATGAGATGTGGCTGATAAACCCAAATCCTAACTTCGTAAGGAGTTGCTGAGAAGCTAGATTTGCTGGTAAGGTTATCGCCTTCACTTCGGTTATAGACCACAGCTGGGCAGCAATGTTCAAAATAGTCCTTGCTGACTCGAGTCCATACCCATTGCCTTCGTGTTCGGGCAACAAGGCAAAGCCAAGATCAACCCCCGAAATGCCAGGCCTATCATACAAACCACAGCAACCTACTTTAAGACCAGTACCCTTGCTTATTATAGTAAAATTGGAGTACCCCAATCTCTCAAATTGTAGGAGCATCTTAGCTTTGATATACTCCTTGGCGTCTTCGATGGTTTTGACATTCCTATCGTATAATTATATCGATCGTCTCTGTGAGGTACGAACAGATATGATCTGATATATAGTGTTAGGCACTGGCTTTCATTTCTTTATTTGATATCCAATTTCGACTTCAACTATTCTTCCCTTATTCTTCAAGTTTATCAATATCCTTCTCAATTTAGCA
>JAHDHH010000013.1 GCA_020631405.1 Saprospiraceae bacterium
AAGCAGAAAAACTAGCTGCAGCTGCATTACTAGCACAGCAAGCAGAAGCTGAAGCAAAAAGAAAAGCTAACGAAGAAGCAAGACTCAAAGCAGAGGCTGAAGCAAAAAGAAAAGCTGACGAAGAAGCCAGACTTAAAGCAGAGGCCGAAGCAAAAAGAAAAGCTGACGAAGAAGCAAGACTCAAAGCAGAGGCTGAAGCAAAAAGAAAAGCTGACGAAGAAGCCAGACTTAAAGCAGAGGCCGAAGCAAAAAGAAAAGCTGACGAAGAAGCAAGACTTAAAGCAGAGGCCGAAGCAAAAAGAAAAGCTGACGAAGAAGCAAAACTCAAAGCAGAGGCCGAAGCAAAAAGAAGAGCTGACGAAGAAGCAAAACTCAAAGCAGAGGCCGAAGCAAAAAGAAAAGCTGACGAAGAAGCTAGAGTTGCTGCAGCAGCAATTGTAGCCGCAAGTAAAGCAAAGGCAAGTATAGACGAGTACCTACCTTGTAAGATGTACAAGGGACACAAGAGGTCGACCCAACACAAGGACTTCAGCACATTTACTCATGAAGGGGAATATTACTTTGCGTTGTTAGATAACAGAGATGAGGTAGTATTAAGGTCTGAAGGCTATACGTCTGAAACAGGAAGAGACAATGGGATCGCTTCTGTGATTAAAAACAAAGACATAGAGCAAAGATGGTCTGTCGCTGAGGAAGGAAGCAAATACTTCTCAGTACTCAAAGCTGGAAACAACCAAGAAATAGCAAGATCATGTCCCAAGTCTGACAAAGGAGCCGTTGGATGGAAGGCAATTGGTGCATTACCTATGGCTGCAGCAGGATTTGCGGCAGCAGCTATCACACCGAAGCAGCCAGTTGCGCCTGCAGCTAAGCCTAAACCAGTAGTTGCAAAAACAGAGAAGGTAGTGGTCAATACAGGTCCAAAGAAAAAAGCTAAGACTCAAAAGAAGGCAGCCGCAGTGGCAGGCACTCCTACCAAGGCAAAAGCAGCTGCAGCAGTTGGGGCAACTAAGGTAGCAGCAGCAGGAGGTAGTGGAGCTTCTGGATGTCTGAAGTATCTTCTTTGGTTATTACCGTTGCTATTATTGTTGCTCTTACTCTGGTTCTTCTTTAAAGGTTGCGAAGGCACTCCGGCTAAGACTGTAGCACCAATCAAAACAGAACAAGTAATCGACAAAGTAGCAGAACAAGTTGCAGTGCCTGTAAAGACAGCAGCAGAATTAAAAGCAGAAGCAGATGCCAAATTAGCTGAGCAAAATAGAGTTGCGGCAGAACAAGCAGAAGCAGAGGCAAGACGCAAGGCTGAAGAGCAAGCGAGACTGAAAGCCGAGAAACAAGCAGAACGTCAAGCTAAGAAAAAACAAACTCCAGCTAACTACATCGGCAATAAAAACACTGGATTCTAAGTCAATTGATTTTAGAAGCATCCAATAAGAAAGGAGGTTCGAACAGTGTTCGAACCTCCTTTCTTCATTCTTCGCAAAGTCTCAATATGCTTAGTCTTTGTCCTCATTCAAGACTTCTAAATCTACTTGTCTCTTGAGCATACTTTCTAAAGTCTCTTTAAAATCTTCCTGCATCTCTGCTGTCATATTCTTAATCCTTGCCCCACCATGGTCTATACCTGCTAAGTTAAAGGCCTTACTGTTTACCTTCTTGCTTGGAATTACCCTTGTAGCACTCCATGTATCTCCTAATCCATTAATGTAAAGTATATTATTACCAGCTTTACCTAGCCACTTATCTACCTTTTGGATAAGAGAGTCATCAAATTGTGCATTGCTATCCTTAGGCGGGAATGAAGCACTTGGGTTCTTTCCTACCTTGTCAAGCCACTTGTCATACTTAGCTGTCTTAAAGCCGTAATATCCCATTTGTGTACTTGCCTGATAATAGTGGGCTGCAAAAAAGTCCATCGTCTTATCATCATAAAAGTCAAATCCTACCACATCAAGTAAGTGATTGATATGACCATCTAAGTCTTTCTTATCTGTAGGGATATCCTCACAAGCTGTTCCCCACTGCCATACAGAGAATGGATATTCTAACACTGCAAATTCGTAAGCTGTCTCCAGCCCATCTAAGTAATCAAAGGTTAAGTCTTTGCCCTTCTCATACCATTGCAACCTATCTAAGACCTTGTCCTTCTTCTTTAGTAAGACCTTTTGCACATTGAATACCTTCTTTCTGCACTCTGGTGTACTGATCGTATCAAGGAAGTGGTAGATTCTCTTGTCTTCCATATTGTAGTTAAATGGAGCCACATATGGAATCGATACGTCAACGTCTTCTGGATAAAAATATCTGTAATATATGGTAGTCTGTCCTCCTTTACTAATCCCAGTACTCACCCACTTATCAGTATAATATTGCTTAAATAACACATTGATCTTATGCAAGTCAGCAGTCGCTTGTTCAAGGGTGAGGTATTGCCAGTCCTTGTTTTCTGGAACAGAAGTAGCAAAGTAACGATGCTCAATATTCAAGTGATTACCATCTAAGATCATAGCGACCTCATTCTCTCTATATCTAACGTTGTAACCTTGTGTACTCATGACAGTTGGTCTCTTCTTACCTACATGGGTTAAGAATACCCTTTGAGAAAACTTAGGGCCACCCTTTGCCATATGATCTACAGGCTGAGTAATCTCTAATTTGTAGACCGCATGGCCTTCCTTGCTGTCTTTGACTCGTTCGTAGCTGATATCCGCTATCCCATCCATAAACTCTTCAATAGACTCTTGACTACTGATGCTAGTGCCTAGTAAAAGCACTAAAAAACACATTAACAATTCTTTACGCATATTTATATTCATAATATTTATGTAATTTCATTATACTGAGTTGCCACAACCCACCCTTATTGTCTTTGAGGTTACTGCTGAATGTTTTATACTTTCTTTGAGCATACTTCTTGCCAATCTTTGTCAATCCTAGCCGCTCCAACTGATTCGCCAAACGCTGAAGCCTAGTATCCCTTAACAGATCTTCTTCCTCAAAGCGAACCAAATTAGCTATTGCATTTTCCATTTTAGCTAAGAACTTAGTATTGGTCTCGAGTCCAAGGTGTTCTACTGGATTATCAATATGATGTAGGCTCACACCATAATCAACTAATCGCTGTGCGAAGACTAAGTCTTCATAACCATACCCTTCCAAGGATTCATCAAATGGATGCTTATCCAAGATACTTCGCTTAGCAAAAAAGTTATTGGTATGAAAGTAATTCACTGCATCGATATTCCTAACGTTGGCCTTCTTCGACTCCTTCTTCGTCCCATACTTCCAATGGAGGTATTTTGACTTTGCTCTAGGTGGCTTCTTACTATATTGCCTACCTCCATTTATGATTTCTGCTCGATCCATGTTGTCAATGTACTTTTTGACAAAGTCATTAGAGAGTACTTTACTATCACAATCAAGAAAAATGACATGGTTGTAGAGTGCCGACTTGACTAACCAATTTCTAATTTTTGACCTGCCAAGATTTTCAGTGAGTTCCAAGTAGTTGATGCCAATAGAGCTGCCCAAGACCCGATTTTTCTGCCTGTACTTTTCGTCAGAAAGATCATCGTAAACTAGTATCTCAAACCGAATCTTAAGTCTTTGACATTGTTTAAACAATCGACTGACCATTTTCGTCACATCAACATTGTAGACTGGAATCAAAATGGATATCATAATGGTAAAAATAGAATATTTATTAATCTATTTAGCGTTAGTGTTGTTACTATTGTGAAGTCAAACAACACAGCATGTCTCTACTCACCACATTAACTAAGTCAACAGCTGATACGCAGCTAATCTCAATTGCCAAAAAAGTACTGAATAAGTCTCGAATAAGTGATGCAGATGGCTTGTACTTGTTCGAACATGGTTCAATTGGATTCTTAGGCACATTGGCTAATCATATCAGAGAAGAGAAGCATGGTGACAAGACGTATTTCAATAGAAACTTCCACATAGAACCCACTAATGTGTGTCTGTATACCTGCACATTTTGTTCATATTCTCGATTGATCAAAAAGCGAAGTGAGGGTTGGGAATATAGCCTTGATGATATCTTAGATATTGTCAAATCTTATGATGACAAACCAGTGACCGAAGTACATATTGTAGGTGGCGTACTACCACAGTATGATTTAGAGTTCTACACTACTCTCTTCAGTAAGATCAAAGCACATAGACCGGACCTACATATCAAGGCATTGACACCAGTAGAATACCACTATATTTTCAAAAAGGCAAAGGTGAGCTATGAAGAAGGGATGCGTCTCATTAAAGCGTCAGGTGCAGACAGTATGCCTGGCGGAGGAGCCGAAATATTCCATCCAGAAATCAGAGACCAGATAGCAGGAGGTAAGTGCAGTGGTCAGGAGTGGTTGGACATCCACCGCATCTGGCACGAACTAGGTCAACGATCCAATGCTACCATGCTCTATGGACATATAGAAGACTATACTCATAGGATTGACCACTTGAGCAAACTTAGAGACCTACAAGATAAGACTGGAGGATTTCAAACGTTCATACCGCTCAAATTCAGAAGCGAAGGCAATCAACTTACCCATCTTGGTGAGGTTTCTTCAATAGAGGATATGAAAATGTATGCTATCAGTAGAATCTACTTAGACAACTTTGAACATATCAAAGCCTACTGGCCAATGATAGGAAGGAACATGGCCCAAACCCTCCTTTCCTATGGTGTGAATGATATTGATGGTACGATAGATGACACTACCAAAATCTATAGCATGGCAGGCTCTGAAGAGCAAACTCCTGCACTCTCTACACCTCAACTAGTCCAACTAATCAGGGCGGTAGACAGACAACCTATTGAAAGAGATACACTATACAACGTGGTCTCAGATTTTGAAGGGGTTACGTTCAAAGAAGAAACAGAATACAAAGGCTATATGCCACTACCTGTAAGTAATTAAGCTACCACGGATTAGTCAAATCCTTCCCTGTATATTGGTGATTACGAACGACAAAGTAAGAGCCGGTCTGTCGCTTTCTTTTCATTGGATCTTCCTTTCTGAAGAGTTTAGAAAGTAAAGAAATCGGTAAAAGCACAAAGAAAAATATTACGGTTAGCAATATTCTAGAATTGATGTACCCAAGAGCTTTGATGAGCAAGGACCAAAGATAGGTCAGTCCCTTCGCTACAGGTGTGATCAACAATGATACAATCCCTACTCCTATACCTACCGTCAAGAGAACTGGCATGTCAAGCAACCTAGAGCCGATGGCAAGCATCAAGCAGACTACCAATACCACTTCATAATCTGCCTTGGTATCTTTGTAACTAGCCATTAGAATAAGGTATAAATAAATGAACCAACAGCTGAGCTTTCAGCAAATATCAACAAGCCTCCAATAAGTAAAATAATGAGGATTACAGGCGCTAACCACCACGTCTTCCTTTCTTTGAGAAATTGAAATAAGTCTCTGAGAAATTCCATGCTTTTGATTTAATCTAATTCAAATTGGGTCAGGTAATCTGCTTTTTCTACTACTACAGTTTGCTTTGCCTTCTCAAAAATATAATTCTCAATCACTAAATAGTCCATTTCGGTATGAAGAAAACAATGGATCGCATCTTCTGGTGTACAAACTATAGGCTCACCTCTAACATTGAAGCTCGTATTTATCACCACTCCATGGCCTGTTAAAGACTTAATATCTGAAATCAATTGGTGGTACTTTGGATTAGTCTCTTGATGGACAGTTTGGATCCGTCCTGTAAAATCTACATGCGTAATCGCAGGTAGCTCTGACCTCACAGTCATCAACTTATCCTTTATACTCAAGCTATCATACTCTGAAGGTATACTAGCAAGTCTTGTCGCTTTGACCTTCTTGACGAGGAGCATATATGGAGACTTATCTTCATGGTCAAAATATTGTGACACATCTTCTGCAAGCACCGATGGTGCAAATGGTCTGAAGCTCTCGCGATATTTGATTTTTAAGTTGAGTTTTTTCTGCATTTCTGGACTCCTAGCATCTCCTAAAATACTTCTATTTCCTAGAGCTCTAGGGCCAAACTCCATCCTTCCTTGAAACCAACCAACGACATTGCCCTCCACTATAAGTGTTGATACCTTTTGAGATACTTCATCAAATGTCTCGACCCGAGTTACAATAGTTTTAAGCTTTCTAGCTGCAATTTCTATCTCCTTATCAGAATACTGAGGACCAAGGTAACTCCCTTGCATCGTATCATGTATCCGTTGTTCCTTAGGCTGGTCGAATGTAATGTGGTAGGCACACAGCGCCGCTCCTAAAGCACATCCTGCATCACCAGCTGCTGGCTGAATATAAATTTGGTCGAATATCCCAAGGTCGTGAATCTTCCCATTAGCTACACAATTCAAGGCTACACCTCCAGCAAGACAGAGGTTACTTGACTGAGTCAACCGCTTAACTTCTTTAGCCATCAGGACTAATACTTCTTCAGTGACATGTTGGATTGCTAAGGCGAGGTTCATATGACAGCCTTCTAAGGCATCCTCAGGTGTACGCTTCTTCATCCCAAAAAGGGCTTCCCATTTAGCATCTTTAACCATCCTGAGTCCAGTAGCGTAGTTGAAGTAGTCTTGGTCTAGCCAAATAGACCCATCCGCTTTGATATCAACAAGGTAGGTAGTGATCTGAGCTTTATACCTTTTATACTCTTCTGACTCTGCATTTCCATATGGGGCGAGACCCATCATTTTGTACTCTCCTGAGTTAACCTTAAAACCAAGGAAATACGTAAACGAGGAATACAACAAACCTAGAGAATGCGGAAAATTGAGCTCCTTCAGTACTGTGATGGTATTATCCTTTCCATGGCTGAGAGAAGCTGTAGCCCACTCACCTACCCCATCTACAGTAAGAATAGCAGCATCGTCAAAGGGAGACGTATAGTAAGCACTTGCTGCATGCGAAAGATGATGCTCTGGAAAGAGCAAATTCAATTGTTCAATATCAAAATCCTGTATTGCTTTGAGTCCTTTGCGAATATTCTGCTTGAGGAATAGCTTCTCTTTAACCCAAATAGGTACAGACTTAATAAATGATGCTAGTCCCTTAGGCGAAAAACTATAATATGTCTCTAACAAGCGTTCGAATTTGATGAGTGGCTTATCGTAAAACACAACG
Organism: Saprospiraceae bacterium; assembly: GCA_020631405.1. Classification (GTDB taxonomy): domain Bacteria; phylum Bacteroidota; class Bacteroidia; order Chitinophagales; family Saprospiraceae; genus JAHDHH01. The sequence goes on from JAHDHH010000013.1 coordinate 7,150, forward strand.
GCATCCAACTCATCTAATGTAAAGCCAGACTCTTCCAAACAATATTGTATTGCCTGAGTAGGAAAAGCAGGATCATGTTTGATTCTTGAAAATCTTTCCTCTTGTGCCGCTGCTATGATGTGACCTCCTTGAATGATCGCAGCAGCAGAATCGTGATAATATGCCGAAATGCCTAGTATTTTCAATTGAGATAGTTGTATTGGACAGAATCTAGCTGTATGAGTAATTGTTCTGCTATAATGCGATGTCCTAGCTCTGTCCAGTGATAGCCATCACTAGATTTGACGTCTAGTTTTTTAAATTCTAATTGCTTAAGGTGCTTGAGCGGTTCTGGGAAACAAGGAATACCACGTTCCTGACAAAGTGCTACGATGTCAGAAGTGTAAGGCTGATCAGAAGACACCAACAACACAATCATAGGAATACCTTCAAGCGACTGCTGTAGTCTATCCAAAATCCTTCCTGTTATTTCCAAACTCTCTGCATAGGGCTTGTAGCCTTTGCCTTGCTTTCCGATCTTATATTGGGCGACTTGCTCTTCGTCGTAGCTCACTACCGCAAGTTTTTTCCTAATGAGATCTAAAAACAACGATGGCTCTAGTAAGCGCTGAACAAGTGGCTTTGGCACTTGGTAAGCTATGGTATTGTCTGCATTCAAATAAGGTCGCCTAAGACCTACCTTATAATTGCTTTGATATTCTAGCTTCGCATGATTGTCGATGAGGTCATTGCCACACATTTGTAAAACCAACATGTCAGGCCTGATTGTATCTAAGTAAGCTTCAATCACCAGTGTCTGTTGTAAGGTTCCATAGCCAGCCTGACCATAGCAAAAGAGCTCCATGTCAAGGGCATTAGCCAGGTGCTTAGCATAGATGCTATCTGTATTTGCCTCCACCGCTTGGGTATACGAATCTCCAACTACTAATAACTTTTGCTTGTCAGTGCTAACCTCTCCAAAATGCCTGAACCCTCCCTCAAGAGTGGCAAACTTTACAGGATATACTTGCTTTCGCTTTGTATTGACTTCATAAGTCTGAGTGTAATGTGCCTTAGCCTTCCAACCGAGTTTGTCGTCTGTATCTGCCTTGCGGTAATAGACGCCTTTTTCAGGACTTGTCAACCTCATGATTAGCTCACCTACACCAATAATAACGAAGGCAAAGCCTAGGATGGCTACAAGAGTGAATTGCAGCTTTCGCAAAAGTGAGAATTGTGGTGTCGTGTTCATGAATTATTAGGTGAAACTAATCATTTTCAAAGGAAAATAGAAGTCTGTCGTCATGCTCAATTTAGAAATAGAGAGTTATTTGGACAACTCACAGATGTGAATATGCATTTGCCACTACTGTTTCAGGCCGACTATTCTACTATAAATCCTTTTTGAATTATTCCAGCTTCATACCTCGCGAGCAAGCTGTATTTGCCAGAAGGCAAATGAGTGATATCGATACTACTCTTCATATGTTTTGGTTCTGCTTGATAGACTGCCCGACCTAGATTGTCTAAAATGAAGACTTGTTGAGGAATAGCAGAGGCAGCAATGTTGAGTATATCCGAAGTGGGATTAGGAGCTATGGTCAATGTTATTGCGGAATCCTCAATCTCAACTTCATTCCCAAGAGGTATTCCATAGTCCATAAGCTTAATTGTATTGGCATCCAAAATGGTCAAATCAGCCAATGACTTGTCATATTTCGAGACAAAGACCACAATCCGGAATGTACTCAATCTACTGGTTGATGGAACTTGGTATTGATATGTTTTAGATACCTGATTACCTAGCGTAACATTACCACTGAATAGATCTGCTGTACCCCATTGACCGTCCAAAATCTGCCTAACAACATGACGATGAGGATATCCCCAGATAATATCTCCTTGACCTTCTAGTGGATGGCCCACCACATCATTAAAATAATTATGTTGTTCAACACCCCAAACAGAATCTTCAACCATGACTACATTGAGGTGGTAATTTAAGCTTTCAATTGTGTTGACTATACTCACATCTACAGTAAATTCTAATTGTCTATCCTCTTCTTCAAAGACAAGGTCTCTTACTTCTAATGCAAAGCTCTGTTCAATATCAAGTTGTTCATCAACTCTTTCTCCCCATTGCAAAGAGCCTGCCAACAAGCCCCCACTGGATTGAGACCTATTAACCATACCCATAGGTGTGCCAGGTACGTTTAGAGTACTCCAAAGTCCAACACTTTCAGTATTAGTGAGCCCATTATCTATCCAACTCACTGGTTTGTGATGACTCAACCATATAACTTCCGGGTGCTCCTCTACAATAGCACTCAAGGTTACTGCTGCTCCTGGACATGCTCCACAGTAGGCATTGGTGAATTTTTCTACAACTACTCGTTTTTGACTATATCCTGTCAATGTCAATACCAAAACCAAACAAGTAAATAACAGCTGTTTCATGGGGTGTGTGAGTTATATTCTATGGTAAATTACGAGAGTCTATCTTCCAAAGTATTAGAATCCGCTGGAATAGTATCAAAATGTCAACTTTGGGCATAGAAACAAGTCAGTCTGACTTAGCCTTATTTCTATTTGATGGCTTGATAATTAACCTAAGCGACTGATCATAAGTCACATAGTTCCACATCCAGTTTATGAATACGAATAACTTATTCTTGATCCCAATCAATGATCTGATATGCACAAATAACCAAAGCAGCCAGGCAAAAAAGCCCTTGAACTTAAACTTAGGTAGATCAACTACTGCCTTATTTCTTCCTATTGTTGCCATAGAACCTAAGTCCCTGTACTCAAATGGCTTAGAAGTCTTACCCTGCATCAATTTGGCTAGGTGACTCCCTTGCTGTATTGCCACTTGGGCTACTTGAGGGTGGCCATATTCATACCCTTCATCAAGGACGAAGGCTTGATCTCCTAGTACATAAATATGATCTAGACCCTCCGCTTGAAGGTGCTTGTTTACCTTAATCCTATTTCCTCTAACATAATGGTCATCTTCTAGTCCAGGTATCTTATGACAAGTTATGCCAGCAGCCCAAATAACCTTATTTGCTGGTATCTTGTCTCCATTCTTTAGAACGGCTTGCTTCCCATCACAGTCGACTACATAGGTGCCAAAAATAATTTTTACACCCATTTCTGTCAAGTAGTCCTTGGCCGCTTTAGCTGCCTTACTTGACATACCTTTAAGTAATTGATCGCCACCTTGGACTAGGTATATATCTACCTCTCTACTATTAAGTTCCTTGTAATCTTTTGGCAGAATATGACTCTTCATTTCGGCTAGAGCTCCAGCTAGTTCTACCCCTGTTGGTCCTCCTCCAACTATCACAATGTCTATATATCCCTGCCGCTTTTCGAAGTCTTGCTCCATCAAAGCAAGTTCAAAGTCTTCGAAAATAGAATTTCGCAAGGCTAGTGCTTCTGAAACAGACTTTAGCGGATAGGCATGCTTGGCAATATTTTCATTACCAAAAAAATTAGTCGTTGCTCCCATTGCTAAGACTAATTCATCATAATATATCTCACCTTGGTCTGTGACAATTCGCTTTTCAGCTGACTTGATTCTTTGTAACTCTGCAACCCTAATCAAGATATTGTCATACTTCTGAAATGCTTTACGCAAAGGGAAGGTAATACTACTTGGTTCCAGTCCAGCCATGGCAACTTGATAGAACAGCGGTTGAAACTGATGATAGTTATGCTTATCAAGCAAGATCACTTGGTATCTTTTACCTCTAAATTGCTTTGCGAAATTAAGTCCAGCGAATCCTGCACCGATGACAACTATCCGCTTATATTCTGAATCTGGTATATTGAGCATATCTGTTAATACTGATATGCAATAATACTCTAATTTTGCACTATAACTTATCAAATTAATATGTCAAATTCAACTGACTTCTCAAACTTACCGATGTTTCCCCTTGGTCTTGTGGCCTACCCAGGAGTTCCACTTAACCTCCATATCTTCGAACCTAGGTATAGAGAACTTATTGAAGATTGTGATCAAGGCGGACTGACCTTTGGCATTCCAACAGTAATAGAGCAGCAGTTACAAAACATTGGCACAGAAATGCGATTGATCAGTATTGACAAAATCTATGAAGATGGTCGTATGGATGTCAAGACCGTAGGAGTCAGATTATTTGAAATCCACGAATTCTATTCAGTACAAACCCCAAAGCAATATGGCGCTGCCAAGGTCTCATACTTTGAAGTAGATAAAAGGGGTGATCTGGAAATGTACGACACCCTGCTTAATCAAATCACCTTACTCTTCTCCATTTTTGGGATTACAAAGAGCTTGCCTCTTCTTGATGATCAATTGACTACCTACAAACTAGTGACACATGCAGGACTCAATATAGACCAAGAGTTAGAGTTTATTTCAATACTAAGCGAGGTAGAACGGCAACTCTTTCTCATAGAACACTTAAATACCTTTATACCAAGGGCTCAGGAAATGGAAGAAATGAGAAAAAAGATCCAACTCAATGGACACTTTAGACATTTGATACCACCTAATCTAGGAGGGACAGCTGGTGAGTGAAAAGACTGAGAGTTGTATAATAGGCAAAAAAAAACGGCGATCTGAGAAATCGCCGTATGCTAACACCCTATAATATGAGAAAATGAAATTAAAAGCTAACTAATAACCGCTTCTAATACACTTTATACTTCAAATCTAATACAAATAATACTTCAGAACAGCTTTTTAGACCCGAAACAGCGAATTAGGAAAATAAATAAATAATTCTAGGGAACAAAATCACAATAATTATCAAGGCCAATTGTATCCCAACGTAAGGCATCACGCCTTTGTATATGTGCTGGGTTGAAATTTGAGGTGGAGCTACACCTTTTAAGTAGAACAAAGAAAAGCCAAAAGGCGGTGTCAAAAATGATGTCTGTAGGTTAAGCGCTATCAAAATACCCACCCAGAGCATATCTGCATCATATGCATTGAACAATGGCGTAATCACTGGGATGAAAATAAAAATGATCTCTATGAAGTCAATAAAGAACCCTACAATGAAGAGCACAATCATGACAACAAGCAATAAGCCATAGAGTGACAGTCTTGACTGATTGACCATATTAACTAACATTTCATCCCCTCCAAGGTGCCTAAACATCAAGGTAAATGTGGTAGCTCCCAACAAAATGAAAAATACCATTGCTGTAATCTTTGTTGTCTCCTTTCCCACTTCATCAAGGACTGACAGTGTAAGTTTTCCATTCAATACAGTGAGCAAGGTGGCTCCAAATGCTCCTACAGCAGCAGCCTCAGTAGGTGATGCTATTCCCATAAATATACTCCCTAGTACGGCTAATATTAAAACAAAAGGCAATATGAAGGCTAACAAAGTACGCTTAATAAGTTCTGACTTTTCGATATCTCCCTGCTCAGCTGAAACATGGACTGGCACCTTCTCAGGTGACTTCCAAGCAACATAGATAATGTACCCAACATAAGCAAATACTAAGATCAACCCAGGGACAAGTGCAGCAGCAAACATACTTCCTACGTCCACTGACTGCTCTCCCCTATTCGAACTATTGATCGTATCTGCAAGAAGCACTAACATAATCGATGGAGGTATAATGACGCCAAGTGTCCCAGCAGTAGCGATCGTACCTGTAGCAATCGAAGGGTCGTACTTTTTCTCAAGCATCGCTGGTAAGCTAATCAAGCCCATAGTTACCACCGTAGCTCCGACTATACCTGTAGAGGCGGCAAGTAAGGCTCCTACTATGATAACAGAAATTGCTAAACCTCCTCTCATCTTCCCAAAGAGCAGCGCCATAGTCTCAAGCAAGCTTTTAGCCAAGCCAGACTTCTCAAGCATGACTCCCATGTAGATGAATAGTGGTATGGCGATCAGGACAAAGTTGTTAATCGTGCCATTGATCCTATTAGCAATAAGTTTGAAATCCAACCAATTGAAATAATCAGGGTCATATATCCATAGCCCGATTCCCATCAAAATCGATAAACCACCTAAGGTAAATGACACTGGATAACCCCTGAGGATGACCAAAAACACTAAAACAAATAAGGCTATTGCTATTAGCTCCATATCTTATTTGTTAAAAGTTTGACTTGACAATCTCTGTTGAACATCGTAATTCTCCGAAAACCCAATTAAATATTGGATCGCCTTGAGCATCTGACTAATTCCTTGTAAGGAGACAAAAAAGAATCCTATACTAATCATTGACTTCAGGATAAACGAATATGGCAACCCTCCTGGCTGTGCTGACTTCTCCCCTATTCTGTATGATGTATGGGCATACTCAAAGGAAACTAACATGAGGATAATTGCCCATGGCATAAGTAGGACAAGACCACCTATGATATCTGTAATTGCCTTATGTTTGTCACTCATACGATCATACCAAAGGTCAACCCTGACATGTTGATCGAAGAGTGAGGCATAGCTCCCACCTAGTAGAAAAATGATTGCAAAAAAGTAAGTTTCCAACTCCATAATCCAAATCTCACTTGCATCAAACAAGTAGCGCATTAGCACATCAGCACAGATTAGCCAAACTAATAAGTGAGTAAATAGACTAGCAAACCGTCCAACACAGTCAGTAGTCTTATCGATGATTCTTATGGTTGTAGAGAGCAATAGATATATGTAGGTTTGTTTCGATTCTAACAAATATAAGATATGAATCGGAAGCCTTAGGTTATTTTCTAGGTAAGAATGCTAGTGGCTTCTGATTGCTATTGCTTTTCAAAAGCATTGGCTATTGTTTTCATTGACAAAAACATTTTGCCACTGTCAGGCAGTAGAATGAAGCCGTACTTTGCATAGAACTCCTGAGCTTCATTATCAATTGGATCCACAACAACAGCTACGGCACCAATATGATGTGTCGCGACTTCCAAACTTCTTTTCAATGAATTCACAAGTAAAAGCTTACCTAATCCTTTCCCAAAATGATTCTTATCAACCGCCAACCTTCCTAATAGAATTGTTGGAATATACTGGTATCTAATCTTCTTCTGAAATTGAAGAGGAGCATCATCTTTTGGAATACTTTCAGTGGATAATGTATAGTAACCTATGACTTCATCAAATGCATTCTTGACTACAAAACAGGGACATGAACCATTCTTTACATCTCTAGTAATATTCTTTTGAATATAATTATTCAATGACTCTTTTCCACAGTCGAATGTATCTCTAATGAACTTTCTATCATATTTATAGACTTTCACTCTAAGGTGTGACTAGTTCATCATGGTATTTAATAGCTGCTATCAAGGACTTATTTGGTTGGTGGTCTGTACCCATTAAGACATTAAAAAATATTGCCTGATCTCTCTGTGAAGCTAGGATTCGATTTTCCTCACTAACTATTGCCTTTGCTTCTTTTGTAATGACGAATCTGGCAAATTCCGAAAATGTTTTAAATCCACTGAGTTGTTTTGCATACTCAAACAACTCTTTATCCTCATTGCTTACACGAAATTCAACTCTATTTATTCCTTTTTTACTTGTTTCAGCGTCCATATTACATGTGATATTTTACATAATTACAAGTATCTACCGTAATTATTCCGTACAATTTACTGGATCCTTGCTTTAGTTAATGCCAGTTATTAGATTATTCAACTTGTTTGTCCTAGATAATGGTAATCTTAATCAATTTTAACCATCTATCTTTCCCAACACATCAAGAAACACCACATCCAACTCGTCTCCTATTTGCTTTACACAAGTATCATAAGCCTCTGCTACCTCATCAGTATGATCAGCATATTTTGGGTCAGTAAATGTGAGAGGCACTCTTGCAATAGCATTGGGAATAACTGGACAGCCATCATTAGCAGAATCACAGACCATCACCGCCACAATTGCCTCATGGTTGAGTGATTTGTCATCATACCGCTTAGAGTACATTTTGGCTGGTGGATTAGTAGTTGGGTCTATCATCACTGGGTTCTCTATATGACAAGCATCAATGGTGAGTGCTGCGCCAGTTCGATTGATAGCCTTGATCATCTGTGGGAAGAATGCAGTAACCTCAGTACCTGCTGATGCCACCGTAATATTATCTATACCATACTCGGCACAATAGTGCCTGGCCCAATACTCTGCTGCTTGACTCCTCCTTGAGTTATGCGTACAAACAAACAAGAGCATAATTTCTTCATTTGCTTCTAGAGCTCTGACTATTGCAGCACTGAGATTATCTAACACCTCTTGTCTATCCTTCGAGATTGCTATCATGGTATTTTCTAAGTTGGATGAATGAAATGACATGGGTAAAGATGGCCAGTGGTGCTAAAAACCCTGGAAGTAACAAATATGGCATCTCTAAAAACCGCATAGACACTGTCGGATATGCATGACCCCAGATATCTGGCTTATATAGGGAAGAAGCTACAATAAAGGCTACAAACACTACCATCAATATGCCAAGAGTATTCCAAGCTCTCAAAAACTTAAAATACTTCCTTGGTTCTTTTGTGATGAAAAAACCAACAACTAAGGCAGATACCCCAAGTAAAATATCAAAGTTATAACCTTCAAAAGTTGCCTCTATTGGCAATATCCCTTGATAAAAAGTAAGCAAAATCAATACTTCGACAACAATCCTAAATGATTGTAGGTATGCCGTCCAACGCATTGGAATAGCCTGAATCAAGGCATCATCCTTATACTTGCTATAGAAGTAGACGAAGAGTAAGACCAAGGGCAAAACTAGGAAGATTGGAAACTTAGGAGGCAAGTTGACATCTTTGAGTATACCTGTGTAACCCAATATTGCGACATACGCAATCCAAAAAGCAAATGGAAGAATGACCTCTTTGGCAGCACTTCTCTTTGCCAAAGACTCTATCTTGCTTTTCGCAGAATTGAAGCCTTGGGCATAGAGCAATATCATGATAATCGTAAGCAATATATAGGTGAATCCAAGCATAGTAATTGTTAAGCGTCTAAAGATAATCTAAGCTGAGATTAAAAATGAAAACAATGTGATTTGAACCTTGCCATTAACAGAAAAATAATCATACATTTGCAGCGTGAGGACTGCACAGCCAGCTCCTACTGAATCCCCCCAGGGCGGAAACGCAGCAAGGGTAGGTGGTTGAGCGGTTTTGGTGTAGTTCCTCACTTTTTTATTTATCTCAAGTCCTTCCCAATATGAAATTTTTCGTCGATACTGCCAATCTTGATCAGATCAAAGAGGCAAAAGATTTTGGCATTTTAGATGGTGTCACTACCAATCCTTCACTAATGGCCAAAGAGGGCATTGCTGGAGCTAAGGCAGTAGAAGACCATTATAAGGCAATTTGTGAGATTGTAGATGGTGATGTGAGTGCCGAGGTAATCTCTACTAACTTTCAAGGGATCATAGACGAGGGGGAATATTTAGCAAGCCTAGCACCAAATATTGTAGTGAAGGTACCAATGATCAAAGATGGGGTCAAAGCACTTTCTTACTTTGCAGGCAAAGGCATCAGAACAAACTGTACCCTAGTTTTTTCTGCTGGTCAAGCAATCTTAGCGGCTAAGGCCGGAGCAACTTATCTTAGTCCATTTATAGGCAGAGTTGATGACACCTCTTGGGATGGGATTCAACTCATTTCTGATATTGCTGAGATTTATGCAATCCAAGGTTACGAAACAGAGATTCTAGCGGCATCTATTAGAAATGCAAAACACATTGTCGATGCTGCTAAGGCTGGAGCTGACGTAGTCACATGTCCACTTAGTTCGATCTTAGGCCTACTTAAGCACCCTTTAACAGATATCGGTTTAGCGAAGTTCTTAGCTGACCACGCTAAGGCGAATGGGTAATGCTAAATAAGATTTCTTTTCCTTATTTTTAAGAAACACAACTTTAAATGTATTGTGTTTGGAGATCACTATTACGCGTCAGAATCTTGACCACCATAGACCTTGTCTTGTAAGAAGTCATCTACTGTGTCCATCTCTACTAATCTACCTACGTGGACACAAGCATTACGCATTGTCTCCCTGATGGCTACCATCTCTGGAGGAAGTTCAGTATTATTCGCTTCGAATACTTCTTTACTAGGCCATTGTGCATAAGCTAAATATATACAGTCTGAGGACTTGTGCAGCCTAGAGCCAAGGCTATTCATATGTTGATAGATATACCTAGTCAGTGTATTCCAAGATTCAATAAATACTTTCTCTTTGCCAGGGTGAGTTTCAAATTCGTAAATTGCAACGTACATACTTCTTAGATTTTGTATTTCTGCTGCAATGATAGTCTATTTTGAGAATAGTAAAGATTCGATAAAGACAAAGACCTACTCACTAACTATAGTGTATCTATATTCTGCTACAGCAAAAAACTCCGTATGACATTCTGAATCAAAGTCGCAAAGTGGACTACCATCACAATGGTAAATGATGTGAGCAAGATCACATACACAGCAGGTTAACACATAGGTAATCTCTCCTTGATACGCATATACCTCTTGATAGATACATGTCTCCGCTTTTTCCTCATCGCTGATTTTGACAGCATCAGGAAATTGCTCCAATATACAGTCTTCAACATCACCTCCTGTCTCTGTCTTATCACAAGCAACAAAAGAAATCACGATTAACAAAAAGGCAAAGTATCTCATAGTGTTACAAATTTAGTCTTAAGACGCAGAACTAGTAAAGAATAGTTGGGTAATATCTGCTACTTTCTTTAACAATTCACATTCTCTGATTGTATTAATACAATAACTTTACACTATGTACACATCACTGAGAGACTGCGTCAATGACTTAGAGAAACATGGGATGCTCTTGCGTATCAGCCAAGAAGTAGATCCCGATCTCGAAATGGCAGAAATACATAGGAGGATCTATGATGCTAAAGGTCCGGCTATCTTATTTGAGAATGTCAAAGGCTGTCCTTTTCAAGCTGTATCCAATATCTATGGCACTGAAGAGAGGACAGACTTTGTATTTAGAAAGACTCTAGAGCCCGTCAAAAAAATCGTAGAACTTAAGGTCGATCCACTTAGGGCACTCAAGAACCCATTGCGCTACCTTGGTGCTCCGTTCACAGCGCTGACTGCTCTACCTTGGAAGACTATGCTCAAAGGCAAGTCAATGCATGGCCAAACCCAAATAGATCAACTACCCTTAGTTAAGTCTTGGCCTATGGATGGCGGTGCCTTTGTCACTCTACCACAGGTGCTTACCCTCCCGCCTAATTCTTCAAATATTATGGAGAGTAATATCGGGATGTACAGGATCCAACTGAGTGGCAATGACTACGAACTCAATAAGGAAATAGGCCTCCACTACCAAATCCATAGAGGCATAGGAGTACACCATACAATGTATAATGAGACAGACACTGACTTTAAGTGCAGTGTTTTCATCGGTGGTCCACCCTCACACGCCTTCTCAGCTATCATGCCACTACCAGAAGGGATGAGTGAGTTGACCTTTGCAGGATTGCTTGGCGGGAGAAGGTTCAGATACTATCGCGATGACCAAGGTCACATTATTTCAAATGATGCTGACTTCGTGATTACTGGCACAATACAAAAGAATAAAAAGATGCCAGAAGGTCCATTCGGAGACCACCTTGGGTATTATAGCCTGCAACATGACTTCCCTATGATGAAGGTCGACCGTGTCTATCACCGCAAGGATCCTCTTTGGCATTTTACAGTCGTAGGAAGACCACCTCAAGAAGATAGTAGTTTTGGATATCTAATTCATAAGATTGTCAAGGATCTTACACCAGGAGAGTTCCCTGGACTAGTTGCTATCAATGCTGTGGATGCGGCAGGAGTCCACCCTCTCCTACTCGCAATTGGTCAAGAACGCTATATGCCCTTCAGAGACCAGACACCTGAAGAAATTCTAACTATTGCAAATAGAATCCTTGGGTCAGGACAAACAAGCTTGGCCAAGTTTCTTTGGATTGCAGCAGAACACGAAGGCCTTGACATCTACGACTACCCAGCCTTCTTCAAGCACATGTTAGAAAGAGTGGATTGGAGCTATGACTTACATTTTCAAACCAATACTACCATGGATACACTCGATTATTCTGGTGATGGTTGGAATGCTGGTAGTAAGGTAGTCATCGCTTGTAACCGACCTGTGCAAAGTCAATTGTCTACCAATCTGCCTAAATTGGTAGACGTAGAAGGTGTATCAGATGTCGTATCTGTTATGGATGGAGTCATTGGCATAACATATGATGAATTTTCGACATATGAAAGTGCAATCTCAGAAATAGATAACTTTTGCAAGGCAGGCGAAACGATTGACTTTACAGGGGTGAAGTTGATAGTACTTTGTGATGATGCCCCGTTCTTAGCAGAAGAGATTAACAACTTCCTTTGGGTCACATTTACTAGAGCTAACCCTAGCCACGACATTTATGGCATCAAGAGTTTTACTAAATTTAAGCATTGGGGTTGTACTGGACCACTTATTATCGATGCAAGAGTCAAATCACATCATGCACCGGGGTTGGTAAGAGACCCTGATGTCAGCAAGCGAGTAGATGGCATGATGCCAAGCATATCTATCTAGAGGTAATTACTATTAAAATAGAAGACTACAAGACCTGTCTACGACTCAATCTATCTCAATGCCTTACATATTTTAAATATATGCTATGTTTATTTGATTGATTTTCAATATACAACAATTGAACATTATCCTTAATATCATCTGCAATTCTGAACCCTACAATATTGAAGGCTTTCTCATTATCACCAACACTCAAAATTTATATACCTTACATATCTAAACAAAGATCAAAACTGAGATATGGAAATGAGTAAAAGACTTGCCCTAGTATGTTTCACACTACTACTATCCTTACAATCGGCACTAGCAAAAGGACTAGATCAACAAATAGATGAAGCCTTCAAGCCGATATCCGACTTCTTTTCAAGTTTGATATTCTTTCAAGTTGGAGGAATTCCATTCGTTCTGATGTTGCTGGTGTTTGCTGCATTGTTTTTTACAATTGCATTTGGATTCGTCAATATTAGACACTTTGGTACTGCCATTAGTGTAGTTAGAGGTAAATATGACGAGATAGAAGGTCACCATGGTGCAGATGAAGCTGCAACTGTTGATGGAGACATCAAGGATACGATCAGAGACGAGAGTGCAGATGGGGAAGTAAGTCACTTCCAAGCCTTAGCAACTGCTGTATCAGGCACAGTGGGTAATGGTAATATTGCCGGAGTTGCCTTAGCTATTGCACTAGGTGGTCCCGGAGCAACATTTTGGATGATCATCTGTGGTCTTCTCGGGATGTCTACCAAATTTGTAGAATGTACGCTTGGTGTTCAATATAGAGATGTAGGAGCCGACGGAACCGTCTATGGTGGCCCAATGTACTACCTCAAAAAAGGGCTGGAAGAAAGAGGGCTGAAATCAGTAGGCAAGGTGCTTGCTGTGTTATTTGCCATCTTCTGTATTGGTGGATCATTCGGTGGTGGTAATGCTGCCCAATCGAATCAAGCTACCATAGTACTCAAAGAACTATTTGGCCTAGAGAGTACAGGAGCAGGAGCTGGAATTGGATTAGTTTTAGCAATCATTGTAGGTATCATCATCATAGGGGGAATTAAGCGTATTGCCTCTGTCACAGAGAAGGTAGTACCTTTTATGGCTGGATTATATGTTCTCGCTTGTCTGTATATCATCATTAGCAATATTGGCTATGTAGATGATGCTTTTGGACTGATCATAGGCGAGGCATTCAGCCCAAGAGCTGGAGTTGGTGGTATGATCGGTGTCCTCCTTGTAGGATTCAAGAGAGCAGCATTCTCTAATGAGGCTGGCGCAGGTTCTGCTTCAATAGCTCACTCAGCTGTAAAAACAAACTACTCTGCTTCAGAAGGCCTAGTTGCACTTCTTGAGCCATTCATTGACACAGTAGTAATCTGTACGATGACAGCTTTAGTAATTATTATATTCAACCAAGGTGGTGCATTCGAATATGGTGGTGATGGAAGCGGATCTGTAATTATTGATGGCATGAGTGTAGAAGGAGCAGGGATTACATCTAAGGCATTTGCATCGTTCATTCCTTATTCAGGGATCTTCTTGACCATAGCTGTAGTATTATTTGCAGTATCAACCATGATATCTTGGTCATACTACGGGCTACAATCCTGGAAGTTTCTTTTTGGAAGAGGGCAGGTAGCTGATCTCGTATACAAGGTGATATTCTGCATTTTTATCATCATTGGTGCTGCAGCGAATATGAAATCAATTTGGGATTTTTCAGATGCGATGATATTCGCAATGGTATTCCCTAACATGGTTGGACTCTTCCTACTATTCCCAAGAGTAAGGGAAGAGCTTAGTAGATATCTAGGAGCAATAGGTAAAAAAGCATAACCATTGAAACACTATAAATGCTATCTCCAACTGGGATCCAATGTTGGAGATAGTATGAATACTCTGCATAACGCAAGAATAGCACTTTCGGAAAACGGGATTAATATCTTAGCCGAAAGTGCTATTTATCTTACAGAAGCTTGGGGTAACACTGACCAACAGTCTTTTCACAACCAAATTGTACTCGTTAACACCCACCTCAAGCCGAAAGATTTATTACAAAGGATACTCACAATAGAAGAATCCCTCGGTAGAGTCAGGTCAAAAAAATGGGAACCAAGAGTAATTGATATTGACATCTTATTTTATAGCAGATACGTCGTACTTAGCAAGGAATTGAAGATACCTCACCCTCACATTGCTCAGAGGAGGTTCATCTTGGAAATGATGGTAGAAATGGAAAGTAATTTTGCACACCCTATTCACAGAAAAACAATGCAAGAACTCTTAGATATTTGTAAAGATACATTAAAAGTAACCCTAATATCTTAGCGACTACGTATATTTGCATTCACACCATGCTTCTACAATAATAACCCTTGAGTCAAACACCTTTTCCATATAAGTACATCGCAATAGAAGGCAATATTGGTGCTGGAAAAACCTCATTCTGTGAGCTGCTCAACAAAGAGACAAATAGTCGACTCATACTCGAAGAGTTTAAAGAAAATCCATTCCTTCCCCTGTTTTATAAGGATCCAGAGCGATATGCATTTACGCTAGAGCTATTCTTCATGACAGAGCGGTACAAGCAGTTTCAAAGTGCTGTAGTGACGGGTGATCTCTTCTCTGACTTCATGCTTTCTGATTATTTCTTTACCAAGACACTACTCTTTGCTAGGAAGAATTTGCCTGACCATGAGTACAAGCTATTTCAAAAACTTTATGGTGCTTTAGAAACGGGAATTCCAAAGCCAGACCTACTTATCTACTTTCATAGAAATGTGGATATCTTGCTCAAAAACATTCAATCTAGAGGGAGGAGTTATGAGCTTGGCATTAAGGCAGACTACCTCCAAGGCATTCAAGAATCATACTTCGAATACCTGAGAAATATCATTTCATTTCCGGTACTCATCATTGACTTAGGAGAGATAGACTTCGTCAAAAATAAGAGCCACTATGATGAGGTCAAGCGTCTGATGACTAAGGAGTATTTACCTGGTGTTCACAGAGTGACACTATTAGTCTAAGTGACCTCTTAACATGATGTATTCAACAGTTGAGGACTTCTTAAATGAAGTAAGTCCTATTAAGTATTCACCTAGGATACTTCTCCTTGTCTTATAAACATCTCCATTTGTCGAATTATCCTTGATTAACTGAAAGTTCAGAATACATTTACAATACATAAATAAAGTTAGACTTATGAAGTTTTTCAAGATTGTCACGGGATCATGTCTAGGTACATTGTTGGCCTTGGTGGCATTGGTAGGTATATTTGCAATAATCGGTTCTGTTTCGAGTAGTGGCGATAGTAAAATCAAAACTGGTTCATACCTTTCTTTAGATCTAAATAGGGTCATCCCTGAAAAAACAGACAACGTACAACAAAACTCAGGTCCAAGCCTATCTTTCGAGAGTACAGAGGCAATTGGCCTTCATGATATTAGAAGAATACTCCAAAAAGCAAAATCTGATGATGCTATCAATGGTTTAGTCATCAAGTCATCGATGGTTGGTGACATAGGTAATGCTAAAACATCAACACTGATTAAATACCTTAAAGAATTCAAGTCAGAAGGGAAGAAGATCTATGCCTATGGAGACTATGTGGGCCAGATGGAATACCTAGTCATGAGTACAGCTGATTCTATATTCTTAAACCCACAAGGAGCCATAGATTTTAGAGGATTCTCTAGAGTGATACCTTTCTATAAGGATATGTATGAAAAGCTTGGAATCGAGTGGAATGTATTTTATGCTGGAGATTTCAAAAGTGCCACAGAGCCCTTCCTCAGAACCAATATGAGTGAAAATGCCAAGACACAGTCAAGAGAATATCTCACTGACCTTGAATCTATCTACTACGATTCACTCATGGTCAATAGAGATATCGATAGAGCTACTTTGAAGGGGGCTCAGGATACCTATGCTATTAGATATGCTGATGATGCAGTGACTTATGGCCTTGTCGATGACTTACTGTATTGGGAAGAATTCCAAGATGTTTGTAAGACTAATGCAGGTATTGACCTTGAT
Organism: Saprospiraceae bacterium; assembly: GCA_020631405.1. Taxonomy (GTDB): domain Bacteria; phylum Bacteroidota; class Bacteroidia; order Chitinophagales; family Saprospiraceae; genus JAHDHH01. The sequence goes on from JAHDHH010000013.1 coordinate 23,730, forward strand.
AAAGATGTATATATGATTGACATTAATGAGTACAATGCTAAAGCTGGAAAAAAAGGCAAGAAAAGAGGAAAGAGTAAAATAGCTGTACTATACGCCGAAGGAGTCATAGAATATGATACACAAGGTCCAGGTAATATAAGCGAGGTAGACTACCACAAAGCATTTGACGATATCGAAGACAAAGATGTCAAGGCAGTCGTCCTAAGAGTCAATTCTCCAGGTGGTAATGCCTACTCGTCTGAGCAAATATGGCATAGAGTAGAAAGATTGAAGGCCCAGGGTATTCCTGTTGTAGCCTCTTACGGAAATTATGCAGCTTCTGGGGGATATTACATCTCTTGCAATGCTGACACTATCGTCGCTCAACCAAATACAATTACGGGGTCGATTGGAGTCTTTGGGATGTTCCCAGATGCCTCCAACTTACTAAATGAAAAACTAGGAATATTCTTCGATACAGTAAAGACTTCTCCATATGCAGTAGCTGTTACACCATTCTATGACCTGAGAGAAGACGAAGAAGAGATTATGAATAATAGCATTGATAGAATGTATGACTTATTCTTGACTAGAGTGTCTGACGGTAGACGAATGACAAAGGATGCAGTCCATGAAGTAGCACAGGGAAGAGTGTGGTCTGGTGTAGACGCAGTGAACAATGGACTGGTAGACGAACTTGGCGACCTGAATGATGCAATTGCTATTGCAGCACAAATGGCTGATGTCGAAGATTATGGAGTTCTTGAGTTCCCATATATCGAATTGGACATGTTCCAAAAAATACTCAAAGAATTAGGCAAAAGCGCTAGTATTTTCCAATCAAGGACTCCAATGAGTGCCGTTGAAAAGCAAGTAATGGACCAGTACAAGATGCTTAAGCAGGCTCTTAATTGCCAAGAACCACAGTACTTAATGCCGTTTACCTTACAATAAAAGCAAGCAGTCTTTCATACAAATACACTTTTTAGAAAACAGCATGTAGCAAACACCTACATGCTGTTTTCTTTTTCTTTAGTCTGAAAAGAATACAGCGCAGTAATACCAACTGTACTCAGATTGAGCAGTAAGTCGTAATCAAAGTTTTCTTTGATACCACTCATTATTATAGATGGGGTGAACTCTATACCAAGCTTTAGATTCTCCCCTACTTGGTGGTTCAAACCAAAGAGGTAACTCAATCTAAAGTAGTTATTCGTTGGTGTATCTTCCGCAAATCGAAATGAGACGCCAAGTTCTGGACCATGAACAAAATGATCTTTTGTATTGATTGGGGTACGCAATTCGTAACCCAGTGCTCCACCAATATTTAACCCCGTCCGTTCGCTAACTCCAGAATAGTCCAAAGCTGAGGAGACATTTCTAATCCTCAAAAAGCGATTCTCTTTTAACTCCTTCTTGTAAATTGCCGAAAAATCTCTAAAATTAGAAAATCTTACCCCTAGTTCATGGCTACTCTGTCCTTGTATGTCATAAGAGCATCCGAGTAGAATGATGGCAAGTAGGCATATTGATAGTATTCGCATGTTTTGTTTTTTTTTAAATAATAACACCAGAGTAAATTCATCTTAATGACGTCTAAAGTAGAAAAGATGGTTGGGTCTGGCGATACATTAGTTTCAAAATAATTCTACTATTTTTGAAAGGATGAAATCAATCAACATTGTCACATCTCATAATATCACCATTCAATATGAGCTAGCCTCAATTGGACAACGGCTGATTTCTAGTGCTATTGATTTAGGGATATACTTGTCATATTGTATGTTGATATGGTCAGTATTCGGTCAAATAGAGTTATTAGCTTATACATTTACTATCCTTGGCGCTTTTTATCATTACCTATTTGAGGTCTTCAATGGAGGACAGAGTTTGGGCAAAGTAGCAACTAAAATCAAAGTGGTCACACTGAGAGGTACTACCCCAACAGCATTTGACCTATTCCTAAGGTGGATATTTAGACTTGTAGATGTTACTTTTTCTTTCGCAAGTTTGGCAATATTGACCATTTTTTCATCAGAAAGAAGCCAACGCATAGGTGACATCTTGGCGAATACTACAGTAGTCCAATTGAATAACGGTACTAAGTTTATGTTAGAAGATATAAGAGCTAGTCTGAGTAATGACTATAGTATCGCATTCCCTCAAGTCACAAGATATACTGACAAGGAAATGCTAGCAGTCAAAGACCTGATACAGCGCATGAAGTCTGTACCTGACAACTCTGCCTTACAGCAAATAGCTAAGCAATTAGAATCCAAAATGCTTGACCAAATGGATATACTCAAACAAGAACTACCTACAATATCTTTCCTAGAGAAAACTCTTCAAGACTATATTGTGTTAACTAGATAACAACACTTAAACACCTCTATGTTTCAATCAATTTGGGCAAAGATCATCTTATGTTCTATAGTAATAGTCATACTAGGGACTCTATCTGGCTTAAGTACAGTTTCACAAATACCGACATGGTATGCAGAACTCAATAAACCATCATGGAATCCTCCCTCTTGGATATTTGGACCAATGTGGACAACCCTGTATATCTTAATGGGTGTTGCCCTTGCACGAATTTGGCACCTGACTAGCAGTCAGGCCAGGAGTACAGCCTTGATTCTATTTGGAATCCAGCTACTACTTAATCTAATCTGGAGTCCTATCTTTTTTGGCATGCACAAACTAGGGCTGGCCCTCATTGTTATTTTGATTTTAGTAATATGCATTATATTGACAATTAGGTCTTTTGTCTCATTAGACAAAGTATCAGGGTGGCTACTCGTACCCTACTTACTCTGGGTGTCATTTGCTAGTTTTCTGAACTATACCATCTACCAACTCAACTTATAATTATGAAACTCAATCCACTCACTCCTGAAGAAGCCTATGTCATTCAACAGAAAGGTACAGAAAGGCCTTTTACTGGCGAATATGACAAACACTATGAGGCCGGTACATATATCTGTAGACAGTGTGATAGTCCTCTCTACACATCTAGTGACAAGTTTGACAGCGGATGTGGATGGCCAGCCTTTGATAGTGAAATACCAGGAGCTGCAAAAAGAGTCCCTGACGCTGATGGCCGAAGAGTTGAGATAGTCTGTAATAGTTGTGACGGACACTTAGGGCATGTTTTCGTGGGTGAGAGACTGACTGAAAAGAATACTAGACACTGTGTCAATTCAATCTCACTCAAATTTGTTGCGAAGAGCTAAAGAGAGGCGACAAACCAATTAGTTGCAAAAGCAAACTTCTCTACCCTAGGGTTAATTTCACTTAAAGACTTTTGTGATAGTTGATCAAGGGTCAAATCAATGTTGATACATGTATTCGGAAAGACCTCTTCCTCGACAATATAATAGACTTCATCCTTTGAAGTTTCGACCCATCCGACATTGCATTTATCCCTGAGAATATCTGAATCTCTATGAATCCTATGACCAAAAATTGTAGACTTTAGGGTCATAATACTGTTATTACATAACTCATACTGTACAACAACAGATGAATCTCTTCCTTCGCTATTCTGAGAAACAATAGACAGACTCAGCTTATCTAACTCTGAAGCACTTTCAACACCACTAAGCGGGTATGAGAATAAGGACATTATATTAAACACAGCGATAGCTATGCACTTTTTGATAAGTTGCAGCATTTTAGTACATCGGTTTGTGCTACGTAGAACACTACATAGCAGGATTATTACTGCTGTTTTTGGGAAGGATGTTTGGGAGATGAACTACAACTTGGCACAAATATACATATTAAAATATTTCGTAATATGTTTTGTGCTATTTTAACACTTTAATATGCCCATTGCCCATTAAATGCATCATATATATTAGCTCCAATGACAAATGATGATTTGAACCGCCCTGCTGAATCAATTGCAGAGGATCTATAGACAGCTACTTGGACTAACTCTTTAAACAGGTTGAACTTCTTACCTATACCAATGTAAGCTTCTAATTGTCTGTATTCTGGCAATGCAAATGCTGCGCCACCCGCTATGACTTCTAATTGCAAGAGGTTAAGCAAGGGAATCTTATCCATGATAAATCCATCAAAATGATGCACTACACCAGCTTGGGCATATTGACTGTTAGTATTATAAGTTCGGTCAAGCAACTGCATATTATTGAGTGGATTGGAGAAGAAAATAAGGTTCTCTCCTCTGAAGTATTGATGTTCGATGTCTCGAATATCGTTGGTATGCAAGAATTTTCCAAGAGTAATTTTCCAATTGGATGATCCTAATCGTGTGGGTTTAGGTCGCTGAACTATCTCTAATTGCAGTCGGCTAAAATCTACCTCTGACCCAAAGACATTCGGTATCCCAAGTCTATAGTTAAGCTTAAGCACCGGGTTATTATTAGCAAGGATCAACTTTCGCGGTCCACGGCTAATGTATTGCTGTCCAATCTTATAAATGAACTCCGTCTCGATAAAGAATGACTTATATGTTGGAAAATCATAGGCCTCATTGAGTTCGCCGAATATCTCCTCAGCCCAACTTGGAATGAGTTGCTGATCTATTGGCTCCTTGATAGCATATTGAGCATTGACATCCAAGTACAAGCCATTGAGTACTTCATGGGCATGGCCGAGCTTATAGTCTCGCAATAGGATAAGGTTACTTGGACTAAGTAATGCCTCAAACGTCTGATTAAATGTAATGACATCATAAATATTCCCAACACCTCCATACACTCTTGCAAATTTTTTGGGTAAATACGTATAACCCAACAGGACCCTGCCTCTTAGGTCTTTTTGCATGAAGCCGTAGTTGACGACATAGTCTAAGTCTAATTTATTAGCATTCAAAAACTCTTTTTCTAAACCACCCCCAATATTGGCCCTAAATCCTCCGACATGGTTAAACTGTGGATAAGAAACTACTGGATTGAAATTAGACTTAATTCCCTTCGACCTATTCCTCCATCCAAAACCCGTGAATAAGTAATTGAGTATAGTATTAGCATTGTAAATTGAGTCCTGGATCCTGTAATATTCAGGGCTATGCTCATAGTTGTAAATACTATCTTGTTCGAATACAAATTGCTGAAGTGTAGAGTCAATAGCAAAAGGTCTAATGTCATCCCATAGTGTGATATCTCGTTCGAGAGACTCTTCTGTATACATTACAATCTCCGAATTAAAGAAACTTGATTCAAACTCTGGAGACAAATCGTAATTCTTAAAATTAAGACCTGTAGTGACCCTATAAGATTCATTACCTGCTCTATAATTATAGTTAAGTTTGGCCAATTCTGGTGTTGCTCTGTCGCCCCTCATACTATACCGCATTGCCAAGGAAACATCTGTGATTCCTGGTTTGGTAGAAGCGATGACACTTAACTCAGCACTCAAGAGAGCATAGTCCTTGCTCTGAATTGTCACAATACCTTGATAGCTTGCACTATTCTTAAATCTAGGAATCACCGCAATCGTGAAAATACTATCACCCTTTTCTGCCAATACGATGGACTTCAACAAGTAGCGATACGTTGCAAAAGCACCATCTGCTATAGGACTTGTGATTGGTCTATCCGCAATATTGGGATTATACCAAGTATTATCATACAAGTTGAGGAAAATGTCCTTTGGTTTTAACAAGACATCAGCAGGATTGAATCGGACCCATTGGTTACTCCCTTTGAAGTCTTGGTCAATTGACATTCTTCCTGCCTTCTTTAAGTTATCGTCATTGTTGGAGTTGAGTTCAGCCCTTACAATCTTCTTATACTCCTCTTTCATTAGATGGTGAGTCGCTAGCTCTTCAAAAAGTGCTGCAGGTCGCCAACCAGGGATTGTATCCAAGGTGTCTTGACTAGATGGCTCAAAATACTTTTCATAAAGAGAGTTTCTGTAGCAATCTACACTGTATGTTCTGTCGGAGATGCTATTTGCCCTCCTTTGAGCTATTGCTTTTTTGATTATCTGCTTTCCTAGATTTTCCGATTTGCCAGTAATCTCAACAATATCTAGCGCTATTTCAGAAGGTTCAAGCATAATGTTCAAAGGCATTCCTGAGATAGCTAAAGTATCAATAGTTTTATACCCAAGTAAGCTAAATACTAAAGTGTCAACAGTAGGATTTACTTGCAATTCGTAATACCCTCGTTCATCAGTATAAGTACCCTCTTCTGAACTTGTATAAATATTGACAAAGCTTAATGGCTCACCTGATTCAGCATCCTTTACAATCCCTGTGATTATGGATTGGGCTGGCAAATTCACACCTATAGATGCAATGACTAATAGACTTAATAAAATCTTTGACCACATGCCATCTCTAACGCAGATACTGATATAATACTTTGCGAGGTCTCAAGTTTTTTTACGCTTTATTTTAATTGATTAAGCATGTCTAGCATGCCTCTTTCCACCTTATACTGGACATCACTTAAGATAAAGCCTATTTTTGAGTGTATTGCCTGTTGATATTCAATAGAGACAATCCTAGAGTTTGAAGAAGAGCTAATATTGACTTGGTAAGTATATCCATTAGCATGGACTACTTCTCCATCTTCCATGTGAATGGTCTGCTGCAAGCCAAGCACATGCCTGATCTCTTCCATGGTCTTTTGCGTAGTAGTTTGCTTAGACATTGCAAATTCCTGAGGAATTATCACTCCTAAGATTACTGAGTAAATACTCACTCCAACCAAGACTATACATATCAATATAACCATGGTTAAATTTAGGAAAAATTAAGAATTTGGAAATTATTATTTGATTTAAATTCTCTAAACTTTGAAGTACGAAGAATGTTTCTATCTTTGCACTCCACTTGAAGAAGTGATGCAATAAGTAAAAGTATAAACACTTATAAGATATATCGCGGGGTGGAGCAGTTGGTAGCTCGTCGGGCTCATAACCCGAAGGTCGTTGGTTCAAGTCCAGCCCCCGCTACTACAGACCCTTGTTAATCATTTGATTTTCAAGGGTTTTTTTATGCATTGTTCTGAAATACTCTACATCTTCAAAATTTTTATTTAGTACTTATGCGTTAAATTAGCAGTGCTTATCCATCATCATTTTGAAAATTACTTAATGGCAAATTCACATTACAAGTTAGAGAGTCAATCTGGATCAACCTATGAGGTATCGGTAACCTCAGCGATGAATCTTGACTCTGTTAGTCTATCCAAAAATCAAGTTCACTATCTCTATAACCACAAGGGCTGTAGTGTAGAAGTACATAAGATTAAAGGCAAGCTGGTCTCTTTCTCCATGAATGGCAAGCAGCACACATTCGAGGTCCAAGACCAACATGACCAATTAGTCGATGCCCTCGGCTTTGACAAAGTCGCAAAAGTCAATCTATCCAACATCAACTCTCCGATGCCCGGTCTCATCTTAGACATTATGGTAGATGAAGGTCAGTCATTTAACCAAGGAGACTCCCTATTGATTTTGGAAGCAATGAAGATGGAAAACGTCATCAAGGCAGCAGCTGACGGTGTGGTTAAGTCAATCAATGCTAGCAAAGGTGATGCAGTAGAAAAAGGTCAAATACTATTAGAACTAGAGTAACTATGAAGAAGATATTAGTAGCAAACAGAGGAGAGATAGCACTAAGGGTCATGAAGACTGCAAGGCGAATGGGTATCAAAACAGTTGCCATTTTTAGCGAGATTGAGAGAGGGTCACCACACGTATTGTATGCAGACGAGGCCGTTAATCTTGGACCAGCTCCTTCTTCAGAATCCTACTTAGTCATGGACAAGATTATCTCAGCAGCTAAACAAACTGGTGCTGATGCTATACATCCTGGCTATGGCTTCCTTTCGGAAAATGCTGAATTTTCAGAATTAGTACATGAGGCAGGTATCATCTTCGTAGGGCCCAAGGCACATAGTATTAGGGTTATGGGGAGCAAACTTGCTGCCAAAGATGCTGTAAAAGCATTTGATATTCCGATGGTACCAGGTATCGACAAGGCTATAACCGATGTAGAAAAAGCCAAGCAAATTGGTATTGAAATAGGTTTTCCGATTTTGATTAAAGCCTCAGCTGGAGGCGGTGGGAAAGGTATGCGAATAGTAGAACATGTCGATGAACTTGATGAGCAAATGCAAAGAGCCATCAGTGAGGCAGAATCAGCATTTGGAGATGGATCAGTATTCATTGAAAAATATATTACCTCTCCAAGACATATCGAAATACAGGTATTAGCTGATCAACATGGCAATACTGTTCACCTTCATGAGAGAGAGTGTAGCATCCAGAGAAGACACCAAAAAGTAGTAGAAGAAGCTCCGTCGGTAGTACTTACACCAGAACTTAGACATGAAATGGGCCAAGCAGCAATCAAAGTAGCCAAATCTTGTGATTACGAGGGTGTAGGTACAGTAGAGTTTTTACTAGATAGTGACAAGAATTTTTACTTCTTAGAAATGAATACAAGGCTTCAAGTTGAGCATCCAGTGACGGAGTGCATTACTGGTATTGACCTTGTAGAACAGCAACTCCTTGTAGCCCAGGGTAGAGCTTTGGCATTCAAGCAAGCAGAAGTACCACTCAGAGGACATGCCCTTGAACTAAGGGTCTATGCAGAAGATCCGGTGAATAACTTTTTGCCAAGCATCGGCACTCTTGACCAATATAGTGCACCAATAGGAGATGGCATAAGAGTAGATGATGGATATCGACAAGGCATGGAAGTCCCCATCTATTATGACCCAATGCTCTCTAAACTGATTACCTATGGTAAGGATAGAGCAGAGGCAATCCATATTATGAACAAGGCAATAGATCGCTACATAATCAAAGGCATTCAGACTACCCTAGACTTTGGCAAATATGTGATTAATCATGATGCCTTTGTCTCCGGAAACTTTGATACCAACTTTGTTAAAAAGCACTATAATCCAGATGACATCAAACAACAAACAAGAGCAGAAGAAGAGGTCGCAGCTTTGATTGCACTCAGACTCTATTTAGACAATACTAAGCAGCTGTAAATAGAGCGATTACTACCATTATTATTTAGAATATTTAAAAAAGTGACACAGTGTCATTTATTTATTAACTTTGTTTAACATCATTAACAATGATTTTGATTTTTGATATTAAACAATACCTGTTTAAATAACAAAAATTACAACATACCATGAGTAAACCTATAGAGTTATTACATCAGAAACTGGAACAAGCAAAGCTAGGTGGTGGGCAAAAGCGAATAGATGCCCAGCATGCTAAGAAAAAGCTTACTGCTAGAGAACGGATTCACTTCCTTCTTGATGATAATACTTTTGAAGAAATTGGAGCCTTAGTTACTCATCGAACTGTTGACTTTGGGATGCAAGATCAGGTCTTCTATGGAGATGGTGTAATCACAGGTTATGGCAATATAGAAGGTAGACTAGTCTACGTATTTGCTCAGGACTTTACTGTATTCGGTGGATCACTATCTGAGACACATGCAGAAAAGATCTGTAAGATTATGGATCTTGCAATGAAGGTCAAAGCCCCACTTATTGGACTTAACGATAGTGGTGGTGCAAGAATTCAAGAAGGGGTAAGATCTCTAGGTGGGTACGCTGACATCTTTCATCGTAATGTCATGGCTAGTGGTGTAATTCCACAAATATCAGCCATCATGGGGCCTTGTGCAGGTGGGGCTGTCTATTCCCCAGCTATTACCGACTTTACGATCATGGTAGAAGATACAAGTTACATGTTCGTCACAGGGCCTAATGTGGTGAAGACTGTAACAAACGAATCTGTCACATCTGAAGAGCTCGGCGGCGCATCTACACATTCCACGAAAAGTGGAGTCACACATTTGACTGCTGCTAATGATATCCTAGCCATTCAAGATGTCAAAAGACTCTTGAGTTACATGCCACAAAGCTTCGAAGAAAAGCCGGCAGACCTACCCTACGACCTACAAGAAGAAGTCAGAGAAGAACTAGAAAGTATCATCCCTGATAATGCCAATCAACCCTACGACATGGTTGACATCATCAATGGTGTCTGCGATGCAGATAGCTTTTTTGAAATCCATAAAGATTATGCTGCTAATATTATTGTGGGCTTTGCCAGGATAGCTGGACAGAGTATTGGTATAGTTGCCAATCAACCCATGAACCTAGCAGGTTGTCTTGATGTAAACAGTTCAAAAAAAGCAGCAAGATTTACACGGTTCTGTGACTGCTTCAATATTCCACTGTTAGTACTTGTGGATGTCCCAGGTTTTCTTCCAGGTACAGACCAAGAGTGGAATGGAATCATCACTAATGGAGCCAAACTTCTCTATGCCCTGAGCGAAGCTACAGTTCCTAAGGTGACAGTCATTACAAGAAAGGCCTATGGTGGTGCCTATGATGTCATGAACTCCAAACATATTGGCGCTGACATGAACTACGCTTGGCCATCAGCAGAAATAGCAGTAATGGGAGCAAAGGGTGCAAGTGAGATCATTTTTAAAAAAGAAATTAAAGATGCAGCTGATCCCGCTGCAAAACTTAAAGAAAAAGAAGCTGAATATGCTGACCTATTTGCCAATCCATACAGTGCGGCAGAGAGAGGCTTTATTGATGAAGTCATACTTCCGAAGCATACAAGACGCAAGTTGATAAGAGCATTTACTATGCTGAAGGATAAAACAATAGATATACCAATTAAAAAACACGGTAACATACCGCTATAAAACCTTAATACCATGGATTTTACCCTAAGCGAAGACCAATTGATGATCAGAGAGAGTGCAAGAGAATTCACTCAAAAGATACTCAAACCAGGAGTCATAGAGAGAGATAGCAATCAGGCCTACCCTACTGAAGAAGTGAGACAAATGGCAGACCTTGGATTTATGGGAATCATGGTAGATCCAGCATATGGAGGTTCTGGAATGGATGCCTTGTCCTATGTCGTCATCATGGAAGAATTGTCCAAAATTGATAATTCTTGCTCTGTGATTGTCTCAGCACACAACTCTTTAGCATGCTGGGGAATAGAAGAGTATGGTTCGGAAGAAATCAAACAACGTTACCTTCCTAAACTTACCTCTGGCGAAATGATTGGAGCATTCTGTCTCTCAGAACCTGAGGCTGGTAGCGATGCAACTAGCCAAAGAACTACTGCTGAAGACAAAGGTGACTACTACCTTGTCAATGGTACAAAAAACTGGATTACAAATGGTAAAACAGCAGGACTCTATGTTGTCATTGCTCAGACCAATCCAGAACTTGGACACAAAGGGATCAATGCCCTTGTCATAGAAGCTGATGCAGAAGGTGTCAGTACTGGTGCTAAAGAAGATAAACTCGGTATACGTTCATCAGACACTTCGTCAGTAATGTTCCAAGATGTCAAGGTTCCAAAGGCAAACAGACTGGGTCCTGATGGATTTGGATTTAAATATGCCATGAAGACGCTAGATGGCGGAAGGATTGGGATTGCGGCTCAAGCCCTAGGTATCGCAGCAGGTGCTTATGAGCTAGCACTAGCCTATTCTCATGAGAGAAAGGCATTTGGCAAGGAAATCAATAGACATCAAGCTATAGCATTCAAACTAGCTGACATGGCAATGAACATTGAAGCTGCAAGGATGCTAGTGTATAGAGCTGCATGGCTTAAAGATCAAGGTAGAGACTATGCACAAGCTGCTGCAATGGCCAAATTATTTGCTTCAGAAGTAGCTATGAAGCATACTGTTGAAGCTGTGCAAGTCCACGGTGGCTATGGTTTCGTCAAAGAGTATCATGTCGAACGACTAATGCGGGATGCAAAGATTACGCAAATCTACGAGGGTACCTCAGAAATCCAGCGCATGGTCATCTCTAGAAATGTTATTAAAGGCAGTACATATATAGATTTATCATAATGTATTTATAGCAACCGTTACACTATACCTTCTGTATTGTTTTTCCTATTTTCACATCTATATATTGTTAGAGATGAAGAAAATTGCACTTGTACTTAGTTTGCTTAGTATTTGGATAAACATTAGTGTTGCCCAAAACGACCTTTCCCTATTTAAATATATCCCACCTATTAAGTCAGATACCCCTGACTGGGCAGTAGAAATGTATAGTCCTACGTGTAATGTCTGGAAGGTGGATTGGCTTTATGACCAATACTACAAGACTAATACATTCGCTAAGACAATTCATACTCAAAACTATAAGCATTGGAGACAGGCAGTTAATGACTATTGCAAAGTTGATGGTACAATCAACCTTCCTTCACGGAAAGAGGAAGATGAATTAATCAACAGAGTCAAGGCACAGAAATCAGCACAACGAAGTACAAATATTTGGGAAAGCATCGGACCATTTGCTACATATAGAAATGGTACGTTAGAGTTAGACTCTCACCATGCCAATGTCTACGCGATTAACCAGAGTACAAACAATTCTAATCTCATCCTTGCTGGCACAGAATCAGGTGGAGTGTTTCACTCATTAGACAAAGGTATTTCTTGGTCGTTGATTACTAAAGACGAACCTTTTTCTGGTGGTATTACTGCTGTACAAATAGATCCCAAAGATGATAATCGCTACCTAATCTATGCCAATAGCAGAATTTACGAATCCACAAACAGCGGAGCTACTTGGACAGAACTTTACTATGTAGATGCTAGAGTTGATGAGATTAAGTTTGACCCAGATGATACAGACCACATCTACTTAGCTGCTCAGAATGGATTACACCGATCGTTAGACGATGGATCTAATTGGAATATAAGTTATACTAATGCTTGTTGGGATATCGATTGGAACCCAAGCAATGGAAGCATGCTCTACTTGCTCATGTCAGATGGGGTGAATAAGACAGATTTTTACAAGTCCACTGATAATGGCAACTCATTTACTCAGGTCTCAACAGGATGGTATGTGCCAGAAAATAGTACTGAGGCAAGTGAAGGAGGAGGTAAGATAGCAGTATCACCCGATGATCCCACTCGTGTCTACGCTTGCTTGATTGGACAGAGTAAGGATGGAGACTCAGGATGGATTGGACTGTACAGGTCAAATAATTCTGGAGACAGTTGGTATCTCCCTTCTGGCCAAATAGGTAGCCCATATCAAAGTGTCAACACTATGCCATGGAATGCCGCTGCTTATAGCGATGGCTACCATCAGGGCTTTTATAACTTTGATTGCGAGGCATCTCCCAATGATGCAAATGTGGTATGGTTTGGTACTATCAGACTCAGCGAGACGACAGATGGAGGAGCAACTTACCAAAGTATCGGAGCAGCTAACTCTACAAGACTAAGTCACATCCATGCCGACATCCAGGCAATCGAGGTCAGTGGCAATGATATTTGGGTAGCCTCAGATGGAGGGATAAACTATTCTAACGACGAATTGCTTTCTCACGATTCAAGACACGAAGGCATGATCGCTTCCAATTTTTGGGGCTTCGGAGTCGGTTGGAATGAAGATGTCTATGTTGGTGGCAAGTACCACAATGGTAATACCGCTTATGTAGGTAGTTATGGCCTAGGTAATACTCACAATGTAGGAGGAGTAGAAGAATCAACAGGTTATGTCAATCCGTTGGACAACAAAACTACTTACTTCAATCAATATTGGTCGGGGTATACCGTTACAAAAAAACTTCCTTCAACTATTGGAGGCACAGCAATTAATGGCAATCCAGTCAACCTAATCCCTAACGAATCTTACAGTCAAAGTAGTAGTAGTGGACTCTACTTTCACCCAAAGTATGCAGATAAGATGTACGCTGGCAAGGATAATATGATCTACAGTTCTAATGATGCAGGTAGCACTTGGACGGTACTACATACCTTCCCTGCTGGTAAAGTCTACGAAATAGAAATAGCAAGATCTAATCCTGACATTATGTACTGTGTATTTCAACCAGGAGGAGGCTACTGGGATTGGTGTGAAATACATAAATCAATAGATGGTGGAGCTAGCTTCCAAAAACTGACAGACATTGATGCCAATCGTTGGAGGTTAGAGTTTGCTATAGATCCATATAATCCGGACGAGATTTGGGCCATTCCAGTAAATGGAGCCAATGGCGAAAAAGTATACAGAAGTGTTGACGGTGGAACAAATTGGACTAATATGACATCCGACATGCTTGACGATCATAATACTCGAGATATTGCCTTCCAACCAGGGAGTAATGGAGTAGTCTATTTAGCTACTAATTATAGTTACTTCTTCTATGACCCAGGAATGAATGTCTGGATTGACTACGGTAGTGGCTTACCTTTCGAAACAAGAATCCTTCAGACCAGACCGTTCTATGCTCAGAATACACTGAGAGTAGGTACAAATGGAAGAGGAGTTTGGGAAGCACCTATTCCAGTACCATATGCACCAAGTCTTGAAATCATGACAAGTAATGACGAAGTGAATTGCGGCAGAGATACGGTAAAGTTTGACTCATACTCTATCATGGATATCAACAATGTCTCTTGGTCTTGGTCATTTAACCCAACACCTCAATTTGTCGATGACACATCCTTTAGAAACCCTAAGGTAGTATTTGGGACTAGTGGCACTTATGATGTAACCTTAGATGCAGTGCTACCTAATGGAACTAACCTCAGTAAAACAGAAACAGCATTCGTCACCGTGTCAGGTGGCTGTAATCCGGATACTATTCCAGGAGACATGTTCAAAACTATGGCTTCGGGAGACTATGTCCAACTTCCAGCATTTGGATTAAACACTAATACATTCACTATGTCTGCATGGATCAAACCTGATGGTATACAGGACGACTATGCAAGTATACTTATGGCTGATGACGATGCGGCAGGACTTAATTTTAGAGAAGGCAACAATACCCTAGCCTATCACTGGCCAGGTGGTCAATGGTGGTGGGATAGCAACCTCATAGCACCTAGTGGAGAATGGTCTCATGTTGCATTGGTAGCAACACCGTCTTCACTTACTATCTACCTCAATGGGGAAGCGTCAGTCCATAACATCACCCTAACTCAGACTCAGATCAATGCTATGAAAATAGGGAGCTACAAGGGATGGGGAAGTAGAAACTACCGAGGTGAAATCGATGAAGTCTGTATATGGAACAGGAGCCTTTCACAAGATGAAATCCGTCAATATAGACATCTTACCAAAGAAGATGTCATTGCAAATGACCCTGATTTTATCGCCTATTACCAACTCAATGATGAAGGATCTGCTATCTTAGATCGGATTGGCACAAGGCATGGTGCTATGGTTGGAGGTAGTAGCAGCCTAATCACCAGCAATGCTCCCGTTGGAGGGGGAAGCTCAGAAAAGCATGCAATTACAGCTGCTGGAGACTATAGTTTTGCTAATGGGGCAATCCAGCTCAACTTTGACAATAGCGGTAGCTTACCGAATGGTGATGTCTGGGGAACTGTCATTCACCTGCTCCCGGATGATAGTCCTTCGTCGAATGAAGGTCTTGAGAGCTACTTCATAGTCAATAATTATGGTGCCGCTGATTATGATGCATCTACTTACATCACCTTAGACGACCCCTTGAGTTCTCCGCTAATGAGCTCTACCACGAATCCAGGAGCCTTAGAACTATTGAACAGAGATGAAAACGCTTTTGGAAACACTTGGAATACAGTCTGTAATAATCCAAATGTAAGTGGTGAGGACTATGGTTTTGTATCGACAAATTGTGACCTGCAATCATTATCGAGCCAATACTTTATTTATAAGAAATGCTTACAAAACTCTAACGAAGTGACCGATTATATCAATGGAGAGACTGCCGAAGTCATAGTCATCGACAATGTAACAGCAACCAATTCGATTCAGAGCGGTGCTAGTGTATTATACCAAGGTGGTACTGATGTCCTCTTAGACAATGGGTTCTGTGCAGAAGCTGGTAGTCTATTTGAAGCTAATATTGGCGGATGTGACCAGTAGGTCAGATATCTTGCTATTACTTGACCATTCCCTTGAGCTCCATGAGTTTCATCATGCACTCTACTGGAGTCATGGTTTCGATATTGACCATGTCTAGTTCTTTTACGATCGCTGCATCAACCTCTGGCTGAAACATGTTCATCTGAATCGTAACTGGTTGTGCCATCTGCTTGAGTGTTTGACTTGATTCTTTTTGGATTGACTTTTTCTCTAGCTCCAATAGAATCTGAGCAGCTCTATAGACTATCTTATTGGGCATACTAGCAAGCTTGGCCACATGGATACCAAAGCTATGTTCTGATCCTCCTTCTACCAGTTTGCGGAGGAATATTACCTTGCTATCAATCTCCTTAGTTGCAATATTATAGTTCTTAATTCTCTCGTGCTTGTCAGCTAATTCATTAAGTTCATGATAATGAGTTGCAAAGAGAGTTTTAGGCTTAGCATCTGGCAGTTCGTGGAGGTATTCGGCTATAGACCAGGCGATTGATATCCCATCATAGGTACTTGTCCCTCTACCTATTTCATCTAAGAGGACAAGGCTTCTATCTGAAATATTATTCATGATACTAGCAGTTTCATTCATTTCAACCATGAATGTTGATTCGCCGCTACTGATATTATCACTGGCTCCTACCCTAGTGAATAGTTTGTCAATATATCCAATCTCAGCAGCATCAGCTGGCACAAAGCTCCCAATCTGAGCCATGAGTACGATCAAGGCTGTTTGCCTCAATACAGCCGACTTACCTGACATGTTGGGTCCAGTAATCATCATGATTTGCTGCGTATCACTGTCTAGTAAGATGTCATTAGGAATATAAGAGGTGTAATGCTCTAATTGATGCTCTATTACTGGATGCCGTCCTTGTGTTATATCGATGATATTACCTGAATTGACTGTCGGCCTACAATAGTTATACTTCTTCGCCTGCTTAGCAAAACCACCAAGGACATCAAGTTCTGCAACTAGTCTTGCGTTCTCTTGGATAGGCTTGATGTATGCAATACACTTCTGAATGAGCTCATCATATAGCCTAGCTTCAATAACCAACATGCTTTCTTGAGCAGTTAGTATTTTTGACTCAAGGGTCTTGAGTTCATCACTGATATACCGCTCCGCATTAGTCAATGTCTGC
This sequence comes from Saprospiraceae bacterium, assembly GCA_020631405.1. Classification (GTDB taxonomy): domain Bacteria; phylum Bacteroidota; class Bacteroidia; order Chitinophagales; family Saprospiraceae; genus JAHDHH01. The sequence goes on from JAHDHH010000013.1 coordinate 40,735, forward strand.
TTCCTGATCCAATGATCTGGGATAAGGCCTAAGTTTTTATACTTATTAGTGACTTCTAAGTAGTATCCAAAGACATTATTGAACCCTATTTTAAGGTTTGCAATTCCTGTAGCCTCGGCTTCTTTTTGTTGAATTTCAACTAGTAATGCTTTACTGTTTTTTATAATGTATTTAAGTTCATCTAATTCCTTATCATAACCCTCCTTGATATAAAACCCTTTGTTTGTATTCGTTGGCGGGTCTTCAATCACTGCCTTATTGATAGTTTCAACTAGAGTCTCGCATGGGTGCAATTGTTCCAAAATCACAGCAAATTCGTCCTTAGCTTCTGTAGTAAGAACATGTTGAATAGTCGGAATTTCCTTTAGAGAATTAGCCAACGATGCCAGCTCTCTCGGGTTGATCTTATAGGTCGATATTTTAGAGACCAGTCTTTCTAAGTCTCCAATCTTTGCTACACTTTGACCGAGCTTATCTGATACTTCTTCATGTTCTAATAAGAAGGCAACCTTATTATGTCGTTGCTCTATAGCATGTACAGACACTAAGGGCAAGAGTATCCACTTCTTAAGTAGTCTACCGCCCATTGAGGACATCGTCATATCCAATACAGAATACAATGACTTACCTGTATCAAACTGACTATTGAGCAATTCTAAGTTCCGTATTGTGAACCTATCCAACCACATGAACTCATCATTTTGTATCCTATTGATTGAGGTGATGTGCTTGAGGTCTTCTTGATTATTGTTTTGTAAGTATTGGATAATGACTCCTGCTGCAATCTGACCTAGTGGCAAACTGTCTATCCCAAACCCTTTGAATGAACTGCCGTCAAAGTGGTCTGATAGCATTTTGATAGCATGATCCTCAGAATATATCCACTCCTCAAGTGGGTAAATATATAGGTTTGGATCTTTGAGCTTGGACGACAAGTCTTCTTTGAGATCTCGCCTTACCAGGATCTCTGTAGGTTCAAAACTCTGGATGAGTTTGGTCAACAAGCCTTCTCCACCCTGGGCTACAAAAAATTCTCCTGTTGAAATGTCAATAAAGGCCATTCCAATTTGCTTAGTCTTAGTTAGGACTACTGCTGCAAGAAAGTTATTGGACTTATGGCTTAGTATTGAGTCATGGTAGGTAATTCCTGGAGTTACTAGTTCAGTAACTCCACGCTTGACTATTTTCTTTTCTTTTGATGGTTTTTCTAGTTGTTCGCATACTGCTACTCTAAACCCCGCTTGCACCAATTTTGGCAGATAGGTATCCACAGAGTGGTAAGGAAACCCAGCAAGCTCAATATCGTCTCCCCCATTGTTTCTGGCAGTCAAGACAATTCCAAGGACTTGCGATGCCTTGATTGCGTCCTCACCAAATGTCTCATAAAAGTCCCCAACTCTGAAGAGCAAAAGAGCATCAGGGTGCTTTGACTTAATGTCAAAGTATTGTTGCATTAAAGGGGTTACCTTCTTTGTTTTCGACTTCTTGGCCAAGAATAATTCTCTATTGGTAAGCCGCTAAGATAATCAGAGAAACAGTGAAATGGTCTAGCCTTTCTTAAAATTGTGGACAGAAATAATCATCATTCTCAAAAGAGCCTAAAAACCTTACACTTAATTCTAGTGTATTGGCTCCATTATTCGTCCCAAATGTATTTAACGTATTGACATCATAGCTGACTCCTAGAAGGAAGTCTCCTAACTCAAACCCAATGTTGGGTATCAGAAACCTAGGCTGCATCCCATCCACATTTCCCACCATTCTGAGCCAAAGACCAGTATACAATGCCGTCCTACTTTGGATAAAGTCAAACTTGATATAAGTACCGACATTTACTTGCTGATAGTCCCCTTGGCTGATATAAATAAGCCTAGGTAGTAAGGACGTGAAATCTGTTAAATTATAATCAGCACTGATATGAGCTGTGAACTTTGCATTCAAGCTAAAATCAACTTGTGTCTGTGGATCGGGATCCTCACTAAATGAAAAGAATGACAAGTTAGGCGTATTGAAATGATGTAAGGCGGCACCCATGAACATCTTAAGCGAAGTACTTGGTTGAGTACTATAAGTCAAGCCAAGTCCCACATCTGCATAACCAAAGTTATTGGGAGGAAGACCTTCTTGCGTTTGCTGATTGAACTCATCTACTTGGTTGAACTCATCTGGAAAATCTAGGTTGTCGTAGTTGATATTTCTCTGCTGAACTCCAAATTGCAAGCCAAGACTTAGAAAATCCTGAGACCTCCTACTTAATTTCTTATGGTAAGCCAGATTGAGGCTAATTGCATTCGTATTGAACTCGAAGGTGGGTGCTTGGTCTGATAAGAAGAATACCCCGACACCAAATAAATCTCCACCACCAGCAACAGGGCTGCCTATGTCAAACTTTACATCTCCACCAAATCCATATGACACCAATGGCTGACCAAGAATATTCCTTCCTTGGTCTCTGTATACTGTCATGATCCTGTAACGTCCATCAAAATTTCCTGTCAATCCAGGATTGAGGTATTGAGCTACAGTAAACGGTTGTGAGAATTGCACATCTTGAGCATCACACTGACTAGGCAACAATACAAGGCATGCCATCCATAACACTACACAATAGAAATATTTCATAATTGACATTTGCAATTCATTAAACGACAAGATGCAAGGATAAGTATATCTGGACATCATCTCTCTGTATTGACTATTAATTAATCCGTTTAAGATAGCATTCTATAATGAACACAATATATCAAGTGGCTAGCAATACGGGTATGATGTGCAAGATTAAGTAGTCTTAAGTCGGCAGTATTTAACACAAATATCTCTACTATGGTTATTCCTATACCAGACTCTATCTTCCGCATTGCACTATACACTTGAGCCTTATCCCAATGCTGTTGAGAGCATTTATACCCAAATTGTTCTGTATCCGTACCAATTATTGATTTGCTTAGGAGGATGCCTCTTTAGATAATCTCCCAAACCGACAAATACTAAACCTATTACAATATATAATCTAAGCATTACATATTGATTTTATTTAATATATACACGAGTTAGTACCAAGCAAAATTAAAAAAGTGAACTTGCAAGGATTAAAGATTAATAGTATATTTGCACGTATAAAATAATACGTATGAGTGGCAAGTTGACTTTATCGATAAATCAAATTGTGATTGAAGAAGCAAAAAAATACGCTAAATCAAGTGGCAAAAGCTTATCAAACATAGTAGAAGAATATCTCAAATCACTCGCCTTGAAAGATGAAAAGAACAAAAGGGAGTCAACTTTAAAAATAGTTAGAGAGTTAAAAGGATCTGTTAAGCTACCTGAAGGTTTTATATCTTACAAAGATATTTTGGAAGATGCGCTAATGGAAAAATATTTGGGCAAATGAAAAAACTCTTTATAGACTCAGATGTGCTTCTAGATTTACTTCTAGACAGAGAACCATTTTCAGAAGATACGGCGATACTAATCGAAAAATCTATAGAATCACAAATTAAACTATATACATCTATTTTGAGTATTGCTAATATGCATTATATAATAGGACGACTTGAAACTAAGAAAAGAGCTGACTCCAAAATAAATAAGATACTTAAGATAATAAGCATAGAAAACTCAGGTCAGACGGTAATTGATAAAGCCACAAAATCAAAATTTACGGACTTTGAAGATAGCATACAAAATTTCTGTGCAGTTGAAGCTAGTCACAAGATTCTAATAACACGCAATACAAAAGATTATAAAGAGAGTGAATTATCTATATTTACCCCCAAAGAATATTTAGCTAAAATTAAAAACGAATAAAGTGCCAGGTACTAACACTGCATATCAGATCAGCTTCCCAATCGGTCAGCCGCTCGATATGCTAGGACGTTAGTTAGAATCTAAACATAAACCCATCATACCCTTTTTTTGTATTTGGAAATACAGATAGGGCTTCTTCGAAAGGCTCTTGCCCAACTCTATACCTAGCCGAATAGTGCCCAGTAATTAATGTATTGACATTGGCTAATTGAGCTATCCTGCCTGCCTGAGCTCCAGTAGTATGATAGCGTTCTTCAGCTTCTTTGACAAACTCATTGGTATACGTGGTTTCATGGTAGAGTACATCTACACCTGATATATACTGAACTAAATCTTCATCATAAATTGTATCACTGCAATAAGCATAAGACCGTTCGCTTGACTTTGGTATAGTACAGTCCTTATAACTAATTGTCTCATCTGGTCTAACTACATCCTTACCAGTTTTAATCATTCTGATCTCTTCGTAGTTCAGTTCAAACTTCTTAATTGCTTCAGGAAGAATGTTGTATGTAGCTATGACTTCGTCAAAGCGATATCCATAGGTTTCTATTCTATGCTTGAGAGGAAAGGCACTAACCACCAATTCGTGATTCTTCCAAACTTCTAGGAGTCCATCAGTCTCAAATTCAATAATCTCCAAGTCATAGTTAGGTGAGCTATTTCCTACTGAAAATATAGTCTCTACAAAGGATCTTAACCCCTTAGGGCCAAAAAGTTTAAGTGGAATCTTTCGATCAAAGTGGTTGAAGGAAGTCAGGAGTCCAGGGAGGCCAAAGATATGGTCACCATGTAAGTGTGAAATAAAGATACATGCTATCTTATTTCGCTTGACTTTGTATTGAGCTACCCTAATCTGAGCACCCTCTCCGCAGTCTACAAGAAAATATTTGTCATTATAATTAATAGAGTGGCAAGATGTGAATCTGCCGTAAGATGGCATCGCAGCACTTGATCCAAGTACTGTCAATGTGAAGGTTTTCATTCCTCTTCGTCTGATTTAAGCTCCTTTTCTATCTCTTCCATGAAGACGAAATCTATGGCTTCTTCTATGGTAGGGATCAGAGACAAGATAGTTTCTAACCTTGAGATAGTGATGAGTTTTTGTACTGCTGGGTGAGCTATACCTGTGAGCACAAAAGCACCATAGTCTTTCCAGAGTCTATTGGCTGTCAAAATAGCACTAAGTCCAGAAGAATCTACATACTTAACATTCCCTAAATCCAAAATGAGGTTAGTGACTCCTTCATTCCGCAAAAAGACAAACTCAGACTTAAGGTCTGGCGCTATCAGAGAATTGAGATTCTCTTCATTTAATTGAAGTAGTGTATACTTTTCTTGTTTGTCTAATGAATATTTCATACTTAGATTGATTCGGTTAAGGTTGCTTAAGCGGCTGCAAATTTATTTAATTTTTTCCAATGTTTAACAATTGTTATTGGATGAACAAAAAATCAAAGGCATAACGCTAATGAACTTGGCATATATTCTCCAAAATTGGGATAAATGTCAGATGAAGTCAAATAATAATTTTATTTTTACTGAGAAGCAGATATTTAATAGTGCTTTAACACTTTTTCCTCCCTGAGTTTGGTTGTAATAATCAATGCAAGATACTAACAGAGTTGCCAATATGACACTTTAGAATCATTTGAATCTATTGATATCTGCCAAAATTGGTAAAATTGCTTAGTGGCATGATTATTCATATCTTTATAAGTATAAGTTACAGATTATGAACAGAAGATTTTCGCAGGACGTGAAGAAAATAATATCTAACAGCAAGGACGAAGCTGTAAGATTGGGCAATGATTATATAGGTACGGAGCATTTTTTGCTCGGTATGTTACAAGATACAGAAAGTCTAGCTGTAAAAGTATTAGACTCTCTAGATGTAGATTTGAATGAGCTACAATACAATATTGAAAAGAAGTCTCAAGCTACTTCCACAATGAAGACTGATGTCAGCATTGGCAGCCTACCGCTTAACAAGCATGCAGAGAAAGTACTAAAAGTGACATTCTTAGAAGCTAAGCTATTCAAGAATGATGAAATATGCCCTGAGCACCTACTCTTATCTATCCTGAAGCATGAAGAAAACGAAGCTTCAAAAATCCTTCAGAGTATGGATATTGATTATGAGATTTATAAGAAAGAGCTAGAATATGTAGTGCATGAGCAGTCAGATGACATGAGTGACATTATGAGTGCAGATTCTGACGCTGATATGCCATTTGAAGATAGCCCACAGCAACCCTTCAGTGGATCGTCATCCAAAGGATCATCTAAATCAAGAACACCTGTACTTGACAATTTTGGAAGAGACGTAACCAAGTTAGCCGAAGAAGGCAAACTCGATCCAATCATCGGAAGAAATGAAGAGATAGAAAGAGTATCTCAGATCTTAAGTAGAAGAAAGAAAAACAATCCTATACTCATCGGTGAACCGGGAGTAGGAAAGACTGCAATAGTTGAAGGTCTAGCCTTACGAATCATTCAAAAGAAGGTATCCAGAACGCTGTTCAATAAAAGAATAGTAATGCTTGACCTTGCAGCACTAGTTGCAGGCACCAAGTATAGAGGTCAGTTTGAAGAAAGAATGAAGGCCATCATGAATGAATTAGAGAAGACAAGAGATGTCATCTTGTTCATAGATGAGATCCACACCATGGTTGGTGCAGGAGGCGCTACTGGTTCGCTAGATGCAAGTAATATCTTTAAACCAGCTCTAGCCAGAGGAGAATTGCAATGCATAGGAGCATCGACATTAGACGAATACAGACAATATATCGAAAAGGACGGAGCCTTGGATCGTAGATTCCAGAAGGTAATCATCGAACCACCTTCACCAGAAGAAGCAATTCACATACTAGGTAATATAGCTCCTAAATATGAGGAGTTTCACAATGTGGAGTACTCCGAGGATGCCATTAAGGCCTGTGTCAAACTAAGTGATAGGTACATCAGTGATAGATTCTTACCAGATAAGGCTATCGACGTATTAGATGAAGTAGGCGCTAGAACACACCTCAAGAATATCCACGTACCTAAGTATATTGAAGACTTAGAGAAGCAAATCGAAGGTGTCAAAAACCTAAAAAACCAAGCTGTCAAAAGCCAACAATATGAAAAGGCTGCTGACCTTAGGGACCATGAGTCGAAACTGACAAAAAAACTTGATCAGGCAAAGAAAGACTGGGAAGAAGAGTCAAAGCAAACTAGATACCCAGTAAATGAAGATGACATCGCAGAGGTAGTCTCTATGATGACTGGTATCCCCGTAACTAAGGTAGCTCAAAGCGAAAATAAGAAGCTAGTTGGCATGGCCGATACCATCAAGAAGCATATCATTGGTCAAGATGAAGCAGTCGAAAAGATTACGAAGTCGATCCAAAGAAATAGAATCGGGCTCAAAGACCCGAATAAACCAATTGGTACATTTATCTTCCTAGGCCCTACCGGTGTAGGTAAGACAGAATTGGCCAAGGCTCTTGCAAAGCATGTCTTCGATTCAGATGATGCCCTCATCAGAATAGATATGTCAGAGTACATGGAGAAGTTTTCAGTAAGTAGACTGATCGGAGCACCTCCAGGATACGTAGGCTATGAAGAAGGTGGACAATTGACAGAAAAGGTAAGAAGAAAGCCTTACTCAGTGATACTCTTGGATGAGATAGAAAAAGCGCATCCAGACATCTTCAACATCTTATTACAGGTGTTAGACGATGGTCAGCTGACAGATGGTCTTGGAAGAAAGGTAGACTTTAAGAATGCCCTTATTATCATGACGTCCAATATTGGAGTGAGACAGTTAAAAGACTTTGGTACTGGAGTAGGATTCGCTACAAAGGCTAGAGAGACATCATCTGATGATGACTCTAAGGGTATTATTCAGAATGCGTTGAAAAAGACATTCTCTCCTGAGTTCCTTAACAGAATTGATGATGTGATCATTTTCAATAGTCTCGACCAAGAGCATATCATGAATATCATTGATATTGCATTGAAAGACCTACATACTAGACTTGCTAATATGGGTGAGTACAAACTCAAAATATTGCCTACGGCTAAGAAGTTCGTGGCAGAGAAAGGATTCGACCCACAATTTGGTGCTAGACCGTTGAATCGGGCTATCCAGAAATATCTTGAAGACCCTATCGCTGAGTTTATTCTCAATGAAGGTCCGGAAGAAGGCTCTGAATTAGCAGCAAAACTGGACAAGAATAAAGAAAATATAATCATAGAACTATCTAAATCACCTGTAGCGGGAGATGTAGAATAAAAAATAGTCTACATTTACACTTTAACACTATTATTCATTAAATACATATCATTTGGCAAGAAGATCCAGAAGGCCTATACAAAGAGTTGTAAAACCTCAATTTAACGTAAACGAAAAAATCCGTGCTCCTAAAGTAAGAGTAGTTGGTGACGACTTAGAAAAAATTTCTGCAGCTATTGGCGAGACAGTAGAAAATGGAGTATACAACACTCATCGAGCACTAGCTCTTGCAGAAAAAGCAGGACTTGACTTAGTAGAAATCAGTCCTAACGCAGAACCACCGGTGTGCAAGATTATTGATTATAACAAGTTTCTCTACCTCAAGAGGAAGAAAGACAAAGAAATCAAGTCAAACACAGTCAAAACTGTAATTAAAGAAATCAGATTCGGTCCTAATACCGATGACCATGACTTCCAATTTAAGTTAAGACATGCTAGAAAATTCTTAGAAGAAGGTGCAAAGGTGAAAGCTTATGTACACTTTAGAGGTAGGACCATCGTATTCAAAGATAGGGGCGAATTACTCTTGTTGAAGTTGATCAATGAGCTCTCAGATCTAGGTGGTGCAGAAACATTACCTAAACTCGAAGGACGAAGAATGACTGTACTAATCGCTCCTACTAAGAAAAAGAAGTAATTACAAGTACATTTATTCAATTAATATATTACTTTTGCAGTCCAAAATTTAAAGAGCTATGCCTAAAGTAAAGACAAACTCGAGTGCTAAGAAGAGATTTAGAGTAAGAAGCTCTGGAAAGATTAAAAGATTCCAGGCTGGTACTAGTCACCTTAGAAGAAAGAAGTCTAAAAAAGCTAAAGTGAGATTAGTCGGTAGTACTAATGTATCTAAAGCTGATAGCAAAAGAATCAAAGCACTCTTAGGAATCAATTAATTAGTTAACGGATATAGGATCGTAAGCGCCGATAGCAATATTAGCCTCTATATCATAAAACACATAACATATGCCACGTTCAGTAAACGCAGTAGCGTCAAGAGCAAGAAGAAAAAGAATACTTAAAGCAACTAAAGGATACTTTGGTGCTAGAAGTAATGTCTACACTGTAGCAAAGAATGCTATGGAAAAAGCATTGCAATATGCTTATAGAGACAGAAGAAATAAGAAAAGAGTCTTCAGAAGACTTTGGATCGCAAGGATTAATGCAGCAGCTAAAATGGAAGGGATGAACTACTCTACCCTAATGCATGGTTTAAGTAAGCAAAATATTGACTTAAACAGAAAAGTCTTGGCTGACTTAGCAATGAATCACTATGACGTATTCAAAGCAGTTGTTGCTAAAGTAAAATAGTAAGAGCAAATCTGATTTCCTCAAAATCAATTGAAGTAAGGAGCAAACATTAGTTTGCTCCTTTTTTTATTGGCATAAAATACATAAAGTAATTATTTAATGTATTTTATACTATAATTGTGTTGATTATCTTCAAATCGCTGGCTTTTTTGTAAGCCAATAACCCATATTAACTGACCATCACCATTCACCAGAATCGGAACCTTTGACTTTTGATCTACTCTGATTTTGTGATCTACGAATAGCTTTTTGACTTTCTTGTGCAAGATAGGATCTGCTTGGTAGACTATCTTATCTCCCGCTATCCAAGATCTTAAGGTAAGCGGAAAACTGAGCAAGTGGGGATCTAAAACCATCTCTTCATAATCCTTACCAGGACTTGGTGCTGAAGTAAGTCGACCTCCATCTTCCAAGACAATTTCAATATGTTCATCCTTAACTTCCTGATTCTTGATGGTCTCTAACCTCTTAGCATCAAACAAGATGTACTGGAGTCTATCTACAGCCAGTATATAGCTCCCTGCTTGGATACTCTTACCGATGGATGTGCCATGCTTAAGTAAGTCATTGACACTTTCTTGGCTAAAACCATACATGTTTAACCATCTATAGACTATCTCATTAGCGATGCTATAATCCTTGACAATCTGCTTATTCAATAATATAGTCTCACCATCATAATCCAGATAAGGCGAAATCACTTGATCCGTCAATGCCTTGACATAGTTATTTTGTGCAGTTATATTCTTGATAGTTTTAGATAACCTCACAGTCACTTGATCAAAGCGCTGAGCAACTAAGGGAATAACTTTGTTCCTGATGAAGTTCCGAGAGTACTTAGATTCTAAGTTGGTCTGATCTACTCTGTAGTCTATACCTGTTTGATGTGCATAGGCTAATATTTCATCCTTGGTTAGATTCAGTATTGGCCTGACCACATTACCTCTTCTACTTTTGATACCTGCTAGACCGTTGGTATTCGTACCTCTAAACAGATTAAGTAAGGTCGTCTCTACATTATCGTCTTGATGATGTGCTGTACAGATGTAGTCAAACCCTGCCTCTGCTAATACAGCATCAAAGAATGTATACCGTATCTCTCTAGCCTTCTCTTGAAGATTAACGCCAGGTTGGTCGAATGTTCCAGATTCACACAGAAGGCTCTTGACTGGCAATCCATGTTGTTTGCAATACTCTTCGACTAATCTTTGATCCAAGTCTGACTGCTCTCCCCTCAGTCTATAATTGACATGGGCCACTATGATATCTGATGTCACAGACCTCATCAAATACAACAAAACCATTGAGTCTGCACCGCCACTAACACCAATAACCACTTTTGATTTATTCAAAAATGAAATCTTATTTATAATGTATGAATTAAACTTATCAATCATTATTTTTGCTAGACGAGATTATATCATTATTTTACCAAAAATAATCAAAAACCCATGAAGACATATTCAGCCGTAATCACACTTGTGGTAGGGATATTTCTTTTTTCTTGTGCAAGTGAAGATGCAGCTAAGAAAAATATAGAAACAACTGATTCCAAAAGTACAACAACTCAGCCAACTCAGCAGGACGGTGTAAAGTCATCCTCCGGTAGAGATATGACTCATATGCGTGGCTCAGCCTTATCAATATTAGATCACAGAATTAGTGAAGATACTGAGAAATCCTATTCGATTATAGATGCTGATATCTGGGAATACCAATTTGTCCATGACGGAAAGAAGATGTCCGAAAAAGGCTCATACGACGGGAAGTGGCTTGACTTCAAAGAGGATAGCACCTATGAATATGGCACTTATGACAAGAAAGAAGGTGGTGGAAAGTATCACTATAATTTTAGTGATCAAGTCGTCCTAATGATAGACAATGACAAAACCAAGAATCCTGAGGAATGGAATATCAAATTTGGCTCTAATGTCATGATTATGATTGGGACAGCTGTCTATGGTAACAACAACTTCCAAAAGAAACTGATTAGGAAGAAAGGGTTAGATGACTTGGCTCAATAATCACTTAGAATTTAATATTAACTCCCGCTTGTATACTTCTTCCTAGGTCATCAGCAAAATACCGCTGTCTATTGAGGTAGTCACGATACACAGTATTAAATGCATTCGTGACTTTTAGATTACACCTCAACTGTACCTTACTCAGGATGATATTTCCAGATAATACAATATCCGTCAATAAATATCCATCTGGTGGAAGGGCAAAATCTTGCGATTCCAAAAGATTGTGTTGTTTGAACGTATAGTCGAATTGACTACTAACTTCTAAGTTTTCAAACCTTGTCTTCCCCAACTTTGGGCTCTGTTTAAATTGATAAGTCAGTCCCGCGATGGCATTGTTGCTTGGCATGAATACCAATGGTTGATTAAAGGTGACATCTGTTCCCTTGATATAACTATAGTTAAGAGTAGCAATCCATGCGTTACCAATGCTAAATTGAGAGTTAAAATCTAAGCCAACTATACCTGCATCTGTCTGAGTATACCTGAATACTGGAAAGGCACCTCTAATAGTCAACCGAGTCTCCCCAGTTGGCAACAAATATATGTAGTCCCAAAACCTCTGATAATACCCCATGATATCTAAAGAAAATCCGACCCCAGACCATATCTTGTATTCGATGCTTGATTTTAAGGCAGTCTCACTATTTAACCCACTTTCTCCTTCTTCAATGCCACTCACGCCTTGATGTAGACCGAAACTGTATAACTCATTGATCGCTGGATTACGCATGCCCAACCCTGTATTCAACAATAGACTCTGATTGTCAGACAATTGATATGATAGACCGAGTAGTCCACTGACGTTGTGAAAGTTATTCTTAAACCTGAGCAATTCTTTGGGTACAGTATTACTGAACTTTGCAATATTTTGAAACTCGTAATCGTACCTACTCCCTAACTCTACATTAAACTTGGCTGAGCTCCAATTAAATAAGGCATAGGCTCCTGCCCTAGAAGCAAAATAGTCTGGAATGAGTGGGGTGATACCAGTACCGGGTTGGTTTTGATTATTTGTAAGTGATGTGGTACTCCCTATTTTCATACTCCACTCTTGGTTCAGCACCTTATAATATTTCAAATCACAAAAAGTATTGTACTGTAAGATGTTCAATGACGGTTTATCAGTCCTATCCCCTCTTCGGATATCAAACTCTTTTCGATTATTACGTTGCAGAGCTAGAGTTAACTCCACATGGTCTTCGGTATCAAAATAGTATTTAGTATTCCATTTTGCTAGTTGGTGGTCTACGACTTGGTTCGGAGCATCTAGGCGTCTGCTAAACTTTTCCTCAGTATAAAAAGGAGTATCTCTTGACAATGCTGAGGCCAAATCTGTTGTACTACTGATATGTGAACCTCTAAGTACGCCAAGTCGAGTAGAAAAGTGGCTAATATACACCTCCGAGAACACCTTATCCTTCCAAGACTTCTCCACCTGTAATGCCATGTTAGCTTCTCGGAGTCCGGTGTTACGAAGGTAGTAGTCTGGAGTATTACTGTCTCCATAGTTTTTGTAGGTACCTGTAAGCCTCCAAGCAAATTTGCCAGTATACTGTTGTAATCTAGCATTGATATTAAGACCAAGACCATTACTTTCTAACAATGTAGTGACACCGCCATGCAGGTGGGGCTCTCTGCCAATAGACTTAGGTTGCACTAAGACTACACTACCAAGGTTTGCATTTCCATACTCAAGAGATTGCACTCCTTTGATTACTGTAATAGATTGTGCTACATTGGGGTCAATCTCAGGACTATGGTCTATCCCCCACTGTTGTCCACTCTGAGGGACCCCATTGTTGAGTATAGTCAGTCTATTGCCAAACATACCATGTACAATAGGCTTTGAAATACCTGCGCCATTCCTAATCATTTGCACTCCTGCGATATCAGCAATAAGGTCTGATAGTGACTCATTCAAATTATCATCAAGCATTTGCTTACCCACGTAATTACTAGCCTGAGTAGCTGTCACATGAGACTTAGCTCCCACTACGACCTCTCCTAAAGCTATAGAAGTATGATCAAGGATGATTTGAAGGGTGGTATCACTGACTAAGTCTATATGTAATATTTGTGGCTCACAACCGAGATGAGAGATATGAATGTGGTAGTGATTAGCACATAAGCCATCAAACACAAATTCGCCGTCATCATTGGTTACTGCGCCTGCTTTAGTCTCTTGAATTACGATATTGGCGTAGCTCAATGGCTCGTTAGTGGACTGATCATTGACCAGTCCACTTAACGTAAAACCGCAATCCTGAGCTCCTATTACTAGACAACTCAGCATCCAATATCCTAATATGCAAAGTGTTCTTTTACTCAACTGTAATTGGGAATTCTACTTCGATGTCAGTCTCTCCACCAGCATTAGTTATATCGCCATCTGAAACACTTTCTCCTCCCTTATTCGGCTGATGTCTAAGGGTAATAGTAACCGTACCTGCGCTTGTGGCTCCAGTAGTTACTGTTGTACTTAGCCCAATCGGATTACCGTCTTCATCTTGATCTGCATAGGCAACGGTCAGGTCAGCAATAGTAGTTGCAAAGAAAAATTGGTGCTCTTCATCCTCTTCTGCAATCTCTTCTGTGATGTCCTCTGCAGGGCTTTCTGACTCGTTAAGCAACTCCAAAGAACCTGAATAAGTGGTGTTAGCACTTAACGTTCCACCCGAAATGATCGGGTCATTCCCAGATTCTCCGTCAATGTCACTAAAACTAAGCACCACTGGATCTCCAGTAGTAGGTGTCAATGTGTATAGTAACGTTGTTATAATCTCTTCATCTGGACCTTCATCAATTGGATCCGGATCACAGGCGATGAACAATACAACAGGTAGCAGTAAGTACATTAGCTTTTTCATAAGTTATATATTAAATTAGTAGTGTAGTAAAGATACTTTATAAACGCAACAATGTTGCATTTAGTTGTACGAAACCTATAATTTAATCATACCAACTACTGCCTTTATTCTATCAAACATGTTCTGATCTATATCTAAATGAAAAATAAATCGAACTGCATGCTTACCAAATGGGGAAGCTAGAATGTCATATGTCTTGAGTTCCTCTATGAATCTTTCGGCAGTAATTTCATTGGCAAGTTCGAAGATGATCAGGTTAGTCTTCACTGGTTTGACCTCTTTAACATAAGACTGCATAGCAAGTAGGTCTCCAACTTCCTTAGCCCTAGCATTGTCAAGTGCAAGCCTATCAATATTGTGATCCAAGGCATAAATACCTGCTGCAGCCAGTAGCCCAGCCTGTCTCATGCCACCACCCATGACTTTTCGGAATCGTCTTGCTCTTCTTATATCCTCCTTACTACCTAGCAATAGCGAACCCACGGGTGCCCCGAGTCCCTTACTCAAGCAGATAGAGATTGTATCAAAGTACTGGCTAAAAGCCTCTATCGGGTGATCCATCTCCACCAAAGCATTGAAAAACCTTGCGCCATCGAGGTGTAGCTTTAGTCCTCTCTCCTTACAAAGCCTAGCGATAGGCGCAATCTCCTCAGGCGTATAATAGTTGCCGCCACCCTTGTTAGTAGAGCTCTCCAACACAACTAAGGCGGTCTTAGGCAACCAATCGGCATCTGGCTGAATAACTTCTTCTATTTGCTCAGCAGTAATCTTACCATATTCTCCGTGAATTAATGCAACAGATACTTGACTATTGAATGCAAATCCTGCCGTCTCATAACGATAGACATGGCTATAGTGGTCACAGATAATCTCATCGAGTGGCTCAGTGTTGATTTTTATTGCAATCTGATTAGTCATTGTGCCACTTGGGCAAAACAGAGCTGCTTCCATGTTGAACATTTTTGCAGCCTTGCCTTCGAGTGCATTGATAGTAGGGTCAGACTTGAAGACATCGTCTCCTACCTCTGCTGTCATCATGGCCTCTAGCATTGCTTTACTAGGTTTCGTGACCGTGTCACTCATCATATTGATTATAGCCATATTTAAAAACATTAAAATTCAATTTTGTCTCTTCTGCAAAACTAACAATAAGTAAAGATGCTATTTAATCATTCTTGTATTTATGCTACCTTTATTATGCTATTTGACACGGATTCTTTTATTATCAACACATTACTTATGAGAAGGATTAACAACTACACATTGTTTTTATTTATAATATTTAGTCAAATGTCATATGGACAAAAAAACTTCGTGGCAGGTACTTTAGGCCTAACAAATGGTGAAGTCTTGGAATGTGAGTTTGTATTACAAATTAAGAATAGCAAAGAAGGATTAATCAACCAAGATCACAAACGTCTCAAATATCGATTAAGTGCAAAAGACGATGTAAATACTATTGGGTATTCTGAGTTAGATTATATCCTAGTTAACAATGATAAAAACAAAATGCTTCTCCGAAGACTTTATTCTTATAGACTCCGTGTTGCAGACAAACCACATAAGAAATCTAAATATAAGTCGTGGTTTCAATTTAGAGCAGGCTGTGAGGATATAGCATCTTATTTAGCTATACAAGAATTTTCGATTGACAAAAATGGCCAAGCTTGGGAAACCTATCTTGATGGTATGGGGGCTCTTTTTTTAATGAGAGATGGAGAAGATGCTCCAACTAATATTGGTTTTGTATTCCTTAGAAAAGTGATAACTCAAAGAGGCTTTGACAAACAAATGAAAAAAATGTTAGACAAATATTTTGACGGTGAGAGTGATGGTATGGATTTTTTAAAAAACAAAACTCACATGACAGCTAATGAACTAAAAGATTATATTTTAGATAGGTGCGGTTATGAAAAGTAAATCTCTTGCAGTTTTTTGGTCTTTAATCTTTATTTCTTCTTACTGTCATGCACAATATTATGATGGACACTTAGACATGGTAGGTCGACTTGGATTTGAGCCAGGTAAGACTTCTTATTTACTTTTAGGAGCAGATGCAGGCCTGGGTAAGTTCATTTCGATTGGAATGAATCTAAAATATTTGACTTCTTATGAAAAGCCAACACACAATCCTTTCGCTTTACCAATTGAAGTCAATAAATTTAATTATTCACTAAGAGCTAACATACATGCGTACAACATCCTAAAATTGAATAAAACTGACATTTTAGTTGGCTACAATTATACTCCATCCACTTCAGGCTTGCATGGAGAGTATAGATTCTTTTTCAATGAATTCTTTGCCATTTATGGAAGAGGGATTTACAACCTCAAAAGGCCATTGCTATCGACTCTTTCTTCCATAAATATTGGACAAAAACTAAGGTTTGAAATAGGTATAATTTTCAAAACTATTTCTGGAAATAAATACAACAATTCAGATTGGTAAAGATCTATTGGCACCAAAGATACCCTGTAAGTATATTCGAGTAAAATATAGATTATCAAACAGCACTAAATAATACACCATTTACAACTTCAAAGTTATCTTTGTACCTTATGGATAAGATTAGGAATTTTTGTGTGATAGCCCATATTGATCATGGTAAGAGTACACTATCTGACAGATTGTTAGAAGAGACTCAAACTATATCTGAAAGAAAGATGCAATCTCAGGCATTAGATGACATGGACTTGGAAAGGGAAAAAGGGATTACCATTAAGTCGCATGCCATTCAGATGTACTATGACCATACTGATGGCGAACGCTATACTTTCAACCTCATAGATACTCCTGGACACGTGGATTTTTCATACGAGGTATCTAGGTCAATAGCAGCTTGTGAGGGAGCATTGCTCTTAGTAGATGCCAGCCAAGGTATTCAGGCACAGACCATCTCGAATCTATACCTTGCCATGGAACATGACCTTGAGATTATACCAATTCTCAACAAGGTAGACATGGAAAGTGCCATGATAGAAGAAGTCTCAGACCAAATTATTGACCTAATCGGCTGTGAGTTAGAAGATATCATCCATGCCAGCGGTAAGACTGGACTTGGAGTAAGGAATATTTTGGCTGCTGCGGTAGAAAGAGTCCCACCGCCTACTGGCGACCCTAAGGCTCCATTACAAGCCTTGATTTTTGATTCGTTGTTTAACCAATTCAGGGGTGTGATTGCCTACTTTAGAATTTACAACGGTACATTGAAAAAGAAAGATAAGGTAAGGTTCTACAATACAGGGAACGAATACTATGCAGACGAGATAGGCGTACTCCAGATGGATCAAGTACCAAAAAATAGCTTGTCCGCAGGAAATGTGGGTTATATCATCACTGGGATAAAAGAGAGTAAGGAGATTAAAGTGGGTGATACAATCACACTTGTAGAAGACCCCTGTCCTAAAGGCATTGACGGATTTGAAGATGTGAAGCCAATGGTATTCGCAGGTATCTACCCTATTGACAATGATGACTTTGAAGCCCTCAGAGATAGTTTAGAGAAGTTACAACTCAATGACGCCTCACTAGTATTCGAGCCAGAGTCCTCAGTGGCACTTGGATTTGGGTTCAGGTGTGGGTTCTTAGGGATGCTTCACTTAGAGATAATCCAAGAAAGACTCTCTAGAGAGTTTGACCAAGAAGTAATTACAACCATCCCTAACGTATCTTACAAGGCCTACTCCACTAAAGGTGTATTACTTGAAATGAATACGCCAAACGATATGCCTGACCCATCGCATATCAGCAAGGTCGAAGAACCATTCATCAAGGCACAGATTATCTCAACTCCTGAATATATAGGTTCGATAATGTCACTCTGTATGGACAAAAGAGGTATCCTGACTAATCAAACCTACCTGACTACTACTCGGGTAGAATTGACATTTGAGATGCCTCTAGCAGAGATCGTATTTGACTTTTATGACAAATTAAAGAGTATTACAAAAGGCTATGCTTCATTTGACTACCACATGATTGATTTTAGACAGTCAGACCTTGTTAAGCTGGATATTAAGCTGAATGGTGAGAATGTAGATGCCCTCAGTTCACTAGTACATAGAGAGAAGGCAGACCCATTTGGCCGAAGGATCTGTGGTAGACTTAAGGAACTCTTACCTAGACAACAATTCGTCATAGCAATCCAAGCAGCCATTGGTCAAAAGATCATCGCAAGAGAGACGATATCGGCGCTAAGAAAGGATGTAACGGCCAAGTGTTATGGTGGTGATATCAGTAGAAAACGTAAGCTACTAGAGAAACAAAAGAAAGGAAAGAAGAAGATGAGAAACATCGGTACTGTGCAAGTGCCTCAGAAAGCATTCTTGGAAGTATTGAAGATTACTGATAAGTAAATTATCGTAAATCTTGGTTAAGAATATCTAATGTAATGATAGATTATTTGTATCTTAATTCAACATTATAGCAATATGAGATTTCCGTTCTTCATTATTTCTCTTTGTATTGTCCAATCTGTAATTGGTCAGCACAGTCTTCAATTGGCATTTGGTGTTTCAGAAAACTTCAGAACTGTTGTTGTAAATCAGGAAAATCTTGAGACTTCAGCAATATTAGATACTAGGGAAAAGCATGAGTCCCCAAAAATTCATAGCAGGATTGGAATAGATTACTTCTACAATATGGGTCAACGATTAGTATTAAAATCAGGTATCAGATATGCCGTAACAGGTTATACAAGTACTGACAATACGGTTAATGATGGACAAATCTGGGCATCAGAACAAGAGGGAAGTGTAATTCCAGGACCAAATACATCAGAGTCATTTCCTGAGGTGTATGAGATTTACACCAATTATACAGGCATAGAAGTACCAATCATGGCAAGATACTTAATGTCTACTGGCAAGTTAGTGCCATACATTGAGGCAGGTATTAATCCACATATGCTAGTAGAAAGTAGAAATATCAGCACTGATAATGGTCAAATAGCAACTAATCTGAAAAGCGACAAATCCATGCTATCCAACATTCAATTTGTATCTGTTGCAGGTGTAGGATTGTTATACTCTATCAGCGACCGACTTTTCGCAAGTATTTCCGCAGTGGGCAGATATCACCTCAATCAAAACACTACTGAAACAAATATTTCTGAAAACCTTTATAATTATGCAGGTGAGATTGGGTTTGGGATAAGGTTATAATACGTTAAGATTCCTTATTTTGCATTTATTGTTTATTAAAGCAATTTATGCGATTTTCTCTATTCTTCTTTTTGATTTTAACAAATCTGCACTTCAGTTTCTGTCAACCCAGTCTTCAAGTCCCTTTTGGCACCTCAGAAAATTTCAGAAATCTTGTTGTAAACAATAAGATTTTAATACATAAACAATTCTTGACGATAGGATATGTTATAAGATTCATTTAAATAAATGTCTTTTAGATCATTTTATATTGATATTAATTACTAATTAATACCAACCCACTACCTTCCAATCACTCTACTTTACATATTTGCACTCATTTTAATTTCAAGTCAAACTTGAGACTTAGACAATACTTTTAACTCATACTATGCTTAATCAAATCAACCCAACAGAAACTCAAGCTTGGAAGGCACTCACTAGCCACTTCGACCAAGTCAAGGACCTCCATATGAAGCAGCTCTTTGCTGATAACGATGATAGGTTTAACCAATTCACTCTGACGCTTGGAGATATTCTAGTTGATTATTCAAAGAATAGAATCACGCCTAAGACTCTGGAGCTACTCCTAGACCTAGCCGAAGAAGTCAACTTGAGTGATGGGATAGAGCAAATGTTTAGCGGTGACAAAATCAATGAGACGGAGGGCAGAGCCGTGCTCCACACTGCTCTCAGGACCCAAGGTGACATCCCTATCTTAGTAGATGGTGAAGACATCATCCCTAAGATTCAAGCTGTCCAGGCTCAGATGAGGGCATTTGCTGACAAGTTTCATGCTGGAGAGATTGTCGGTTTCTCAGGTAAGCCACTTACTCAGATTGTCAACATTGGCATTGGTGGGTCAGATCTAGGACCTGTGATGATCACGGAGTGCCTCAAGCCCTATTGGAAAGACGGCATTGATATCCACTTTGTATCGAATGTAGATGGCACCCACATCTCAGAGACACTGAAGCAGGTCGACCCAGAAACCACTCTGTTTATCATAGCGTCAAAGACATTCACCACACAAGAAACAATGACGAATGCCAACAGTGCTAAGGCTTGGTTTCTAGCCAATGGAGGTAGTGAAGAGACGATAAAGCAGCACTTCATTGCACTCTCTACCAATGCTGAGGGTGTAAGTAAGTTTGGTATTGATACTGCAAATATGTTTGGCTTTTGGAACTGGGTAGGTGGGAGATATTCACTCTCTAGTGCTATAGGTCTTTCTATCGCATTAACTATCGGCTATGATCACTTCGAAGAGTTATTAGCTGGGCTTGCCGACATGGACAATCACTTTTGGTCGGAAGACTTTGATTCTAATATACCGGTAATCCTTGCATTATTAGGAATCTGGTATGGCAACTTCTTCGGGGCAGACTCGGAGGCAATCCTACCCTACGATCAGTATATGCATCGCTTTGCAGCCTACTTCCAACAAGGCAATATGGAAAGTAATGGTAAGTCTGTGGATAGAGCTGGCAACCCCATCAACTATCAGACTGGACCAATCATTTGGGGAGAGCCAGGCACCAATGGCCAACATGCCTTCTATCAATTGATCCACCAAGGCACGAAGCTTATTCCATGTGACTTCATCGCAACTGCACAGACACATAATCCAATCGCAGACCACCACCAAAAGCTCTTGTCTAACTTCTTTGCACAGACTGAAGCATTGATGAATGGCAAGACCGAGGAGCAAGTCAGAGCAGAGTTTGAATCAAAAGGTACTCCAAAAGCAGAGTATGAGACAATTGTACCCTTCAAAGTATTTGATGGCAATAGACCTACTAACTCTATCTTAGTTAAGAAGTTGACTCCATTCACTCTAGGACAACTTGTGGCAATGTATGAGCACAAGGTATTCGTGCAGGGTTATATCTGGAATATCTTTAGCTTTGACCAATGGGGAGTAGAGCTAGGCAAGCAACTTGCTAAAGCAATCCTACCTGAACTTGTTGACGACAAGCTTGTCAACTCTCACGATGCTTCTACTAATGGGCTAATCAACGCCTACAAATCAATGAAATAATGGCGAACGATACATTTACACTCAAGGAAGGAGAAGAGTTTATTGAGCTTAACAAACTCCTCAAGTTCAAATCAATAGCTCAGACAGGTGGTCATGCAAAAATCATGGTTACAGAAGGTGAGGTGTCTGTCAATGGTGCTGTAGAAACTCAAGTCAGAAAAAAATTAAGATCAGGCGACAAGGTTGCTGTTGGTGATGTTCTGATTTCTGTAGAGCACTGAGTTGACATATTACTTGGCTATCAATATCCTCTCAAAATATAGTTGAAAACTAGCCAATTGTATTTCTAACAAGTAAAGCCCAGATGGCACCTCATTGAATTCAATGGAATGATTTGAATTCAGGTTACCAAATTGAATCTCTGCTCCATTCATATCTAAAAGTCTATAGCTCCTCAATATTGCATGTGTAATAATTTGTACGCTATGAGCTGTTGGGTTAGGGGACGCTAATAACTCAATAGAGGGCAGACTTTCATTGACGTTACTTGGCAAGACTTGTTCACAATCTGACGAAAATCCAGAATGATAAAAAGCCTCTACCCTAGCTGACTCACTTAAGGCTAAATCTACAGTCTCTCTAAAGTTATGTTGGTCTGATTGAGTCACAGTATGGACCAACTCTAATACAATAGGTTCAGCATTAGAGAATGTATCTATAAAATGGCTAGCAAGGACTTTCGGATCAGCCTTACCTATTTGCTCATTATACATTGACCAAGAATTTGGATCATTTGGGTTTCCTGGAAAGGCAAATCGAGTTGTATCAGTTGATTCTTCATTATATCCATTACCGCCAAATGTCAGTGGTATTCCGTTTGGCCAAACTCCACCCAATAGCGAATAAAAGTCAAGTGGACTATCAAAAGATAGTATATCATTAAATACAGGCTCAAACATTCCATTAGACCATTGCATAAAACTATCCATCTTTCTGTTTAACACCTTAGTTATGTGTACAGGAGCATTGGTAAATAATACTGCTCCCTCCACACATTGTACATCAATACCATCATCAAAGTCTTTGTTATAAGAGTAAAATGCATTCTGGAGTGTGTCACAACCCACATAATCATCACCGCCACAACCTACTTCTAAATCAATAAAATACCCAATTCGTAAACCATGATAGCTTAAGTCTCCTCTACTATAAATGATTTGTTTCTGAAATACAGATCTATTCAATGCTTCATCATCTTCACATTTAAATGCGTAAAGCAGAGTATACATTTCTACTTGAAGGCTTTCAAAAAAATCTATGGGGTTATCATTTGAGACACTCAAGAGAATTTGATTTGGAACTTTGGTTTCATTTGCAAAGTCGATATTAGGATAGTCGCCTTGATATGGGTTGTAAATTCCATCGTTATTGCCATCAAAAAACGGAGCACCATCTCTGTCTTCAAGTAAACCCCCGTATGCAGTATTACCTCTTGCTGGCCAATCTATGATATCCTGACTAATAGGCAATATACCACCTGCATTAATACTAATCAATTGATTGAGGACATCTTGTCGTGTAATCTTCCAAACTCGATTCTGAGACATCATTGGCTCAGTCGAAAGTGTACCTGACCCTGAATTAAGCATGCCATACGTGTAAGGATTAAATCCATTGCCATAGAGACTAGTTGAGACATGTAGATTAAGACCTTGATCTAATCCTGCCAACCAAAGATTACCAATAAAAGCAGTGCTAGCTGGACCATCACCACCTTCATTAGGTGAAAGAAAGTAGCCATACCGTTCTTCTGTTTTGAATAGTGTTCCGTCACTCTGAAGTGCTACAGAAATCAGATTTGCATCTAGTATTTGGTGAACTACAGCTTGAGCAGAAATTGTCGAAAGACTAATTACACATACAATACCAACCATTACACCCAACCTAAGCTGTCTTGTTCTCGTGATTTTGCTACTCATTAATTCAATGCTTTAAAGATTTATAGCGATACGTTCGAAATGGAAGCGGCTACCAGGCAACTCTAATTCTAGTATATACAATCCACTAGCTAGACTTTCAACTTCTAGTGTCTTAGATACTGGCACTCTACCTGACTGCAATAAGTCACCTTGCAAAGTCAATATCCTATAATTATATAATTGAGCATTACAATTTATGGTGATGAGTGTTGAAGTGGGGTTCGGAAAGATTGTTAAGTTATACTCTTGGACGTCTGATGTAGAGCTGAGATCCGAAAAGTCAATGTCAAACACTAAATCATCCATGCAGTAGAAGTTCTCCTCAGCATCCATAATCAGAATATCTTCTATACGTATGGATGTCTTGCTTTGGCTAGACATTCCTGTTGATTGTAGTCTTACAAAGCATTGCTCATGTTCAATTGGTACATTATCAATACCGCCGTATATCATGGTATACTCCTCTACTCCATCCACTATGTTTACCATTCCCAAATTTGTACCTACTTGGCACCCAGCAACAATACTAGATGCAATGCCAGGTCTAACCACTAATCCATTATCCAGTCTGAGCCTAAAACTTAGGCTATGAACAGCTGCAAAATTCTCAATGATGAATATTGGAGAGATGTCTGCTATCTCTGAACTCTGAAGTGCTAAAGGCAGCCAATTAAAGTTTAATGATCCAGGACCAATGTAGGGAGTACATTCTTCAATATGGGTTTGGTAATAATCTGTTTGATTCCCAATGTTGAGTTCTACAGTTTGTAAATCATTCCAATCCACTAAGCCATCACCATTACAATCAGCATGACTATAGTTTACACCATTCTTAAAGCTTTCTTCTCTTAATTGTTCATTATGTAACTTCCACTCGCTAGAAATAAAGTTTCTTGGACTTTGAAAGGCACCTACCTTTGCGGTAGCTAGCCCTAGCAGCATAAAATCCATTCTCTCTACCACTTCATTATTATTCACATCCCCTGGTGCTACACAGGCTACACTTATACATTCGGGTATTTGATCACATTGATTGATGAATTTATTGGAATATACTTCCTCAATGTGATTAGCACTTTCGATAGCTACATCAATTGTTTGTATATGGTCGTGGATATCAGATTGGACATAAGTATGAACTAAGTTCAATACAATCTTACTTCCAGGGCC
The DNA here is from genome assembly GCA_020631405.1 of Saprospiraceae bacterium. Taxonomy (GTDB): domain Bacteria; phylum Bacteroidota; class Bacteroidia; order Chitinophagales; family Saprospiraceae; genus JAHDHH01. The sequence goes on from JAHDHH010000013.1 coordinate 65,298, forward strand.
AAAACCAGAGAATTCTTGCCCTGCTACTATTCTCCATCTATTGGATTCTAAGTCTTCACTATACATTGACCAAGAGTCTGTATTATTTGGGTTACCATGAAAGGCATAGTTGGTATATTGAACAGAGTTAGGGTTGTAGCCATACCCTCCAGTAGTGATTGGCTCCCCATTAGTCCATATTCCACTACAGAAGTCAAATACATCAGTCTCATCAAGAATTTGCCATGCTGGATTTGTTAATGGCTCTGGACTTAGGTCACCGTTTCCATAATAACTAAATGATGACATCCCTTGATCAAGTACTTTAACAATATGCACCGGAGAATCTTCAAATATGCTTGCCCCACTAGTACAGATATCTCCCACATCTCCATCTTGTTCATCTTCATTATAGATATAGAAAACATTATTCAGGGAGTCACAACCAATATAGTCATCTTCTCCACATCCAAGATTGGGATCAAAGAAGTGTCCAACTCTGACATCCTTGTATTCTAGATCAGATCGATTATACACAATCTGACGTTGGAATATGGAGCTATTAACATCCTCATCATCTTCACAATAGAAGGCATAGAGCATAGTGTAAATTTCTAACCCCATATCTCTAAATTGATCAGGCTTACTATCATTAGTCACACTCATCACAATTTGGTCTGGCACTCTATTTACTAAGTCATCCCCAATGGTTGGATAGTCACCATGATATGGATTGTACATTCCATCATTGTTGCTATCAAAAAAGGGAGCTCCATCTCGATCGTCAAACAAACCTTCGTAGTATGGATTACCTCTTGCTGGCCACTCCAGTATGTCCCTATCTATTGACATAGAGATATTACCAAGTAAAGCATCTAAGACCAATTGCTCAATAGCGTTCCTTGTAATACTCCATACCCTATCTTGATTCATTTTTACTTCTTGATACGGAAGTCCTGTACTCTGCTCAATCATTCCGTATGTATAAGAATCATTTCCGTAGGTGCCTAATGTTGCAAATGTATTTCCAGCATTATCAACACCACTCATCCACAAGTTGCCAATATACATAGTATTTCCGCTACTCTGACCACCTACATGAGGGACTGAAAAAGAGGCAGAAGACAAGTCACTAGAAAACATCGATCCCTTGCTTGTGAGAGAAGTCAATACGTAGTTAGCATTGATAGACTTATATGCAGTCTCCTGACTATACAAGTCTATCAATAAAACTATTGAAATAATTACAACAAAGATTGGCTTCATAATTTATGCGTTGTTCTAGTAACTCAATACAAATTATTACCTATACCCCTATAAATCATGAATTTATTACTGAAGTTATGGATCGAACAAGGGATTAATCCACAACAATTAGGCGTTCTTGATGTACTTTCTGATTTGGCATTTCTAACTCAAGCAAGTAAATTCCATGGTTCAACTCTGCTAAGTCGATAGTATTAGAAGCCGATACCTGACCTTGCTTTACAATATTACCATCTATACTGAATAGCCTGTAATTATTTAGCTTGACATCACTCTTTAAGGTTATCAAACCAACTGTAGGATTAGGCGCAATAGTTAAGCTATAGTCTGCAATCTCTTCAGTAGATGTGAGGTCTGAAAATATAACATCATATACTATATCATCCATACAGTAAAAATGCTCATCGGCGTCCATGATTAAGATGTCTGCTATGGTAAACGCTGTTGTATTTACGAGTGATTCTCCACTAAACCTAAAAAGCAAATTGATCAGAGTAGCTTCAGTATCAGAACCTGATAGTTCGTAATTGACAATTACGAGTTCTTGTCCAGTATTCTCCTTAATCAATATTGACTCACTGATATTGTCACCATTAAACCCAACGATGATTTCCTCTAAAGATCCAATGCTATCGATCAATTGACTATCGTATTGCAATCGAAAACTGACACTTGATACATTTTCAAAACTTTCGATGGATATACTTCCATTAGTCACGACCATATCACTTGTACTTAATACTGCATTTGGAATATTATTAAACTTCAAAGTACCACTTCCTTCAAAAACATCACATTGCTCAGTATACTCTTCAAAATACGTTGTAGTCTTAGTATAATGCTGCGAAAATGCTGCATAATCCTGGGCATTAATTTCGCCATCGCCATTACAATCTGAGTGGATATAATTCACCCCATTAGCAAAGTACTCACTCCTTAATGACTCTTCGTAAAGTTTCCAATCATTTGAAATAAAGTTTCTTGGATTCTCGAAGGTGTTAGATTTTGATACTGCAGTACTGAGCAACATAGCATCTGTTCTCTCCACAATTTCATTATTATTGACATCTCCTGGTGCTACACAGCCTAGTCCTTGACAATCTTCACTTTGCGTGCATTGGCTCTCAAAATTATTATCGTATATCATTTGTACAGTATTAGCATGTTCAATCGCTAAATCTACAGATTCTATATGATCATGACTATCAGATTGAACATAGGTATGTACCAACTCGAGTTGAAGCTTTTCTCCACTTTTAAGCATATCTACATGTTGTCCAGCTAGAACTCTTGGATCAATGTTAGGAAAGTTGATATTATTCATTGCCCAAGACTCTGTTTGATTGGGGTTACCATGAAATGCATAAGAAGTTGTGTTCGAAGCATTTAGATTGTAACCACTACCCGATGAGGTAATTGGATTATCATCAGGCCATCTTCCACTACAAAGTGCATAGATATTATCTTCATTTGAGAGTGCCGATCCAACATCTGGTAAAATATTTGGAACAAGATCAGCTCTTCCATAATATATAAATGAAGACAAATCACCATCTAGCACCTTAACTATGTGAACTGGAGTCTTTTCAAATGACTTAGCGCCAGAGGTACAAGCATCCCCCGCGTCTCCATCTACATTATCCATATTGTAGATATAGAATACATTGTTCAATGAATCGCATCCGACATAGTCATCCTGTCCACATCCAAGGTCAGTATCAAAATAGTGTCCAACTCTGACATTTGAATAATCTAAATTTGACCTATTATAAATCAAATATTTAGTAAATACACTATTACTTATTTGTTCTGATTCATCGCAGTAAAATGCATATAAAAAGGTATAAACTTCCAAGCCTAACCCATTGAATTTATTTGAATTACTATCATTAGTGACACTAAGTAATATTTGATCAGGTACAGTCGTCTTTAAGCCATCTCCAATGGTTGGATAATCTCCATCGTATACATTGTATTTGCCATCACTATTATTATCAAAAAAAGGAGCTCCATCACGATCATCAAATAATCCATTATAGAATGGATTGCTTCGAGCAGGCCAAGATAGGATGTCTTCTGATAAATCGGATGAGACCAGTCCATCGGCAGCATCTATCCTAAGGGCCTCCACCTCTGCTCTACTAATGCTCCAAACTCTATCCTGATTCATTATATCGGCTTCGAAAGGAGCCTCTGTCTGCTTATTCATCATACCAGGGATGAATTAACTAACTGAACCGAAACTACCAACTGAGGCATGAGTACTGCCATCATTACTTAGTCCAGCCACCCATAGATTGCCTATGAAGATGGTGCTTGCAGTAGCTGACCCTCCAATATTGGGTGCAATGAAATGTCCATCGAAACCATCTTTATTAAATAATGTACCATTACTCCTAAGCGTAGTCAACACATTATTGGCATTCAGCTCCTTAAATTGGTTTTGACAAAACACAGTAAGAGAAAGACCTAAAAATAAAGTTGTAAATAAATGTTTCATAATATTAAAGTGTTGTTGATACTAGACCAAAGGCCTTTGGAGTATCACAACCCTACTGATATCAAACTAACAACTCTTAAGGTGTCTTCTATGAGACAAGTACATCACCTATACCAAGCCTTTCAAATAATCCCTAATCTGAAACTGCAAGAATGTCAGCCCAGCAAATCCTACTGCGAATGGCACAGTATAATCACCTAATAGGTCTACCCCAGGAGGAAAATCCAATAGGCTTGAGAGAATAAACAAGACAAATACCACTAAGCACCCATTCATGACTTTCAGACCAAGCCTTGCATTCTTGATGTATTGGTCTAAGGAGTGCCGCATTGCTGACTTAGGCTCCACAGCTTGTAAGATTGTATCTTCTAGGTCGACAACTGGGTTTTCTACTAAGGCAATCATTGCTTTGACTTGCTCATTATTCTGTTCTTCTAATCGACTCATAGTTAGGTGGTTGTGGTATTCAAATATAACTTCATAAATGATTTTCTGCCTCTATAGAGGAGGACTTTAATATTGGAGATTGTGTAGCCTGTCGACTCTTCTATCTCCTTGAGACTCATTTCTTGTAAGTAATGGAGATTCATGATTAGTGCTTCCTTGGGCTTTAGGTTTTGTAAGACTGAGTTTACCTTAAGTTTGACTTCCTTGGCCTCAAGCTGGATATCAGCTTGGTTAAACTCAGAGTCTATCACCCCATTGGCATCTTCAATACTTACATGGTCAAATGTTCGCTTGTTCTTTTTGTTAAATGCTAGTGCTTCATTAATTACTATTCTATATAGCCAACTCGAGAATTTGCTCTCTTGCTTGAACGACCGAATGCTCTTATACGATCGTATAAAAGCATTCTGCACGACATCCTTGGCATCATCTTGATTTTTGACAATAGAGGCAGCTATGGAATATGCAAGTTGTTGATACTCTCGAATGAAGTATCTAAAGGCATCTTTCTCTCCAGATAATACCCGATTGATTACTTGAATTTCTAGCGCTTTACTCAATCTTCCTTCTTGTTGTGTATGCTGCGAGCTAGGACTAATGCCCCACCTGAACACATCAAGATACATGAAGGAATGATTGGTGAGCCATCTGAATTGATCATGGATTCTAATATAAATCCTACTGCTAATCCCAATCCAATACCGCAAAAGAACAACCCAATGGTAAGTAAGTAATCATGCGATCGCTTGTAAGGTTTATGGGGAATTGGTTCGGCCATCCCATGCTCTATTCTTGCCATCCTCTCTAGGTGTCTGGTCTTTAATAAGAAGTAGATTGAAACAGCGACTGCTATAATCGCTGTTAGAAATACAATGGTGGGTCCATTCATAACTTTTGTATTTTGAGTTAATAATGCAATTTGCTAGTTAGATAGTCAAAGTGCAGAATAGGTTACAAAAGCTACAGAAAAAGATGTGATGTAGGCTCTTTAATTACATCTATCTTACTACTTCTGAAGAATATATTTTATTGCCAAGAAAGAGTAATTCTTCTGACACTACTAACTCACAAAAGTCCAATGCCACGAATCCTTAATTGGCTTTATCCATTCTGTTAGAAATTTTTCTTTGGTGTTGACAAGATTGTCAAAGATCAAAGTGTCTGCATTAATCACCCCGTTGTCATAGGCTTCTTTAAAGTCGATATGGTGGATAGACTTCACCTCGTCATCTTCCATATAGGTGTAGAGATGCCTATCAA
>JAHDHH010000014.1 GCA_020631405.1 Saprospiraceae bacterium
GTCTGAAGTAATACTTTAATTAGACTAAAGATGTGACTTCTACTACTTCTCCAGGAGATAGTTGCCCGAGGAGTGTATTACCAATTCTCACTCTGACCAAACGCAGAGTAGGAAACCCTACTTTGGCAGTCATCTTCCTAACTTGACGATACTTGCCTTCATTGATTGTGATAGCAGCCCAGGAAGTGGGTCCATGTTTGGCATCTCTGATTTTCTTGGCTCTCTCTGCAAGTATAGGTGCTTCCTCTAGTCTTCTAGCCTTACACGGTTTTGTTAAGTACCTCTTGCCTTGTACACTGATTTCTAAGCCCTGCTCTATCAAAGCAAGTGCTTCGTCGGTAATCATTCCATCAAGTTGGACATAATATTCCTTTTCCACCTGCGTGCCAGTTATGTGGTAGCAGACCTTCCCATCAGTAGTTAAAAACAAGAGCCCTTCTGAGTCCATGTCCAACCTACCAACAGACATCGTACCAATGGGGAAGTCATAGAGCTCTCCAAGAAACTTTTTTCTTTTTACCCGCTTGGTTTCACTGGTAACAAACTGAGAAACGAATCCATAAGGCTTGTTGAGCATAAAGTGTCTATGAGTTGCCTCTGACTCCATGTGAGAAGGTTGAATATTGTTGCTAATTAAAAAGTACTAAACACAAAGTTAATTGGACTATACTTATGATGTAACTGGATTAAACTCTAATTCGCATATTGACCAAGTGCCTTTTAAATCCTGCTTTCTCATAAGCTCGGAGTGCTGCAATATTATCATCATACACATCTAATCTGAGCTCTGATATTCCTCTTGACTTACTCCATGCCACTAAGTAGTCAATAATCTGTCCATTAATGCCGTGACCTCTGAATTCTTGAGTCACAAACATGAATCCTAGGTATGTGTATACATTATGATCAAGGTAGGGTTTAGCTTGGCGGATAGCTGCATAGGCTGAGCCAATAATATTTCCCGAGACTAGGGCTACGATTACTTCTACATCGTCAGCTACAATCATTTCGCCAATGTCATAATAGCTAATATCTAACCCTAAGGTTGGGTCAAATGGCCTCTCTGCCTCGATAATTCCCTGTTCGAATGATAGTAAACTAGGAAGATCTTCTAGTGTAGCAGGTCTAAGTATTACATTGTCATGACGCATAGTTGCAAGGTATAACACATTGCACTATTCATTATAATAAGTTCAAATAACTATGCTCAAGATCTTAGCCTAGTAGCTCCTTTTTCATCTTCTTGAACTCTTTCTCTGTAATGACATTGTCTTTCATGAGCTTAGCAAGCTCTTTGAGCTGTTGGATCTTGTCTCCTGTATCTTGGACATTCTCCACTATCGCTTCATCAAAATCGCTTGTATCTGTGGATTGATTTCCAGAGCCTTTGGATTTTTGCTCTTCTTCCATTTCTTTAGCAAGGTCTTTGCCTTGTTCAAATTTCTCTTTATAGAACTCTTTGAATTTCTCAACATTGAGGTCAGCAAATGAACCTCCTTCTGAAAAATGATTTTTGAATACCTCACCCACAGCATAGGTCGATGCTCCAGACAATATTGACATGGTTACTCCACCAATAATAGACCCAATGACAGGAATCACCTTAGTCATACCAGCTGCAAGCCTTGCAATACCAGCACCACCTAAGGCAGAAATAACAACCTTAGCTTGGTTCTTCTGAAAATCTGCTCCATACAGATCAGCTAACTTCTTGAGCATATCTAATTGTATCCCAGTCACAGCTACAAAGTCAACTAAAGGCACTGGGATCAACCCAGCCCCTACTGCGGCATACATGTGATTCTTTATTATGGTATTTGCTTGTTGTTGCATAGTGTATTCATAGTTTATTCATAGTAAAAACCCAAAGAACCTACTTCTAGTTTCAAGTCTATTGACTTTGTCTACTAACGCTTAGATTTCTCAGATAAAGTGACACTTAATTGTGGGCAACCATCAAATGCAGAAAACTCTGGAACATAAAAGCTCTGTATCTCCGCTAGACCACCACTATAACTGCCTGCTTGAGTAACCAGTACATCATACTCCAGTGTATGTGTTCCCTTTGGAAGTACTTCCATGAAGTATTCCATACCAATATCAGATGGGCTTTGATAGCCATACATTCCATTCTTATATATGGATGTTGACAATACATCACTTGGCTCTGTACCTGATGGTCTTTGATCGGAGATATAGACATAAGACATCCTATCAAAGACTTCAATAGTCAATCTTATTCTCAGCTTGTCGCCAACTACTATCTCTTCCGTGGCGATTGGCACGTAGTCCATTGACTTCTCTGTCCGAGTCTGCTTGTATACAGTTTTCTTAATACTTAACTCATCTTGACCATGAGACTCTATTTGACTCGCTTCTTGAAAATACTGTCTGTACAAGCCCCCAAATATTGGCAGAGAGGTAGTATTATCTAGCTCTAAATTAATCAAAGATTCTCCAATTCTGAGATCTAATTGAACAGTACTAAAAGTCAATCCTGCCTTTAACTCAACAACATTATTATTAATCTTAAGTGTGATATCTTCTTGTTGAGCAGTGTTTGCACCATACTTATTAAACAAGTAATGCACTACCTCACTTGTACCTCTATCATTGTACCATTCATTGGATCGCTTATTCGCAATGAGCCACTGAGTACCTTTGTCCAAGATACTAGGGTCTAGGCTACAATGATCCAAGAATTGGAGCACCAAGGCTTGAGTTGCGTAATCGTTATGATAAGAATAGTATTCATTCACTCCTCTCCAAAATATAGTCCCATCGTCTCTAGTAATCATACGTTCTACTAAAGAAGCCTTGACAGCATCTGCTAGCTTATCATCTCCTGCATTAAAGAATATGATTCCAGCTGTAGCTTGATAAGCTAGACTATACGAAAGCCAATCCTTCTGAAGCTTAGCATAAGTCTGTTTAGTGAAACCTGGAGACTTATAATCATCTGGCAGCATACTCATCAAGTATAAATGGTCAATAAATAGTGTGCTAATTTGACTTGTTTTATTGACTTTATCCCAAATACGTTGGAGTTCCTGATTTGAGTAGTCCAATGCCTTTGATACAAATTCTTGATCCAATTCGAACAAACCAAAAGAGTGTAGCTTAGCCATGGATACCAAGGTATATAGTGTAGTGTAGACATTGGCTCTACCACCATCCACCCAAGGCAAGCCACCATTGCTCTGTTGTCTTTGCCTTAGCTCAGTTTGGAGTTGTTTCAACCTATTGGCTGATTCACTGGTGTTAAAGTACTGAGCAAAGTCAGCTACTTGATTCTTCGCTGCTGCAGCTTGTCTAACCCAAGGCGTATTATTCAGAGTTTGAAGTTTCAGGTCCGCATTTCTGTCTAATTGGTTACCTTCTTTCTGAACGATTTGCTGACTGTAGACTTGCTCTATCCTTGGATGGTCTACAAGTATGTCTTGCGCAATAGTTTCTATAAATAGATTGTCGACCAGACTAGTAGTAACCCTCGTACTGTTCTTCGCTAATGTAGGAAAGCTTCTTGCTACCAACCAAAATGGGTTAGTAGTCAGTTCAACGTAAACATTATCCATACCTACCGTCGCACCATTTGCAATAGCGCTTATCACTTGTGCCTCGGTAGACATAGGTCCTGCCCAGATACTATGCCCTTCAGTTAGATACTTCTGTGAAGAAAGTACAGGAATGACTTGTGCTTCGGCATCATTGCCCACCGAGGATAATACTGTTGTTACAATAGAGATTGCATCCTTAAATTGCCTAGGGACATTGAACTCATAAAACAGAGTATGAGCTTCCATCGCTCCTAAGGAGATTGGACCAACTGTTGGATCTAACACAAAGTCATTGGTAACATCTAGACCCTTGAGTATAGATTGGACATTGATGCTCACTTGAGCATCAGTAATGGGCTGTTCACTATTATTCTGGATAGTAATTGGATACAATATCTTATCACCTTCAGTAAGAGTCCGCGTTGGGTTTTGGATGAGCTGAATAGTCTTCTTTGATACTACCGTCTGCTCTGCAAACCCATATCTCATTTGTTTGTCATGAGCAAACACCAACATCTTCCACTTCGTCAAGGCATCATTCGCCGTGAAGTCTATATTAGCATTGCCGCTATTATTAGTGTGACTATTGGTGATAAAGAACATTGTCTCACTAAAATTCGACCTCACTTTTGGCTCTTGCTCTACATCAGTAATACTCTCTTTATTTTGGCCTGAAGGCATCCCACTTGGCAATGCATAATCTGCCGTATTCATATCCATTTCGGCACTTTCTGGACTAGCTGACATTGGCATTGATTTAGACCTCTGCATCACTCTTCCGCCTTGGTTAGACCAGGCATGTTGAGGATTGACTATGCCATACCATTGAGTGTATGGTAGGTAATTGAGGTTGACATCTGTCCTCGATGGTCTACTCCAATTTCCCATAAACCAAGATTGAGCAAGCTCTCGACTATGGTTAGTGACATTCAGTGAACTATAAAATGTTGGATAAAATTGAGCTTGCCATGCATGCGGATATATCGCATCAAGTGAGGCATCATACATTACTGCGGTTACCTCAACATCTCCAATTGGGTTTCCACCAACTGCTGTATTCACATCTAATGTATAGTCTGCTCCTGGTTCTAAGGTTTCTTCAACATCCAAAGACACATCAAGGTAGGTATTCTCAAACGGGACTTCTACTTGAATGCTGGCTCTAAAAACATCGGTCTTCCACCACGTAAATACATTCAGTGTAAATCCACCTTGGTCCTGCTCCGTGATTTCAAATTTCTTTCTCACCCACTCTTCCCTAGTTAACCATCCTTGGGCTGCTACTACAGCACCTCTAATCTTTTGGAAGTATACCTGCTCGGTTGAATTATGCAGGAGCAATTGTGGACTATAACTTTGTCCCACTTTGACAGTAGTCGTACTACTAGGTGCAAAACCTAGCTCCGTAGGCGAGGACATTGATTTACCAGCAAGTAAGATATTGTACTTATCGCTGACTGCATTGTTGTTGCTATCCTTAGCTATTATTTCAAATTGATACTTACCAGCTTTGAGTTGCTTTGTCACTTTACTCAAATCGCTTAGAGTAGTCTCAATGACCGAAAATGACGGATCTAATACTTCTGAAGGTTCACTAGATTGCTCATCATATAATTTTGAAATGTTGGAAAATTCTGAGTCTGTGTATTGCTGGCAATCAGTTTGATAGTTACGTCGCTTTTTGTATGTACCGTTCACCTTATACTTTGCAATCTTTATGGTACTTGTAACTTCAATAGCTTGATCTTCAAAATTACGTCCTTCAATTATCGCCCCAGAAATATCCGAATCCGCTGTGATAATGCTTGGGATTGTATGTTGTAACCTAAACGGAGATTTTGTTAGGTAAATAGTCTTGCTTTGAGTCACTTGCTCTCCTGATGCATCTAAAGCTCTTGATTCGATAGTATATTGCACACCTAGTTTGCGTGACTCCTCTTGACCATACTCTGATTGAAATTGTATATTATATTCTCCTTGACTATCAGTCACAACATTTCCTGTAGTCACTATTCGTGCCTGTCTTTGAGGTGGGTACCACATCCTCTCCCATCCACATCTATACCAATTGTAGTATGGTGTTTCCTTAATCACATATGCTATCTGTGCTCCTTGGCTAGGGAATCCAGAATAACTGGCAAGGCTTCCATAGATATTGACCACATCTCCAATAATACTAGGATCATCATTGTCATGAAATGTCAATTCATATTTTGGTCTTCTATACTCTTCTACTTTGATACTCTTGTATCCATTGCCCTTAGACATTCCAACATTGATTGAATAATTACCTTTTAAGCCTTCATTGGGCACATTAAAGGCAAATTGGACCGCACCATAGCTATTTGTCATTGCAGTTTGCTCCTCAACTACCTGACCATTGGCATCATAAAGCGTGATATTGAGGCTTTCATTAGTTAGTACACTAGGCATTTGATCCGCATTGTACTCCACAGCTAATAGTTTACCTTGAATACGCTGTCCAGGTCTATAAATAGACCTATCAAGGAAGACAAAGGCTTGGTCTTGTTTAGTCGGCGTATGTTGTTGATAGTTATAGATATTTCTCACATAAAGCTTATCATCTCCATGAGAGACTATTGCATATTTGCTTCTATTTCTGTCAAAGGATAAGGATGCCTGTCCTCTTTTGTCAGTCATTGTACTATAGATCGACTTTCCATTGGGCGGTTGTCTATAGCCTGGCATATCAAACAACTCTACTGTACAACCTGATAATTGAGACCCAGTATACCTCGATACTATTTGTGTAGTCAAGTCTTTTCCTTCCTTCCAACTCAGCATGTCCAAGTCACTGACTTGGAAGAAAGCTGCCTTGGTGAGACCACTTGTGCTACCCTTACTTTGATCAGCAATCAATAAAGCATATTGTCCAAAAGCTAACTCTGGCAAAAATATTTCGGTAGAATGGAATTGATAATCACTAGTACTGCAAGACAATGACTCTGTCCATTTGGCAACAGAAGTTCTATTCTTCAATGCTCTATGGACGTTTTCATCTCTTTGTCGTCTAGAATAATCAATATACTCTGAGGTAGTCAACTTTACAATAGTAAATGCTAATGTGTTGATGTTTCTAATATCGATGTTGATGAGTTGTCTAGCAATTGGAGAAATGACTTCATCAAATTGCACATTCAATTCTTGCTGTAAAAGCAATGCTTTTTCTGAAGCAATGGCCTGTTTTATCTCTTTGTCTTGGGGCGAAAGAGAAGACAATACTGACATAGCTTTAGTGTAAAAGTCTACATATTGCTGATCAAAACCTTCCTTATACTTCCTGCCAATACTCACGTATGCCTTAGCTAGGTAAAGACCATACAATGCTTTTGCGTCAACATCCTGAATAGTTTGATAAGCTGTCATCAGCGCTTGACAATAGTCTGATGCTATGTTGGGCTGATTATCCCTGTTGAACTTTGACTTAGCGTATTGAAGCCTGAGCAAGTCTATTTTGGCAGTTTTGACAGCTCTCTCCTTCTCTAAATATTGCAACAATTTAGCATACTGCTTGAAGACTATATCCTTCCTTTGATTAAGCTCTGTTGAAAAGGTTTCTAATTGCTTGACAAACAATTTTCTCTCTAAGAAAGCTTGACTTGATGTGATAGTACTGGCATCTTGGACACCTGTCATATAACTCAAGTCATTCTGAAAGTGTCGAATACCTTCCATCAGGAGAAACTCATAAAGTGTGTGCTCTTTGACTTCTGTCGAAAACATCGACTTGTAATCCTCTAATGATGTTTGAGTACCTGCCTGCTTGGATACAGAAGCTATACTTAGTGCATCGGCCCTTTCTTCTAGGTCACGAATAGACCACTGGTTGATATCATTTGGCAATGCATTGAGATACATTCTATCTTGTAAGCGATAATAATTACGCCTTAAGTATTGCAAGTACATTGCGGCCACAGTACTCTGCATCAGTGCTTTGACTTCATCATCAGATTGTTTTGCCAACTGCTCTTCAGTTCGTTGTATCAGTTCTGCGAACTCAATCTCTTCAATCTGAAAACTAATTTTTTGCTTATACAATATTGCCCTAAATAAATCAGGCTTTGCATTATTCTGGCTAGCAATGGCATATATGTCTTCGACGATCTTAAGTGCAGAAGCAGGTTTTCCCTGTTGTAAGAGTTGGTCAACATCCTTCCATTTGGACTCTAGTCCAGGATCATTAAATAATAGCGCAAATAATAGTGTCAATGTAATCATATTCAAATACTAGCGGAGTGGTTAATCCATTTCAAAACTCATAAAACTTCCGCCTCAGTATATCAATTCTCTTTATTTAGAATTCGTTCACACTTCATTTAGATTTAAGTCTTTCTTCAGAATTGACTGCTCCACTTCTTTGGTCAATTATATCCTTTATATTTGGTTAGATTTTGGGGTTCCGGATGCCACTAATATTTTATCATGATTAAACAACTGTATTTTCCTATCATTCTATGCATTGTCATGATGTCTTATTATTCAATAGGCCAAACAGATCCAAATCAGCCAAATATTCTCATAATCATTGCAGATGATTTAGGTATTGACTATTCAAATGGTTATCAGAATAATCCCTTGATGCCAACAACACCTCATCTAGACAACCTAAGAGCCACAGGTTTAACCTTTCAAAATGCTTGGGCAGCACCACAATGCACTCCAACTCGAGCTGGAATATTAAGTGGAAAGTATGGTGTAAAGAATGATGTCCCAGGAGTGCCAGGAAACCTAGACTTAGTCCATGAATCATTATTTGATGCGGTGGCTAACCAAACGAATAATGCCTATGCTGATGCATTATTCGGGAAGTGGCATATCTCTAGTCCTACCGACCCTAATCATCCATCAGCACACGGGGTGGATCATTTTGAGGGTTTTATGAGTTCAAATGTCGATGACTATTATGCTTGGGAAAAAACTACCAATGGCCAAACCTCAAGTGTCAATGAATACTTAACAGCACATATTACTACTGCAGCTATCAACTGGATCAATGGAAGGAATACTCCATGGTTAGCTATACTATCGCATGGTGCTCCTCATAGTCCATTTCACATCCCACCAAGTGGGACTTATACTCAGGCTCCATCAAACTCGAACAAGCAGAAATTTACTGCTGCTATCGAGTCAATGGACTATGAAATTGGTAGATTGACTAACAGCATACCTAGTGCAGTATTGAATAATACCTTAATCATCTTCCTTGGAGATAATGGCTCACCTCCTGGCGTCAGTCAATACTACTTAAGTAATCAAACCAAAGGAACCGTCTATCAAGGAGGAGCCAATGTCCCTTTCATAGTCAATGGAATAGGCGTCACTAGAACCAATGAATTCGAGCCAAATCTAGTCCATGCTATTGACATCTATGCTACAGTCTTAGAGACAACAGGGGCTACATTAGAAGGAGGCATTTATAATAGCCAAAGCTTCAATGCATTGCTCACTGACAGTAATCTTACAACAAGACCATATAACTTCACCTCTATTGATAGTGATTGGGCTATACGGAATACCAACTATAAGCTGATTAATCGAGAAGAATGTATTGAGGAGTTTTATGACTTGACTGTGGATGAACTAGAAGAAAACAACCTAATCAACAGTCTAACACCAGAACAAGAATTGATTTATGCAGAATTAAAGCACGAAGCTTCTGTAATAATCTCCTCATGGTCTTGCAATGACTTAATACAAAATGGCAATGAGACAGGTATTGACTGTGGAGGAGGTTGTAAACCCTGTACTGGAACAATAAGTAGTAACTGTAAAGAAGATACCCTGATCATTTGCAATGCTATTGCAATTGATTCTTTTGCATACTCTGAAAGTGTCTTAGAAGCTGGATTCGAGGTTTCCTCAAATGAAGCCATATTTCAGGCTGGAGATTGCATTAGTCTTGAACCAGGTTTCGAGTTTAGCGGAGGTACTTTTGAGGCCTCTATAGAAGATTGCCTACTTACAGGTATCGATGATATAGACTGTCCAAATAGTAATGCTACAAGCCAAGTAAATATAGGTTGTTGTTTGACCCCGACCAGTCCAAGTGTTTATATCGAAACTGCTAGTGGAGATATAAGAACAATCTCAACTAACAACTTTCCAAATCACGATTATTGCTATGCCAACAATAATAATATTCCTAGCCCAACTGATATGACATTCACCATTGACTTGACTCCAAGTCTACATTGTGCTAATACTTCTATACTTACCACAACTAATACTCCACTCTACCTTTATGGTGTTGCACTGAATGGCGTATTGTTTGCACCAGCACCTGCCACTCCATTTATATTTACAAATACCATAACAGGAGAATACAATTGGGATTGGGTATTCGAACCAACAAACAATCAAGGGTCAGGTCCAGATTTAGTTGGCCTCGACTGTGCCTCTGCTCATACAGGGCCACAAGGCTATCACTACCATGGCAACATGTTTCAGTATATTGAAGAAGTAGTAGCTCCTGGGCTTAGTACTACAGATACTCCTCCTAACGATCCAGTTCAAGTAGGTTGGGCTGCTGATGGCTATCCTATCGTTTATCGATTTGGACCTGATGCCAACGGAGACATGACATTACTGAAACCAAGCTTTCAACTTAAATATGGCAACAGACCTGGAGATGGCATTTCTGAACCTTGTGGAAGTTATAATGGGAAATATACAAATGACTACAGGTACGTAGATTGTAGTGGAGACTTAGATGAATGCAACGGAATCCAACGATCCATAACACTTACCACTGCGCAAGGCATTGAGACTTTTGACTACTTCTATGTGGTGACAGCTGAGTTTCCGCAAATAGGACGATGCTTTTCTGGTATTCCTGATGAGTCATTTCGCTAATAACTTATCATGATGCTTTATTTCTATATTCTAGTCTTCTTGGGACTCTTCCATGATGTACCTGTTGCAGATTTTACCCTGACTATAAGTGATCGATATTTAGACATTGACATCATGATGGAGCAAGAAGATTTACAAAGTATACTTCTCTTGCAATCTGCAGAACCCACTGGTGCAGACATCTCAGACTATTTGCAAGACAACTTCTCCTTAAAAGTTAATAACAAACCATTGAGTCTCAACTATTGTCATATTGAGCTAAACTACGGGCATTATTTGATCCAAGCAGAACATCAGCTAGAAGACACTAATCCAACCTTTATCGAAATAAAGAATACCTGTCTACTCAAGGTACCGAATCAAATTAACAATACATTTCTCCACTATAACAGCAAGCGGAGAGGATTTAAAATGGATAACAGCAGAACAACTATACAAGTCACCCTATAACCCTTGACTAGTCAACCCTACCTCGTGTCAAATCAACCCAACCATCCCAAACGTTGAACATCTTTAAGGTAAACTCTAACTCATGGTCATCAATGATTTCTTGAATTTGACTCCTAGATTGTTGTGGCAAGTCAATGGTATCTAGATTAGCAAATTTGAGGATCAACTCTCCAATATTTGCTGAATTTTGCTTGAGCATAGTCGTATCTACCTTATCAAAAGTATCAGAACTCGCATGGTAGTTATACCCATATAGTTGAGGCTTATGTATCCCTACCAAATTCGGAACGCCATGCATCATAAAGTCAAAATTATCTGTTCCCACGATAGGAATATTCAGCTGAGTTAGTGACTGATGGGCTGTGAGACTATCTATAAGAGTTATTAAATCTTCCCTACCATTGGTGAAAAATCCCGTCACTTCACCACTTCCAATATCTATCGAAACTGCCAATTTATGATTGTCCAGATCTGCTTTATAATGCTCTGTATAAGCTTGAGAGCCGAAGTAGCCTTGTTCTTCCCCATTCCAAAGGGCAAATCGAATAGTCCTTTTGGGTCTTATGTTTAGTGCCTTCATTTTTCGAGCTAAGTCTATCATCATAGCTACATTGCAACCATTGTCATTGGCTCCAGTTCCTAGTGCCCAAGAATCAAGATGTGCCCCAATGATAATAACTTCTTCAAGCTTATCACTGCCAAGAATCTCGCCAATGACATTGTGACAAGCAAAGGCATCTCCTTGTTGGACACTGACTTGCGCTTCCAAGGTAAGTTCTGTTCCTTGATCAAGTAATCGCATGCAACGTTTTGCATCTTCTCTAACCATGACAAACTGAGGAAGAGTTGCCATATGTGTCTTTGATGATATAAACCTGTAAAGTAACCCTCGCGGTCTAGATGCCATAAACACAATGCCCTTAGCCTTATACTGATTCGCTAGCATTTCAACATTCGCAGCGTGGACGTATTCTGCAAACAAGCCATCAATATCAATACAAAGGTCAGTCTCAACAATGACGAAATTGTCTGCTATCTTATCCTTCACCTTAGCAAAGGAAAGAGAGTCACCAATACCTACATTGACCAACATTCCTTTGTGTAGTCCCCCTTGCGTCATATACTTTGATACTGCCTGAGGAGAGAAGGCTATTTCATCTTGGTCGCTCACAGTACAAGAAAGAGATTCTTCCATCCAGAGGACTGGCATTTCGAACTCAAACTTATCTACTCTGACACCAGCTTCTTCAAACTTCTGAATTCCCCACGACACTGCTTCGTGATTAGCAGCGCTACCAGTGACTCTGCCTCCAATTTCATCACAGAGTTCACTTAAGTCTGACACTATGTCTTCAGAATTAAATAAGGCATTTCTATAAAGCTCAATATCTGCATTTTGGCAAGAGCTACTAAGACCGATGAAAAGCAATCCTGCTATTATAAGTAGTTTAACATTCATATCCCTTAAACAAGTCTATAGTCTGAGAAGTTCTAAAAACTAAAAAAGAGCAGCCAAGTATTATCTTGACCACTCTTTTCGTGACTCCGTCAGGATTCGAACCTGAGACCTGCTGATTACCTGCCTACCTGACGATAGGCAGGCAGGGAAGTCAGCTGCTCTATCCGTTTATATTTGCTTAATCTAAGCATGCTTACGCTTCCATTTATCCTTTATCCATTGTTTACCGTAACCACTTTTCAGATGTTTTTTATTTATAGTGTTAGTCTCACAACTTAAAAAGCATGAAACTAAAAATCTAGATTTTTAGTTATTTTAGTGAATAAATATTCTGATTATGTCTACTAAACGATCAAACCATGTTATTCCATCAAAAGAAAGAGGTGGATGGACTGTAAAAAAATCAGGCTCAGCAAAAACCTCAAAATCTTTTAATAAAAAATCAGCAGCGATTGAATATGGAAGATCATTGAGTCGAAGAGAAAAAACCGAATTATTCATTCATAGAAAAGATGGTACAATTCAAAACAGAAACTCCTATGGTAATGATCCATTTCCTCCAAGAGATAGAAAACACTAATGCTAAAGCCAAGGAACTATTCAAAGAATGTCTTTGTAAATTGTCCTTTTGATACGAAGTACTTTGAGCTGCTCAAAACACTTGTCTTTACAATAGTCTATTTCAACTTCATTCCGAGAATTGCTTTGGAATCATCTGATTCTGGCCAATCAAGGCTTGAAAAAATAGTCACACTAATAAAGGAATCAAGATTTTCAATTCATGATTTGTCAAGGTTACAGGCAAAGTCGGCCGATGAGTATTACCGACTTAATATGCCTTTTGAACTAGGGATTGATTTTGGCTTAAGAACCTTCAATACTTCTTATTCTGATAAACGATCTCTTATCCTCGAAACTGAAAAATTTGATTATATGAAAGCTATTTCAGATATAAATGGCTTTGACATTAAGAATCATAGTGACATACCAGAAAAACTAATTGAATGTCTAAGATCTTGGTTTTCAGAAACTGTCGGATTAAGAGGTTTAAATAGTTCAGACAAAATATACTCCGATTTCATTGACTTTAATACCGACCTATTCAGACGAAAAATGAATAAATATGCAGGAAAGCATACTTCAACAGAAGCTGAAAGATTTGCTGATTCTGAAATTCAACAAATGACAATGCCGGAATATATAGATGCAATAGATGAATGGAAAGTCGGCAAGACTTAAAAGTGTTTTAGGTGAGCATTCATGTTTAGTATAAATATTAGTTGACTACGTCAGGATTCGAACCTGAGACCTGCTGATTACCTGCCTACCTGACGATAGGCAGGCAGGGAAGTCAGCTGCTCTATCCGTTTATATTTGCTTAATCTAAGCATGCTTACGCTTCCATTTATCCTTTATCCATTGTTTGCCATAACCACTTTTCAGATACTTCTCTCGTGATTTTGCTGCTGCTCGTGTTTCGTATGTCTCAGTGAAAAATAAGTGCCTGGGACGATATCCTTTGGTAGATCTTGTCTTCCCAGAGTTATGCTCTGAAAGCCTGCGTTCTATATGTGTTGTCATTCCTACGTAAAAACGCCAATAATCTCCGCTTTTTAAAACATAGACTATATGCTTATCATGTGAACTCTTTGCCATCAGGTTCAATTTAATTCAAATCCATAAACTAAAAAAGAGCAGCCAAGTATTATCTTGACCACTCTTTTCGTGACTCCGTCAGGATTCGAACCTGAGACCTGCTGATTAGAAGTCAGCTGCTCTATCCAGCTGAGCTACGGAGCCAGTTGTTTAAAACGGATTGCAAAATTAGTTTTTTTTATTAATCGAAATAGGCAATTCAAGTTTTTTTTTATTAAAATTCGACTTCTCCTTTTACTCATACTGGAAGCCAATTATTCTGTTTAATTTTATTCAATGAGTTCTAACGTAATTATTGTACTTAAGATAAGCATGCTCGTTGCATTGATCAACATTGATTGTATTTCAGCTCAATGTACTTACGAAATGGTCTGGGAAGATTCATTTGATGGCACCAGCCTTAACAGCAGTAATTGGAGCTACCAGTTGGGAGCAGGTGGTTGGGGAAATAATGAGCTCCAAACCTATACTAACACAAATGCTAACGTATCAGGAGGCGTACTTCAAATCATAGCCCAAGAAACAGCACCTAGTGAGTACACCTCCTCTAGAATTCGATCAATTGGATTGAGAGACATTAAATATGGTAAGTTGGAAGCCCGAATTAAACTACCTGAAGGTCAAGGTATATGGCCAGCATTTTGGATGATGCCTAGCTGTAGTGTCTTTGGTGGATGGCCTACAAGTGGCGAAATTGACATCATGGAATACTTAGGACATCAAACTAGTACAAGTTATGCCACATGTCACTTTGGCAACTCACCAATAGACAAAGATCAAGTAGGTGCTTCCTATACCCTACCAAGCGGAACATTTACTGATGACTTTCATTTGTTCAGTATTGAATGGTCAGAGAATACTATCAAATGGTTTATTGATAATCTACTCATACTTGAGGTTGACGACACTGATGTTGGCTCCTATTTATATCCATTTAATGAAGAGTTTCACTTTATTCTGAATGTAGCAGTTGGTGGTAATTGGCCAGGGAACCCTGATGCTACAACGAGCTTTCCTCAAGTGATGGAAGTAGATTATGTGAGAGCTTATCAGCTTATCCAAGATTGGACAATACAAGGTCCCTTGGAAATTCTTCCTAATAGTACAAATGCGATCTATTCAGTGCCGGATATACCTGGTGCGACTTATGACTGGTACACCCCAAGCTGTGCTACTTTAATATCAGGTCAAGGCACCAATACAATTAGTCTTGATTGGGCTGAGGATAGTGGTGACATTGATGTAGTCATCGGGTTGCCTTGTGAAACATTCATCATAAGTACTGCTGTTGACCTTAGTAATAACATAACAACAAATAGTGGATTTGAAAAAGGCAAGAAGGATTGGTTTTCTAACTTTTACAACGGTGGTAGTGGTAGTTTTGACCTAGTAAATTTAAGTCCTTACAATGGTATCAACCATGCTTGTATCACTGTCAATTCACTTGGAACTGACTTTTGGAATGTTCAATTTGGTCACCAACCAGCGTCTGTCATTAATGGTCAGACATACACCTTGTCTTTCTATGCAAAAGCCGATGAAGACAATAGTCATATGCGGGTCAACTTTAGAGATTCGAATGGTAATGCTTCTACCGCAGATCAAGATTTCTATCTGAGTGACACTTGGACTTTGTATCAATATACATACATAGCACCTTATGACATAGCAGAACTAGCACTTGATTTTAATCATGGATTTGAGACTGGTCAATACTGCTATGATGATATTACATTTACGCTGGCTGGCCCAATGATTGGACAATGCCCTAGCAATTTTTGTGTCGAAGACTTAGTCCTTCAGAATACATTAATCCAAGATGCCACTTACAAGGCAGCCAATAGCATAACCTCTTCATCAATGATTCAAGAGGGACAAGTGGTAGAGCTAGAGGCTGGACAATGTATCTTGCTTAATCCTGGATTCGAATCTGAGGCTAGTGTTTCTTTCTCTGCAGAGATAGCTCCTTGTGACAATAATTAAGCCCCTAGAATATTTGCTCCAAGATTTTTTTAGTAGTCTTAGCCCTTCCCATGGTGTAGTAATGTAAGCAAGGCACCCCAAACTCTATCAGCTCTTTGGCTTGTTGAACACCCCACTCTACTCCTACAGCATTGACTTCCTCTTTAGTCTTGCACTTTTCGATTTCATCAGATAACTCTTCTGGGATTTCTAAGTGAAAGAATCTAGGTAGGACATTGAGTTGAGACTTTGTGGTAATCGTCTTCAATCCTGGTATGATTGGGACTGTTATTCCTTCGTCCCTACAGAGCTTTACAAAGTCAAAATAATGCTTATTATTAAAAAACATCTGAGTAACAATATAGTCAGCACCTTCTTCAATCTTCTTCTTTAAGTACTTGAGATCGGACTTCATATTAGGTGCTTCAAAATGCTTCTCTGGGTAGCCTGCAACGCCAATACAAAAGTCAGAAGATATAGGATTACTTAACTCTTCGTCCATGTAAACACCATTATTCATATCTACTATCTGCTTAATGAGGTCTGTAGTATAGTTGTGACCATCTGGTTCAGGAGTAAATGCTCTTTCGGTCTTAATAGGGTCACCACGTAGCGCCAAAACATTGTCTATTCCTAAGAAATTCAAATCGATCAAAGCATTCTCAGTCTCCTCTTTTGTAAATCCCCCGCAAATAAGGTGAGGTATTGCTTCAATGTCATACTTATACTTAATCGCAGCACATATTCCTACGGTACCTGGTCTCTTTTTGGTACTTCTTTTTTCAAGTAACCCATTAGGATGTTTCTTAAAGGTATACTCTTCTCTATGGTATGTTACATCAATGAATGCAGGGTTAAACTCCTTTAATTCATCAATGGTCTTATAAATAGATTCAACGCCTTGACCTTTCAGTGGAGGCAAGATTTCCATTGAAAATAATGTATCCTTAGAATTTTCTAAATGCTCGGTTAGCTTCATGATCTCTATATTTCTAGCTTAGTAATTTAAATTTGATTGCAACCATTTTTCCATATCCTCAACAGATCTTTGCTTAGCCTCAGCATAAGCCTTGACTTGATCTCGCTCTATTTTGTTGACGGCAAAGTATTTTGACTTAGGGTGGCTATAGTACATTCCACTGACTGATGATGCTGGATACATTGCAAATGAAGATGTTAGGTTAATCCCTATATCTTCAGCTTGAAGCAAGTCAAACAAGGTTTCTTTCTCTGTATGATCTGGACAAGCTGGATAACCAAATGCTGGTCTAATTCCTTGATACTTCTCTCTAATCATGTCATCATTATTCAAATCTTCATCGTTGGCATATCCCCAATACTCTGTCCTAGTCTTATAGTGAAGATATTCAGCAGATGCTTCAGCGAGTCGATCTGCGATTGCTTTCACTAAGATGGCATTGTAGTCATCATGGGTCTGCTCATACTTCTTTAGTATCTTTTCTATTCCTAGTCCAGCTGTAACTGCAAAAAACCCAACGTAGTCATTGTATCCCTCGGGAGCAACAAAGTCAGCTAGAGATATGTTTGGAACATTACTCCCTTTCTTTCCTTGCTGTCTGAGACATGGAAACTGATATTTCACTTCGTCACGTTCGTCAGTAGCATATACTGATATGATGTTAGGGTCCCGAGTATTAGCTGGGTAGAAACCGACCTTTCCTTTAATTTCCAATAAGTTGCCTGCTTCAATCTCATCAAGTAAGGCAATGGCATCATCATAGAGTTTTTTGGCCTCCTCTCCTACTACTTCATTGTCAAATATATTTGGGTATTTCCCTTTAAGCATCCATGTAGCAAAGAATGGGGTCCAATCAATATACTTTCTGATTTCATTTATGGTCATTCCCTCTATCTCTCTGACTCCAATAAAATCAGGCTTCTTGAACAGGGTATTCTCCCAATCAAGGTTCAGTCTATTAGCAGTAGCATCGGCAATGGTTAAAAACTCTTTGCTTTTATGCCTCTTGGCAAAATTCTCTCTAATATCTACATACTCTGACTCGACATTGCCTTTAAAGTCGGCTTGTGAGTCTTCTCCTAGTAGTGAGGATACAGTCGTTACGCTTTTAGAGGCATCAAGGACGTGTATCACAGGACCAGAATACATCTGATCAATCTTGACAGCTGTATGAATTCTGGACGTTGTAGCTCCTCCTATGAGTAGAGGAATTGTGAATCCTTGTTTTTCCATTTCTTTAGCAACAGTAACCATTTCATCTAGGCT
This sequence comes from Saprospiraceae bacterium, assembly GCA_020631405.1. Classification (GTDB taxonomy): domain Bacteria; phylum Bacteroidota; class Bacteroidia; order Chitinophagales; family Saprospiraceae; genus JAHDHH01. The sequence continues at coordinate 18,203 of JAHDHH010000014.1, forward strand.
TGGGGTAATCAACCCACTCAATCCAAGCACATCTACATTGTGCTGCTTGGCTTTCGCCAAGATTTCTTGGGCAGGAACCATCACTCCGAGGTCTACCACTTCATAGTTATTGCATGCCAAGACAACTCCAACTATGTTCTTCCCAATGTCATGGACATCGCCCTTTACCGTTGCCAATAATATTTTTCCTTGACTATTGTTGCCAGCCTTGTCCTTTTCCATATAAGGGGTCAAGTGAGCTACTGCTTGTTTCATCACTCTAGCACTCTTAACAACCTGTGGCAGGAACATCTTACCACTTCCAAATAGATCACCAACTACATTCATACCATCCATCAGTGGCCCTTCAATCACATGAAGTGGTTTCTCAGCTTGGAGTCTTGCTTCTTCTGTATCTTCTAAAATGTACGTGTTGATACCTTTGACTAAGGCATGTTCTAGACGCTTATTGACTGGAAGGCCTCTCCATGCTTCAGCTTCTTTAATAGTCTTGGCGTCTTGTGTGACATTCAAGGCAAAATCCAAGAGTTCTTCGTCAGCAGTCTCATGTGTATTAAGGAGGACTGCTTCTATCTTTTTCAATAATTCTGGCTCAATATTGTCATAGACTTCTAGTTGACCTGGGTTGACAATAGCCATATCCATACCATGTTTTATCCCATGATAGAGAAATGCTGAGTGCATCGCCTCTCTGACTTTATTATTTCCTCTAAAAGAAAAGGATACATTACTTACACCACCACTCACCTTAGCAAAGGGTAGATTTTCTTTGATCCACTTTGTTGCTTCAAAGAAGTCAAGGGCATTACGCCTATGCTCAGACATACCTGTCGCAACTGGAAATATATTTGGATCGAATATGATATCTTCTGGTGGAAAGTCGATCTTGTCTACAAGTAAGTCATAACTCCGCTTACACATTGCTATCCTTTTGTCATATGAGTCTGCTTGTCCTTCTTCATCAAAGGCCATAACGATGACTGCTGCACCATATTTCTTGATCTTGCTTGCTTGCTCTAAGAATTGCTCTTCGCCCTCCTTAAGACTTATGGAATTAACCACTGCCTTTCCTTGTATACATTTGAGGCCTTCTTCGATAATCTCCCACTTAGAGCTATCTACCATAAAAGGAATCCTTGAAATATCAGGTTCAGAGGCTAATAGCTTGAGGAAGGTAGTCATAGACTGTACCCCATCTATCAATCCATCATCCATATTAACATCAAGGATCTGTGCTCCTCCCTCTACTTGATCTCTAGCTATGGCAAGCGCCTCTTCAAACTTCTCTTCCTTTACCAATCTTAGGAACTTCCTAGATCCTGCTACATTTGTACGTTCACCTACGTTCACTAGGTTAGCCTCTGGTCTTACTTCCATTTCTTCTAGACCACTGAGTCTCAAACGCTGTGGCCTAGTGATCAAAGGTCTAGGACTATGCTTCGCTGCAAGATCAGCAATGACCTGAATATGATCAGGTGTCGTACCGCAGCAACCACCAATGATGTTCAATAGACCTTCTTCTAAAAATGTGTCAATCACCTCGCCCATGAGTTCAGGTGATTCGTCATACTCTCCAAAGGCATTTGGTAAGCCAGCATTAGGGTGAGCTGAAGTAAAAAAAGGTGAAGTCTTAGCTAACACTGCTGAATATTGTTTTAGCTGGTCAGCTCCTAAGGCACAATTTAAACCTATACTCAACAATGGAAAATGTTGAATACTATGCAAAAATGCTTCTACTGTCTGCCCAGAAAGTGTCCTACCTGAGGCATCAGTTATTGTTCCAGATACCATCACTGGCAATTCTAAGCTATGGTCTTCGAAGTAAGTGTGAATAGCGTATAAAGCTGACTTAGCGTTAAGAGTATCAAAGACGGTTTCGACTAATAATATATCTGCTCCACCATCTACTAGTCCTCTAATCTGCTCAGTATAACTATCAACTAACTCATCAAACTCTAAGGCTCTATATCCTGGGTTATTCACATCAGGAGAAAGCGAAAGAGTCTTATTCGTCGGACCTATTGAACCAGCAACAAACCTAGGTTTATCAGGATTCTGCTTGGTGAATAGGACGCATTGTTCTTTAGCCAGTCTTGCTGATTCGTAGTTGAGTTCGTAGACGAGGTCTTCCATATGGTAGTCAGCCATTGAGATACTTGTACCATTGAATGTATTGGTCTCGATGATATCAGCCCCTGCTTCTAAGTAAGCAGCATGGATCCCAGAGATAATCTCTGGTTGAGTTAGAGTCAGCAAGTCATTATTACCTTTCAGATCATGTGGATAATCCGCAAATCTTGTTCCACGATAATCTTCTTCTTCAAGCTTGTGTCTTTGAATCATCGTACCCATGGCACCATCTAAGACAAGTATTTTTTGCGATAATAATTCTCTAATATCAATGTTCGGCATAGCAAATAGTCTAGTTTAAGAACTTTGTGCTATCAAAAAAGTCTCGAAAAACATTGAAAATCGTTGTTTCATCGGTCCCGAATACATCGGGCAGGCATTAGCACCACTGTCTGAGTTACTGGTTGCTAAGGTATCATCGGGCCTGTTCCCTCCACCTTTCTTGATAACGATGCAAATATCAAAAAAAAAGTCTAGATAAACTAATATCTAGACTCTCTATAACTTTTCTTTAGGGATTTCCACTTAGAAGCCAAGGCCTCCAGCCATGCCACCCATCTGCTTCATAAACTCTTCATAAGTCATTTCTTTGTAACCCGACTTATCTACTTCAAATAATGACGCATCAACCTTATCTGTAACCTCTACAGCGGTGTAGGTAAATGACATTTGTGGCATTTCCATAATATACTCAAGTGGGAAACCATCAAGGTTCATACTCTCCATACCTTGAATCATATCTGTACTTGCTAGGATGTCTTCAGTGATATACATTTTGAAGCCACCATCCATACCTTTCATGGTAATATTTGCCTTGTAACAGTCGTACCCAGCAATTGTCTTAGTATCTGACTTATCATATGCTACATCCCATTGTGCAGTTTCATTCGATGGGTTAAACTTATCTCTATCTTCCTTTGTGCTAGGGACTAACATTTTCTGCCCCATCATATCCATTAGAAGCAGTGTTTCTTGTGTCTTGACATCTGTGATAGTAGTCATTTGCATCAAACCACCCATAAGATTAGATTGGCTATATGATGTCTTATCTGTAAAGGCATAGATTGTCTCAGTACCCTTCATCATATCTAATTGAGCTGCTACCATTTCATCATCTGACTTGACATCAGTGATTTCCAATTTGATAAGTCCTGACTTAAGCTGCTTTTGAGCTTTTACTTGAAAAGTTGCCAATGCTAACAGGCAAAGTGTTACAATATTTTTAATCATTGAATTGTATTTTTTTTGTAAATGTATATGTGTATTGTTGATTCATGTTTAGTCATCAGACCAAACTACTTAGATAACAGACCAAAAGTGCTATTGGCCCCACTCATCAATATATTTAACAAATATTTTAGCTAAGTTCTCTGCATCTGCAATTGCCCTGTGATGAATACCAGTGAACTCAAAGCCCTCTTTTTTTACCGTTGCTTTTAGTCCTCTATGCGGAGTGATGCCTCGATTGTTGTGATAAGCATTCTTGACATTGAGGTAATTTTCTATCCAATCGTATTCCAACCTATGCATCTCACAGTTAATACCTATAATATTCTTGTCAAACTCCCCCCAAGAGCAGAGCATATATTCCTCATCAATGTTAATCCAATCTTTAAACTCTTCAATCACCCTTGGATACTTATAAGCGCTGTCTATTTGTTGTTGGCTGATACTAGTCAATTGTTTGCAAAATGATGAGAGTTTTGGATTGACAGTGGGCTTGATGAAGGCTTCAAATGTTCCGAGCACCTCACCATAGCGACTGATAGCGTATGCTCCAATCTCAATGATTTCATTAATGCCTCCGGGTGGTCTACCTCTCCAACATGTAGCTTCTAAATCGTATATGATATACTTCACATTACAATAGTACAAAATTGACACCTATTAATTGTGTCGTCAACGATGGAATATTCTATCTTCATTGCTATGTCAATAAAAATTATTGAATTCAAGGCCAAGGTAGAAGATGCCAGTCAATATGAAGAGATCTTACTAAAATCTCAACCAAGACTCAAAGGCATAGACAAGCAAGTTGACACCTACTTCAACGTAGCGTCTGGGCGACTCAAGCTAAGAGAAGGCACAATTGAAAGCAACTTGATATACTATCAACGCGGTAATACTGCAGAAGCAAAGCTATCTAATGTACAGATCTATCCTCACACACCAAACTCTAGTTTAAAGCAACTCCTAGTCTCCGTCCATGGGGTGAAAGTAGTGGTTTCCAAAGTGAGAAAGATTTACTTTATTGAAAATGTTAAATTTCATTTTGATGAAGTAGATGGACTAGGCCAATTCATAGAAGTGGAAGCTATTGATGATGCGAATGCCTTTAGCATAAACGAACTCCGTGAGCAGTGTGATTACTATAAGGTATTATTCAACATTACTCATGACCAACTGATTAGTCATTCTTATTCAGACTTACTCATGAAAAACACTAAGTCATGAAACATTTGCTCTGCATCCTCGTCTCATTAATCACCATGAGCTGTGACACAAACACTAGTACCATCAGTCCTAATCGTGTTAAAAGTGGCATTGAGCTTATAGTTCTTGGAACCACTCAAGATGCTGGATCACCTCAGGTTGGCTGCAAGAAGTCTTGCTGTAATAGCCTCTCCTTGGAAGAGCAAGCAAGGCGCAAGGTTAGCTCTCTAGGTATCATAGACTATGACAATCACGAAGCCTATATCATAGATGCTAGCCCTGACTTCGTAGCTCAACACGATGCCCTTCTCAAACTTGATCCACAAATTAAGAAGCTCTCGGGTATATTCTTAACTCATGCTCACATAGGACATTACACTGGTCTCATGCACTTGGGTCGCGAAGCAATGGGAGCCACACGAACACCTGTATATGCCATGCCAAGAATGCTTGACTTCTTAACCAACAATGGACCATGGAGTCAGCTAGTCTCATTACAAAATATTGAACTACGTGGAATACAAGCTGACACGAGTATTAGGCTATCTGCTAATTTGTCCATCACGCCATTCTTCGTACCACACAGAGATGAGTATACAGAAACTGTTGGATTCAAGATATCAGGACCAAACCATAACACAATATTCATCCCAGATATTGATAAGTGGGAGAAATGGGACCAAGATATTACTCAGCTCGTCCAATCAGTGGATATGGCCTTTTTGGATGCTACATTCTACGATGGTAATGAGTTACCTAACCGCGATATGGCCGAAGTACCTCATCCGTTTGTCGTGGAGAGTATGAAATTATTCGAGCCTTTACCAAATAATGCTAAGGCTAACATTCACTTTATTCACTTGAACCATACCAATCCTTTGTTAGATCAGACATCAGAAGAATATCAAATTGTCAAGGACAAAGGATTTAACATTGCAGAGTATATGGAGAACTTCCAACTATGACTTCGATTTCGCATTGTTAGAAAACAAACGGATTACTGCCTGTTTCACCCTTGCAAATTCATTAAAATCAGAGTCGTATAGTGCCTTGAGTGTGAGATATATTGCAAATGGGGTGAGGACAAGACAAGGTAGCCAAGCACCAATGGCTGGTGGTAAAGTCCCTCCCTTGTTAAGCTTTTCTCCTAGGATATTGAGAATGATAAACATCATGAAAAACAATATAGCAAAGAGTAATGGATAACCATAGCCTCCCTTTTTCACTATACTGCCAAGTGGTGCACCAATGAATAAAAAGACAATACAGATAAAGGCCCAGCTATATTGTTGATGAAACCTCAAGATGTGTTTATTTTTGCTCTTCGCCAATGTTGCTTTTTTCCCTATTGCGATTTTTTGTTTTTCCTTGAGCTTATTGGCTTCTGTTTGACTACTTTTCCATAAGTCCTTTCTCTCTGCAAGGCTATACATCTCAGCAATAGAAGACATGGTATCACTAAATGTATACTTTGGGGCAATAAACTTAGATAGGCGCTTCTTAGCCTTTGAATTGACTCTTGTTTTGAATTTTGAATTAGGTGCCTTCTCCTTCTTCGAGACAGCTGCAGTAACTTCTGTTATAGTATCTACGATCTCAATTGGCTCTGTTAAAAGGCCTTCTTCATACCAAGTGTACATCCTTTTGGCACTAGTCATGACACTATCAATCTGTATATCAAAAGAATCTATGGCGTCATACAATTGAAAAGTATTCATCAAGTCGTAAGTCTTCCTTGTTAGGTTGAGGTTACTTGCTTCCATTTCAAACTGGCTCATATCAAATACCTTACGCCATTCACCAAACTCCGTCCTGACAAATGGTCTCTTAGATGCACTTTTCTTTTTTGACTTTGGACTTTTTTTGACATCAGTGTACTGTACTCCATCGAATAAGTTGATGATAAACTGCTTGCCATCATCAGTAGAATACATCTGTCCATTATCGGCAGTGATTAATTGCACCTCTGATTTGTCCGGTTTTGAGTGATCATAAATCATTACATCCTCTACAGACTTACCATCCTTACCCTTGCTACCTACTCGCATGACCATATCCTTAAAGTCATTATTAAAGATCAAAGGTGATATACTCAATGAGGGCTTTTGCTTTCTAACTGAGTTGAACCTGAAATAGAACTTATAGTTCGCTTTGGGCTTCAAGTAATTAGATGCTAGCATGGAAAAACATGCAGTAAATATGGACAATACAATAGCTGCAGACATGATCCTAATGAGTGATATTCCTGCTGACTTCATACTAGACAACTCATACCTTTCTCCAAGATTACCAAAGACCATAACTGACGATATCAGAATAGTAAGAGGTATAGCTAGTGGAATAATAGTCACAGCAAAGTAAAAGATCAGTTCCATTAATACAAAGAACGATATTCCCTTACCTACGATCTCATCGATGTACTTCCAGAGAAATTGCATGACCAAAACAAACTCCGCCACAAAAAATGCCAACATATAAGGAGGCAACATGGCACTGAATACGAGCTTGTCAATTTTTTTCATCTAGAATCTAACGCAAGATACAGCTAAACTGACATCTGACATTTGATTTTTTAATTCCAAATCGAAAAAGGAACTATTGGTTTGACATAGCCAAGAGAGGCTGCATCAGACGGATTATGTACTTCTTCTGAATTAAGATCAACTAGCTGAGGTAGCCAATGCTTGACATACTCACCTTGGGCATCATACTTCTTGGCCTGGGTCATGATATTGAAGTATCTCTCTTCCCTAGGGTCACAACCCACACCAGCAATATAGTTCCAGTTTCCATAATTGGAGCATGGGTCATAGTCTATCAACATTGACTCAAAATACTCTGCACCAATTACCCAGTTTTGCTTCAGATCTTTAATAAAGAAACTTGCGACATTCTGACGACCCCTATTTGACATAAATCCTGTATGCTTCAATTCTTTCATATTTGCATCAACAAAGGGGATTCCAGTCTTTGCACATTGCCACTTCTCAATAAATTTCCAATTAGCATCGTCATTGATGTTTTGCTTTTCAGCTATGCCTGATAGTTTAAAAATGGCGTTGCCGTGCTTCTTAGCCATCAATCTGAAGAAGTCCCGCCACATTAGCTCAAAAAAGAGCCAGTAAGTTGACTTATTTTCTCCACGTTCTGCTTCGTATTGTTTGAGCTTTTGATAAATAAGCTTAGGACTGATGCACCCTTTGGATAGATATGCAGACATCCTACTTGAAAACTGATCACCAAGCAGTTGATTCCTAGTCTCAAAGTATTGCTTTACATTATCTGTGCCCCACAAGAAGTCATCTATCTGTCTGATTGCCGCAGTTTCTCCACCTTCGACTACAGTACTGTCTTGGTCTTCCGGCGCAAGATTAAAGTCAGATAATGAGGGTACATTTCCAAAGTCTAGAGTAACCGAAATAGGTCGTAGTGGTTCTTTAGGTACTGGTTTAGGATCTCTAATGCCGACAAATTTTTCAACCTCTTTTCTAAAATTCGTAAATATATCAGGTGTATGAGTTACTGGAAATGGCAAGTCAGCTGTATGATAGAGCATCTTCCCTCTCACGTAGCGTATTTCTTGACCTATTGTCCAGAGTGACTGCTCAAGATTATCCTGCACTGTTACTTCTTCTTGTGTCCTTTCCCTATTACAGAATACCCAAGATGATTTGACTTGTTGTGCAAGTTTGTAGAGCTCCTCTTCAGGTTTGCCCACTCTTATATAAAGGTTGAGACCTAGCTTAGCGAGGGAGGTTTTGAGGTCTTTGATAGAGTCTAGTACGAACTTGACCCTGTGTCTTTCTGCCTTTCTGAAGCCAAACTTAGTATAGCCTTTGAAAATCCTCTCATCAAAGATATAGACAGGCAACACCTCTTCACAGGATTTAGCAGCATCAATGATCGCTTCATTATCATGTATTCTTAAATCATTCCTAAACCAAACAATACCTCTTACCATAGCATCCAAATATAAGTTACACTTCTCTTCATTTAATAACAATTAGCAAATCAATTTTTACAACTGCAAAGATATAAACACTGGCTCTGCAAGACCTTTAGAGGTCAATGCTAAGTTTACCTACTTACAGCAAAAGAGATTCATGATTATTCACAGTATTAACAACAACTTTTGTGGAAATGGGTTTTAAATTTGTCTCTTTAATAATAACCTCCAATTAAACATTTGGGAATCATGAAAAAACTCTCCTTCTTCCTTTTAACAAGTGTAATTGTGATCGCTTGCCTAATGTCTTGCCAACCAAGTGATGACCCCAATGTCAATGCTAAGCATGAACAGATCATGGAAATCCACGATAGAGTGATGCCTGAAATGTCTACCACAAGGAAGTTGAGAAAAACCCTCAAAACGTATCCTACTTCTCCGCAAGTGGAGAGTATGATTACAGCACTCGAGAATGCTGACGAAGCTATGATGGATTGGATGGCTGGGTACAAGATACCAAAGGATGTATCTTCTGAACAACAACTCAAGTACCTAGCTGGCGAAGAAATAAAGGCTAAGCAAATGGAAGAGTTATTTGATAATGCAATAAATACCGCCAATGCCTACATTGCTCAGAACCCTCTTTAGTATTTCTATAATTTCACTTGGCTTAACTAGCTGTTTTTCAGACCAGGATGGAGCACCACTACCCTACTTAGGCAGACATACTATGACTGCTACAGATACGCTATATCATACTATCCCAGATTGGAAATTCTTGAATCAAGATAGTAGTATAGTGACAAATAAATCTCTGAGTAATACCATATACATCTCTGATTTTTTCTTTACATCATGTCCATCGATTTGTCCAAAAGTCATGAAAAACATGCTCCGAATCTATGAGGAGTTTGAAGATGAAGAGATGGTACAGCTTGTATCCTTCACTATTGATCCTAAGCGAGATGATGTTGGTAAACTCAACTTGTATAGTAATAATCTAGGAGTAACTAGTGATCGTTGGCATTTTCTTACAGGGGATCAAGATAGTCTTTTAGACCTAGCCGATGACTACTTCGTCGTAGCCTATGCTGATGCTGATGCTCCTGGTGGTTTTGACCATAGTGGTAAGATTATACTTACAGACAAGGCAGGACATGTTAGAGGGTTCTGTGAAGGAACCGAACCTGAAACCATACCAAAATTCATCAAGGATGTTAAGAAGTTATTGGCTGAGTATAAGTAGTTTGTTGCTCTTTGCACTAATCATATTGTCTAGTGTACAGTGTGATGAGAATATCTACATCCAAGGAGAACGCTTATACGTATTTCACTGTGGCTCTTGCCATATGGATGATGGCTCTGGCTTAAAGAATATTATCCCTGACATTCGTAACTCAAGGTATCTTGATGAGGAGATCAAAGACCTTCCTTGCTTAATTAGACATGGGAAGCAAGGATTTGTTGTAGAAGATTCTATCATCATAGATATGCCAGTCAACTACAAGCTCACAGAATACGAAATCAACAACATTATCAATTACCTCATGACAGATTGGGAGAAGGGACCAATCGTTAGTATTACCACAACCAGAAATTTGCTTGACGAATGTCCTATTCCAGATAATAGGTACGGTCAATAGAATCTTATGTTTACTTTTGAGTAAAACTTAAACTATTGCATTCTTACACACTTCTTGAACTCAATGAATACATCAAACGGGTAGTTGCTCTCAACTTCGAGGATGCTATCTGGATAGAATGTGAAATCAGTAACATTAGTGAGGTAAGAGGACAAGTGTACCTAGACCTCATTCAAAAGGAAGAAGGCTCTAGCGATATTGTCGCACAATCATCTGCTGCTATATGGTATAAGGCTAACCTTTTCATCAAGAGTAAGCTCAAGGACTTGTACAAGTCGATCTTAGCAAATGGGATACAAGTTAAGTGTAAGGTAGTAGTCACCTACCACGAACGCTATGGGATGAAGTTAAGTATCGAGGATGTGGACGCTTCCTACACCCTTGGAAACTTGGAGTTAGAAAAACAACAAATCCTAGACAAGCTCAAAGCAAATGACCTCCTTGATCTCAACAAGACTACAAAGCTTCCTGAGGTCATTAAAAACATTGCTGTGGTGTCTTCTTTCACGGCGGCAGGATACAAGGACTTTTTGACACAATTGACTAAGAATGCCTATGGGTATGCTTACAAGGTAGACTTATTCCAATCAGCCATGCAAGGCGTCAATACTGAATCAGAAGTCTGTGCTGCTATTTATCAGATTCAAAACTCATTTACTCAATATGATTGTATAGCCATTTTGAGGGGAGGAGGTTCGAAGATAGACCTTTCATTCTTTGACAACTATAAGATTGCAGAGGCAATCGCAACTGCCAAAATACCCGTAATTACTGGTATTGGTCATGAGATAGACTTAAGTGTTGCTGACTTGGTAGCATACGAACACCTAAAAACACCTACAGCAATAGCAAACTACATACTTGACAAAACTCTCCACTTCGAGTCTCGATTCATTGATGTTTATCAGCTTATTGTTCGTTCTGCTGAGCAACGTATCGCATTTGAATATGAAAAACTCAATACACATGCTCAGACTCTTGCTTACCTAGCAGAAAAGAAAGTACTTACAATTGAAAAGAAATTAGAATTAGCTGAGAGTCAGCTGACTAATACTACAATAGGTCTTCTTGAGAAAATGCACCAGCAACTGGAAGCAAAGGCGTCTCTAATTGCATCTTACGACCCCAAGGCAGTCCTGAAGCGTGGCTACAGCATCATTGAGCAGAATGGCAAAGTGGTCAATAGGGCTATAGCCGTGGATCCTAAGCAATCAATTACACTGCAATTCTACGATGGAAAGGTGACAAAGTCTTAGTTAAAGGTATAGGTTGACTTATTCTCACAACCAAAGTATCCTGCACCGTTTTCAATGTTAGAGTAGATAGAGGTTGGCTCTTGGAAAGGACCAAAATCAGTAGACTCAATGTATTGTTGGTACGATCGTTTGAAATTATACAACTCCTCAGACATTGTATACCAATGCAATTGAATATCACTAAAGTCAAACTCAGATTCTTCAAAAAACCACTTACTCAGAGACATGTTAAGATTCATCGTATAGTCTTGACCATCGAAAAGGTCGTCATTAATTAGTAAGCCGTCTTGCCAAGTACTAAAGCCACTTTGGTCAGTTGTGAATAATTCTGGCTTAAATATAAAGCTATCAATAAATGTATCTATTTCAGTAATGAAGGTATCGGTGATTTCTACAACGACCTCTACCCTATAAAAACTTTTGCCAGGAGCATCGTCAATATTAAAAGTCACTAGGTAGTCTTGAGTCTCATCATCAAATACTCCACCTCCAGACTGTATTTCATCAATATCTAAGTCAGTCAAGACTATGTGTGGAGGTAAGGTTGAACTACCAATGACAGTTCCATATTGATCATTGCTGCTTTCAATGAGGTATTCGCCGTCCCACGCTTCATCCCAATCTGTCAAATCAAGTTTGTAGAATTGATCTTCATCTTGGAAGAATGTACCAACTATCTCACCGTCCTTGCTCAGAGTCACAGTGGCATCTTCAATATAATTCGGGTCGTTTTGCGGTTCTACGATTGATTGATTCTCTGCCACTAGCAGCACTATTTGGTCTGCTTCAGCGGTCAGACTCCCACTGATGACCATCTGCTTCTCAAACCCAAAGTCATCTTCAATATCAAGATTCTTAGTCAATAAGTCTTCACAACTGGTTGCTATGAGAGACATAGCTATTAGCGTTAGTAATTGATATACTTTCATAATTTTAAAATTCAAATCTGTAACTTACTGAAGGAATTATTGGGAAGAGGCTATACTGCTTGAGTACAGTTTCTTCATTGACATTACCTTGGCTATCTTGGGTGTACTCTGTTTCAAAATTGACGAAGAAAGGATTCCTTCGTGAATAGGCATTGTAGGCGCCAATTGACCAGGTTCTCGTAAACCTCTTTTTCTTTTTTATAAAGTCAATATTGATATCAAGTCTGTGGTAGTCGCCCAACCGTTGATTATTTCTGGAGTCAAATAGACCTACCCATTGAGTCCAATACCCACCTCCAAAATCACTAAAATCTTGGATAATTGGTACATTGGATTCAGCAAAGGTGACAGAGTTACCCGTGCCATACACCCAAGTAGCCGATACATTGACTCTATCACTTAACTCATATAATCCGACCAAAGACAAATCATGCCTCCTGTCAAACTTGTAAGGATACCATTCTCCGAAATTTTTCAAATCAAACTGCCTTTCTGACTTTGACAAAGTATAACCAAGCCACCCCGTAAACTTCCCCTTCTTCTTTTGTATGAATAGTTCTATCCCATAAGATCTACCCTGACCCTGAACTACTTGATCTTCCCACTCTTCCAATGAAAAGAGTGATGCTCCATCCTCGTAGGCAATCAAGTTTTTCATTTCTTTGTAATACCCTTCTACACTCACTTCAAATCCCTGATCAAAAGTCTTAGCAAAACCAACTGCGCCTTGCCAAGAATCTTGCGGCTTCACCTTATCGGTTGTTGGCAACCACTGATCCCAAGGCAATCCTATATTCTCATTAGTGAGGTATTGGACGTACTGACGCATGGTGGCAAATGATGCCTTAAGGGCAATATTGTTTGGTAGTAATTGCCTGACCGAAATCCTTGGCTGCACAGAAGTATAGCCTGTACTACCTACATTGAATCCAGAAAAATGAATCCCATAATTTGCCTTTAGTCCAGGAGCAATCTTATGATCATCTTCTACAAATAGATTGTATTCTAGTGCATTCTCTTGCTGCTGTCCAAATATCGTGTCTAGAGCAAACTGAGTCTGACCATCTGCAACAAAGTCAGCCTCCAAGGCAAATTCGCCAGGATTGAATGAATGCCTAATGGCTAGACCTCCATATTTGATGTAGTGATTGGGGTTGGGGATATAATCAAAGTCAACCCTGAGGGCAACATCATTTATTCCAGAATCATACCCTGCACTGTAGAAAGTCCGATCCTGAACATCGCCTTGAGCATTGTAGTCTTCATTCTCAGTAGCTATGAGTGTACCAAAATTGTATTTACTATAGGTAGCCGTAACATTAGAAAACATCTTATTGCTCCACTTATGATTCCATCTTAAAGCAGAGGTGATATTGCCCCAACCGAGATTAGTTGTCAGTTTATTCTTATACAAATTGGGTTCTCCGTCTTCTGTCTCGACATAGAACTTGTCATCGCCCAGGTAGGCACTCAGGTATAACCGATCATTGTCACTGATCTTATAGTTGACCTTTCCATTCAAGTCATAGAAGTAGTATCCTATCCTACCATCACCACCATTCCTTCTCAAACTAGCTTTGATGAGTGGTTGAGCTAGTAAGTCTATATAAGTTCGTCTTCCGGACACTATGAATGACGCCTTATCCTTAATAATAGGACCTTCTAGTGATAACTTAGAGGAGATCAAACCAATAGAACCGGCACCATGAAATTCTTTATTATTCCCTTCTTTCATGTTGATTTCTAATACGGAAGAGAGTCTTCCTCCATACCTGGCTGGATAGCCACCCTTCGTCAACTTGACATCCTTAATGGCATCGGCATTGAATACTGAAAAGAAGCCGAAAAGGTGGTTGACATTATAAACTGGCACTCCATCTAGCAAGATAAGATTTTGGTCTGGACTACCTCCTCTCACATAAAGCCCTGACTGCCCTTCGCCACCAGACTGAACACCCGGTAGGAGTTGAAGTGTCTTGAGGACGTCAACCTCTCCAAGTAGTGCTGGCATCTTTTTGATCTGTTGGATTGGCACTTCAATGACGGACATCTGTGTCTTTTCTTCGATAGTCTCCGCTTGACTCGCAACTATTTCAACTACATCTAGAGATACTGATTGGCTCAATCTAATATCAATAGTAATATCCTTGTCCAGGTAAAGACCGATAGTCTGGGGTTGATACCCAATATAAGAGAACGTCAGATACACGGAATCCTGAGGAAGTGTCATACTATAGAAGCCATACAGATTAGATACAGACCCAGCACTATTGGTACTTTCAAATACATTGGCTGAGATCAGCGACTCTCCAGTCTCCATGTCGTAGATGTATCCATCTACTGTATAGGTTTGCTGTGCATAAGTCAGAATACTTGATGAACTGAACACAAGGCTTAAAGTAAGTATCCTTAGGAATTTGCACAATAGAGTTGGGTGTTGTTTCATGTGTGTTGATTACGTTAACTTGACGTCTATATATCTCAAAATATTGCTGTAGCCTTTTAGTATCCTTGAAAGTTGACTACAGAAGGACACTAAATTATTCAAAGGGTTGCATAGATTAGACTCAACTGTAATACGTGGAGTATATTATTCCGCTTTGGTTTCATTATTGAATGAATTACAAATACATTCGTAGAGAAATACTGATATTATGGCAAAAGCAAAACAGCAGTTCAATTTTGATAAATCGTATCAAGAACTTGAATCAATCTTGGAAGAAATCCAAACCAATGACTCTATCAATGGCTTAGAAGAAAAGGTAAAAAAAGCTTCGGAATTACTTGAGGCTTGTAAAAGCCAATTGAGAACAATAGAAAGCACTATCAATAAGACTTTAAGCCAAGACTAAAATGACAACTCATCAAACTCTAATTTTTGCTACTGGCAATGCCCACAAAGTGCATGAAGTAGGTCTTATATTAGGCGGTAGTAACCTCTCACTTAAGTCACTAAAGGACATCAATTGGACTACAGAAATCATAGAGGATGGAGATACCTTTCATGCCAATGCTCTTATCAAGGCAAAGGCTATTTATGACGAAGGGCACCGAATGGTTATTTCTGAAGATAGTGGCATTGCAGTAGATGCATTGCAAGGAGCTCCTGGCATTTACTCAGCTCGTTACGCAGGGGTAGGCAAGCAAGCTGTAGATAATAATGCACTATTGCTACAAAATTTAGATGGAATCACAGAACGAACAGCTAGGTATATTGCTGTCATCTGTTGTATAGTAGATGGTGAGGTCAACTTTTTTGAAGGAAGGTGGGAAGGACACATTGTCGACACTCTATCAGCAGGACAAGGAGGGTTTGGGTATGATCCACTCTTTATACCCGAAGGCTATACAAAGACTGTTGCTGACTTACCTCCAAGTGTCAAATCTGAGCATAGTCACAGAGCAAAGGCGTTTACTGCATTCAAAGCATATTGGAAAGAACGATATCAATAATCACAAGTACCCCAAACACTAAACTTGCACTTCCATTAGTTGTAAAAAATGCTCTATTAACCCTACTGAGGTCATTGGCGCTAACGATGCGATGCTGATATCCTAGGGATACTATAAATACTGCCAAGGCAATGATATGCAAGGGTCTTGACCATAATTCACTATCATAAAGCAACCAACTACCCGCAAGTAGAGCAAGCGCTGTAATCGCATGTAGTCCAATAGAAAGGTTTAAGGCATTGACTGATCCAAATCTGACTGGTATCGAATGTAGTCCTTTTGACTTATCAAATGATTCATCTTGAAGTGCATAAATAATATCAAAGCCAGCAACCCAAGTAAATACGGCCACTCCGTAGCAAATCACTGATGGGTGAATGCTTCCAGTCACTGCCATATAGGCACCTACTGGGCCCAATGCCAATCCAAGTCCTAGCACTAGATGACACAGACTAGTAAATCGCTTAGTAAATGTATAGCCTAGTACGACAAACAACGCCACTGGACTTAGGCAAAAACAAAGAGGATTAATAAAGTAAGTTGTACAGATGAATAAGACACAACATGCAACTACGAAACCTAGGGCTTGGTTAGGTGAGATAACTCCCGCTGGGATTTCTCTTGTCTGAGTTCTTTCGTTACTCGCATCGATGTCTCTATCTTGATACCTATTAAATGCCATCGCTGCACTCCTCGCGAATACCATACACAAGACAACTAAGCCAAGCAATCTGAAGGATAAGTCCTCGCTAGTATGCATGACTCCAATAAAAAAGCCTACCAAGGCAAAAGGCAGGGCAAAAATGGTGTGACTAAAGGTGACTAACGATAGATATTTTTTAATCATGCTCAGTAGAGTTGGCTAATTTTCTAGTTTGAATGTAAGATTAGTGCCAATTTGCAACGCTAACGGATCGACCTTATCTCTCGTAGTCGAAAACTATGAGATGATAACAGATTGTTACCTCGCGTCTTTGGTTTTCATCTTTACGTAATTTTCGGATGTAAACACTGCGATTTTTGCTTTTACATAGTCCTTAGTATTTCGAGTAACTATTGCTTCAAGACCTTTTATATTTAAAGCTGATGAGTATTGTACTGAATCTTCATAATCTCGAAAACCATTTTTCAATGCTTGAATGATTTCTTTTCTTGTTGTTCCGACAACTTCAGTAATTTCAACTAATTCTTCAACGATTTTAATTGTCTCTTTATGCCCAATAAATTTTCGAACTATGTAGTAAATGTTGTTTAAACTAACAGCTGAAATGTAAATTTTAATAACTCCTAATTCATTTAACTCAAATATTTTACTTGCGGGATTTGGAAATGGCTCGCGGTCTGTAAAAAAGTCTATTATTACATCCGAGTCAACGAATATTTTAGACACCATACTTTTTACTCAATTCTTCAGTTAAAACTCTTTTGTAATCAAAATTTTTGTCAACCTTAAGTATTCCTCGTAAGCGTTTTACTCTTGGAGATAACTGGTTTTCCTCTACGTTTCTTTTGTCCTTAGTTATCAGCTTAAAGTAATTTTCCACTAAGTCTGATAAACTTTGACCTTTCTCCTTAGCATAACTTTTTGCTTCTTCAATAACATCCTTTTGAATAGTTAATGTCAATTTTGTATTCATTTTCATCAATTTAGTCATAAATATACGTGTTTAGTAGGACATAATCAACACGTGTTTATTTGTTTTTTCTGTGGATGAGAAGGAACACGTACTATAAAAAAAAGTCCAGCACAAATTGTTGTGCCAGACTTTTTTAATCTTTTCCTAAATAAGGAAGTATAGCTTATTGAGCTACTGCTGGTTTAGCAGCTGCATCTTCTTTTTTGTCTACAGTACCTTTAATAGTAAGGTATGTGTTTACAGGATCAGTGTTAGCAGTGATCGTTACTCTCTTAGATTGAGCATTTCCACCTACTTTTCCTTTTCCTTTAGAATCAAATTGTACTTTGATTGAAGATGAAGCACCTGGAGCAATTGGCTCTTTCGGCCATTGAGGTACAGTACATCCACAACTTCCTTTTGCGTTGCTGATGATTAAAGGCTCATCACCTGTGTTAGTAAAAGCATACTCATATGTAGCTTTATCTCCTTCCATAATTGTACCGAAGTCATACTCTAATTCTGCGAATTCTACTGTAGTAGTAGGTCCAGCTGGCACTTCTGGCTCATTTGCCTTAGCAGGAGGAGTAGTTGTAGCAGAAGTAGTTGCAGCAGCAGGTACAGCAGATGTGTCTGCAGACTTAGCTGATCCACCTTCAGAATTACAAGCGGTCATAGCAAACATTGCAACTACAGCAAGTAATGTTAATAATTTCAAATTTTTCATGTGTTTAGAAATATTAGATTAATAAAAGTAAATAACGATTCAAAAATACAGTAGTTGTAATACTCTTCAAATGTTAACGAAGCTGTTAACAACTGATTAACAACGGGTTTTTAGATGATTAAATATTACAAAAATGTATATAGATGATCCTTGGGAGTGATTTGGATTTCGATTTCAAAGGTCCCTACGTCAAAATAGCCCCAATTATTGCTGAAGCAGAACTTCTTCTTTGAATTTATCAAGGCCATATGTATTGACAACCATGTCCCTAGGCATTGCAGCTTTTTGGGCAGCAAGTACTCCATATTTCATATAGGTGTAGTGGTCTCTATGATGAGCATCAGGGTTGATTGCTATTTTAACTCCCTGTTCTAGACAATAGTAAAGCCATGTCCAGTCCAAATCGAGTCGTGCTGGGTTAGCGTTAAGTTCTACAATGACTTCATTCGCTGCACAAGCTTCTATCACTTTCTTAAAGTCAATTGGATACCCCTTCCTGCTAAGCAAGAGTCTTCCTGTCGGGTGGCCTAGGATGGTGGTGTACGGATTTTCAATAGCGGTAATGAGACGTTTTGTTGCCTTTTCTTTATCCATCCCGAGATTAGTATGTACTGAAGCTATAACTAAGTCCAATGTCTCCAATATATCATTGGTATAGTCCAGTGACCCATCATTCAAAATATCAGACTCTACGCTTTTTAATACTTTGATTTCACTCTGACTTGCATTGATCTTGTCAATTGCATCTCCTTGGGCTAGTAATCGGTCAGGCTTGAGTCCATTTGCATAGAAGGCTGCCTGCGAGTGGTCAGAGATTACTAGATACTCATATTTATTTGCTATAGCTTGATCAACCATCTCTTGCAACGTATGGCTTCCATCACTAGCTCTAGTGTGATTGTGGATTACTCCTTTGATATCCTCATATTGTATCGTACTCTCTATTAATGTAGGGTCAGCAATCACCCTTCTGGCGGTGTTATGCTCTCTCATATATGGAGGCATTGAGAGCAGTTGCTCCTGCGTCATGTAATCCCATACAGGATGACCAGACTCAGGAAGATTAAGCAACTCTGCTTCGTCTATATGGCTGAGGTAGTGAACTTCAAATGCAATATCCTCACCTACATAGGCATTTTCTCCCTCTAAATTATAACCTGAATCTAGCAAATACTGGTGCATGGCTGCCTGATCCGCATTCACTAGGCCCAAACCAATTGTTGCTACCACTGGCATTTGCCTCGCTATCTCACCAACTATTACAACAGACTCAACCAGGTTAGATTGTTTAATACTTTCCACTAACAACGCCGCCTTGGCCTCAGCTGTAACATAAAGCATACTGTCAGCTGTAGCCATATAATATTCTAATTGCTCTGTCAATTTGGACTGTGACTTTTCACCAAAGCCGGCAAGGTCTACCAGTCGATTCTCTTTACAGGCATAGAGGAGCTCTCCTGGAGAAGTGACACCAAGTTCTGTCCAAACTTGCTTGATCTTCTTCACTCCAATGCCTTTTACCCCAAGTAACTCTACGATACCTTCGGGAGTTTTTGCCACAAGGTCATCAACATTGGAAATACTCCCTTGCTCTCTGAGCTGCATGATCTTCTCGAATACAGACTTACCTATACCTCTGACTTCGCTAAGTTCGCTAGAGTCCATCTCAAATACTGGGGCTGGCACAGCTCTGATTGCACGATAAGCATTCTGATAGGACTTAACCTTGAATGCATTTCCCTTATGCAATTCCATTAAGTCTGCGAGTAATTTAAACTGATTTGCCACCTCCTTGTTAGTCATGTTCCAACTGTTTCTAATGTTAATTATATTTGCGGGATAATATTAAAACTTTTATCAATATAAAAACCAAGTATTATGAAGCTAAATTCATTTCTTTCTTATTCAATTTTATTTTTAACTGCTCTATTCCTTATGGGATGTGGATCTAACTCTTCATCTAGTGGACCAGCATTTGATACAACTGGATATGACACAGTCAATCTTGGAGATGGCATTACTAAAGTCGTCAAACTCAATGCTGAAGGTGAAACAATAGAAGAAGGCTACCTTCACAATGGTCAAAAAAGTGGAGTTTGGTCTACTTATTATGATGACAATAATAGAGTCAAGACTTTCCAATCTTATATCAATGGCGCATTGACTGGCCCTACATTGGAAATGAACAATAGGGGGCAAATAGACGCTAAGAAGACATATGGCAATAATCAACTTGATGGGATGTCATCAACATACAAATTTGGTAGAGCCGTAACTGAGATTCCTTATAAGCTAGGAAAGATCCATGGTAAGTTTAGAGAGTACCAGGACAACAACCTGCACAAAGAAATAGACTACAAAGAGGGCAAAAGAGATGGGAAGATGCTCTACTTCGATCCTGAAGGCAATGTCACTGTGGACTATGACTATAAAAATGACAAGAAAGTCGGTGGTGGCATGGTAGAGACAAAATAATGCTATCCTGTACATAACCTTAGAGATAATAATGGTGTTCTATATGGGCACCATTTTTTTTGTCTTCACAACAAGTCTATTTACGATATCTTTGATGACATTACACTACTCTATGAAGTTTACAACTTACTACATTACGACAATACTCTTCTTTGTTGCCATACAACTCTCAGCACAATCAGTATTTGTTGATGGCATCTATACTGATTGGAGCAATGATGACCTAGTCATAGAGGATATAGGCAATGTAGCAAGCAACCAATTAGATATCGAAAGAGTCTATGTCACCAATGACGACCAAAACTTATACTTGAGGATAGACTTGGATAGAGAAATAGATATTATGGATTCTCAGAATATATCTATACACATAGATGCTGATCGCAATGCGAATACAGGATTCCAACAATTTGACATCGGCACAGAATTCTCGTTTTACTTAGGAGACCGATTTGGCTACCTTAACACGCTTGGTGGCAGCAGTACAATAAATCATGACCAAGCTGGACTAACTGCTATGCCAACCGTCACATCAACAATATTTGAAGTGGCTATTAGCAGGTCTAAGGCAATACAACTCGATGGTAGCATAGACATAGTAGTAAACAATGATAGGGTCAACGGAGATATTTTGCCTGTGATTACTTACACGTTTGATGAGAAAACAACCTTCATGGCTAAACCCTACAGCCTAACCAAGTCCCCAGACTCTGATTTCAGAATCATGTCATACAATGTAGAAAGAGATGGAATATTCGAGCCATTCACAGAAGATCGCATCAAGGCACTCATCAAAACAGTCAACCCTGACATTATTGCCTTCCAAGAAATTTATGATCACTCTGGAGGCCAGGTTGCACAACTCCTCAATGAGTTGATTCCTAGCAGCACTGGATGGAATCATATTACCTTCTTCTCAGATGTAATGGTATTCTCTAAATATGATGTAGTAGCAACTAATACTATAGATGGTAACGAAATCACACTCATCCAAACTCCAGATGGACAGCAAGTAGTGATAGTCAATGTCCATCTCCCTTGTTGTGACAATGACCTGAGTCGCCAACAAGAAGTAGATCATATCATGTCAGTACTTAGAGACAAAGATGATTCTTTCAAGGTTGACTTTGAGTTTAAGGATGACACTCCATATATCATTACTGGTGACTTCAATTTCGTAGGTGAAGCTCAGAATATCACGTCAATCTTAGCAGGCGATATAGTCTACGAAGCTACCTATGGAGCTGACTTTGCTCCAGATACTGATGGAAGTGGACTCAATGATGTCAATCCCTATGCCACAGGCTTGCCGGGTAATCAGACATGGTACAACCCTTTTGGAAGTTACGTGGGTGGCAAACTCGACTTTTTCTTCTATACAGGAGGCGGGCTTGAGCTTAAGAATAGCTTCGTACTGGACACTCGAGGCATGACACAAAGCGAATTGCAGTTTTATGACTTAGCGCCTAATTACTCAATAGAGGCAGCTGACCACTTACCTATTGTTGCAGACTTTTCATTTGGCACGACTGTTGGCAACATCGAAGTTGAAGATTATCCATCACTGCGTATCATCAACAATCCAAATTCTGGACAATTCACCATCGCAATTGAAGGTGACCAACAGCTCAACTATAAGTTAACTTCCATCGGAGGAGCACTAATGCAATCCGGACAGCTGACTACTTCAAAGAATAGCATTTTTGCAAATAGCAAGGGAGCTCATATTCTAAGCATCACGGATAAGAAAGGAAATCTCTTAGCTCAAGAAAAGATCGTCATCCACTAAGCTACTTTCCATCCCACATTAAGAATGCTTTGATGAAGCCTTGGATGTCGCCATTCAATACCGCATCAGTATTTCGATTTTCGTGATTAGTCCTATGGTCTTTAACCCTTCTATCATCTAAAACATAAGATCTAATCTGACTACCCCACTCATTTTTCATTTTACCGGCTTCTACTTTACTTTTTTCAGCTCGTTGTCTTTCTAGTTCACGTTCGTAAAGTCTCGACTTGAGCATTTTGATAGCCTTCTCTCTGTTAAGGTGTTGGGATCGTTCTTGCTGACACTCTACAACTACACCAGTAGGCAAGTGCCTAACTCTCACTGCTGATTCTGTCTTGTTAACATGTTGTCCTCCAGCCCCACTTGCACGAAAAGTATCCCAATCTAAATCAGACGGATTGACCTCTATCTCAATACTGTCGTCAATCACTGGATGGACAAATACAGAAGCAAACGAAGTCATCCGCTTACCTTGGGCATTAAAAGGGCTAATCCTGACTAGTCTATGGATCCCATTCTCACTCTTGAGCATACCGTAGGCATACTCTCCAACTATCTCAAGGGTAACAGACTTAACTCCAGCCACATCACCTTGCGTACGAGCTACTTCCGACACCTTATATCCAGCCTTCTCTCCATGTAATAGGTACATCCTGTAGAGCATTTCTGCCCAATCGCAAGCTTCTGTACCTCCAGCACCTGCATTGATTTCTAGTAGGCAAGAGAGTACATCCTCTTCTTGGTCTAATGTATTTTTGAATTCTAATTCTTCTATAGCAACTATTAATGTGTCGAAAGCCAAGTCTACCTCTTCTTCACTGGCCTCTCCTGCCTTGCTAAACTCATATAACACTTCTATGTCTTCTACTCGGGTATTGAGTAGCTCGTAGGTCTCTACAGCCTTCTTATCTTGCTTAAGTTCTTTTAGGATGCCTTCTGCTTGAGCAGAATCATTCCAAAATTCAGGGTTAGAAGCACGGGTTTCGTTGTCTTCTATTCGATGGAGTCGGTTAGCAACGTCAAAGATACCTCCCAATCGCATCCACCCTGACCTTAGCATCTTTTAGTTGCTCTATAGTCATGTGTCCTTGTTTTGTTACTTAATTAATTGCGTTTAGTTCAATGACAAATATGAGGTCACTCTTTGCTGGAATAGTTGGAGGAGATCCTCTTTCTCCATATGCTAAATCGTATGGGATATCAAGAAGAGCCTTAGCTCCTAAGTTTAAGTATGTAAGTCCTTCGTCCCATCCTTTGATTACTTGACCACTACCTAGATTAAAATCAAATCCTAGACCTCTACTGTAAGAATCATCAAATTTAGTCCCATCCTTGAGCATACCTACATAGTCAACTGAAACAGTTTTACCTGGAGCTGCATTCTCTCCTCTTCCTTCATCTAAAATCAAAACCTTCAATCCAGAGTCAGTTGTAATAACGTTTTGATATTTCCCAGCTGTGTAATCTTTAAGTATATCTTGGCTAGCAGCAACTGTCTTCTCGGACAATAGCTTTGCTTCAGCCATCAGCGCCTTCTTCTTAGTAGCCTCTTGAGTCATGAAGGCAGTATAAGCCTCATTGTCCATGATATCGGTAATTCCTACCCTATACTCTATTGTTTGGCCTTTCATTTCAGGTGGTATGCCTTGCATTGAGTCTGCAGGAACAAACATAGAAAGACTATCTCCTTCACTGACCTGCTTAAGCGCTTCAAGAAAAGCTACATACTTCTTTTCTTCTTCTTTGCTAGGAATCTTGATAGAAGGCTGTGTCTTTGCATCCTTGAATGATTGCCAAAGCTTACCTTGTCCATCATATGATTCAAAGTTAAAAAAGACATAATCACCAACATTTGGTCTCTTGCCATCTCCTTGTTTGTGGACTACTATTTCATGTCCAGCAACTACTGGTGCTACATAGTTAGAAGACATTGATCCGCCTCCATTTTGACAACTAGAATATATCGCTATTGCTAGTATTGCTAGAATTACATTTTTCATGGTAATGATATTTATATTGATTTTGGCTCCCTATACTTTGGAAGCACATCTTTGAATCGTTTAACTACAGCATCGAGTGTGGCATATGCGCTACCACCTGATGCATTTTTATGTCCTCCTCCATTGAAGTGATTTCTTGCAATTTCTTGCACGGAAAAATCTCCTTTAGATCTAAGACTTATTTTTACAATTGTTGGTTGCTCTGTAATAAATGCAGCAATACTAAAGCCATCTAACATAAGTATATAGTTGACTATACCTTCAGTATCTCCTCTTGCAATATTATAGTCTTCGTAGTCTTGCTTGGTTAAGGTAATAATACCTGCTCCATATTCTGGGAGTATCTCTAATCTATTGTACAAACAGTGTCCGAGTAGACGCATTTGCCTAGGCGAATATCTGTTAAATATCTTATCCTGGAGTCCATAGTCGTCTACTCCTAGCTTCTTTAAAGCTGAGGCTACTTGATATGTCCTATCATTAGTGGCATACTTAAAGCTACCAGTATCAGTAATCAGACCTGTAAACATGCATGTAGCAATATTCACATCAAGCTTATTAAGCATGTCAAGTGACTCAATAAATGTATAGATCAACTCACAGGTAGAACTAGCTGAAGTATCAGACAATGCATAGTCAGCAAAAGGTTCTGGATCAAGGTGGTGGTCAATTAAGACCTTGTATGCCTTGCTTTCATCGACTACTTGACCCATCTTATCAATCCTATCAAGTCCATTAAAGTCCAGACAGCAAATAATCGATGCTTGTTTGATCTCATCCATGGCCCTTTCTCTATCTAAGTCATAGACTAGGCATGTTTCAACTTGAGGTAGGAAGGAGAATGATTGTGGGTACTCACTAGGCAGTATTATCTTAACACTATGCATCTGCTTTTGCAGAAATATCGAGAGTGCTAAACTAGACCCAAGGGCATCACCATCAGGATTACGATGAGTCAATATGACAATGTCTTGAGGGGTTTGCAGCTTAGCCTTTAGGGTATCTATAGAATCCATCTCCATAAGCAGCAAAGAAACTTAAAATATATTAACTAATCTAATATGTTTCGTCTAAATTTCTACCTCTAGGTTAAGTATATCTTATGCTCAGCGTTTAATTCAGCATTTTATTTACATTTGCACTCAAATTACAAACACCTAAATTAAGAATCATAATAATTAATTATCATGGCAGGAAATAGAACATTTACAATGATTAAGCCTGATGCTGTAAAAAATGGACACATCGGAGCAATCTTAAATGACATTAATAGCGCTGGTTTCAAGATTGTAGCAATGAAATACACTAAACTTAGTGCAGAGAAAGCTGGTGAGTTTTATGCAGTACACAAAGAAAGACCATTCTATGGCGAACTTGTAGAATTCATGTCTTCAGGACCTATAGTAGCTGCTATCTTAGAAAAAGACAATGCCGTAGCTGACTTCAGAACAACGATTGGCGCTACTAACCCTGCTGAAGCTGCGGAAGGTACAATCAGAGCTAAGTATGCAACTAGTATTGGAGAGAATGCAGTACACGGATCAGATAGTGACGAAAATGCAAAAATAGAAGGAGACTTCCATTTTGCAGGAACTGAGACTTTCTAAGCTGAGTCAATATTCAATATAGCTTACCGTACAGCTATAAACAAGAACAACAAGATACAAGCCTGTCGCAATGCGTCAGGCTTGTTTTCATTTACAGGGTACTCATTATCTGACGACCACTATCTTATCTTGTTTGCGTCGACCAAGTTCGTCAACTATCTCAAGAAAATAAGTACCTCCCGAGAGTCCTGAAACATCAATACTAGTTTGACTACCCAGTACTACCCTATCTAATAATAATCTGCCATCTATAGTTCTAATGAGTACTCTTATACTGGAGACTCTACCTTCGACTTCAATCGTCAGTTCAGAATCTACTGGATTTGGAAAGACTCTAGCTGCCAGGCTTTCTAAGTCCTCCGTCTTAGAGACCACTTCATTATTGTAGGCATGGGTAGCTTGCTGTTCGACAAAGTCTCCTACCCCATTTGGTATTCGAGCATAGGCGATATTTGTAGTTTGTTCAGGGTAGGTAACTTCATCAATGGTAGTCCCATCAGAATTAGACAGAACAATCTTGCCTCCCGCCTTTGGTAATTTGAAGTTAGCATGTAGGCCAAACTGTATTGAATCTTGGTCAGCCCAAATAATGAGGTACTCTTCAGCCCTGAGCTGGGTCCCATATGGAAGCTTCCATTTCAGAGGTGCCGTATCATCATCTGACAGATACAAACCTGAGAGATTGACAGTTTCGTCTGAGTTATTGAAGAGCTCTATCCAATCATCATATTCGCCATCTGTATCACTGATCTTGGTAGCCTCTGAATTCGAAGCCAGGAATTCATTGATAACAATGTCTCCAGCGTCGACATAATCATCTGCCTCAGGGCAAGTATGAAGTGCGACCAACTCCTCTTGTAGGTCATCTATTCTGTCGCTTAGTAGTTCTTTTAGACTTCCATCTTCGCTCCCTGATATTTCAGCAAACGAACTGTAAGAAAACAGGAAGTTGGGGTCTTCTTGAACAGAGGCATCTATTAAGTTATAATTGTGGTCAATGATTGGGAATAGGTGGTCTGAAGTCATAACATGATTCATTAAATCACAAAATACCGTGTAGTACCTTTCTTTTACCTTAGGGTCTTTCAATAACCTATTGATGAGGACTCCAGTATTGCTACTTTGATCAATACTAAATTCAAATCCCCCTTCATCTCCTGAAAACCAACTATAGATTTCTTCGCAATCTTCTGACCAATTATTACAGCAAGTAGGATTGATGTTCAATGTTTGCACGAATGTAGATCCAAATGGGTGTGGGCAACTGCCATCCTGTAATACAGAACAGTCAGATTGGCTATCATTAGTATTAACATCTTTACACAGGGTTTCGATACAATCTTCATCCTGGATAAAATCTACACAAACAGTATAGATTCCATGCTCGGCATACATATGAACCGGATTTGCCTTGTCAGATGTCTCTCCATCTCCAAAATTCCAAAAGAATGAAAGGTCCCCAAATGCAAAGGCATCTTCATAAAACTGAATAGTAGTACTGCCATCTCTCACTTCATAAAAATTGGGAAATATCTCGCATTCATCTCCACTATCAAAACTAAATGTACCTCCAAGTGCAAAGTTGTAATCCCAAGGTATCCAATGAAACATCCCAGTCACATCATCTTCATAGATATACCAATTCCGACCATGCTCCAAATAGGAATCCCAATTATTAGTAGCAACATCCACTGCAAGCACCTTCAAGTACAAGTCAATATTGAATATCGTGGAAAAGGCATCTGCTATATCTGCATCACTCCCATTGTTCAATACATTCATAAGGTTCACAAATCCTGCCCAGTCAGGTTCATCTTCATTTGTCTTTAATTCAAATGGAGGATGATAAGCATTGTGATTAGGGCCATTCCACTCGAAGTGACTCCATCCCTTATTTTTATACAGATTTCCGTCATTGTTTGTAAAATTATTCTGGACGAACTCCTTATCAACTTGCTCTACCAAGAGGTATAAGCCCCAATATTCATCATTAATATACACCCTTGTATGTGCCGTACGAGGAGCTTTTACTCCAAGAGATCTCATAATATTGTAGCAAATAGCATCTCTTTGCACACTGGCATCTCCAAACGAATTATTGAGGTTTAACTTTCTTAATCCATCAAGTCGTTTTCCTGGAACAAATTCATTGAAATCTAACTTTATTGGTTTCTTGTCTGATTCGTATGTATAAGATGTAAATCCCTTAAATCTTACCCCTATGGAATCTACTACTACACCATCTACTTCGACATTCGCCATAATGTAGGGCACCACACCATCAAAATTGCTTTCAAAATTCTCAACCATCATTGCCCAATAATTGGGTTGATCAAATGTTAATCGAACTTCGTGTAGGATGTCAGTATCGAAGACACTATCTCCAGAATTCTGGGCTGCAAGTCTACTGATAAGCACCAAGAATGTAACAAATAGGAAGAAATTTCGCATAGGCGAATAATTTGGTAGTAACCAAGTTACGATTTCAGACGTATTTCGTTGCACCTTTTGAAAGATTCTCTAAGCGAATGGCTTCATCATAGCACTAAGTCTAATGTTGTGGCAACTGCCTGCAGCAAATAACGATGAATTATTATTAAGCAATTTTATTGTAGTTAATAACATAGGCTCAACCCTTATCGTGGCTTCGTAGAAGACATTTTCCTCTATCTTAGTTATAAACTAGAACGCATACTATGGCCCACCCTGACAAACATGCAATACACCCACTCAAGCACCACGACAAGCTTTGCTTTCTCAAAAACATCATCACTAACCCGAATATCATAGTTGGTGACTATACATACTATGATGACTTTGAAGATGTCAGGAATTTTGAAGCCAACGTCAAATATCACTTTGACTTTACAGGAGACCAACTCATCATTGGTAAATTTTGCATGATAGCATCAGGAGCTAGTTTCATTATGAATGGTGGCAACCATATGACTAAGAGTATTTCAGCTTATCCATTTGCCATCTTTGGTCAGAGTTGGTCAGCAGCAATGGATGGGAAGACTTATCCAAATAAAGGTAATATCAATATAGGCAATGATGTCTGGATAGGTCACAATGCCACCATAATGGCCGGTGTAAGCATCGGAGATGGGGCTATAATCGCCACGAATGCTACAGTAACTAAAGACGTCGCAGCTTATACTATTGTAGGTGGAAATCCTGCAAAGGTCATAACACAGCGCTTTCCAGATGAGGTAATTGAACAACTTCTTACCTTACAATGGTGGAATTGGGATATTGACAAAATTACGACCCATGTCCAAGACCTGACTTCGGGTGATATAGCCAAACTGATGGTCACTACCTAAGTCAGCAATTTGGGAATTAAACAAATACAAGGTTTTCTCTTCTTTCTGTCTTCAATGCCAGGCTATAGTAATGATGCTTCTTGTATATTTGATGTCATTATCGCCCCAATCTATGTATCGTATTCCTGTCTTGTGTCTCATGTTATCCTTGCAAAGCAGTCTTGCTGCCCAAGACACGATCATTGACTTAAAACAGACCTTTCGCTACAACATCAATCATACAATTGACCCTATAGTAGTGGATGGTAAGGTGGAAGAAGCTACATGGAAGCAAGCTCAGATTGGTACTGACTTTTGGCAAAAAGTCCCCTACTTCGAATCAGGAGCAGATCCTCGAACAGAAGTCATGCTCAGCTATGATGACAAGAATCTCTACATTGCTGCTATTTGCTATCAAACAGAACCCATCGTCAGTACCTCTCTCAAGCGAGATCAATACTGGGACAATGATGGGATAGCCGTGGTTCTAGACCCGCTAAACACTCGTACATATTCCTTTCTATTTGGCACCTCTGCTGTTGGAGTACAGTGGGATGCGGAACGATCGCAAACTTCTGACATTAACTCAGACTGGAGTAATAAATGGTACGTGGAGACTCAGGTAACAGACGAATATTGGTCTGCAGAATTTGCTATTCCGCTGAGGATACTTAGATATGATCCTAGTCGAACAGAATGGGGTCTGAACTTTGTAAGGAATATTCAATACTGTAATGAATATCACAACTGGACAGCTGTACCTGAAGGTTTTTGGCCACCGGACGCTGCATTTGCGGGTACGCTAACCTGGAACGAACCACCTCAAAAACAAACAGGGAATTTTAACCTTATACCCTATGCAACTACATCTGTCTCACAACAACAAGGAGACCAAGTCAAGAGTAAGTTCAATGTCGGACTTGATGGCAAAGTAGCCGTCACTTCTAGTTTAAATCTAGATCTTACAATCAATCCTGACTTCTCACAAGTTGAGGTTGACGAGCTGGTTACCAACTTGACGAGGTTCAATATCTTCCTCCCAGAAAAACGAAACTTCTTCTTAGAGAATGCCAATATTTTTGGAGGCTTTGGCAATGGATCAAGTCGACCATTCTTCTCAAGGAGAATAGGGCTAGATGCCAACCTCCAGGCTGTTCCTATCCTCTATGGAGCAAGACTCACTGGCAATATTGCTCCAACTACTCGCCTCGGAGTAATGAACGTCCAGACTAGTACTTCTGACCTGTCTCTTGGGCAAAATCAATCAGCAATAGCGATCAATCAGCAGATTGGGAGGTCATTTATTCAAGGTATGGTTGTCAATAGGCAGGCATTCGATGGTGGCAACTTAGTAGAAGGAGATTATGGCAGGAATGCTGGTCTAGAGGCTTTGTATGCCTCAGACAATGGACAATGGGCAGCTTGGGCCGGAGGACACCTCTCTTTCAAACCTGACATCGAAGCAGAATCTAGTTTTGCTAATTTGGGCTTCAACTTTACCAACACAAATTGGGAAGTGCTATCTGACTTCAATGTGATTGACAAAAACTTCTATGCTGACCTAGGATTTGTCAATAGGATTGACAATTATGATGCAGCTAGGGATACAATAGTCAGGGTAGGTTATAATTCAAGTTATACTTCTATTGACTACAAGATTAGACCTAGGACTGGTAAGATTGCGACACATAGGTTTGGTCTAGAGAACCAGCTAGTACTCAACTCTGACTGGACCTTCAATGAACGATATAATCGTATCAGGTACTTTATGTCATTTAGGAATACGGCAGAATTCAAAATACGATTCAACCTCAACGACTTGGATTTGCTTTTCCCTTTCTCTTTCACAGGTGCAGTGCCACTTCCCGCTGGAAGATATAGCACTGCTGATCTTAACGTAGAATTTGAGTCCGATGAACGAAAACCGCTTTCCTACAGCCTAAGTGTCAAGACAGGAGGTTTCTACAATGGTAACCTCACCCAACTGAAGGGGTCGATCAACTATAGAGTCCAGCCCTGGGGAAATTTTTCCATCGGTTATCAATTCAATGATCTTGACTTTCCAGAACCCTATGGCAATTCTCTAATTACTGCAGTGGTATCTAAAGTAGAAATTGGATTTTCGAGAAATTTACTCTGGACTACGCTTTTTCAATATGTTGATCAATCTGACTTCGTAGGTATCAATAGTAGATTACAATGGCGATTCTCACCGATGTCGGATATCTTTCTTGTCTACATTGACAATTATGACATCCTAGAACCCACCCTAAATAATGGTAGGCTTGGAACCAATAATCGAGCTTTGATCTTGAAGGCAAGTTACTGGTACTAAGGCAAATGGTATAAATCTATCATCACTCCACCTTCATTACCCTCCCGATTTAATGACTAGGCTTATTCGCCTGCTTCAAAATATAGATGTCTTTTATTAGCTTTGCTACGTCCAGAGTCCCTCTCGAACTAGATATACTCTACTCTAAATGCGTAGAATACATGAAAAATAAAGAAAACGTAAAAAGAATGCAAGTTGGGAACAAGCAATATATTGACGATATCCCTGTCCTTTATCATATGTACTCCGCATACCGCCAATGCGTTATGAATACAACACGTAGCATTCATTTACCATTTATTCGATTTACTGCAGTTCTTGCATGTATACTAGTACTAGTCTCTACTTCGCTTATTGGACAGAATTGCAAGAAAATGTATAAGTCCAAACTGGCTCCGGATAGCAAGTTCATCCTCTGTGAATACAATTATTCAGTAGAACGTTTGGCTGATGGCAACTATGTCTACAAACGCTACTTTCCAGAA
Source organism: Saprospiraceae bacterium (assembly GCA_020631405.1). Taxonomy (GTDB): domain Bacteria; phylum Bacteroidota; class Bacteroidia; order Chitinophagales; family Saprospiraceae; genus JAHDHH01. The sequence continues at coordinate 50,332 of JAHDHH010000014.1, forward strand.
ACTAAACAGATTACTGAATTCATTACCTTCAAAGGCAAATCGCTAAAGATCAAGGATGGCCTATATTACAAAGCATGGGATGATGGCACTATAGTCACAAAAGGTTCGTACAGTAATGGTGTCAAAACTGGTCAGTGGACTGAAAACGTGTATAACCTAGGCAAATATCAAAGTGGTATTAAAACTGGCACTTGGAAGACATATACTAAAGACAACAGACTGGAAGTAGAAAGCAACTATGTCAATGGTAAGCTAAATGGCAAACAAGTCTACTACGATAGCCTGAGCAATGTCATCAAAGAGAATATGTTTAAACTTGGTGAATTGGTAAACACAGCAGAGGATACTACCTCTTACCGCATTGCTGAAGAGATGCCGAGGTTCCAAGGATGCGAAGATCTGGCGTTAGATCCTAAGGAACTCAATTCCTGTGCTCAACGCAAACTGCTACAGTATATCTACAGTCACCTCAGGTATCCACGAGAAGCAAGAAGGCTGAATGTCGAGGGTACGGCTCTAATCAAATTTGTAGTGGATAAAGATGGGTCACTAATTGACATTAAAGTACTTAGTGGAGTGTGTCAGGCAATCCAAGAACGATCATTGGAGTTAATACAACAAATGCCTAAGTGGCGACCTGGATACCAAGATGGAAAGCCAGTAAAAGTGCAATACACTTTACCTATCGTTTATAGACTTAAATAACTAAAACTGCTCTACACATGAAATTATCAGAACTCAAGTCTTTGATTACAAGTCAGTCACAACTATCCTTTAAGCTGCCAAATGGGGAACTGATTCCTCAACACTTCCATGTCACTGAGGTGGGGAGTATCACTAAGCATTTTATCGACTGTGGAGGCACTATGAGACGAGAACACAGTGTCAACTTTCAATTGTGGTATTCTGATGATCTTGATCATAGACTAGACCCAAAAAAGCTGGTAGATATTATAACATTGTCAGAGGATAAACTTGGCCTATCTGACACTGAGGTTGAAGTAGAGTACCAATCAGATACTATTGGCAAATATGGGTTGGACTTTGATGGGACATCATTTTTACTAACTGCAAAGCAAACAGATTGTCTCGCCAAGGAAGGTTGTGGTATTCCAGCAGCCCAATCATTTGAGCTTGACTCGCTGATAGCAAATCCTAACTCCTGTGCTCCAGGTGGCAACTGCTGCTAGTACCCATGATGAAACTTGCACAAACAACTCTTCTCGTTTCTGACTACGATGAGGCTATCGATTATTATGTCAAGATCTTAGGCTTCTCTTTAGTAGAGGATACTCAACTAAGCAAAGACAAACGTTGGGTGGTGGTGTCACCGTCTCGATCTCATGAGGGTAAGCTATTGTTGGCGAAGGCAAGTAAGCCGGAACAGGTAGCTGCAATAGGCAAACAGGCAGGCGGTAGAGTGTTCTTATTTCTCAACACTGATGATTTTTGGAATGACTATAATAGACTTGTAGTAAATGGTGTTACCATTGTCAGAGAACCTGTTGAAGAGGCCTATGGTACAGTTGCAGTATTTGCAGATTTGTATGGTAATAAGTGGGATTTGATTGGAAAGTAGGTCTTATTCGACCCTTTCAAACTCCACTCTTTGAACAAAGTCTACCGAATAATTTACAATAGCATTGGCAATAGTATCACTTACTGAACCTCCAAGCACCTCAAAGACTAATCTACCATCGCTAAGTAACTCATAATTAGAGGTGTAGACTACCCCGTCCAATGTATAGATTGAATGTGCCTTATTACCATAGGTATCTATTCTCAAGGTAAGACCATCACCTTCATCCAAGATAAAGACACCATCAGTATCACTAAGTCTAACATTATAATCTTTAACAACTGGATATTTTTCAGAGATGTATTCTTTTCGCCAAGTCCATACATCTTGACTGGCATACTTCTCTACGGTAAAATTGACTTGTAGACTATCCCTCAGTTCTCCTTTACTACTCATAGCCATCATTCCTGTCCAATCGCCTTCACAGCATTCAGGAAATGACTGTCCAACCACCCAACCTGTTACTAGCATACAACAAAGTGTCAAAATCGATCGCATCACATGTATTTTTAATTTAGTATAAAGTTACTACCTTCAGTGTTCTCAGAATACTACTCTACTATCCTTTCGATGCTAATCAATATACAAGCAGGTTCCGCAATAAAAAACCACACCATTATGCGTCGCAGACTTAACGTATAATAGAGTCAAAACAATTATATTCGTATCACCGTTAATCTAACCATGCTACACTATACCACATATTTACTAAAACCAGAAGCCGAATGGGTCACATTCGTTCATGGTGCAGGAGGTAGTAGCACTATTTGGTATAAGCAGATCAAGGACTTTAAACAACACTTTAACGTACTCTTACTTGACCTGAGAGGACATGGTAAGAGTAAGGAAGCTACCTATGTTGACAAGCTTAAACGCTACAACATTGAGCTAATCGGAGATGAGGTAGTAGAGGTACTCAACCATCTGAATATCACTAAAACCCATTTTGTTGGAATTTCACTTGGGACCATCATTGTGAGAGAGATTTCAGAGAGGTATCCTGATTTGACATCCTCTATGATCCTAGGTGGGGCAGTAATGAAACTCAATATTAGAGGTCAGCTCTTGATGAGGGTTGCTGATGCAGTCAAGTCCTTTGTACCCTATCTTCTACTTTATAAGATTCTTGCTTTTATCATCATGCCTAGACCTAATCATAAGGAATCTAGGTCGCTATTTATAAACGAAGCGAAAAAACTTTATCAAAAAGAGTTTATCAAGTGGTTTGGCCTTACTGCCAGGATCAACCCGCTACTCAAACTCTTTAGACTCAATGATAGTGGCATTCCTACCCTTTATTTGATGGGTGCAGAGGATCACATGTTTTTACCCTCTATCACAAAGCTAGTTGAGCACCATATGTACTCCAAGCTGATTGTGGTTCCAGATTGTGGACATGTAGTCAATGTAGACAGACCTAAGTCATTCAATACAATATCCATTGATTTTTTGAAGAATTTCAACACGATTTTCTAATCCCTATTGTCAAGCAACGCTTCTAATACATTCACAAATCTATCGACATTCTCCGTTGTGAAACAAAGCGGTGGCTTAGACTTGATAACATTGTCATAAGGACCATCCGTACTAACGAGAATAGCGTTAGCCTTAAATCCCTCTTTTAGGTACTTGGCCAATTTAGGATGTGGAGCCCCATCACTATCAACTAGCTCAATGCCGATGAACAAACCATGGCCTCTGACATCTCCAATAGCTTCAACACTTGACTTTAATTTGATTAACTCCTGCATAAAGTAAGTACCGACAGCCCTAGCATTGGCCTGCAATTGCTCGGCTTCAATGATATCAAGCACAGTCTTACCCACTACACAAGAGACCGGATTGCCTCCAAAAGAACTAAAAAACTCCATCCCATTAGCGAATTGGTCTGATATCAACTCAGAAGTCACAAGGCCTCCTATCGGATGACAATTACCCATAGGCTTCCCGATTACAACTATGTCTGGCTCTACATTGTGTAATTCATAACCCCAAAACCACTCTCCTAGTCTACCAAAACCTACTTGCACCTCATCAGAGATGTATAAGATTCCCTCTTGCTGAAGAAAAGGTGTTAAGGTTTGTAAGTATAACGGAGCAAGTGGTACTTGCCCTCCGCATCCACTGATCGGCTCAGCAATGAATGCAGCAGGCTTATTACCATCAGCTATGGCTTGTTGGAGTTGGGCAATGGCTTCATGTGCAAAGTCTTCTCCAGATCGACCTCCATTGCGATAAGCATTTGGCAAGGGTAATACTATGACATCGCTGCTGCTACCTCCTCCTCCTTTTCCGTCAAATTTGTATGAACTGATATTGATGCCTTCTGATGTGTGACCATGGTAACCATGTTCTAGTATTGCTATCGACTGCCTTCCAGTGACAGTCCTTGCTATTCTTATTGCTAGGTCTGATGCCTCGCTTCCTGAGTTGACTAAGTAGATCTTGTTAAGAGATGGAGGAAAGTGACTTAACAATCGAGCTGCATATTCACTGAAGGCATCATAGACATATCTTGTATTGGTGTTTAGGGTTCTAACTTGGTTTGCAATAGCTCTAGATATCTGAGGGTGGCAATGACCAACTAGAGGGATATTGTTGTAGGCATCAAGGTAGGTATCTCCATTCGCTGCATACATATATTGAAAGGCGGCCCCAATCATATGGATGGGCTCCTCGTAACTCAAGCTGAGTGAAGCACCACCATGATTTCGCCGTAAGGCAGCTACCTGATCAGAGAGAGTATCTTTCTTAGGTTTACCTGATGCCATTGCCGCTACCACTGTAAACTTTATAGGATTCAAACTGATCCAATACCTTAACATAGTCCACGCTGGCACTTCACTAATCAAGATGTAATCTGTATCGACTTGTTGCTGCTTGGCCTCCGCAGAATTGAGTACTGAAGTACAAAGCCTAGCTGCAATGATGTAGTAAAGTGCATCTATTTCTATCTCGGTCAATACATTCAACTGGCAATATCCTCTTAAAACATGTCTGGTACATTCTTCCCAATTCTCTGGGTTGAGCATAATGGCATAAGTCAGTGCAATCCCAACGTCATATATCTTAGGAGCATACACAATATCCCCAAAGTCAATAATGCCTGACACCTCTTCCCCACTTACTAAGACATTGTTTTCATTCAAATCATTGTGGATGATGGACCAAGTAAACTGAGCTTGCTTGGGCAATACTAGATGGGCAAATTGATCAAGGAAGTAATCTACCAACACCCTATCCTTCGGATTGGATATACAATCCAATTTACCTTCATTATCTAGGACATATTTGAGATCCCAAGGGATGCGTCTTGCCTCTATTACTGGATTGCGGATTTGATCAAGTGATGAATGCAATTGAGCTATGATTAAGCCAAAAGAAGCTAAGAGAGTTTCAGATAGTGGTACTTGATTAAGAAACTGACCATCGAGATATGGTAGCAATCTAGCAAAACCATCGCCAGCGCCAATTAATGGTCGCTCACTTACTGGCAGCATTGGATTGACTCCAGAACTAGCAGCAAGTACCATAGCCTCCTCTGCTTCGACAAGGGCCTTGTCTTCTTGACTAGTGTAATACTTCAGGACGTAGGTTTGCTCTGGTGTTTCTACTCTGTAGTTTTGACTACCATAGCCATCCATCTTGCTTATGGTATGAGGAGACAGCCCAAATAATGCACACAGTTGCTTCGGATCCATGAGGGATGATTATTCGACAATATCATTAATCCATTGTATATTTTGCGATACTCTGATATAGACACTGATGTCGCCATAGTCACTTGTTTCATGTCCACTATATGGCTCATTAGCTCCACCAGATAGGATGCCTACTACTTGCCAAGACCCGTCAATATTCATGAAGAGTGGACCTCCACTATCTCCTGGTACCGTCGCTCCTTCAAATTCAACAGCATCTGGACTACTATTCCCTCCTCCTAAGATGGCCTCATCGCTATTGACAATATCATCACCCAGACTATTAAAATCTCCCAAAGGTGAATCGAAGTCAAAAGCCAATAGACCTCCAGAATAGAGATTTGGCTCGCTGCCGGATTGGATGCCAGACACCTTTCGGTCAAGGATATTCTCAACGGCATGCTTCTTAGAGAGAGACATTCCATTTGGATTATTGGTATAGTCTCCAAATCCTGCAAACCATGTGGTCTGGTCGAGGGGTTCGTCATTCTCTGTATAGACCTTTGCTGGTACAATGTCTAGTATGGGCTCAGCCAATTCTACAAGACACAGGTCATTTGCTTTCAGAAAGTCTTCATTTTCGCTAACCCAGGTTGGATGATAGATTACATTCACCACTTCATATTGGGCATCAGGAGTGTTAGGGTTATTCCCACTAAAAACCGTAATGCCACTAACCAATGCTGGCTCTGACTGTTCTTCAGCTACATAAAAATTATGACCAGCTGTCAATATCCACTTAGGTGTAATCAACACCCCAGTAGCCACAAACTCTCCACTGGAGCTACCATCTAAACTATACGAAAAGGCCAAGACACTAGAAAAGTCAGGATAATCTGTTGATGAGAATTCTCCAGTATTACTCGCGACAGCTTCATACTCATTTAGAGTCTTGTCATGCCTAATGCCAAAGGTTACAGGACTTTCGTTAAGGTCTCCATCTTCACATGCTGCGAACAAGACTACTGAAATGAGCACAAACCAACTAGCAATATTTTTCATAAACATTATCTCTAAAGATTAAGATTGCAAAGTTAACTCCTATCATTGTGAATTAAGGCTAACTTTATCTATTCTACCCACATTCTAAACCAATAGTTGCGTGACGACTCATAATGACATCATATTAAGTACTCAATTTTGGATAAATACATTTGTGATCAAGCACAACCTTTGCCCATTTGCTAAGCAGCCTTACGAAGCCAAGCTTCTAGATTATCATGTTGTTGAACATAGCGACCCAGAGTTGATACTTGGTGATTTCCATAAGTATGTCACCTCAATAGCAGCAGTAGATCCTAGCCAAGTTTCAAATGCCTTTTTCATCTTGAATGATGTGAATCTTGGATTTCTAGAGTACTTGGATCTTTTTGACCTAGCACAAGTAGTTTTAGAAGATATTGCACTTGATGATCTCTTTCAATTAGTTAGCTTCCATCCACAATACCAATTTAGTGGTACTTCGTTAGATCACCCTTCCAATTTTGCCAATAGGTCTCCTTACCCAATGATTCACGTCCTACGAGTAGATGAGGTTGAGAAAGCAATAGAAACGGGTGAAGATATTGGAACAATCCTACAACGTAATTCAGACACCTTGGATAAGCTTTTTGGGTAGTGTATTATTGACCTCTGCCCACAAGTCTTCTTGCGCTGCAAACATCTTCTTTAACAATAGACTTGCGAATATTGGCACACTACTTACTCTGATATAGCAGGCCACAAGAGTTTCAGAATCAGTAACTTGAGTGAGCCTAAATACTAAATAAGGATTCAAGATGGGAATACCACTAATCTGGTATTTCACATCACTGCCCTCTGTTACAATAGCACAAGTATAATTGATTGTAATTGGCAACGCGTTGAATGGTTGCTCCCTGACTCTGTAGTGATTGTTGGCTAAACTCAGATCTACAGCCTTAATGAGTGGGTGAAATCGCCCAAATATGGTCAAGTTAACCAAGACTTCTTTTACAGTATTGATTTGGTGGTTAACTTTGTATTCTCGTTTTTGAGTAACCATGATTTTTAGTCTGCTGTCTTTTTAGAATCTGCTGTTTTTGCTTTGAGTTGTTGTAATTCTGAATCAAGCAAAGGCCTCCACTCTCCTACTCTAAGCCCTCGTAGTCGCAAATGCATAATCCTAGTTCTTTTGAGGAAGGTAACTCTGTAGTCAAGGTATTCACACATTCTCCTAATCTGCCTATTGAGGCCTTGAGTTAGTATGATAGTAAACGAATATCTATCAATTTGCTTCACGACGCATCGCTTAGTCTTAGTACCTAGTATCGGAATACCATTTTGCATTGATCTAATGAAATCATCACTAATGGGTTGGTCTACTTCCACTAGGTATTCTTTTTCATGCATATTGCCGGCACGAAGTATCTTATTGACGATGTCACCATCATTTGTTAACAGGATTAGTCCTTCTGAGCCCTTGTCTATTCTACCGATTGGAAATATTCTGACATCATGTCCAACGAAGTCAACTATATTCTGAGGTTCGGACTGATCTGTCGTACACACAATACCCTGTGGCTTATTGAGCATAATGTAGACATAGTCTTGTGTAGGTATAATTGGTTTGCCTTCTAAGAGTACTTCATCACCCTCTTCTACTCTATTACCTTTCTTTGCTATGGTACCATTGAGTGTCACTTTGCCTTGTTCAATGAGTTTGTCAGCTTCTCTTCTAGAGCAAATTCCAGTATTGCTCAGATATTTATTGAGACTGATTGATGTTGTTTGATCCTTCACAACGCTAAAAAACAAAAGCTCCCTAATACTAGAGAGCTTTTGCAGATATATTTTAGATAAAATTTAATTTACTCCTTGATAATCTTTTGAGTGAGTACTCCATCTGCATTGCTTAATACCAGGAAGTATAGCCCATTTGCATATGTACTCATATCTACTTGAACAGTATTCCTACCAGCTACTACATCAACACTTGATTGCTCAACAATAGTCCCAGTCAAAGTACAAACTTGCAAATCTAGAGTAGTCTTTGTACTTACAGAGATTGCAACTGTAAGTTCATCACTGACTGGATTAGGTGTCAATTCGAATACTATGTTCTCACTAATATCTTTAGTAGACGTCACTGCACTCACAAAGAAGTCACTCCCAGCGGTTGATTCAAATGAACTTCCTCTGTAAATAATATTGCCTGCGATATCTGACACTTTGACATCTCCATTGATTCCATCACCTCTATTATCACTGATTAAGAAAGTATAACATCCTTCTGCTGGCAAGTGGTGGATCGTCTCGTATAAGGTGTTGTTATCAGCTAGGTCTTGAAACACCACAATTTGTCCATCTTGGTCTGTGATAGAATAGTAGTTACCATCAGTACTAGCATTCTCGTCAGTTTGGACACTTACTCCAATGCTATTTTCCAAGGTGAATGACACCCCTGTGTTGTAGGTTATCGGAGTTGACTGTTCTCCATTGACATTGGTGATTACCAATTCATAATCTGTGTTCTCACTCAAGAGCTGAGGAGTAGCTTGGATCTGAGCCATAATTGAGTATGGTGCTGCCCCTCCTGTCCAGTTTTGTGTAAATATTTCTTCACCATTAGTATATACAGAAATGTCAGCAGAAGTGATAATCTCTGTCCCCATATTACTAATTGTATAGGTAGGAGCTGATACCCAATTGGCACTGCAAATAGAACCATCTATCCCTGCATAGTTAATGACTTCAGCATTAATGCCATCTTGTAACTTAGGTGCTCTATTTTTCCATGCTTCAAGCACAGAACCGTCTACTTGACCCATTTCACTTACTAATCTATTCGGGTAGATCATGTAGATAGTTGGAAAGTAATTGATATTGTATAGTCCATTAAGACTTGCGTCATCGACTATTGGATAAGAAATGCCCTCTGTCCAATCACCATATGAAAACCCATTACAATCGGTTGCGCTAGTGATACAGCTTTCGTTAGTACTCCCATCAGCCTCGATAGCTATGACATAGAGTTCATCTGTCCCTTCCGGCCCAAATTGGTTGAAAGCATCTTCTAGAATATGATTCTGGTGGTAACTCCAACAGGGGCCACACCATACTGCAAAGACATCTAGTATCACAGTCTTTCCTTCATCTAACAAGTCATAAAGTGTGATGGTATTCCCATTGATATCTGTAGTGGTAAAATTGGGTGCAATACTGTTAGGCGCTAACTGTCCAAAGGCTATGCTTGACATCAAGCATAGCAAAGTCAATAAGGGTAAAGTTCTTTTCATGGTAAACATTATGGATAATATTAAACCTAAAGATAATAAAAACCTTGTTCAATCTCTATCTAAAGTTAACAATAAGGTGTCTCTGTAAGCGCAATGACTGTATTGATTAGTACCAAGATAGACATAGGAGAAAGCCAGTTACGATTACAATTCATTGATACAATTTGTCAAGACTTTATTTTTTCACCTTTCCAATTAGGCTAATAATGGTTTGTCTTAAAAGCATCCCAATTCGTCTACTGTAGGTTTTGCATCTATTTTACTTGCGAATGCATACTAATAACAGTTAACTTCTTTACATTAATAATCCAAAGAAATCATAGTGGGTGATCTCGACTAAACTAAAAAATCCACTGCATACATTGGGTAAATCGCTGTAACTGTACACTCAATTTCTTCTGGGTTATCCATGTTCTGGTTAGAATATGAAATAGTTATTTCAGCTTCATAAATACCTTCTGCAAGATTATTATAAACATTTCCATAAGATCCAGGAGACTCATTATCATTGGGCCATGACAACCAATTGACATTAATCATTCCTAAAGATGGTGGCGTAATTAGTATTATTCCATCTTGTGCATTACAACTGGGTTGTGTTATATTAATTTGTGGGTCAGCGCATTCACAATTTGATTCACTTTCTACTTCGGTAGAACAACCAAAGCTGTCTTCGATGATGAAGGTAAAAGTGCCACTACCCTCAACGATAGCCTGATTCAATCCACTTTCTAAATTGGACTCTGAAAATAGCACTTCGCCTTCGTTAATTATAGAATAACCAAATGGACCAGCATCTCCTGTCAAGACTATTTGAAAAGAAGTCATGCAGACTCCATCTTCCCATTTGCTCGTCGGAAATACTTCGTATGCTGCTGACAAATAGAGGCTACTAAACATCAATATTAGACCTAAGATTATTGTTTTTAATGATTTATTGTTCATTGTATTTGTCTTTCTGATTGATTAATGAATTATGCTAGGCTATAAATGTGGACTGTGTTGCTAGCGCCTAGAATATAGAGGTGGTTGTTACAATATCTAATTCTATCCAAGCCTGTACCAATTCCGTGATCATCGACTTGATGACAATCGAGTAACTCTAATGTATGCCTATCGAATAATGCTAAATATCCAGTTATCGTATCACGAGTAATAATGTATTGGTCAAAATGGAAGATATTATCATTGCTACTAAAATCTTTAAGTTCGGGATAATCTTTGTAGTCTATAGTTTTAGTGACGATCCCACTTTCTTTATCAATGAAATGGATACCGTATCCATAGTGACTGTACACATAGTTTTCATCTACTGAATATGAAACTTCCTTGAAATACGGTGTAAACTTCCAGATTTTTTGATGTGACTGTAAATCATATCGTATTAATCTCCCTTCGCTTAGTCTCACGTAAATATTATTACCATCAGTGATTGCCACTTGACCGTTATATCTTCTTTCGACTTGGTCTTCTTCTGGAATTTGTAGATCCCACAGCTTTTCATGGGTTTCTAGACTATAATACTCTACAAAGCTTTTTTTAAAATTGATATAGGCATTGGGTAATAAGATTTTGGGGTATACTGGTATCTCAACAAAGCTTTTATCAGGTAAAATCAAATAATTTATTTCAGTATTTGGATCTAAATATTTATACAATGTTGTACTTCTTGTTCTATATCTAGATTGTATAGGGTGAAGAAAATATTTTTGATGGCTTACTTTTTCTAATTTATCTACATTACAAAAATATAAGTGTTGTTCACTGTCAATCAATGCTACTACATTATTCATTGCAATGAAAGTTTTGAAATAAATATTCTTTGTTAGAAGTTCGCTTGAACCAGAATAAATCTTGATACAATGTCCATCAGATTTTATGATCCCTTGATCATTGGATGTAGTCTGTCCAATGTAAGCATGATTCTCTGTGGCATCTAACCATGTAACATCCGAAACTTCTTTTACTTTTTTCATGTGATGACTAATTAATGTTATTTTTAAAAATATCATCGAACCAATCTTGATTATCTTCAAGTGCCTTTTTAAATTTCACCTTAGTATTTATATCAAATTCATTAATCTCCCAATATTCGGCGAACTTTCGTCTTATTTCATCGTTTGTTAAAAAATCATTTGAGTTTTCTATATGATTCGAATAAGTAAGCGAAAGTTAACCGTTACTCAAATCTTATAGTAAAACGTAAAATATTAAGCTCTCATCTATTCTATTTGATTGAAATTGACAGAATTTATTAAAATTAATTTAATTGCATTTGGTTATTTGATTTTGACTACCTCCTCTACCTTGGCTAAAAAGCCTATCCGAAAGTGCTTGCATATCATTGCTCACTTTTGATGAAAGCACCTTGGCATAAATCTGTGTAGTTTTCAAGTTAGTGTGTCCAAGCATCTTTGATACAGTTTCAATCGGGACACCATTATTAAGCATTAAAGTGGCAAATGTATGTCTAGCTAGGTGAGTGGTCAGGTTCTTTTTAATCCCGCATATATTACCAATTTCCTTGAGGTAGGCATTTGTCTTTTGATTACTTAGTACTGGTAATAGCACATTTCTATTTATACATATTGGGTAATCAGAATACTTGTCAAGTATTCTCCTTGCTGGTGGCAGTAATGGTACATTTCAAGGGATCTTTGTTTTGGTCCTTTCTGTCATTACCCATAGTCTGCCATCTATACCGGTTTGTAAGTTATCTCTGTTGAGTTTAGATACATCAGCGTAAGCAAAACCAGTATAGCAACAAAACACGAAGAGGTCTCTAACTTCTTGCAATCGTACTATTTGAATTTCCTTAGATATAATTGTCTCTAATTCTAAATCTGTCAGGGCTTCTCTGTTTACCTGCTCCTTAGAACATTTAAACATAGCAAATGGATTAGAAGCTATGTAATTCATCTTGACTGCAAACGAACCAATTGCTTTTAGCATTTGAATATACTTCATCGCAGTGTTATGCCCCAATTCATGTTTACTTTTCAAATAAACTTCAAAGCGTGATACAAAACCATGGTTACACTTTGCGAATTCCATTTCTTTGACATTGTATTTGTTTTTCAAAAACCCACTCAACTTATCCTTGAGGTAGCTGTATTTCGCCGCTGTAGCCTTTGCGCCACCTTTTCCATTCTTGGCTTTTATAGTTTCAATATATTCGTCTAGAGTTAAAATTAGAGATGGCTTCACTATTGCCTTGTTAAATGTAGCCTTTACTAAAGGAATGTCTACTTCCTGAGTGCCAGAGCACAATAAGTTATAATGCTGAATAAACTTAATTCTAAAGTCATCAAGTTGAGCATTTATGATGTTGGATGATTTTGAACTTCCCTTGGCTCTTGCGGAATGCAAGTCCCAAATGTCGATTGGACACTTTAGCTTAGTAGAAATTTCTGAAGAAAGGGAGTTGATTGTAAAATGAAGGCGAATGGGAGCAAAGCCATTTCTAGCTTTATTTTTTCTTAAAATAAAGCGGCAGCTCAATAATGGTTGATTTATCATGAGTAAAGCATTAATGATTAATAGTGAATCAAAAAACCTATTAATGCTTACCCAAAATCCAAGACCCTTTTTTCTTAGTTCAAAAAGGGTCTTGAATAGGTCTTGACTAAAAGCAGGGAAAATGATAAAGTTTGAAACTCAAAATTTCATAACTCTCTAGTTTTCAACCAATTTGATGTTATGAACTCTCCATTGAGAGTAAAAAAGCGGAAGAAGAGGGATTCGAACCCCCGGTACCTTGCGGCACGCTAGTTTTCAAGACTAGTGCATTAAACCAGCTCTGCCATTCTTCCGTGCTGTTTATCGCGTCGCAAATTTACATTCTTATCTCACAATAAGAAAGAATATTCAATGAAAAATAAAGGTTTTTTAATTTATTAGAATTGAGTCAAGCGCTATACTTGCACCACCAACTATACCTCGACCTCCTACTACATTAGAATGTTGAATCACTGGTTCTACAAACCATGAAGTACCAGCCGTATTGAATGTACCACCGCTCTTAAGATACATGTAGTAGTCCTCTGTAATGTGATATAATCTGAAATAGATATGGTTATGTGCTTGGTTGGGATTAAGGGTTGACTTATTGAGAGAGATGTTTAAAGCAATCTCACCAAATGCATCACCACTCATATTATCAATAAGGAGACCATGATTATTGTCCACTATCCTAATAAAATTACTCTGGGTAAACACATTATTAATAGTGTATTGGTCAAAGTCATTGGTAGGTGTTAAGGTAAGTCCGTCTTTTCCTATTATTCTATTGATTGGTTCTAGATAATAGTATTCACCGTACGTTTCTTCATGATCGAAAGTCAATGCTACATTGTATACATAATCTTCATCAGTAGTGAGCTTATCTTCAATGTCTATTTGACTCAATGTCATTTCTTCTGGAATAGCAGTACTTGCAAGTATTGAACCTTCTATATCAGCTCTTTTGGAAATCACCTCGATGGTGTATTCCTCATCGGCTGATAATACTAGACTTCTATTTGTAAAGACTTGCGTTTCTGGCTCATAATGTAAAGGACTCTTTCCCTCGCCCAGATAGATATTGGCATCAACATCTTCATCTGTAAGCATCTCTGGGGTTGAAGAAGAATAAGCTGCCACAGCTGATGTCAATCTGACCTCAGGACTACAATTGTTTTTGAGCAATGCATCTACATATATCACATTGTCTGCATTGGTTGAGTAGGTATCTCCACCAACTTGATCATAGCATTGTACAAACAATACTGAAGACAAGATGAACGCTATATGTGCTCTTACTTTCAAATAAATATGTTTAAAACTTCCTGATTCCAACAAAGCAATCAATGCAAAAATAGCAGAGATAGTCTAAATTACAGCATATTTAACATAATATCGGTGATAAATATACTTCGAAAGCTTAAAACTGTAGACTCACAGATATGGATGGGGTCACACCTAGGAAGCTATAATCTCGAATTTCGCCTCCATTTCGTGGTATTACCTCCAAGTAATGCGTATTATTCCTATTATATGCATTATATGCCCCGATATTGAACTTCATCCTACCCCATTCGTATTTATTGTAAAAATTGAAACCAAAGTCAAGTCTATGAAATGGCTTCAACTTACTACCATTAATCTCATCAAAAATAATTACCAACTCTCCATCTACTAAACTAACGAAACTTGGAACTGACACAGGTGTTCCTGAGCCATACATCCAATTCAAAGCTACCTCTGCATTAGTATTGATCCTATACAACAAATTAGTTTTAACAAAATGACGTCTATCAAATCTGTAAGGAAATGTATTACCCAAATTGATGTCTTCATAGGTCCTATCAGTCAGCGAAATACTATAGTTTGCCTCCATCAGTAACTTACCTACATCCTTTTGCCAAGAAAACTCAACACCATACGACTTCCCCTTACCTACTGGCAGGAGTAAGTCCCAGTCAGAATCATTGTTAATCTCGATGAGGTTACCAGAGTTATAGGTAACCAAGTTTGAAAACAATGATGCAAACACAGCTACACCAATGGAAGTATTAGCGGTGATTGATCTCGTAGCACCACCTGAGAACAACCATGATGATTGAGGACGGATTCTACTAGTACTTGGCACCCAGATGTCAAGAGGCCATCCAAGTGAGGTTGTTGATATCCTATGAGAAAACTGAGACATCCTATTTACTCCAAACCGAACTTCAGATCTTGACTTCTTGAACAATAGATTTAATCTAGGTTCAGGTATGGCATACCAAGTTGAGGGAACACTAGACTTATACAATGCCTGATTCAACCCAAGAGAAAGTATATTATTCTCTCCAAAGTCAATATCATACTGACCATATAGCCTTGCTTCTAAGCCACCTAAGACTGCATTATCTAAGTTGAGCTGCAACTCATCTTGACTAGGAATGGTACCTTGAAATACCAACATTGAAAATTCATTGGCAATGATGTTGCCTGGTTTAAAGTTATGAGAAATCACATGGGCACCGTAAGTGAGTATATTCCCTGATTTAGCAATTTTTTCTGCATCAAACTGAAACCCTAGATCCAAAATACCTGAATCAAACAATCCCGAATCAAAACTAGATGAGACTACTACATTGTCTTGATCATAGCGCTGCAAACTGAGGTTCTCAAATACTTCCAACTTATAATTAGATAGGTAGGCATTGAATTTTAAGAAGGCATTCTTATTCTTTTGGTAGTTCCACTTTACTGCAAATAATGTATTGCCACTATCAAACGAAAATTCATCTCTAGTTTCTGTTGTCAGATTATCTAAAGGACTAGTATTGATTTCCTCGTTCAAAAATTTATCACCTCCATTGAAAAAAGTGAAATACAACCTGCTCTTCTTTGTCAAACTGACATTCAACTTTGCAAAAACATCGTAAAAGTTATAATCTGTTGCTCCTTCTTTGCCAGGAGTTGACTGCCTTGTAGCTTGAGACAGAGAAGAAATAAATGGATCTATGATAGTACGTCGACCTGAGATGATAAAAGAGGCCTTATCTCCAATGGGACCTTCTAGTGTAGCCTTAGCAGCTAGGGTACCTATGCCTACTTCACCTGCCAATTTCTTAGAATTCCCCTCTTTTGTTCTGATATCTAATACAGAAGATAGTCTTCCTCCG
The DNA here is from genome assembly GCA_020631405.1 of Saprospiraceae bacterium. Classification (GTDB taxonomy): domain Bacteria; phylum Bacteroidota; class Bacteroidia; order Chitinophagales; family Saprospiraceae; genus JAHDHH01. Next base: position 66,521 of record JAHDHH010000014.1, read on the forward strand.
AACTTTGCTGGAGTAGCACCTTTGTACAGTACTGCATTCTTGACAGCATAATTATTAAATACTGAAAACAAGCCCAACGAATGATTGATATCATACATCGGCACTCCGTCTAGCAAGAATAGATTGTGCTCAATGTTGCCTCCTCTTACGCTTAATCCTCCGAAGCCATCTGACCCAAAGGATACTCCTGGAGACATTTGGGCAAACCGCACAAGGTCAGCCTCGCCAGCTAGTGGAACCATAGATGCTATCTTTTGAATAGGCACTTCGATGCTAGCAACAGATCGCGGCTCTATATTAGTTGGTGCATCAATGATGACAACTTCATTGAGTTTAGTGTTTGGTATTAAACTAAAGTCTATAATAGTATCGGATAGTAAGTCAAAGTCATTGATCTCAACCTTGTATGCGGTATACGAACAATACAGATGTGCCTCGCCAGTAGGTATATTTATAGAATAAAAACCATAGGCATTGGCAGAAGCTCCATGGACCTTGTCATGGGTGTAGATATTGGCGTATGGGAGGGTTTCTCCTGTATTACTATCGTAGACATATCCACTAATTGTAGCTTCGTCAGACTCAGCTAATGCCTTGACATCTTGTTCCAAGACTATTTGATTGCCAATAATCCGATATTTCAGCTCAGTCCCTTCTAGTATATGATCAAGTATCTGTCCGACTGGCTTACCCTTGGCAACTACGTTGACTAAGTCATCATCCGATAACAATTCGTCCTTGAATGCGATATTGACTCCAGATTTTTTTGATAATTCTTTGATTGCATCTTTGATTGGTTGCTCTGATGCAACGAATACGACCCTTTTCTCATCAGGCAATCCAGATTGCGCAAATAAGTTACTTGTATAACAACATAGTAAAGAAAATACTAGCAGAAGTATCTTCTTGCTCATAGTTCACTGTTTAGTCGAACTACAAAAATACGGATAATGTTTGAAATATTACGGAAAAGATTAATGTCTAGTACTTTGACCGCAAAGGGATTACTCAACATCGGACAAAGATACAATAGAATACTCTGTCTCTGAGACTTTTTGAATCTCGGCATTAAAAGATATCTCTAATGTCTCTAAAATGTTCTGTAAGCTAACTTGATCTAACAATGTCGAAGTAAAATGTAAGTCATTTGGAATGTCAACCTTACTGTTAATGGTTACATTGTAGAAACTCTCTAACCTAGCAATCACCTCATCTAATGGAGTCTTATCAAATGACAACTTATTATCAATAAAGTCAAGTAAACTATTATCAACAGTGTTGGAGGTAACTACTCCATGTTCACTATCATGTACAAGACTTTGACCTGCTTTGACTTGCATTACTCCAGTATGAGATGCATAGTCTATAGAACCTTCGAATAAGTTGACAATTATGTTTTTATCTTTCTTGACAGAAAACAACGTTCCGGTCACTTCTATTGTACTATTACCTAAGTCAATCTCAAAAGGTTCTGATGACTTTTCGACATCAAATAAGGCAATTCCAGATTGTAACTCTACCCTTCTATTATCTTCACCAAAACTGGATGACAATGTAATCTCTGCATCTGGCATGAGGTGCAAAACACTCCCGTCAGCTAACAAATGTTTTTGAATCAACGATGAGTTGTTAGTTATTGTTTCTCCACTAAAGAAGGCAAACCATCCAGCAATAAGGAGAGCTACACTTGCAGCTATTGAAGAAAGCACCAACCTTCTTCTCAATACAAAGACTTTCGGTCCTGCACTTATATTCTTAGTTGGGACCTCAGAAATATGTTCAGCTTTGAATTTGGAGAACGCTGCGTCAGCATCAAACGAAATCTTCGATTGATACGATTCAGCAAGTTCCCAAACATGTTCAATTTCTTCTCTTTCGTTTTTCAGCGAAGGATTAGCATACTCCATACCCTTCAGCTCTTGCTGAGCCATCTCATTACTTCCTTCCGAAAGTTCTTTTAAGAGTTTTGATATGTATGCGTTATTTTCCATGTTTCGCTTATAAGACACAACTTATTTTAGTTCCCCCTATCTAAATATTATTTTTTTTTAAATCTTTGAATAATTAGCCAAATTGAGCCTCAACACCTTCAAGGCTTTTGAAATTTGATTTTCTACAGTCTTAACCGATATATCAAGTTTAGCTCCTATTTCTTTATAACTCAACTGTTCAAATCTACTCATAATAAACACCAACCTACATTTCTCAGGTAGACTATCAATTACCTTATTGATAAATGCTTCCATCTCCTCTCCCTCTAACTGCTTGTCGGCCTTACTATCATCTACCTTTGTAATTTCCAAGTCATCAATATCTTCTAACAACACCTTATTAGATCTTATCCAATTTAGAGATCTATTCACTATTGACCTCTGAAGATAACCACTCAAGCTAGATGTAATCGTAAAGGTTTCTCTTCGTTTCCAGATATCTACAAACAATTCTTGGACCAAATCTTCAGCAATCTCTTGTTTTTTGACATATCTGACAGCTTTCATGCCTAACACTGAATAATAATGCTTGTATAGCAGTTGCATCGCAAATTCTCCATTTGACGCAAGGTTATCTATTATATTCGAGTCTACATTAAGCAATAGTTCTATGTTGTATTATACGCAGCACTACGGTAGTTATTTATGTTAACAACTGATCAAGATAGAATTATACTTACTTTTACAAATATTACACTAATCCATTTCAATAAAAAACACAATCAACTCTTTAACAGATGAAAGTATTCAATTTATCCCTAATTGCTGTAAGCTTTTTGCTATTTGTTTCTTGTAAGCAAGATTCAAATTCTTCAAACCCATTACCAAGAGCTGATGATAGTACAACTCTAACAGTTTCTGACTTTTCTAAGTCACCACTATATGATGATGCCACCCTATCCAACATGACCTATAAGGATGGTCTATTTGACTTCGATGTGTCAGGTTCATCTTATACTCTAGGTCAGCAGACTGCAGATGCTAGTAGTAAGCTGTGTGCCAACTCAGGAAAGGGCCAACACATTCACTTGATTGTTGACAATAATCCTTATGCAGCTAAATATGAGTCTAACTTCAAGCATAAAGTAACTGATGGCACGCATTACCTCCTAGCCTTCTTAAGCAGGTCATATCATGAGAGTATCAAGTCTAAATCTGCACATATTGCACAGGTTGTCGAAGTTAAGGATAGCACTATAGTTAAACAAAAGCCAATCGACCAATCTATGTTATTTTATAGTAGACCAAAAGGCACTTACATTGGAAAAGATACTGAAAAAATCATGCTAGACTACTTTTTGGTCAATCCAGTTCAAGGTCAATATGTTGTCGCAAACATCAACGGAACGACACAAGAATTCAAGCAATGGAAGCCTTACTTCTTAGAGGGTCTACCAATGGGAGAAAACACTATTGAATTGACTTTAGTTGACAAGGATGGCGTGAAACTAGACATTCCAAACAACCCAGTCAGCAGGACATTTACACTTAAAGAAAATCCTGAAGAAAAAATGTAAAATTATATTGCAATAATGATTGCTCAATGAATGAATAATTATACTTTTGCAATCCTAAATGGTGGTTGTAGCTCAGCTGGTTAGAGCATCGGTTTGTGGTACCGAGGGTCGCGG
>JAHDHH010000070.1:0-6741 GCA_020631405.1 Saprospiraceae bacterium
ATACCATTGAGGTGGTCAATTTCGTGCTGAAAGATTACTGCTGTAAATCCTTCTACCATTTCAATATTGTTAAGAGACTCAAAATTGTCGTATTCAAGTAAGATCGCATAAGCCCTGGTCTTGGTAGTATTTGACCTATCCGGGATAGACAGACAGCCTTCGCGACAGTCTTGTTTCTTCTCAGTGTATTGGAGGATGCGAGGATTGAGGTAATACTCAAAAGGGAAAGCTTCTTTGTCAAATCGCTGTACCCAGATGATATTCTTAAGTATGCCGACTTGTGGCGCTGCTATACCAACACCTAAGGACATACTATCTCTCACTGTGGCATAGACTCTATCAATACAGGTTTTTAGGACTTGATCAGTAGAGTCCACGATAACATCCTGGCACCTTGTCCTGAGTAGGATAGAATCTTGGTAGTTATTAATCTTAAAGACCCGCATTGGGTCTTCTGACCCTCCACTAGTGATTAAGGTCGTTTGTGCTTTGTCAAACTGCGTTATTGAAGCTTGTGTAGATTGCTGTGTAACTTTACAAGCAGAAAGGAATACACTAAACAATATAATTAAGAAGGTTAACCTATTCATGTAGGCTAAGATAATGCCTTATTCCGGAGCACCAGCGTCTACCCATGCAGTTAATTTATCAATATCACATTGGTCTATCTTATCAGACCCTAGAGGATATGGCATTGGGATAAATCCATCTTCGTGGTTGATAGCACCTACTATGCCTCCAAATGTGACCGCAAGAGCAGCTGAATCATAGGTATCCATAGCAAATGTGGTAGCACTTCCGGTAGAGTGGCACCCAGAGAAGGCACACGAAGCATTGAGAATTGCCGAAGCGCCATCAGTGTAGGTAATGTTTTCAGTAACACAATCTTCTGTTGGTTCGTCGGCTTCCTTAGTACAACTCCAAACTACTACAGTTGCACAAATGAGTAAGAGGTAAGTGTATTTCATGATCTGATTTTTTGCTAAAATACAATGTTCGAACATTAAGTTATAAGGGAAGGATGAAAAATGTGATTTATAAAAACACATTAAGTATCTTTGCAATATATAACATATTGATATTGGATTGGTTAATAGCAAGTAGAGGGTTTGAGTCTTATTTGATGTTAGAGAGGTCACTTTCTAAGAATAGCATATCTGCGTACCTTGCTGATGTTGATAAGTTGTATTCCTACATTGGGAAAGAAGAGGGGAAGAGTGTTACCCAAGTCACAGAAGATGACATTGAATCCTTCATCTTATTCATTAGCGAAATTGGGATCACCGCAAGATCTCAAGCTAGGATTTTGTCTGGATTGAAGGCTTTTTACAAGTACTTGCTCCTAGAAGAAGTGGTAGAGGTTAGTCCCCTTGAGCTCATAGAAGGTCCAAAAATCGGTAAGAAGCTTCCTATAGTACTGGAGCAAGAAGAAATAGATGCCATGATCGCAGCCATTGACCTGAGTCACCCCCAAGGGCACCGAAACAAAGCTATGATAGAAGTGCTATATGCTTGCGGACTTAGGGTATCTGAGCTTATTGGATTGAGGTTGTCAAATTTGTATGAGGATCTAGGCTACCTACAAGTTATTGGTAAGAATAATAAGGAAAGGGTAGTGCCTATTGCTGATTATTCATTGAAGCAAGTCAAGTATTATACAGATCATGATAGGAAGGCTATAGATGCCAAGCCAGGATACGAAGACTATGTCTTTCTGAACAGAAGGGGTAGAGGCTTGACTCGAGTGATGGTCTTTACTATTGTTAAGCAGTTAGCCAAGGATGCTGGTATCACTAAGAATATCAGCCCACACACATTTAGGCATTCGTTTGCTACCCACTTAGTAGAGGGAGGAGCAGACCTGCGTGCAGTACAGCAGATGCTTGGTCACGAATCTATCCTCACTACCGAGCTCTACACACACCTTGATACAGACTATTTGAGGTATACTCTCGATAAGTTTTTACCAATATTAAACTAAAGTATTGCGTTCTTAATACTCAATACTAAACATTGGGGTAGACATGGCAACTACGATTATTCTTGGAAGTTCTCGCAGCAATGGCAATACTAATACTATAGTACAAGCTCTAGTGCAAAAGTCAGGAGCAAGTCGGATTGATTTGCTAGACTACAACATAGGAAGGTATGATTATACCAATCAGAATAAGGACGATGATTTTATCCCACTGATTGCTGATATTATAGACGGATCTAAGACTATCCTATTTGCTACACCTGTATACTGGTATAGCATGAGTGGGATTATGAAAGATTTTGTAGATAGGCTCACTGATTGTGTAACAATAAGAAAGGACCTTGGTCGACGGATGCAAAGAATGAGGATGGGCTTGTTGAGTTGCGGAAGTGAGGAGGCACTGCTGCCTAGCTTTGAAGACCCTTTCAGGGAGACCGCAGGTTATCTTGAAATGGAGTGGATTGGACATGTACATACATGGTTAGAAGAGGATAAACTACCAAGGTCGGTTGATAAACAATTAACTTCGCTTGCTATTACTCTAAACACTATTACTACCTAATGTCAAGAACACTACAATTCTATAGGTTACTCTTATTACTAGCCTTGGCTAGTATAGTTTCTTGTGCTAGAATCAATGCTAATCTAGAAGGTGGAGAAAAAGATGAAGAGCCGCCTGAATTGATAGAACATAAATCCACTCAAAATTTTCAGACAAGGTGGAAAGGGACTCCAATAGAAATAGAATTCAATGAATGGGTAAGCTTAAAGAACAAGGGCCAGATTATTGTCTCGCCACCTTTGGAAAAATCACCTGAAATAGAGTTGAAGGGAAGAAAACTCATTGTCACTCTAAATGAAGATGAGATACTTAAGGATAGCACAACGTATGTGGTCAATTTTGGAGAATCGATTGTAGATTATACAGAGGGCAATCCAATGACCAACCTCCAGTATGTCTTTTCGACTGGTCCTGTGATAGATAGCTTGTCTTTGAGTGGAAAGGTAATAGATGCTCTCACCAATGAACCAGTACCTAATATCAATGTGCAGCTCTATGATGACTTATCAGACTCTACGTTGATTAACAATAGACCATACTACTTAGCCAAGACAGATGAAGATGGGCGGTATGCCTTTTCTAATTTGAAATCTGATACTTTTCAGCTGTTCGCTTTATTGGATAACAACTTAAATTATAAGTTTGATGGAGGCATTGAGCTAGTGGGATTTCTAGACTCGCTGATCATACTTGATGCTGATTCGCTAAAGTCAAATCAATATAACCTATCTGTCTTCTCAGAAGAGAAGGTCGAAGTATTGGATACCAGGCACCACAATAGTCGTAATCTGAGGTTGGCCATGTCTGGAAAACCAGAGGGCTACACATTGACATGTGAGCAGAACCCAATCCTCCTCCAAGAGTTTCTCGGGGACACATTACAAGTATGGTTTGAGACAGCTTTGGATACTAACTCTGTCGTAGTCTATAGCATAGATGACTACATTGATACCTTATCTTGGAGAAAGCCCAAAGAGTATATCGATAGCTTCAGGTATGTGCCTAGTCTCTCTAAGAAGCTTCCTGATTGCTATCCGAAAGATCCTCTTGAGTTTGTATTTAACAATCCAATTGATTCTATTGACAATACACTGATTATGTTGGCGGATACTGCAGGTGTTGAGGCCGTGACTACAGCTTCATTTGAGGGTAAGAAACTAAGGATCAATTCAGATAACAAGTCAAATGAACAGTATACGATTACATTGTTGCCAGGCGCAGTCAAAGATATCTTTGCTCAGCAGAATGATACGATTAAGGTCTCGTTCTTGAGTAAGTCATCAAGTCAGTTTAGCACGATAAATCTAGAGTTTACGGTTAGAGACACATCAAGTCAGTATCTTTTTACTTTACTGGATTCTAGTAAGAGCCCAGTAAGGACCTATACGTTGACCAATGGAGAGGTAGTAGTTATCAAAGGACTGTTGCCAGCGACTTATACTGCTACTATCTTAAAAGATGACAATGGCAACGGAATCTGGGATACAGGATCTATGCTCAAGAAGAAGTACCCGGAGTCACTGAAGACCTTAGAAGTAGAAAAACTCAGAGAAAACTGGGATATTGAATTAAAAGTGGATTGGGATAGTTTATAACATTATATATGATTCAATTACGATCAGAAAATCTAGTCAAGGTCTACGGGCCAAGAGAAGTAGTCAAGTCGGTCAGCCTTGAAGTAAAGCAAGGTGAGATAGTCGGTTTGCTTGGCCCTAATGGAGCTGGTAAGACTACTACATTCTATATGACAGTAGGCTTTGTCAAACCAACAAAGGGTAGGGTATACTTCGATTCAGAGGATATCACAGACTTACCCATGTATAAGAGAGCACAGAAAGGTATAGGCTATCTACCTCAAGAACCTTCGGTATTTAGAAAGCTATCTGTAGAGGATAACATCATGGCCATCCTCGAAATGATGGATATGACTAAGCAGGAACAGAAAGATAAATTAGAATCTCTCATAGATGAATTTGGCCTACACAAGGTCAGAAAGAATAATGGAGATAGTCTGAGTGGTGGCGAGAGAAGGAGGACAGAAATAGCAAGGGCTCTTGCTTCTGATCCTAAGTTTATATTGCTAGATGAGCCATTTGCAGGGATAGATCCTATCGCCGTTGAGGATATCCAATATATAGTCGCGAAGCTAAAACATAAGAATATTGGGATCTTAATTACGGATCATAATGTACAAGAGACGCTTTCTATCACTGATAGAGCATACCTTATGTTTGAAGGAAATATCTTAAGAGCTGGTACAGCCGAAGAACTTGCTAATGATGAGATGGTGAAGAAAGTTTACCTTGGTCAGAACTTTGTATTAAAGAGAAAAAACATCAACATTGATGATAGGTAGGAGTATCGTTCTATTAAGTTTTGGCCTACTACTTTCAAGCTGTGGAGAATATGAGCAATTAGAAAGAAAGAAGGTGTTAGTGAAAAGGGCAGACTCATTATTTGCTAAGCAACGCTATGGTGTGAGTACTGAGATAGACTCACTCTGTGATATGTATTATGATGAGTATTACCAACAAGCATTAGACTCAATCAAGCAAAAACAGATCAAAGAGATCAGAGACCTGATGGACATGTAGCATGAGAAAGATACTAATACCCATATTATTATTCTGTATTAGCATAGCCTCTAGTTGTGTGGAGCCACTGGACGAACAAGAGATCATCGATACAAGGCTCAATAAGCGATTAGCTGACTATAGAGCAGACAAACTTATGGACTGCCGTCAGGAAGCTATAGATGCTGCGGAGTACTATGTAGACTCGCTGATTGACACCTGGGTTGGACGTGAAGTACTAGATACACTTACCTTTCCCAAACAACCTAGCAAGCCAATAAAACCAGAAGGTATCATAGGTACAGTTAAGAAGTTTAATCCCAAGTAGTGGAGTCTCCTTCCCCTAAGATATAGCCATCTACGATGAAGTATTGAGCAAGACCATAGGTAGCCATGATAAGGATATTTCCAAAAAAGAATGGAAAGACGAATTTGTCAAGTGCTAATATTGTGTCACTGGTAAGAAATAGCATTGCTCCCAGTACGACCATTGCATACCCTGGTAGTTGTTTATTCCTAAGAATAGCCATAACTGTCATCAAGACAATCACAACAATGTAGATAGAGACTTGTACTTTGAGACTACCAGTCTGAGGTACAATATAAGCTCCGAGTAGGATGCCAGCGCCGACTACAGATAGTGACCCAATCCAATCTATAGTCTCTATAGCATCTATCTGTCTTTTAAACATATTAGTATACATCAGGTGAACTAACAAGAAGCAAAACAAAGCAACTACAAAGATATTTCCCACATTTGCCAATAGGAAGAGGTCTCCAAGTAGAGCTGTAATTAGGGCTAGCATCATAGAGGGGTGCTTTGTTTTTGAAACAGCTACATAGTAGACTAGAAGTATGATCATCAGACTTGGCTTAGTGATCCAGCGAGTGATAGATTCAAAGTAGACGCCAAGTAGTTCGCCAAGCAATACTACGAAATACAGTATTCTTAATGTTCTCTTCATAATTGAGGTAGATTAGACTACAAATGTAGGGCATAGATCTGAAGTATGGGGTGAAGGTGGACTTAGTAAAACAAAAAGACCAAGTCTGCTAACTGACTTGGTCTTTAGGAAGTTGTTTTTAAACTGTTGCTGACACAGTTTTGTCTAGAATGACAAAAAAAACCTATTTGAATGCTGTTGATGATAGTTGAATTATGCTAACACATCATCAATGAATACTAAACTATCATGAGTTTGTATGATGATACAAATATAAGTTAGAAAGGTATAAGGGTCACACAATCACATACTACACCAAGTCTACAGAGCCTATACAAAAGCCCTACAACTAAGTTATATTGTTAGGGTTTGAAAATGAAGCAGGTTTTAAGTGATGGAAAATCATTTGGTTATGCTAACCCAGATTGGACATCACTAGACTGTCGTGTTGCAGATATTGCAATTAAGTAGAGTGTGGGCAAAAAAAAAGGACCCACCGTTATGAGCCCCAATTTTGGAAGTTTATTGTTTGTGTACTACCCAATATGAGAGTACTGTTTTATTATTTTATTGAAAGTAGAGTAGATGTCATTTCAGACCCACCCTCTAGTAGTATATTGAAATAGTACTCTCCACTTTCGAAGTTTTCTAAAGAAAGGTGTACAGAGTCACTGCCTATCGGCA
>JAHDHH010000070.1:6841-10876 GCA_020631405.1 Saprospiraceae bacterium
TGCTTTTTAGATGTAAAAATGATTAATACGAAGAAAAAATATATATACTACATGTAGGGGCAAGGATAAGAATATGACTCTTTATTATAGAGATAAACGAATATATCAATATGACATATCCACTGAGAAGTAATGAAGAGAGAAGGAAGCCAACTTTGGTTGCCCTGGATATGAATTTGCCTAAGATCCTTATTGTAGATGATAGATTACATGACAGGATGCTTTATCAAGAATTCCTAGGAGATGTCAATTATATTATAGCAGAGCTGGATGATGGAGAAACTATTATTGAAACTGTTGACGACTTTAGACCTGACATCATATTGTTAGATTGGCAGATGCCAAGAGTAGGTGGTTTGGAATCTTTAAAGCGCATTAAGAAGCACAAAATATTCAAAGAAATACCAGTTATAATCATTACTGGACTTCAAAATGATAGTGTACTTGAAGAAGCATTTGATTACGGGTCAGTAGACTTTATTAACAAGCCTGTTTCCAAAATTCAATTGAACTCAAGGGTTGATAATGCATTGAAATTATTTGAAAGTAAAAAGTTGTTATTCAAACAAAGAGAAGAACTCAAAACGCTAAACGACATCATTACTTATCAAAAAGAAGAGCTAGAAAAATCTCTTGAGCTGAAGAGTCAGATGTATGACAGCAATATTAGAACTATAGAAGAAGACCTCAATAAGAAGAATAAGAAGGCTATATCTATGGAAATAGACTCTAGCAAAATCATAAATACGGTACATTCTCTCAAGTCTTCACTAGATGAGTGCTATTCTATGCTTAAGTCTGAGAACAGTGAAAGTGCTGTATTGAGAAATCTTAAGACTACGATTCGAAATATTGATGCATTGGATATACAGGACGACTCTTTAGATGACTTCAAAGAGGCGTTTGAGAATATCGACCAAGAGTTTTATCAAAAGCTCTTTAAAATCAACCCTAAATTGACTACTTTGGATCAAAAGCACTGTGGATATATCAAGCTCAATCTTGACAATTATGAAATTTCTAGAATCCTCAATGTAGAATTAAAAAGCTTACAAATGTCAAGGTATAGATTGAAAAAGAAGTTGAATATTCCTAATGATATCACTTTGAGGACTTTTATCTCTAGCTTATGATAGTTCTAGATTCTTCTGTATAGTAAATGTGAAGGTACTACCATGATCGAGTTTTGACTGAATTGTAATGACACCACCATGTAAATTGATGATTTTCTTGCAAATCGTGAGTCCAAGTCCAGTTCCTGGGAACACATCTGTACTATGCAGTTTTTCAAATATATTAAATACTTTTTCGTGATTTTCTTCCGATACTCCAATGCCATTATCTCGAATAGAGAAGTAGTAAAAGTTACCTTTCATTACACAGGATATTGAGACAATCGGATTCACACCTTCTTTTCTGAATTTTATTGCATTTGAAATCAGATTTTCAAACACTTGGACTAGCATAGATTCGTCACCAACTATTTCAGGAAGAGCTGTCTCTAGTCTAATCTCAGCATTACTCTCAGAGATTATCGCATCTAGGTCAGAATACAAGCGTTCTATGATTTTATTTGTATCTAAATTGACAAACTTTTTCTTTGCAGTATTCACCCTACTGTAAGTCAATAAATCATTGATAAGGAGTTCCATATTCTTTGAACTCTTAATGACAATATCCAGGTACTTTTGTCCTTTTTCGTCAAGAGAACCATAACTCTTACTCTTCAGAAGTTGAGCAAAACTGGTCAACGATCTCAGTGGAGCCTTGAGGTCATGGGAAGCTATATAGGCAAAGTTTTCTAGTTGAAGATTGGACTCTATGTAGGCATTAAGTGCTTTGTTTTTATTGTCTAGATCTTCTAACTGGCTTCTGATTTGTTTTTCTAACTCCACAATCTCAGTAATACTCCTACTAACCTCCACACAGCCAATGATTTCATCATTTATGTACACAGGAGAGTACTTATTCCAAACAAAGTACTTACTCTCATCGGCATCCTCTAACTCTCCTCTATAACTTAATTTGTTCCCTTCGAATACTTTGTCAAAATAAGCACTATTCCATCTTTTAAGCGTGTCAGATTCAACAACTCTGTTAAGATTGGTACCTTCTCTTATATCGTATCCTGCATTTTTGAAGTCATTAATCGCTTGATTGTTGATCGCTATTATCTCTCTCTTTTTATCAATAGCATATATCCCGTCATCACTAGCATCTATCACCGCACGGAGGGTAGCCTCTCTTTTTTGAAGTGACTTACTTACTAGTTCATATTTAGTCACATCTTTAGCCACGAAGATTATACCGAATATTTGATTGTTTTCATCAATCATCGGTCGTGCCGATATTTTCAAAAAAATATTTGCTTTACCGAAAGGTAACTCGTCAGAGTATTTGACCGTCTCGCCTGCTAAAACCTTAGGTGCTAACACATCATGCCCAAATTCATCTTTATTAAAAGGATAAATATTGAAGATGTTTTCTCCTTTTGTAATCGAAACATCATATAATCGCATCAAATTATTCTTCAGTATATCACTAGTATACCACACATTAAACTCAATATCCAATACGATTTCCATATTAGGTGAAGGCAAAACCACACTTTCGAAAAATGGTGACCAACTTTCCAACTTAGATTTGGATTCTTCAACTGACGTGATTTTCATATTATAAAGATATATAATTTAAAGCCTTCTTATTCTCTCTCTTTTGAAAAACTACCCATTTTGTATTGTTGTGCAGTTAGTCGGCACGTAGTTTGCATATTAAGATATATAATGAAGTCACTGTTTTCATGGTACGATTCAAAAGAAAATAATAAAGATGATCATAGCTCTGTAAGTCTAGCACGTAATCTTGCTCTTGGTGGTCTTTTGATTAGTCTGTTTTTTAATGGGTTGAATTATTTTTTGGACTTTTTTATCTACGACAAATTATTCCTTTGGTTGAGCATTGTTATAGGATTTAGTTATACCCTATATTTCACCCGAATCAGGCATATTGCTCCGCATCTGACATTTTTGATAATATTGATTCCTACTGTTTATGTCAATTTAGATGTAAGCTACAGTGGTTCTGGTGCTATTAATTACTTTACAATAGCCTTACTGCTTTCCATCTTAATTTTTAAGACTAATCCGGTAAGGATATTTTTCTTATGCTTAACTCTATTTGCCTTCGGTTTTGCCATTTTGTATGAAGTCAAAGTGAGTAGTCAGATTCCAGTAAGAGAGGTGCTACTTCCTTATATCAGATTGATTATTGCAAATAGTTTTTTGGTGTTTGGGGCATTCAGATACACTTACTTACTTGAAAAAGAATCTGCTAAAAAGGATACACTTATTGAGGTTATCCAACGCCAGAATAATGAACTAGAGACATTTTCTTACATGTTATCTCATGATCTTAAACAACCTATTAATAACATAGCAAGTTTTTCGAATTTATTACAAAAGAAAATGTCTAAAGAACCTTACTATGGAGAGTATGCTCAAGCGCTGAACTTTATTACTCAAGGGGGCAATGAAATGAAAGATTTGGTCAATGATATTCTGACGATGTCTAAGGTAAGACTATCAGAAATGACGCTTGAGTGTGTGAATCTTAATGTTGTATTAGCTAAGCTTACAGAAAAGATGAATCCTTTTATTACGGGTAACAATGGAGTTGTTAAAGTAGGTAGTTTACCAAAGTTGCGTTTGAACCAACTCTATATGAACCTCGTATTCCAAAACCTCATTGAGAATGGACTTAAATATAATAACGCTGAACAGCCAACTATCACCATTACTTCATTAGAAGAAGAGCAACACATTATTAGGATTGTTGACAATGGTTTCGGCATTTCTCCAGACTTACAAGCTACAATTTTTGAGCCATTTAAGCGTGGGTTTGCTAATTATGAATATGAGGGAACAGGATTAGGGTTGGCAATTTGCACCAATACTATTTCTAAATTGGGTGGTAGAATAGAGTTATTTCAGAGTAGTCCCAATGGCAGTGAATTCAGGATCTATTTTCCTCTAGAAT
>JAHDHH010000070.1:10976-15537 GCA_020631405.1 Saprospiraceae bacterium
TTATTTCAGAGTAGTCCCAATGGCAGTGAATTCAGGATCTATTTTCCTCTAGAATAAAGCCTACTCATCACTAAGTAGGCTCTATAAATTATAATATTTAGTAGGTTAGGCTATGCCTTAGCCTTTTTGATTGCTTCTGTTAGTTTAGGTACTACGTCAAACAGATCTGCACAAATTCCATAATCAGCAGCTTTGAAGAATGGAGCTTCTGGATCTTTATTTATGACAACTATACACTTACTACTATTGACTCCTGCCAGGTGTTGTATTGCGCCAGATATACCCGCTGCGATGTATAGATTGGGTCTGATGGCAACTCCTGTCTGACCTACATGCTCGTGATGAGGTCTCCATCCAGTATCGGCTACAGGTCTAGAACATGCTGTAGTTGCGCCGAGAGCATCTGCCAATGCCTCTATGATTCCCCAGTTTTCTGGTCCTTTCATACCTCTACCTGCAGATACAACTAACTCTGCCTCAGGAAGTGGTGCTACTGTGCCTTGTTGCTTGTCTTGTGATATTACTTGAGTTCTTGGTGCTGGTACATCAGCGGATATAGACTCCACACTGCAAGGGCTTCCTACTACCTCTGGCTGTATAGTATTGCCAGTAACTGAAATTACCGATACAGGGCTTGTTAAGTTGATAGTTGATATTGCTTTCCCTGAAAAGATATTCTTCTCTACAGTTATCCCATTATCTGTTTTTACTGGAAGACTGTTAACTCCTGATGCACATCCTGCATCTAATTTTACTGCTATTCTTCCAGTAATTCCGACACCTGTCGAATTATTATTTAGCACTACAACACTTGCTCCACTTGCCTTAGCCACATTTGCTACAGCTGCTGCATAAGCTTGGCTGTCATAATGAGCTAGGTGGTCAGAAGATAAAGAGAGGACAGATGACACACCATACTTTCCTAATTCACTAGCTTCTTCAGCAGTGCCAAAGACTAGTGCCTTGCAATCTGTACCTAAGGTATCAGCAGTCATCTTAGCATATGTTACTGCTTCAAGAGCTGCTTTTTTAAAAGTTCCGTTGTTATGTTCTACAAATACTAATACCATGTCAATCTTGTTTTTTAATTAAAGAACTTTTGCTTCTTCTTGAAGTAATCTCACTAGTTCGTCCATGTTGTCTGCATCGATCATTTTGATTGATCCTTTGCCAGCTGGCAAAGTATACTTTGTGACCGTTGTGCTGCTATCTGATATATCTTGACTTACCACATTAAGTGGTTTTTTCTTGCTCATCATAATACCTCTCATGTTAGGTATTCTTTGCTCAGCTAGTCCTTTAGCTGCTGATATTAAAAATGGGGTATTGACAGAGATAGTCTCCGTGCCACCTTCTATATCTCTTTGAATAGTTGCAGTACTGCCTTCCACTGTCATATTTACAGCTTGAGGAACAAATGGTACATCTAGTAATTCTGAAAGCATAGATCCGACTTGAGATCCGTTATAATCTATAGATTCTTTGCCACAGTATACTATGTCATAACCGTCGCTACTTACAGTTGCAGCTATTGCTTTTGCTACCGATAGGGCACTGTCTGGAGTTTGATCTATTCTTATAGCATCATCTGCTCCTATCGCTAGTGCTTTTCTGATTACGACATCATTGCTAGCGTCTCCCACGTTGACAACAGTAACAGTTCCACCTATTTGCTCTTTGAGTTCTATAGCTCTAACTAAGGCATACCATTCATCATAAGGATTAAGGATGTAGTTGATTCCAGCCACGTCTAATTGAGAACTATCTCCAGAAAGCTTGATTTGAGTTGTAGTCTCTGGTGTTTTGCTTATACAGACTAGTTGCTTCATGTATTTCAATAATTTATGCAAATATATAGGATAACAGCATTAAATACCTATTAAAAAGTGACACAATGTCACTTTTTTTAAAATTTGATATATTGTCAATGAAAGCCAAAATTTAATTTCACATCGCATCAAGAAAAAATGGCAATATTTTGAATATGTAATGATGTGAGAAATTATGTATACCCTAGTCTTTTAAAAAAAATAGTCTTTATACAGTATTAATAAGGTTGAATAACGTCAAACCTGTTGAGACGGTTTTACTGCAAGTTAAGTAGATTGTGTTTTTTGATTTTTCACATAGCAGACCAGCACTCTATCTCAGAAGAGTGCATCTTGATAAATTCGAAGGTTCTAATCGTTGATTGAGGAGCTTAGCCAGTCAGCTAGGCCGCTGTTTGAGCCATAGTGTCCCTATAGATGATATATCTCAATACAATAGCGAATACCACCATGAATACAGCACCACCGATATCATAAGTGCCATTGATGAGATGTAACAAAATGCCAATGCTAAATACACCCATTGCCACATAGGTTGTTAGACGAGGTTTGATGCCAATGAGTGATGTAACTGCGACAAGTAATTGTAGTACTCCAATTGCATAAGAACCCCAAGACGGAATCTCAGAATTAATGGTGCAGCCGCCCAGAAATGGAACAAATTTATCAATGCCAATGATCAAGCAGAGAATTCCGAATATGATTCTTAGGGGAGTATAAATGTTTTTCATCTTGAATTGTAGTTAGAAATCTAAAGGTAAAAGGAAATGTCATATTTACCTCAAAAATTAGCCATACACTATTGGTGCTCTTGCTTATTCGATATTAGACATTGGTAGTTATCTGCTTTTGTGTCTATATTTATTATCTATCTCCTGAAGCCTAGTTCCGCGGTGTTGAATGATCGCATTCCATAGTATTTCATATGGGATAATTTCTGATTCTTCGACGTTGAGGGAGGTTTTTCTTGGATTAGCTTTGAGTATGGTTAGGTTGTTTTTGGCAGCCTTGGTTAATTGACTGTTCGATAGGTGAAACTTTGTCAATAGCTCTAGCATCTTGACAAATGCATAGTCTCTGGGCTGAGACTTAGCAAGATACCTCCTTCGATATCGGGAGATTGAATCTAGCTTGTCGACGATTTCGTCAACTAGGTTTCTGGAAAAGTAAAAAAGAAATTCCAAAATTAGCAAGTTGAGGTTTTTAGACTTTTTGTCTTTTGAGTAATAATTGTCATCATTGAGAAATTTGAAAATCTTATTTGGTAATCTAGGCTTGCCTTGGAGCAGAAGATGTAGCTCAATATAGGCTTCTGCTAAGTACCATCTTTTTTTGATTTGACTCATCAGTCGCTTAAAGTTTTTGTGTTTAATAGCATCATTTAGTATAGCGTTTGCCTTGTCATAATTTTCAAGTCTTAGATAGTTGAGCACAATGTAGTGTGAGGCATTGTACCATTGGGCCTTGTATGGTTTGGTTGTGTTGAGAACGTTATAGAGAACTTCAATTGATTGGTCAAATTTTTCCTCATTAAGATAACTGTAGGCAAGGTAGTTTTGAAATAGGTTGATACTAAATATATGCCTGAAGGGCAACCCTTCGAAGTAACCAATTGCCTCTTGGCAAGTTTCAATTGCTTTTTGATAATTGTTGTCACTGAGGTAGTGAAATATCCCAACCAGAAAGGTGTACAAGTGGAATGACCAGCTCTTAAGGTGATGTAATGAGGGCTTTAATTCTTCAAATAACCGCTTGCTATGTTCTATGTATTCCCTAGTGGGAATTTTTGACTTGTGAAAAGTCTGGGAAAGTTGACCATGGTAGTAGAGTGCAGTGCTTTCCTTAGAAAGTGTCAGTAATGCTTCGTCATGAATGTCTTTGAATCTTTGAGCATCTTTTTTTGAGGCAGAGTAGATTTGTAAGTGACTAAAAATGTGTCGACTAGTAATTGCTACAATATCTGTGAAGTGGTATTTGTTTGCAACTGAGTAGGTTCGTTTGGCGAGCTCTATCCCGCCTTTTCGATATTGTAGACCTAAGAGTATTTTGACTAGAGCTACATTAATGTAAGAGTTGTAGTAAGCTCGCTGAAATACATTCAGTTTGGTATTACTGATTTCAAGTTGAAAGGCATGCTGTTTAAGTTTTTGAAGAAGGCTAGCTTCAACAGAATAGTTTCGATCGCTATGACTTCTTGGATTTTTGCTTTCTAGGGACTTGTATAATGATGTTTCGGCAGGTGATAGATTCTTTAGAAAAGTCTGGTAGCTCTTATTGTTTAGTTGGCTTTGCGAAAAAGTTATTAAGTCTAGCAATAATTCCATAATAATTATTTAACAACCTATAATTATTAACATGTTGTAAGTCAATTAATTGAGTTTAAAATCATAAATATTACTAGCAAATATAGCCAATAATAATTCTGAATAACGCCTTATTTTATCTGATTTATGAATCTACATTTGATCAGAATTTGAAAACAATAAAAAACTAACACATGGATTCAATTTGGAATAGATTATTAGAACTCTTAGGATTATCTGTAGTGGACGACGAACTTGATGGAATATAAGTAATAAGCAAGTCTCATATGTAGGTACTCAGAATACCAAAGAACAGTGTTTTTCAGTCATTATAGAACAACTTGACATTACAATATGAGAAAGCTTGTGTAGATGAGGCTGTCTCATAAGAAGGCAGTCTCTTTTTTTTTGTCTTTTGCCACATATTGA
>JAHDHH010000071.1:0-4462 GCA_020631405.1 Saprospiraceae bacterium
AGGAAGGTTAATCAACTACCACAATTTCAACCCTACTATTTTGTAATTTGCCATAGGCAGTTTCATTAGACTCTTTTGGTCTATCTTCCCCGTAGCCAATGTAGCTCATTCGGCTGGAGTTTATACCCTCAAGAATGAGAAAGTCATATACTGCTTTTGCTCTTTGAGTTGAAAGAGTCAAATTTGATGATTCTTTTCCATCGCTATGTGTATGCCCTTCAATAGAAAGCCTCATCCCATCGTTTTCTATCAACAATTGACTGAGTTCTTTTAGCATCTTATTTTGCTTAGCTGACGTCAACGAAGAACCTGAACTAAAATTAATGATATCATAGACATAAAGACTATCTCTTATAAGCGATTTAGACTCCCTAGTTTCGTTCTTTGCTAAGGCTGTTGCACTTGCCTTATTAGATGCTAATTCTTGTGTTTCGTTTCGTATTAAGATTGCATTGCATGATGCAAAAACAACGACTAAAAGTAGTAGCTTAGATCTTGCTGATTTCATACTATATTTAATTTTAGCTGATGTCACTTTGCACAATTGTTTTAAGTCTTCAGATTTAAGATTAATATTTGTGTTTTAAGACTGAAGACTTGAAACAACGGGGGCATTTTGTCACTAATCAGTAATTGATAATAATTTTGTTTGGTAGCCAAACTTTGTCAATAATCCTATATAATAGATTCCTGATGCATAATAGCTTAATGTAAGCACAGCATTATTTTTAAGAACCTCGCTAGAGGACCAAGATTGTAGGACGCGACCTTGACTATTCAGCAAATCGACTCTGCTAACATCAATATTTTCAATATCAAGACTTAATGGACTACTTTGAAGTATAGGATTTGGGTAGATGTCAAAACGACCACTTGATTCTAAAGAGTGATGAACCGAAGAAATGCAGGCTCCACCATCTATTTCTAAAAAATATTTTTCTCTTTTGCCCTCAGTGCCCCATGATTGACTAAACAATTCATATGGATGCTCATAGATATCAAAAAGCATTCTTACTTGATGAGAATTTGGATTTTGCTCTATATATGTGCATGTAACCCTATCTGCACTGCTCGTATTCTCTCTATAAAAAAATTCTACAGAGATGGCTTCCCCTGTATTGGCATCTAATTTAAATAACCCATCATCAGTCCTAATACTGCCAATAAGCTCTGAACCAATGCGTAACTCGTCACATCTGAATACCCCATAAGAAATAATTACTGTATCATTCACCTTTGCTATATCATAAATACCACCTGAAAGATCAATGGCATCAGGTTGATATGTCCATTGAAACATCCCTTCCTTATTAAACTTTGTAAGCACTGAAAAATTATTTGTTATGGCAGTGTCAGATAACATGGGTGTTATAGTATCACTTCCAACTATGAATTTTGAATTATTTCCTAAGCCATAATTAACAAAAATATCTCCATTTGATTGGAGCCACATTCTTACCAAGATAGCAGAGCTTTCTGGTGGAGAAATATGGTACCATTGGAGCTTACCTCTGGAATCATACTTAACGATATATTCTATATGCCCATAACTATTATTAATTTCATTGATGTCATCAAAGGTGATTTTATAATGTTCAGACTCACCAGCAATAATTAGATTCCCTTCTTCATCACATTCCATATTATTGATGACATCATCATCTGTACTACCTAGTCTCCACATGGTATCCAGTGCTTGGGTAATGTAGTTATACTTTATAATAGCTTCTGTCTCGCCATAACCCCAAGTATCGTGAAGAAAATTATATAGAGTATCCTGATCAAATATGATAGAATCTCTATTCTTTAGAACTGCATTGACATATAAGGTTGAATCACCATAAGCTGCTATATTCCTAGTCCACTGCTTGAGCCTAACTGGAATGTCTATTAGATTAAGGTCATGGTCAAACTCTAACACTAAGGATTGCTCTCCGTCAACTGGTGGAAGTACCATATCATCAATATAATAGTAAGTATCTTCTCGCTTCCAAACACTAACAAATACTCTATCATTCGAAATGGCCAAATCGTAACTTAAATCTCCTCTTATTCTTACTACATTCTTAACATCAAGACAGTCATCAAGCTTAATTAAATAATATACGTCACCACTTCCAATGATCTCAATTTCATGTTGTTGCTCGATTGGAAATTCTTCAAACTCAAAAACTTCCGAACCAACTTCGAAAGACTCTCCTGTACTTTTAGTGATGATAAAGTAATCACCATTACTATTCTTTTTTAGATTTTCTGATGTTATTGAACTAGTCGGCCTATCTCCAGTGAATTTTAATGACTTTGTTACTTCTTGTGCATTTAGGCCTAGTTTAGGAACAATTAATATGAATAGAAAGATATAAAGCTGATTTGTGGTTTTATTGGAAGATGGCATTACTTAGATTGTTTTTTTTACAATTATTTCTGAATGGAGGGAACTGAAGATAAGCAATTTGCTTTATAATTTTTATAATGTAATTCAAGGAAGTTTTAGAATTAATAAAGAATGAACATTAATAGACATAAAGCCACATTAGAAAGCTATAATAAGGCATTTGAGAGATTAGATATTTCTTATGATGCTAAGTTGTTAAAAGAAATTGCTAAATCTTGTGGGCCATCAATTTTCAATAATGATGCTTCAATAGTTTCATCGCATGACAAGACAGAATTGGTAAACATAAAAAATAACTTCCTTATTAAGAAACTCGGATTAGTTGATTCTCGAGAATTAGATCATGCAATTCAGGATGTAATAAAAATGACTGAAGGACTAAATGGTAAAACATATAGAGTGGTGTTTTACTATTTTTTGGTTAATAGATTAGACCAATCTAATTTTTTTTTAAAACAGCCATCTACTAACCACTCAATAACAAAAAATCGAGAAGTAAATAGTAGTATTCCAATTACTAAACATCTAAATAAAATATTTGACGAAGATAAAGGCTTGTTGAAAAGGCTTGCCAGATGATAAGAGTTGAGGATGTATTAATTATTCATTCTAAACTTATTGAGAAGTTTGGTGGTGATGATGGAGTAAGAGATATGGGAAGTTTAGAATCTGCTATTAACAGACCTTTTCAAACCTTCGAGGGTAAAGATTTATATGTAAATACACAAAGCAAAGCTGCTGCAATAATCGAAAGTATTCTTATAAATCATCCATTTGTTGACGGTAATAAGAGAACTGGTTATTTCTTAATGAGAGCTATTCTACTCGAGGCAGGTTTAGATTTAACTTCGAATGAAAACGAGAAATACCAATTTGTTATTAGCATAGCTTCTGGTCAAATTAAGTTTGATCAAATTTTAAAATGGATCGAATTAAACTTAGTGTCAATTGATAAAGCTGACTAAGACTCTATCTACAAAAAATAATTGTCTAAGTTTACAACCCATCCAATAACCCACCATCCACCAAACTAGGCACAGTAACCTTCAATAGTGGCTCCTCCTCCATAGCTCGCTTAATCGTGCTAATAGCATGAGGATTCCTAGCCCAGCTTCGTCTGGCGATACCATTGTTGACATCCCAATGGAGCATGGAGTGGATGTTGTTTGCAGATTGTTCGCTGCCGTCGATGACCATGCCGAATCCTCCATTCATCACTTCTCCCCAGCCTACGCCGCCGCCATTGTGTATGGATATCCACGTAGCACCACGGAAGCTATCGCCTATGACATTGTGGACTGCCATATCTGCGGTGAACTTACTGCCATCTCTGATATTAGCTGTTTCACGGAAGGGTGAGTCTGTCCCAGACACATCGTGATGGTCACGTCCAAGGACTATTGGTCCTGAGATTGTCCCATCCTTGATTGCAGCGTTGAATGCCTTGGCAATAGCTATCCGTCCTTCTGCATCAGCGTAGAGTATTCTTGACTTACTTCCCACAACAGGTATGGCTGTTTTAGCATTTTCTATCCAGATGAGGTTGTCTTTGAGTTGTGGAAGTATCTCAGCTGGAGCTGTCTTCATCAGTTGCCTGATGACATTGGCAGCTATCTCATCCGTCTTGTCTAGGTCAGCCTGTTCACCACTGCAACAAACCCAACGGAATGGACCGAATCCATAATCGAAGCAGAGTGGCCCCATGATATCTTCAACATATGAAGGGTAGAGGTATTCGCCAGCTTCTTTATCCTTCCAGACATTGGCATTAGCTTCGCCAGCTTCTTTGAGGAAGGCATTGCCGTAGTCCCAGAAGTACATCCCTCTGGCACAGAGTTTTTCTATAGCATCGACGTGTCTTCTGAGGGTACTTTGTACCTCTGCCATGAATTTGTCCTTGTCACTATTGAGCAGTTGCTCCGCCTCGTCAAAGGTATAGCCGATCGGACAGTAACCAAGGTCGTCGATATTGTGTAATGAGGTCTGATCAGACCCAAGGTGGATGTCTAGTCCTCGGTCGACGAAGGCTTCCCAGAGTTCTACAATATTGCCATCATAGACTAGGGC
>JAHDHH010000071.1:4562-15433 GCA_020631405.1 Saprospiraceae bacterium
CTCGGTCGACGAAGGCTTCCCAGAGTTCTACAATATTGCCATCATAGACTAGGGCAGCTGGTATAGCATTGTCGCTATGGTATCTGATTGCTGTGATGATATCATCTACGTCATCGAAGACATGTTCCTTCTTGATATAGCCATCTGTGATTCGCTGTTGGATAGCATGCTTGTCTACTTCTCCGATGACACCGACAGCCTTAGTGATGATTGCAGCTAGTGCCTGAGCACCACTCATGCCTCCTAGACCACTTGTCACGTATATTTTACCGCTAAGGTCATGCTCTCCTAGGCCTTTGAGTCGTCCTGCATTGAGCAGGGTAATTGTCGTGCCATGGACGATCCCTTGTGGTCCGATATACATAAATGATCCTGCCGTCATCTGTCCATAGGAGGTCACGCCAAGGGCATTGTAGGTGTTCCAATCTTCTTTCTTAGAGTAGTTAGGTATCATCATTCCATTAGTCACGACGACTCGTGGAGCATTGGTATGCGATGGGAACAAGCCTAGTGGATGCCCAGAGTAGAGGACCAATGTCTGCTCTTCCGTCATCTCACTGAGGTAGTGCATGGTGAGTCTATATTGTATCCAGTTTTGGAACACAGCACCATTGCCACCATAGGTAATGAGTTCTTCTGGGTGTTTGGCTACTTTGTGATCTAGATTATTCTGAATCATCAACATGATGCCTGCTGCCTGATGAGACTTAGCTGGGTAGTCAGCTATCGGACGTGCATACATCTGATACCTAGGCATGAATCGGTACATGTAGACCCTACCATAGTTATCTAATTCAGCCTTGAATTCGGGTGCTAGGGTCGTGTGCCACTCTGTAGGAAAGTAACGTAAGGCATTCTCGATGGCGAGTTTGATTTCTCGACTGGAGAGGTGCTGGATATTACGCTTTGGTGCATGGCTGACCTCAGGGTCAGGAGTATATGGCGGTGGCAGCTTGCTAGGGATGCCTTCTACAAGGTCTTGACGAGTAAAGTTATCTGATGATGACAAATTGGTCTGTATTTCTAGGTTCGATAAATGTGAATTCGAGTTCGGTGACATTGGCGGCTTCTGGGCCGGTCTTGCACCACTCGACGAGTGCTAAGATACTATCTGATTCGCCAAATGCATGAATTTCTACCGAAGCATCTTGTAGGTTTTTGACATCTCCAGTTAAGCCAAGGTGTTGAGCTTTGACTTGGGTATGGTAGCGAAATCCTACTCCTTGGACTCTGCCTTTTGCAATGATATGGATCCCTGATAGATTCAATTGTTCTTTTTTAAAATATGATGATATAGCTATGATTGTAGTTTGTAACAAAGCTTGGATCTTCTTTATTCTTGATAATAAAGAAGTAAACAATCAAGGCTGTCTATATTTCTTAACGTTACTAAATTCCAAAAAGCCTAGATTGAATAACACTCGTCCTGAAATCAGGCTTGTAAATTTAATTTGCAGATTTACAAGGCATTACACATATTAATAGTGTCTCATGTGTTACTCAAATACTATTCAGTTTTTAACGGCTTGCTACCGTTTATCTACAAAAATACAAAATGCCAATCCTCTACATAGAAAGGAGCTTGACTTTAATACTGTTATGGGAGTAATTAGTGAAGATTAAATCATCAAATACTCTTTGAAACTTGAATATTGAACACTGTTTTAATTGTCAACTTGTTCACGTTTATTTCAAAAGGGAAGTGCTAGTGATTACGTAAAGAAAAAGAAGTGAATATGGCATGTTTTCTAACTCCTTTGAGCATGATGCTAGTACAGTTATCCAACATGGGACTTTCAAGCTACAAAGGGAATAGACTAAGACAATTGGCTTTAATTACTCTGTCAAATATCCAAGTAGGTTCCATTTTCAGTTCTAAAGGTTCTACTTTTGGGCTGTGGAGTCAACGAAAACAATAGTAGTCAAGCTCAAGCCTTCGGCAGAGCGGTATGTCAAGAAGAAGCATCCTTGGATTTTTGACCAGAGTATAGCGAAGCAAAGCCATGTCGCTGACTCAGGCAACCCAGTTGTGGTATTCGACAAGACCAAGAATAAGTTTTTGGCCCTTGGCTTGTATGATCCACATTCGCCAATCCGCGTCAAGCTAGTCAGTTGGGTGCCGAAGACAGTGCTTGACATCGATTGGTTCACACAACAGATAGGAGAAGCTCACGCTAAAAGGTCCGACTTACTATCGGCCCAGACGAATAGTTGTCGTGTCATCTATGGAGAGAATGATGGTTTGCCAGGTTTGATTTGCGACCGATATGCTGACGTTTTAGTTCTCAAGATTTATTCAACTATTTGGATTCCGTATCTCTATGCGATAGTTGAGGGATTAGCTGAAGTGGTCAAGCCAAAAACTATTGTCTTGCGCCAAAGTAGGTCTGTAAGCAAACTCAGTGACTTAGTGGAGGGTAGTGTGTTATTAGGAGAGCTGGCGACACCAGTGATTCAATTTGTGGAGCACGGAGTGATCTTTGAGACAGATGTAGTCAAGGGGCATAAGACAGGGTTTTTTCTCGACCATAGGGCTAATAGGTATGCTATTCAACAACTAGCAAAGGGTAAGACTGTGCTAGATGTGTTTGCTTACTCAGGTGGATTTTCTGTACATGCTTTGGTGGGTGGAGCTAAGGAGGTGACCAGTGTGGATATCAGCCAGCAGGCATTGAACCTTGCTAAGAGGAATGCTCAACTTAATGCAGTAGAAGGCAGGCATGTGACACTTTGTGGTGACGCTTTTGAAGTTTTGGAGAGTTTGGCCAGGCGAGGAAAGCAGTTTGATATAGTGGTTATAGACCCACCTTCGTTTGCTAAGCAGTTAAGTGAAGTAGACAAGGCAGTGGTGGGTTATAGGCGACTTGCCCAACTTGGGTTGAAGTTGGTAGCTGATGGTGGATTATTAGTGTTAGCATCATGTAGTAGTCGAGTGACTGCAGATCAATTTTTCAAGCTCAATGAAGAAGAGCTACCAATGCACCAATTTGACCTTATTGAGACTACGTATCACGATATAGACCATCCAGTCAAAATTCCAGAAATGTCTTATTTGAAGTGTGGATATTATCGTAAATTGAGGTAGGAACAAATACTAAGTATCATGATAACAAGTCTTGCAATTGTATTACTCACAATACTATTCGTCGCTATTGGAGTTCTGCATTTTTACTGGGTGTTTGGCGGCAAGTGGGGCTACAAGGCTGCCGTTCCAGAAGTGATGTATCAACAATACCTAGCTCATGGTTCTGGGAATAGGATGACATTGCCAACGGCTATTGTGGGTGTAGTAATGTTTGGACTAGCCTATGTTGCTTTGTCTCATTTGCCTTCTGTTAATTCAATATTATCTGATAAGTGGTTGACTTATATTTCATGGGGTATTGTAGTGGTCTTCTCGATTAGAGCTATTGGTGACTTCAAAATGGTAGGCTTGTTTCAGGAGAAAACTGACTATATCTTTTCAGTTAATGATCGCAAGTATTATTCCCCTTTGTGCCTAGTGTTAGCAGGATTGATGCTAATAGTAGTAGTATTCACCTAGTCTAAAAGTTTAATTGTAATCAATAGTTACTTAGACACCTATTGCCTGATTCTACTCATATTTCAACCCATAGCTGCTTTTGACTTGAATAGACAATATCGCTATGAAGGCCTGGCAAATCCTTTTGATTTCTCAAATACCAATTTGTAATAATCTTCTAGACCAGCAACTACGGTAGTATCTAATTGACTGTAGTCAATAATATCTGTATTGTAATCAATATGCTTAGGAAGTAGAATATAGTCTACTTTACCTATCACCATTATGGTGTCATTGCATCTTATGGGGTATTCTTCCTTGAAGGTCAAGCCAATTTTCACCTTTGATTCTTTGACGAATGGAGCCACAAAGTCGGGAATGTATTCTTCGGTCAATTGGCAAGCATCAAATTCAGAAATATCACTGGGGTACTTTGCTGAAGTTTGATGTGCTTTGTCGAGGATATCCATGTTGACATGGTTAATGGTGTATTGGCCAGTTGTCTTGATATTGTCATAGGTGTGGCGTTGTACTGTAGTAGGTCTCATGATAAGTCCCAAATAGGGAGGATTAGCCCCAATATGAGTCACAGAATTGAATAATCCTAGATTAGTAACACCAGAAGCATTTACCGATCCAATCATCGAGACCTGTCTTGGACCTGAGATGGCATTAAGTACTTGAACCCTTTTGTACTTTTCTAAACTTTCGAAATCTTGAGGTCTAAATAATTGCATAGTTAGCAAACCTTTAAATGTAGATAAAGGTTTGAGCATAAGACCTTATTCTTTAAACAATACGACAGGTAATCCCTTAATCTTCTCTTTGAATGGCACTAGCTCATTTGACTCAAAGTCATCAATGCCACTCTGTATTTCTGTGACTTTATCTTTGAAAATGGTGAACTGTCTTATTGCATTTGCTTGAGGTTTTCTCCAAGGACTCATGAATCCACGTGTAGGCCAAAGTAGTTCACTCAACATACCTTTGTTGCTGACGTAGCCTCTCACGTCCTTGGCTTGCATGAACTTTAATTGTAGGCTATCTATATGGCTCTCTAAGTCTTTGATTTCTTCAGTAAGTTCGGTTTTTAAAGTATCTGGCTGGTGCTGGATATATGTCTTTGCAAATGCCAATTCTTTTTTAAATCCCTTTAATTCTTCGAATAGGTCATGTGCCTTGCCGAGCTCAGTATTGTATGCTTCTAATTGCGCTATTCCTTCGTCTGTTGTACTGGCTCTATCGTGCCTAGGATCATTCTTCACTTGTACATCGACATAAGTAGAATCACCTTCAAAATAGAGACCAATCTTATATTCTCCAGCAAGCACCTTTGCTCCACCTGGCTCGTCAGCATCCTCTTTAGGGCTTTCCCAACTGGGCCAGTTGGCTCCTTTGCTATCCAGACCCCAACTCACTGTATTTAAGCCTGGCTTTGGTGTAGTGACTCGTGTACGGATAGTGTCTCCACTTGCATCGAAGACTCGCATTGTTAAAGTTTTAGGCTTCTTCGCATCTACATCGATCGAGTCTGGGTTGACCCAGTATTTAACTTTACAGTTTTTCGAAGTATTTCTACCTTTGAAGTCACCTTGGGCAACGAACCTTATTCCATCATATGATCGACTGGTAGTCAGGTAAGCATCTTCTGGGGGCCATGCATAGAGGTGCTGCTGCTCAAATGCTTCTCGTTGAGCTATCGCTCTGAAAGGTTCTAAATCATCTAACACCCAGAAAGACCTTCCGAAGGTTCCCAAGACTAAGTCGTCATGTTCTGCTTGGATTTTCATATCCCTGATCTGTACAGAAGGGAATGCTCTCCACTTAGTCCACTTGCTCCCTTTATTGATAGATACGTAAAGCCCATCATCCATTCCCGCGAAGAGCAAGTTTGGTTCTTTATGATCTTGGACGATGCTACAAGCGAAAGATTGCATGGTGTCAAGACTAGCAATGTTTTTCCAAGTTTTTCCTAGGTCTGTGGTGTGGTATAAGTAGGGTAGCCAGTCATGTTGTCTATAGTTATTGATGACGACGAAGGCTTCGTTTTTGTTATGCTTAGATACTTCGATTTGTGGGACAAAGGCATGCTTTGGTGCCCTAGGAAGTCTACCTTCTACGGCCGTCCAAGAGTCACCACCATTGCTAGTGACGTGTACTCTTCCATCGTCGCTACCAGACCAGATAATGTCTTTGTCAAGAGTGCTAGGAGCTATGGCAAGTAGGGTAGTATGGTTTTCTGCTCCAGTGACATCGAGGGTTAAGCCACCACTCTTTGATTGATCTTGTTTAGCTGGATCATTTGTAGTAAGGTCTGGGGATATGACTGTCCAACTTTCTCCACAGTCTTGGCTGTAGTGTACGAATTGACTGCCAAAATAGACTCCACAGTCATTGAATGGGTCTAGTGCTAGTGCCGAATTCCAACTAAATCTCAATTCTGTTGTGTCAGGAGCTACTGGCTTGACTCTATTGTTCATTCCAGTCTCTTTGTCAATTAAGGCCACATTCCCTTGCTGTGACATGGCATAAATATATCGGTTGTTGTCTGCCCTTGGAGCAACATCAAACCCATCACCAAAGTAGATTTCTTGCCAGTCCGAATTTCTTATGCCTCCTCGTTTCAGCACAAAGGCTGGACCGACCCAACTACCATTATCTTGCATCCCTCCATAGATATTGTAGGGAAAGTCATTGTCTACACTTACATGGTAGAATTGGCCAACGGGTAGGTTGGTGATGAATCTCCAATTATGGCCACCATCCTCTGAAATGTTTAGACCGCCATCATTTCCGTTAATCATGAAGTTCGGGTTGTGTTTGTCTATCCAAAAGGCATGGTGATCTGGATGGACATCATTGCCATAGTCCATGATAGTGTTGAAGGTCTTACCACCATCTTCTGATTTGGATACGTAAGACCATAGGTTGAATATGCGATTTTCATTTCCAGGATCGACATAGATTTCTGAATAATAGAATGGTCTATTCCCTACATTTTTATCAGATTGCTTTTGCCACTTGGCACCACCATCATTACTTCTATACAGTGTCTGAGCATTCTTGCTTTCGACTAAAGCATACATGATATCTGGCTTGTTCGAGGCTATGGCTAGTCCTATTCTGCCAAGCGTATCTCCCTTGATCCCTTCTTCTTTGCCTAGCTTCTGCCAAGTGCTACCTCCATCAAATGTCCTGTATAAGCCAGAACCTCCACCACCACTATTAAAGCCCCAAGGGGTACGATTGTGCTCCCACATAGCCACAAAGAGCTTGTTTGGATTCTCTGGGTCAACAACCATATCTGCGGCCCCTGTCATCTCATTGATAAATAAGATATTGGTCCAAGTCTTACCGCCATCTATAGTCTTATAGACACCTCTATCCTTACTCTTACCCCATGCAGTGCCGAGGGCAGCTACGTAGACGATGTCAGAGTCCGTTGGGTCAATGTGTATTCTGTGAATGACACGAGTGTCTTCTAATCCCATTAGAGTCCAACTCTCTCCTCCATCTATCGATTTGTAAATGCCCTTGCCTTCATTATGACTATTTCTTGGATTGCCTTCACCAGTACCTACCCAGATTTCATCCGGATTGTGTTGATTGATTTTTACTGCTCCAATAGACATAGTTGCCTCATGTTCGAAGATAGGCTCCCATGTTGTACCTCTATTCTTAGAAGTCCAGACCCCTCCAGATGCACTGCCAATGTAAATGATATTGGGATTTGATTCTACCGCATCTATTGCGGTAATCCTCCCACTCATGCCAGCCGGTCCAATATTTCTCAAACTAAGGTCTTTGAATGCCTTGCTATTAATATCTTGGCTAACTATGCTACTAACACTGCATAAAACTAAGGCTACTGCAAAATAAAGGTTCTTCATATCTTGTTTCAATTGATCAATATGTTTACGAAATTGAATAAACTGTAAACTATTCTTCGCAAATTAAGGTTTGTATTTTAATTTTGATGTTTATTTAAACCATTATCTATGTCAACGACTACAACAGTAACTCAGCCAATTACTCTAACAGAAGGAGCAGTTGTTCAAATCAATAGATTGATGAAAGAGAAAAGTGTCCCTGAAGGATATGGACTTCGTATTGGGGTTAAAGGTGGCGGTTGTTCTGGATTCTCTTACCTACTTGGCTTTGATGACAAAAGTGAGAAAGATGAGGAGTATGAAATCAATGGCATCAAAGTCTACATGGAAAAGGCTCACGGAATCTACCTGCTAGGTATGGAGATAGATTGGTTAGAGGGTTTGAGCAATAGAGGATTCACCTTTAAGAACCCTAATGCTACAGAATCTTGTGGGTGTGGTACTAGCTTTAGTGCCTAGGATGCTTACTATCTTCAAAGCATTTGATCTTGATTTAAACTTATTGGATTAAACAGCGATACATTCTTTAGACTCAATTCACTTGAGGCTATAGTTCGTGTGGTAATTTGCTTGCAGTATTTCTTCATAATGAAGGATATAAGTAGATCATATTCCCACCTTAACAATTCGTAAAATTGTACTTGTCTATTTTGCAAAAACAGTTCTAGATAGGGGTCTTACTGTTTGAATTCCATGAATTCACACACTTGAATACTCGATAACTTGAGGAAGTACTCCATAATATTATACTTTTTGATTTCAATTTTATTTGATCATCAATCTAGGAAGTTAAATGATATTACTATCTCAACCTTTAAAGCGTATTTTCTTACTCAATTTTTTCATAGTGTTATTCACAATAGGAGGAAGCATTAGCGGTGGAAAATTGTATGCTTGTAATTCAAGTTCTTTTTCCATTGACAATGCAGTTGATAATGGAGATGGTACCTATACATTAGATATCAGCTTTACAGTTGAATATGGGACTAGCGATGATGCCTATGGGTATTGGGGATCTGTATTTGAATTTATTTCTAGTTCTGGAACCCAACCTACAGTAGTTAGCTGGTCTCCAGCTATGATATTACCTAATGGAGGTCTCACTGACCCATTAACTGGTTATATTGACCCTAATATTAATGTCAATAACTGGACAGAGTTCGATCAATTTGAAGGGTTTTCCAATATGTTTTCATATGAGTATCAAGATCCAAACTGGGATGCAGCATTTAATGATTTTGATGGAAGTTTCTCAATAACAATTGATGGTTGTTTTGAAACTGTACAATTCTATGCCAACCCTATGTCATCAAATTCTGTTTGTAACTATACTCAACCATCTGGTTTAGCTTGTGCCCCTGCAGTTTCTCCATGCGAATGTAGCAACCCAGTTTGTGGAGGTATGCACTATTGTTCTTCAGCAGATGCTTTTGTAAGTTATGTAGGAACTGGATCTGATGCTCAATACGACTTTTCTACTCCTCTAGCTTTTACACTAGGTACATCATATACGCTGTGTTGGGAATATACAACTGAAGCTAACGAGACAACAGTTGGTTTTACTAATCAGTTAGGGTTTTTTGGATTCTCGTGCAATTTTGATAGATATTACAATGTGTATGAATCTACCTGTGGTAATGAAGTGTTTGGTAATGGCGTAGATATGACAGCTTTGGGATTTTTAGATGGAGATGAGTACAGTGTATCACCTAGTACTGCATATACGTTTTGTGTTACTGTGACAGCTATAAACTCTGACTGTGTAGAATTAGTAAGCAACTTTATGTTCTTATACGGTGCTTGTCCATGTGATGCTGATGCAGGCACATATGATATTACTGGGGTTACAGTTCCAGTATTTGGTGAGGATCAACCTTCCGACTTTACAGTGCCATGTTGTGAAACAATGGAGATTTCTTATAATTTTGACGGGATGAATGCTCCAGTAGACCCGCTATGTGGAGTAGCCGAGCTAGGATACGCTATTTTCTTGTGTGATCCTACAGGCCTTGACTTTGCAGATGAGGACACCTATTCAGCAGCTGGCAGTGGTGGTTGTTATTGGGGCATAATTACAAC
The DNA here is from genome assembly GCA_020631405.1 of Saprospiraceae bacterium. GTDB lineage: Bacteria > Bacteroidota > Bacteroidia > Chitinophagales > Saprospiraceae > JAHDHH01. The sequence goes on from JAHDHH010000071.1 coordinate 14,055, forward strand.
AAGTGCAACGCAAACAGATACCAACGATGATGGTGTTTCAGGTTCTTTTGGGGTTAGTGATATTTGGGTTGTCCCTGTTACTCTTGATTGTGCAGGATGTACAGGTCCGGGTTGTGGTCCTGATGACGTTGATGGAAATAATGACGATTGTGTTGATTTCTCTGGTCCTTTTCATTTTGACTATGAACAGGGCTGCAGTAGCGGAGGGTGTGGTACTTGTCCTAGTCCATGTACAGAAGATGGTATGGGAAATGTACCAACTTACGATGATAGAAGTTATACATCATGTTGGGTTCCAGAATGCCTGATAGTGGGTGATTTTTTCACGCCAGTTACTTTTACGAATTGTTTTGATGTGCAAGCTGACCCTAGTGGATTTCTTGGAGTTGCACTCTTACTTGATGTTAATACTCAAACTGCTGTCTTTTGTGGTCCCACTATTGTGAATGATTTTGATTTGTTGGAAGATGGCAATTGCGGATCTAGTATTACTCCTGCAACGCCTGAAGCAAATGATGTAAGTACTGATTTCAATCCAGAATGGACAGGCTTGAACCCTAATGGTAACTATGTACTTTGCGTAGAGTTTATTCTAAACGATGACTTATGTGAACTTGACCCGAACAACCCTCTGGGTGCCGATGGTCTTTGTATGGATTTTTATGGCAATGATTGTACGGCTGTTTTAGAGGGTGCCTCAATGGATGGATTTTCATGTATGGGTGATGGAATCACTCTTAGCAATACAACTTCTTGGAATCAAACAGCTTTCGATGCTGGCTCGAATGCAAATGGAACCGAGACTACAGGATTTTTAGTATTTTGTACCATGCCAGTATTGCCTTTAACAGAGGCATATTATGATGGTAATGCATTGCCTTGCATCCTCGAAGATTTTGATTCTGTAGGGGACTATATAGATGTAAGTGGTAATTACTTTAATCCTCCTGGTTGCGGTACAGGTCCAATTACTACATGTAATGATGAAATTTATATCTTACCAATAACGATAAGCCAATCTGGACCTGGAGGTTTTATTATTGATTGGTCTTGTTTTGATACAGATGATCCTATATTAGTAGAGCTTGGTGTTCCACCAACACCTACTGCTACAGCAGATCCTACTACAATCTGTGAAGGAGAGTCTTCCACACTCACAGCCACTGGTGGAGGTTCTTACAATTGGAGTGACGGGCTCGGCACTAGTGCAATGGTTACTGTGAGTCCTACCACAACTACAACATACACTGTTACCGTCACTGACGATAGTGGATTGTGTGAAACTACAGCGGAAGTTACGGTGACAGTGACACCCATGTTGCCATGTGATGATGGCATATGCTCTAATGGATTAGAGACGTGGAATACGACGACGTGTA
>JAHDHH010000015.1 GCA_020631405.1 Saprospiraceae bacterium
ATTGTAAAGCCATGAGAAGATTCTAACCCCGTTGATGAGACTACCGTAAGCTCATGCTTGCCCACTGCTAGATCCAAAGCCAATCGATGTTCATCAGCAGTAACAGCCAATAACTCATGGTCTATGAACCAATATAGCGAGTCAATCTCCTGAGAAGCTATGACCTTTCCTATCAAAGCCTCCCTTTGCTGATCTATATCTACAGGAATCAAAATTTCAGCACCCTTACTTGGATAAACTATCTGCAAGTCTCCCTGGCCGCTAATACAATTTGGGTGATAAGGTGGTAGCCGGTAAGACACTCCTGAGAATCGCTTATGATAACTATCAGGTATTGGATCTAAGACGAAAGCACTCTTTTGAATCACTTCAGGTAAGCATCCTTGAAATGCTCTGAATTGCTTAGCACTGTCTAACGTGACTATTTGATGGTAAGTACATCTAGGCAAAGGTTGGCTGCCCTCCACAACACGAACTCTATGGCTGTGTGGGCATACGGCTGTAGCTAGGTATCCTGATTCTTTACAGACTTGCTTGTATTCGAATCCAGAGTTAGGCTCTTCAATACTTGAGCTATACGGTAATAAGTCAAACAATTCAAACAAAATGGGTGCTGCTTTTTCAATACCAGTAAGTCCAGGCTTCCCTTCTCCGTCAGCGTTGCCGACCCAGACTAACACTGTATAATCCTTTGTCACACCAACAGACCAGGCATCTCTGAATCCATAACTTGTCCCTGTCTTCCAACTTATTTCTTGCTTAGAATCAAAGTACCTCCATCCATCCTGACTACTTGGACGATTCACCCCTTTGAGCATTTCTAAAACTGTATAAGCTGTAGCCTGCTGATAAGGAAAATCAAAAGTCACAACAGGGTTATTCGGGTTCAAGTAGTGAATTGGCAATGCACTTTGACCTTGTGCAACACGAGAGAGATTATTGTAGACTTGTGCCAACTCTACCCCCATCACTTCGCATCCTCCTAGAATCATAGCCAATCCATAGTGGTCTGGATATTGATCAAGAGTAGTAATAGACACTTGCTGTAAATCATGGTAAAATGGTGCAATACCATAACCTCTTAACAAATCTACTGCTGGAATATTGAGAGACTGCGTGAGAGCTGATTCTGCAGTAATTACTCCTCTATACTGCTTATCAAAATTAGAAGGACTATATCCATTATAAAATACTGGTATGTCTTGCAACAAACTCTTAGAGGTTATCATCCCTGATTGTAAGGCTCCACTATATAACATTGGTTTAAGCGTACTCCCAGGACTTCTCCTTGACCGCAAAATATCTACTTCACTTCCGCAGTCTGATTCACAAGATGTATTCCCTACATAGGCTGCCATAGAGCCATCATTTCTCACAATAATTGCTGCCAGATTGTCTATGCCATGATGCTGTGCATACCTGTTTCTATATCCCTGCACCTTGTCTTTGACTCTAGACTGCAAGGATACATCTAATGTTGAATGATAGTTGAAAGCTTTTTCATCATGTTGTTTGCTTTCTTGCAAAAGGTGAGCAGATAGCGATGGAAAGGTCATAGTCTGTTGTGGTAAGTCTTCCAATATTGCTAGTCGGTAGGTCATGGAGTCTATGTATGCTTCCTTAAATAGTTTTTGCAGTAAGAAATTCCGCTTATTAATCAATATCGCCTGACCCTTACCTGGATAGATTTGTGATGGAGCATTGGGTAAGACAGCAAGTGTTGCAGCTTCACTCCATGATAGAAGAGACGCAGGTTTTTGGTAATATCGTTGTGCTGCTCCACAATAGCCTACTGTATTACCGCCATAGGGAGCATGCTGAGCATAAAGAGATAATATTTCAGCCTTACTATATCGCAATTCGAAAGCCAATGCCAAGGCTATTTCTTTGATTTTTTGCAAATAAGTTCTTGGTTGATTGTGTTCATGAATCCTAGCTAGTTGCATGGTCAGAGTACTACCGCCTCTCACAATCTTGCCAGCTTTGAGATTCGCCTTGATGGCGTGATATATAGAGACTGGGTTAATACCTGGATGATAGTGGAAGTATTGATCTTCGAACAAAGTCAAGCACGTCGCTAATTGCTCTGGTACTTCTCCTTCGCAAAGTATCCTCCATTGTTCATCTTCGGATACTTGGGCATTGATGATTTGATCTTCTGCATACAATACATAGGCAAATCTATCCTCAAACTCTATGTTTGCAATCAAGTAGACTAGGTAAGCACTTAAAGCAATCCAAACAGGGAGACTATATGTGATTAATTTTCTCAACATCCTATTTTACTTCAGCCCAAAATCCTTGTGTTTTGGCTCTAATCTTTGCGTCGTACATTGCTTCACAGAAAGCAGGTGCTGCCCAATACCTACCTTCATAAGTCGCATTCAATTTAAACTTGAATACTTTTTTCTCTCCCTTACTTAAATCAAAATAGAGCATTACTCGATCATCCCTGACATCTGTATAATCTGCACTATCCCCTGAGTCAAACCTTGAATCACTATTCAGACGTTGATTGATGATTTCCCAACCTGAAGGAAAGATTCCTGTCAGAGCTAGATTCTCATAATCATCCCTAATCCCCGAATGGGTCACACTATATTGGATGACAAAGTCTTTACCTTTTTCAATCATTGAAGGAGAAATAACTTCACCCTCTTCATCAAAGTATTTGATATCTACTGAGAGATTACTCGACTCAGCTTTAGAATCATCTCGCAGGGGTTGACCTGAAGTAGTCAAAGAGGTGTAAATGTCCGACGTACTCGTGTTTGTGATACTTACCTTAGAATGCTCCAGTGACTCATTACTAAAGTCAATCTTATGAGGATTCTTTCCTAGTACTTGATCTTTTAGTTGTTGCGAATCTGATAAGACTATGTCGTAAGTGAGACTATCTTCTATATTGCTTATAGTCGATACAAATTTGGCAAACGTGATCATTGCCTGTGCTCTGTCTTGCGTAGATAGATAGTTGACGTTGTCTTCCTTGAAGTACTCGGCTAATTCATCGATGACTTCTTTTGCTTTGACTTTGTCTCCTCTATCTAGTAATACTCTGGCAATAATAGCTTGGTCACGGAGTCTACTCCCAAAGGTGCCACTTAACTCTCGATAGTCTTCAGTTTTAGCAGTAGCTCCATCGATCATTGCTACGGCAAGCTTTTCTTCACCAAGAAGGATAAAACTATGAGCAAGCATCCATCTAGCGGTATTGTGCAGGTTAGGAATCAGCCTGAGTCTATTCATAGCAGCATAGTTAGGCTTTCCAGCCTGTGCAAGTGTATAGAGTTTGTATGCTTGACTTATTGTTGAATAGTTACTACTTGGTCTTCTATTTGTATTAGAATATACAGTGGGTGATTCGCAAGACTTATATTGGTAATTAACACACTTCTCAATCATATCTTGTGGCACATCATAACCATTCTGCTTAGCTACGATAAGAAATTCTAATGCGTAAGACGTCCCCCAATTATTAGGAGTATTACCTCCGGGCCAGTAAGAAAACCCACCATTCGGCAGTTGCATGAACCTCAACTTTTGAATTGCGGCAGTAAACTGCTGTCTGTACTTCATCAATTCTACGTGGTCTAGAAGATTCATCTTATAGAGGTAGAGCTGCGGGAATACTCTAGAGACTGTTTGCTCTAGACAACCATGCGGATAGTTAGATAGCCAATCTACTTGCGAAGCAAACGAAAAATTCAATCCCTTGGATAGTGTAATTTGAGCCGAATTCGTGCCTGGCAAACCAAGTAAGTCGAAGTCTATTGTTTTTGAGCTTCCAGCTGGGACGATGTTACTTACTGTAGATGATATTCTCGGAGCTGAAGCTCTTAAGTCTAGCCGAATGGTTTCTTGATATGAGTAGTTTCCAGACTTCACTGAGACTACCACTTCCTCTACTCCTAATTTGCCTTCAGTCTTAATGTCGAAGAAGATATCTTGCTCTCCAGCTTTGTCAAAGGCAACTTGAACACTCTTCTCCCCTACAATTGAGATATTATCTGAAGTCTGGACACTAGCAGTCACAGATGTGATGGCGTCTTCCATAGTGAAAACCGTCACAGGCAACTTCATAGTTTCGTCAGGTCCAATCACCCTAGGCAGCGTAGCATAAAGCATGAGAGGCTTCGTTACTGAGGCTGTCTGCTCGTAACGACCTAAGGCCTTCCCGTCTGTAGCAACGACCATCGCTCTAACGGATCCAGCATAATTATCAATGGTAAATGTGTGAGACTTGGCCTCGCCAGGTCCGAGTGTAAATGGGCCAACAAACTTCACAACAGGTTTGAATCGCCTAGCCTTCGCTGAGGGTTCTATCATATTCGAACCATCCCCTCCTACAGCTAACAATGAGGTATACTCTCCTAAAAACCGTTGAAATATCTCCCTGTACATATCCCAAGTTTTGATATTCAGCCCTTCTTTCCCAAAGAAAGCTGACCATGGATCTGGAGTCTTGAATTGGGTGATATCAAGCAATCCCTCATCAACAATAGCTAGTGTGTAGGACATGGCACGGCCGTCTTGTTCAGAAATTGAGACATTGAAAGCCTCATCAGTTTTTAGCTCATGAGGCATAGTAATCCTCGGGTTCAATACTGACTGTTGGTCAAAGACTTTGATAGGCTTAATACCAAATAATCTCAAAGGTCTATCATTCTGATATTGATCCCAAGCTTGCATTAAATGGACATGTATGTAGGCCGTAGGAGCCATCTCAGGTGTTACAGGGAGGTAGACTTTAGTTGGGCTCATCTGGCTTTGACGTACTTCTTTATGTACTATACTTCCACCGTTTTCTATGGTGATTAAGTAATTACCTTGCTGCATTGCCGGGAGGTCAAATACTATCTGCTCTCCCACTTCATACTCTGTTTGCTCAATCAGTAATGGTAGTACTTCCAATTGACTTACTTCTTCGTTTTCGTCTTTCCAACCATCTTTATAGCTGTAGACTACCCTACTTATTGAATGACCACTTTCCTTATCAGTGATCGTAAGTAATAGCCTTCCAAAGTGCTTAAGCGAGAGGGAACCACCTGATTTACCTACTTTCATATCATAATCTTCCAACACTTGCTTAGTATAGTTAGAAAGCGCAGAGTAATTTCCTTTTGTGCCAAACTGATACCACCAATTATAGTCAATCTGTTCTACTTTGACATTCACTGCTCTCTCAGCAGACCGACCTTGCTCATCAAGACTATTCACTATGATGGCCTCAGTGTTTTTGATTTGAATATTACTAGTCGCTCCGCCTGGAAACTTAGCACCAATATAATGGGTATAAGGGGAGTATTTGATTGCCTTTGTATCATTACTAAATGCTCCACCTTTTTCGAATGCCCGCAATTGAAAGTTGAATTGCATTATTGATGGATAGGTGGTAGTATTTACCACAGGTATAGTAAAGTCTAATACTCCATTGTTATTCGTAATGCCTTCTTTCACCATTCCAAGATCCCGATCGTATGCCTTATTGATGTCATCAAACACATAATTGATATAATCACTGCCAAATGGATTGGTCAATGATCGTTGTAACATTACTACTTCAGTCTTCAAGCCTTTGGCCTCTAGTCCATGCATCCATTTGACAGTAACCGGAGCTACCCTACTCCCTGATTTAGTCAATAAGTCCTGGTCTGAGAAGTCCATTTGCATCTTTAACCTATTGGGTCTTATAGTTTCAACTCTTACACTGTGTCTATAGGTTTTGCCACCGAGTTTCATTTCTATTTTCCAATAACCAGTAGGGTCATCACTATGGGTAGAAAATCTGCAATCGTAGATGCCATTCTGATTTTGGCTAACAGGCCATTCTTTCACTAAGGTATTATTAGGGTCGAAGAGTCTCATTGCCACTGGAAGATTAGTAGGTAGATAATTCTCTGGGCTATAGACGATACTCTGTAGATAGATTGTATCACCTGGCCTCCAAACATCTCTATCTCCATAGAAAAAGACCTTATTACTACTATTCCAGTCCTTACCTTCTACTTGGAATGTACTGAGAGATAGTGCCTTCGCATCTTGAACAGCGAGATAAGTAGCCTGGCCATTGTAGCTAGCTTTTGCTAAAAATGCCTTTTGATCTTGAAGTTGTATATCTACCATGCCTTGGCCATTAGTATACCCACTTCCTATTTCTCTGCCTTGGACATTGTAGAGCTCTATCTTAGCACTGGCGATAGGATTAGCTGAAGCAATAGAAGAACAATACATAAAGAAGCTATTCTTCTCAGGCTCATACTTTGCTACTAGTCCTATATCTGTACACATTAACAATCTTGAATCATTAATTTGAGCTGCATAGGTTTCATTACATGGATTACCATAACCATGATTATCTGATTCGCCATAATAGTTTCTTCCTAGATAAGTATTGTAATAATCGCCATAATAGTATTCATCTTCGTAGTAGTCATAGTCATACCTGATTCTCATCCACGGCTGATCAAAATTCGTCGCATCTAGCATATCGCGTCTTGATCTACCAGTATAGGCTTGGCAAGGATAACTATTCTGTGCTTTAGGTATAGAAAGGAGGACTTTATACAGAGCTCCCGGTTCCTGTCTTACCACCCTATCAAGGGCAATTGAGTGATAAGTCTCCAAATACGGTCTAGCCTTATCAATAGAAATAACGGTGTCCAACACTATCCTACCTAGGTTTTCTAATCCCATCTGAGAAGAGTACGGATTAGTGTTCTCTTGATAAAATCTTGTGACATTATCATCGTATATTTTGAGTAGTCTGAGCCTAAACCCACTTGCCGAAACCAGATTAATTGGTAATTCCCATCGATTACTAGGCGGTAGAATATTGCCTTGTTCAGCAATTGTTACTCTTGGTTTGGGAGGAGTGAAAAAGAGCTCCTTCTGATAAGAATCCTTAAGGTCATAGCCAGCGAGATTTTTAATGCCTGGATTGATATTCAAGTCAAAATAACCATAGTTCTCATGTTCGAAAAACACCTCTACGATATTCTTATTAATCTTAGTGCTGGCCACTTCTCTTCCTTTGACATTGATGATGCCATTGAGTGGTTGCGAGCTGAGCAAAGGATCAGTAAAGATGAGTTTGAGGTGTTGATTATTTACAATCTGAAGACTATTAAAAGAGAAGTCTGACTTAGAGGGTACTGCAAGACTTAGTATTGCTTTATCTTTCACATTAAGTGCATCCATAGATAGCGTCAAGTCTACTGCATCTGGCTCATCCTTCCGTTGGATATCATGAATTGTAAACTTGGATAACAACCTGCTTGACTTCCCATGATCCCAAGTAATCCGAAGCACTTGATTACCCTGCATTGCAATAAGGCTTTCTTCTATGACATGTGCATTTGGCTCACAGACTCCGTACTTGACTTCTCCAGAATACGTGACATCATCCATGGACTGGTTGATAGGAGGTTGCATGTTGATATCCCACGATTGAGCTTCAGCTAGTAGAGGGAAGGTAAAAGACTGCATCCCATTGGGCATTTGTGTCAACAATCCTATATTGAATTTGACGATATAGTCGACATTATGTTTAATGTCGGGATTCTTAATCGTAATTCTCCTACCATTATTTGACAACACAACTTTGCCACCTATACTTGGAGTTACTTCAAAGAGGTTCGATGGTAAGGAAACGTCAGGAAGTTGGAAACTTAGGTTGACATAGACATCTCTACACCTTGACATGGGGCTTTGAGAATAATCTGTAATGTAGTCTGTGAATTTCTCATAGTCAATCTTTGATTGGTCGAGGGTGGACTTCTTACATCCAAGGACTGCTATCATGCAATAGAAAAGGAGGCTCAGTAGTTGATTAGTGGTATTCATACAAGTGTAGTTATGTATTCTATGAAGCTAATAAAGATTAGTTACATTACAATAATAACATGATGTATAGTCTCACTGACCCACTTTAAAGAATTCGTTAGAATCTAATGAGTATTCGTGTTTGACACAAAATATCAAGGCAAATAATAGAGCAAGAATCAATATTAGTCACCCCATCTGTAGGTCTCTTGATGTAGCCCAAGATGGTCTATAATTCTACTAACGACGGTCATAGCTACCTCCTCAATGGACTGTGGGTTGGAGTAAAATGAAGGTATTGCTGGAATGATGGTAGCACCTGCTTCCGCTAATGTTGTGAGGTTTCGTAAGTGTATGAGAGACATTGGTGTTTCTCTAGGTACAATAATGAGTTGTCGCTTTTCCTTTATTATCACATCTGCTGACCTTGTAATTAAGTCATCTGAGATCCCACTGACAATCCTACTAGCAAGTCCCATACTACTTGGACAGATGACCATACTCGTATACCCTGCAGATCCAGACGCAAATGGTGCAAAAAAATCATTCTTTCGGTAGAATTTAAATGGATATAAGTCATCAGACCACTCTCCTAATTCAAGTTTCCAATTGATTTTGGCGTTGTCACTCATCACAACTCCTAATTCTACATTGTCCTGCTGCTGAAAGTAATCCATGAGCAGTTTGGCGTAGATTGAGCCAGAAGATCCTCCTATTCCCAGTACTATTTTTTGTTTCATACGACTTCGGCAACGGTAAATATGCTACCCGTTACTAGTATTAAATCGTTTTCACGGGCAGAAAGTTTTGCAGCAGCCAATGCTTTTCGGATTGACTTGTAGGATTTCCCCTCTAGACCAAGGGTGTTCGCCTCTTGCTTTAATGCTTTTTCTGACTTTCCTCTAGGTATATTAGCCTTGGCGAAGTAGTACTTTGCCTCATTAGGAAGTAGGCTCAGAGCTTCTGTTATTGGTTTGTCTGATACCATACCTAACACCACATGAAGATGACAATAAGAAACTGTTGACAAATTGACTAGCAATTGGCTTAAGCCTTGTTGGTTGTGAGCAGCATCAGCTATTATATGAGGTCTTGTGGACAACGTTTGCCAACGTCCCATATAGCCTGTATTAATTGAAACGTTTTGAATTCCAACCTTCTGATGGTGTAAACTGACATTGGGTCTATCAAGAATACCTAGAGCTATAGAAGCTGTATGCATATTTTGCTGCTGATACTTGATTTTTGAAAGACTAGGAAAGTCAATCTTAGGGTCTACATCTTCTGCAAAGACTATGTGAGCATTAAGGCTCTGTGCTTTAGACTTAAATACTTGCTCAGTTTCCACTTGTCTATGACCAATAACAACTGGTATATTAGATTTAATAATTCCCGCTTTCTCTTGAGCAATAAGAGGAAGCGTCTCACCTAATGTAGCTTGATGATCATAGTCAATTGTAGTGATTATTGAAAGGATCGGAGTGATAATATTTGTGCTATCAAGTCTACCACCTAGTCCAGTTTCGATGACTGCAAAATCTACTTGAATATCCTCAAAGTAGCAGAATGCCATTGCTACACCTATTTCAAAAAACGAGGGTGATAGCCTAGTCAAGATATCTTCAGAGATTAACCTATTCAAAAACTTAACCACATACTGTTTTTCAATCAACTGACCATTATATCTTATTCTCTCTCGATAATCTCTGTAATGTGGAGATGTATACAGGCCAACATTATAACCTGCTTCTTGTAGTATTGATGCCATGTAATGACAAACAGATCCCTTCCCATTAGTCCCAGCTACATGTATACAAGTCAAGCTCTCTTGAGGATTGCCCAGTGCATCCATCAATCTTGTGATATTACTCAGATCAAACTTCAGTGCCTTGGGGCCTACCCTTTGAAACATTGGGAGTTGTTCAAAAAGGAAGGACATTGCCTGCTTATATGTTGTAAATGGCTTCATATTTTCTAGCGTACAAAGTAAAATATTATATCTCACTCCTCAATGCAATGTGAAAAGTATCGGATCAAATTAATTTCAAGTTAAATAAAGTATCCTAGAACAACTTCTGCGTCTTAAATTATAAAACAGGCATATGCGTACATATCTTTTTTCAATACTCCTCCTCATTGCCGCACAAATTGCTTTTGGACAAGTAGATGGCTATCTAATTGATCGTAATAACAGAGAGATAGGCATAGTGGTGAACATCCCATGGACAGTACATGGTACCATGAATGTAGTGCAATTCCAAAAGCGACCGAAACAAATTGTCAATGGTAAGAAGCAAGTTATCAACCCAAACGAAGCACTAGAGATTGGGTTTTACTTCGTAGGAAGAAAATATGTTTACAGACCAGTCCCTATTCGCGGGAAGTTACAATTCAAGAAACTCATTCTTGATGGACCTGTGAGTGTCTTCGAAGAGTTGCAAACTCCGACTAATCAGACAGCAATCTCCTATATCCCTCTCAGATCAACAATGACAAATACTAGATATCTTATTTGCCAAGAAGGAAATAATGCATTCTATCCTACCTCTTGGAATTTTAAGAAGAGGCTTATCAAAAAACTGGATAAGTGTCCTAGCTTTAAGGAATTTATTTACGAAGATGACTACGGCCTTGACCAAGTACTATTTATTGTTGACCAATATAACACCATGTGTCAATAGTTAAGGTTATTGAAAAACAAAGAACATGATATAGCAAAAGTGATGAGCAACACGTTTAAACTGAATATCAAACATAGTTCCTTTTTATGAAAATTTGGATCAGTACCGTGCTAGTATTTCTAGCTTCTGCAAGTGTTGCCCAGATAACTGGATATACCATCGACAGATCAGGTGATACCCTTCAAGTTGTGTTTAAGAAAAACCAATTTATTTCAGGACACTTCAATGAACTCGCATTCCAAGAGAATCCGAAATATCTCTTTGGATCAAAAAAGAAAAGGGTTGAACTCAAAGAAATTTCAGAACTCGGCTTCGAAATAGATGGTGAATCATACATCTACCATGTGTTACCACTTAATCAAGGGTTATATATCAGGAGGCTCTTACTATCTGGTAATGTCTCTGTATATAGCGAACTCAGTCAAGGTATAGTCCATGATCACGGTGGTATTACGACAGGAAGCGGGATACAGACAAAGTATATTGTACGACAAGGAAATGGCATTCCATTTAGACCTAAGGCTCTTGCACTGAAGAAAAGCTTATTAAAACACCTTCAACCTTGCTCTACATTTGAAGAAATACTTGGTACCCAATCTTTTGGAATGAGGGACTTGCTGTTTTTGATAGAATCTTATAACAAGGATTGCTCTTAGCTTTTGAGTTTGATGTAATTTTTGAAGCCACCTATCATACGACCACCTAACACCTTCTGCTCTAGGAAGGTCACGATCCGATATTTAAGTTTTTCATGTTTGTACAGAGGTCTATTCGTTGGAAATGGTCCATCTTCTCTCAATTTATCTTTCCAATTGAACTGAGCAATCCACTGTTCCATAACCTTGGGATGAGTGCCAGTAAAGACCTCTGCCCTACCCAATAGACCATAGTCAAACTCATCCTCCTCTTCGGAAAATAATTCATCAGCGGCTTTAGCACCCTTATGTATAGTATCCAGAGCCTTTCTCTTTCTCTGCATATAGCCTGGAGGTCTCACCCAACCATAATGATAAACATAGGCATCTAATTCTATAACATGAAGTTTGAAGGTCCCTTTTTGCTGTCTATAGTTCACATAGTCAAAATTGGGTATTCGTCTAAAGGATTGTGCTGATTCCCAAGAATGGATATCTGGATGATTTCTCACTATCCTAATCTCTCTAGGGTACCAGCCATGTGCAATCTGATAGTGGTCATAGTCTCCCCAAAAGTGCCTGTACTTAAACAAAAAACCCTCTACCCTATGATCATCCTTATACTGCTTACACTTAGCTACTACCTCATCTAAGTACTGCTCATGAATTACCTCATCTGCTTGGACGTAGAATAGCCAATCACCCGTACAGGCTTCTTTTGCAATATCTGTTTGATGTCCATTCTCGGTTCCGTCTGGATATTTGTCTAAGTCCCATACTGTATCAATAATTCGAATCTTATCCGACCCAATACTTTCAATCAGAGCCCTTGTATTATCATCAGCATCACTATCACCAAGTGCTATGACAAATTCATCAACTATTGGCAATATAGACTCGACAGACTCCTTTATTGGATAATAAAGTTTCGAAACATTCTTAGCCATAGTAAATCCAGAAATCTTCATATTTGCTATTATAGTGAAACAGTACATGCAAATATAGAATGAAGTTGTAGTCTTTCGGTATTGATGGCGATTAGATCGCCGAGTTTGGACATCATTAACGGTGGTTCTATTACATTTGTAAACTATGGATCCATCAAAAATCAGAATCGAAGAATCATGGAAGCAAGTACTTTCTGATGAGTTCAAAAAATCGTATTTCGATGATCTCACAAGCAATGTAAAGTTAGCATTGAAATCTGGTGCAACTATTTACCCACCAGGAAAGGATATTTTCAAAGCATTCGAACTGACCAAGTGGGACGACGTATCGGTAGTTATCCTTGGACAAGATCCATATCATAATGAAGGCGAGGCCATGGGATTATGTTTTAGTATTCCAAAGGGAATCAAAGTCCCGCCATCATTGAAGAACATCTATAAAGAACTGCACCAAGACATAGGCAAACAGATCCCACAACATGGAGATTTGACACATTGGGCTGGGCAAGGAGTCTTACTTCTTAATGCTATTCTTACCGTAGAAAAGAACAAACCAGGAAGTCATAAAAAGTTTGGCTGGCAACAGTTTACCGACGCTGTCATTCGAACAATAAGTGATCACAAAGAAGGTGTCGTATTCCTACTCTGGGGTAACTATGCTAAATCAAAACTCCCTTTGATAGATCAAGAAAAACATCATGTCCTACAAGCTTCACATCCATCTCCGCTTGCAAGATTTGGATTCATAGGCTGTCAACACTTTTCAAAATGTAATAAGATACTTACCTCTCAACACAAAACCCCAATCTCATGGTAACTACAAACAAATGGATCGTACTTGGGTCAATACTTTGCCTTCTTTCTGTTGTCCTTGGAGCCTTTGGAGCACATGGACTTAAAGCCATGTTATCTCCAGAGAGCCTCTCTAGTTTTGAGGTAGGAGTACGCTATCAGATGTATCATGGATTGGCCATTATCTTACTAGCGATAATAGGTAGAATACTTACGATAACGACACATAAGTCTTGCCAATTCCTAGCTATAGGAGTATTGCTCTTTAGTGTGAGTATTTACTTTCTCGCCTGTAAAGCATTACTGCCTTTTTCTGTGACTTGGCTAGGTCCAGTCACGCCAATTGGTGGACTCTTGATGATTATAGGGTGGGTAATTTTTATCATATCAGTGTTGAAAACAGATAAATACACATGATGATTTTAACACATGTAATATCTACACCGTAGAGTTTATAGTTCTGAAAATACATTGGTAACATTCCTTAACAGCAATTGGATGTAATTTGAAAACTTAATCAAAAATGAAAGAGTATGAAGAATTTACTGTGTCTTTTGATAGTAGGATTAGCAATATCTACTAACTTAAATAGTCAAGTTGAGCTAGGTCTAGCTACTAGCATGAACATCTCCAATGTCCAAGTCAAGGGTGTTGCAGAAGGATTTAATCCTAAGCGAAATTTTATCAAAACTTTTAGACCTGCCCTAGTTGTCAACATCCCATTAGATGATCACCTCTCTATAGCTACTGGTATAGCTACTGAGGATCGTGGATTTGATGTCTTCATCGGTCAAGAGATAAACTTTCTTGGGCTGAGTTTTCCTATTGGAGCCACAGCTAAAACTAGAGTATCGTACATTGAAGTGCCTTTGAACTTTAAGATCGACTTTAGTACAAATAACAATCTCAGACCGTGGATCTCAGCTGGAGCAAACCTAGGATATGCCTATCAAGGTGATATCACAACCCAGGTCAATCTAATTCTAAATATCAATGTCAATAGAACTGATATCAACCTTGATGCAGACAACATTGGTCGATGGGACATTGCTCCTAATATTGTAGCAGGGTTAGACATCCCGTATAATAGAGGGTTCTTTACCTTCTCCGTGGGATATGAACACTCAGCACAGAACTTTATCAAAGATGCTATTATAGGGATAGAAACAAGGCACTATGGATTTACTCCTGCGTTTGGCTATACCTATGCGTTTGGCAAGGTTAGTAAGGCGTAGTTAAAAATTGAGATGACAGGGTACTTAGCATAGTATCCTGTTATTCTCCATTAGGGATAGACTAGTTCCATTTAGCAGTATCGTCATAGTCATCTGACTTTTTATTTCTCCACCAAATGAATCCTAGAGTGGCTACTAAGGTATATGGAATGAGCAAGATGTACAAGATGCCCATATTTAGACCTTTTCCGGCCGAACCTCCATTCTCAAGGTTTGATTCAGCTGCTATCTTACACATAGGACACTGAGCTAATAAGTCACTCTGATGTAAGAACGTAAATACTGTTACCAATAAAACGACAAATACTATTTTAAGCTTCATATTTCAATTAATAACAAGGTGATAACATCAAGTAACAAATCGGTCCTGTAATTACTACGTACATCCACACTGGAAAAACCCACCTTGCAAGCTTCATATGTCTGTTTACTTGGAAGGTAATACCTCTAATAAACGTGAATAGTATAAACGGGAAAATTACGGCAGCGCTAATGATGTGAGTGATCAATAAAAAGAAGTAAATAATCCTGATACTTCCCTCTTTACAGAATGTAGTCTCAGGTGTAGTAATGTGATATAGCACATATGTCAATAGAAACAGGGTAGAAAATGTCAAAGCAACAAAAATCATATTGCGATGCATCTTGTAGTCTTTCTTCTTAATGAAGTAGATCGCTAACAACAAAAACACTCCAGCAACACTATTTACTATTGCATTAACCATTGGCAACATAGAGAAGTCAACATCTACATCTAATTTGATATAACGCATGCCTACAACAAGCCCTAACACCGCAACTGATACAATGTACGCCGCAATGTTAAGCTTCTTTGCTAATGGTAAATTTTCCTTGGGATAGTTCATTAGTGTATACTTATTGAGATATGATTTCAATTGGAGGTTTTCTAGGTATGGTCATCGCTACATCTTCAATCAAATGTGTTAATGATTCTCTACTATGGTCATAGTAGTTCCTAATATTCATTGCTGTATCAATCAGCACAATTGGCTTAGTCAAAGATTGCAATGTATCATTTGATATAGTATTGCCAAGTGTCGTAATTTCATCAGGAAAGTCTCGAGCAAGGATTAATTGAAAGGTGTAAGCATCCTTATATTGATCATAGAACCTACCTAAGAAGTCATCAGTTACATCCTCATCAAATACGACTGTTGTCTTTCCCTGCAGCTCTCCTACCGACTTTAGTAAATTGTATTCTTCAGAATCCCAAGCTTCCTTTGGCATGAGCCTTTCAAATGAGGCTTTTCTGTAATCAAAACCTGATTTGAGATAATACCAGCTGATCGCAGGGAAGATGACAAGCATCGATACTATACCTACAGTTCTAAGATGTTTCATATAGGTATAAACTCTAAGAGTGAGTGAATTGTTTAGTTAAGATAGTAGGTATCGTTGTCAATAAAACCTATGCCTTTATCAATTTGAGTATCGTCAATACCTTTGTACTTATTGATGAGCTTAGTCCTAGACTTATTCCAACCATTTCCTTCATAGAAGAAGGCTACTATAGCCCAAACCAGCAAAAGAGTCGGAAGTAACACCGACTTGACTAATCCAGGTACTTCATACTTCATGTGCATGAATTCGTATACAATAAGATAAGCTTTAGCTAAACTCATCGCAATCATCACTAATGCCATGACTATTGCTGGGAACTCAATGCCTTCTATTAAATACCCTTTGCCTAATAATGCAAACAATACTTCTGCGATAGTCATTATACCTAATATAATGATAATTGTGAATGCCTTACTTTTTGACTGTTCGTATGTTAAATGAGCCATACTCTTTATTTCTTTTTAAGATAAAATTCAATGTGTGCTATCTGATAAACAATACAGATTAAATCAAGTAAAATACTAGGAATACGAATACCCAAACCAAATCTACGAAGTGCCAGTACAGTCCTATCTTTTCAACCATCTCATAACCATTCTTTCTCTTGACATATAATCCAGATGCCGCATTGACACAGATAATGATTAAGAATATTACACCTGACAGTACGTGAAATCCGTGGAATCCCGTGATAAAGAAGAATAATGCTCCAAATGCCTTGGGCCCAAATTCTTGTTGTTTAACCATTCCGTCATTGGGACCTCCATTGACAGTATACTTGAGGTTGTGCCATTCATCGCCATGTTTGTGAATTAAGTACGACTCTCCAGCTTCGAAGGTATCTCCGGCCTTGATATCATGTCCATCACCCTCTAAATAGGTTCCAGCCTCTATATGAGCAGAGAATGGGTTAGTTGTGATACTCATGTGCTCTTTACCCATTAGCATAGACCACTCCCAAGCCTGACAGCCTAAGAATCCTGCACCACCAACAATGGTAAGAATCATCCAAAAGACAACACCATTCTTATTCTCCCTATGTCCCTCCTGTACAGCCCTCACCATAGTGTATGAGCTAAAGAGTAAGATAAAGGTCATCACCGTAACAAAGTACAGTGGCTTATGATGAAATCCACCAGGGAATGTGCTAAATACAAAATCTGGCACTGGCCAGGTATTCATACTTACCCTAAGTGTACCATAGGCGATAAGGAATCCCGCAAATGTGAATGCATCCGATAACAGGAAGTACCACATCATTAATTTTCCATAAGACGCTTTAAATGGTCTTGAACCACCATTCCAATGAGCCTCGGACTCGTGGTGGTGATCATGATCTACAGAATGTACAGTAGTATCAGCCATAGCTAATAATCTAATTTATTTTACAAATACTAAAAATATCAACAAATACAGCCAAAGGATGTCAACGAAGTGCCAGTATTGAACTACTAACTCATAGCGATGAACTCTTCTTGCTGTAACATTAAAAGGTAAAGAAAATGTATGGTATAAAGCCACACAGAGTGCAGCTATACCTCCGAGAACATGCACAGCATGTAACCCCGTGATCAGATAGAAAAACGAACCTGAAGCATTACCTTTTAAGTCTACCCCAAAGCTAAACAACGTATTCCAACCAAAATATTGTAGTACTACGAAAGCAGTACCAAGTATAAATGCAGCTATTAACCCATATTTATGGATAGCTCTATTTCTATTTTTGAATGCCTTCAAAGAGACATGTAAACATATACTACTACCAATAATCGCTATAGTACTGAATATAAACTCTGAAGGTAGTGCAAACTCTAACCAATTGCCTGAAGCTTGCTTTACAATGTAAGCACTAGTTAGTGCAGCGAACATCATTATAATAGATGCAAATGACAACCACAAAGCAAATTTCTGTGGATGGACTCTACTTCTGTAGCCTGGATTTATATTCACATCTGTCACCATCTATAATATTATGTATGTAATTAATATGACTGGAATATAAAAGAAACTATAAATCATCAATTGTGTAGCTGTCTTCTTATTGAGGTCCATCGTAAACCTAACACAATAGTATGTGTATCCAAGTGATAATACGAAACTTAGTAAGAATGCAAGTCCACCAATGAGGCCCACATACCAAGCCATTGCTATAATCCCTAGAAGGAATATAGAGTATAACAATGATGACTTTCCTATCCTACTATCAACACTACCAGTTTCAACATCGTATGGTACCAACTCAAATCCTGCCTTTCTATAATCGGCAAATGATCTGTAGCCTATAGCCCAGAAGTGTGGAAACTGCCAAAAAAACTGAATAGCAAATAAGAATAACCCTATTAGTGTAATACTACCATCAGAAGCTACCGCACCTATTAATACAGGTAAAGCACCAGGAATTGCTCCTATTGCAACTGAAACAGTTGAATATCTCTTCAAAGGGGTATACACAAAAGCATACATCATCAATGATACGGTCCCAAGCATTGCTACTATTGGGTTGATAGCGGCTAATAATAACACCCCTGTAACAGCCATTAGACCTGCTATCAATACTGCACTTGAGACAGTTATAGTCTCAGTTACTAATGGTCGAGAAGCTGTTCTCTCCATTTGTGCATCATACTCCCTCTCTAATACTTGATTCAGTGCATTAGCAGCACAGGTGATTAGTAGACCACCGACAGTAAGCAACGCAAGAATATCAAACTGAATACTTGCACCAGCCACTACTAAGTAGGCCAATGCAGATGACAGTACAACAGTAAAAGACAATTTGAACTTTGTCAATACCCCTAAGTCTTTCCACAAGCTATTGCTAACTTGTTTGCTTCTGACCAGACTCTGCTGATTTGATATGTTTGATTGCTTTTGCACTGCTCTATTCTTCTCCTTTATGGATTAATGATCTCCAGCTTCTTCACCTTCTACCATAGGAATGTGCTGAGGCACATATTCTCTCTCATCCTTGTTATAATCATAAGGCCATCTGTGTACTGAAGGAATCTTTCCTGGCCAGTTACCATGTCCTGCATCGATAGGAGTAGTCCACTCAAGAGTAGTTGCCTCCCAAGGGTTTCTTGTTGTCATTTTCTTACCCTTCCAGATACTGTAGAAGAAGTTAAGCACAAATAGTAACTGCAAGAAGAATACTATAATCGCAGCAACTGTGATAAACTTGTTCATATCTGTAAAGTGTCTAAATGCGTCAAACGCATCGAAACTATAGTATCTTCTTGGGACACCAGCCATTCCGATATAGTGCATTGGCCAGAATATAGCATATGCTCCTATAAGCGTACCCCAAAAGTGAATCTTACCCATTGTCTCACTCATAAATCTTCCGAACATCTTCGGATACCAATGGTAGATACCTGCAAACATCCCAAAGAATGCTGCAATACCCATCACAATGTGGAAGTGAGCAACTACAAAGTAAGTATCGTGCATCTGGATATCAATTGCTGAGTTTCCTAGGAATATCCCGGTTAATCCACCTGAGATAAACATTGATACGAAACCAATAGCAAACAACATGGCCGAATTCAATCTGATATTTCCACCCCAAAGCGTAGTAATCCAGTTAAACACTTTAATAGCTGATGGTACAGCAATAATCAGTGTAAAGATTACAAAGAAGTTGGAGATAAATGGATTAACACCTGACATAAACATGTGGTGAGCCCACACTATGAATGATAAGAATCCAATTGCTAAGATTGAGAGTACCATGGCTTTGTATCCAAAGATTGGCTTACGAGCATGTACACTTAATACCTCTGATGATAGACCCATCGCAGGAAGGATAATAATATATACCTCAGGGTGACCAAGGAACCAGAATAGGTGTTGATAAAGTATTGGAGTTCCACCTACTCTATCGAGTGCCTGTCCTTCAATGAAGATATCACTCAAAAAGAAACTAGTCCCTAAACTTCTATCAAATATTAACATGAAGAATCCTGAAGCCAATACTGGGAATGAAAGTAATCCTAGAATAGCCGTCACGAAGAAAGCCCATATAGTCAATGGCATTCTCCATAGAGTCATACCTTGAGTTCTTAAGTTAAGTACCGTGGTAATATAATTGACTCCACCTAATAGTACTGATACTACAAATAAAGTCAAACTTACCAACCATAAGGTCATTCCTGTCCCTGAACCTGTAGATGCCTGTGGCAATGCACTCAGCGGAGGATAAGCAGTCCAACCACCAGAGAATGGCCCTGTATTCAAGAATAATGAGTAGAACATCACTACACCCGCAGTGAAGAAAAACCAGTACGAGAGCATATTCAAGAATGGAGATGCCATATCTCTTGCTCCAAGTTGTAGTGGTATAAGTAAGTTACTGAATGTTCCACTCAGCCCTGCTGTTAATACAAAGAATACTAAGATAGTACCATGCATTGTAACTAAGGCATAATAGAATTCAGGTGCTAATGTTCCCATACCAGTATCATCAACAACTATCCACTTCCCTAGTAATGGTTTTAACCAAGTCATACTCTCTTCAGGGAAACCAAGCTGCATCCTGAATATAATTGACATTGCAGCACCAATAATTGCCCAGAATATTCCAGTAATTAGGAATTGCCTCGCAATGATCTTGTGATCCATTGAGAAAATGTAGTGGTGGATAAATCCAGACTGGTACTTATCCCCATGATGATGTTCATGAAAGTGATCATCATACCCATTCTCTGCAATGATTACATCAGTATCGTACGTCGTAATTAATTCTGCCATAATGAATTAACCTTTAAGTTATTTAGAAGTTATTTTCAATTCAGTTCTTCTGTTAGCTTGTCTGCCTTCAGCTGTGTCATTCGTCTCAACTGGTGACGCTTCACCATATCCTTGAGCAGTTAACCTATTAGAACCAATTCCTTTTTTCGATAAGTATCCAAGTACAGCATCAGCCCTACTTTGTGACAGTATTTGATTATTACTATCATCTCCCTGACTATCTGTATGTCCTCCTAATTCAACAGAAATACTCTTATTCTGTTTAAGAAAACCAGCTACATTATCTAATTCATATTTAGAGTTATCGCTTAATTCTGCTGACCCTGTTTTGAAGAATACATGCTCTAAGTTGATGATTTGACCAACATTAGCTGTATCTGCCATTACCGCAGCAAATTGACTCTCTAATTCGCCTTTCCTTTTATTAATCTCATATCCTAAAAGCTCGCCTTTAAACGGATCAGCTTCAGTATTTCGAATATTGCTCATATAGAATGATTGCTGAGTAGCCAACCACTCTTCGTACTCTTCCTCACTTACAATCTTTACAACCTTCCTCATACTGTAGTGTCCCTTTCCACATAACTCAGCACATGCTAGTTCGTAGTCAAATGCTTCCCATCTTTGAGGACCATCTGGTTCTGATTCATCTGCTGGTGCCTGCCATTCAGGATAGTCTTTAAGCCCTTGTCTGTACTCTTCAGTCGTCTTTATTGGAGTGAAGATGAAGTAAGTAGGTAAACCTGGTACAGCATCCATCTTTACTCTAAAGTGAGGTAGGTAGAAGTTATGTAATACATCCTTAGAATTAATAGCAACTCTAACCTTCCTATTTACTGGCAATACAATATCCTGAGCCATAAAGTCATCTATATTCTTCTCATCAGACCAATCTTGTCCAAGTGGATTAGTCGCTGGATCAATCAAAGTAAAGTGCTTTGTACCAATCAATCCATCAGCACCAGGATATCTTATATCCCAAGCAAACTGATATCCAGTAGCTTCTATTTCGATGTACTCTTCACCTGGTTGAACATCGCTCATAGTTGCATTCCAGACGAAAAGTCCTTTGACTACTAAGTAGACCATAACAACTGCTGGCACACCAGTCCATATTAATTCTAGTGTTGTATTGTGTGGGAAGAATACTGCCTTCCTTCCTTTTTGCTCTCTGTATTTGTAAGCAAACCAGAACAATACGATTTGTGTCAAAATGAACACTATCCCTGTGAAAAACAATGTCACATTAAAGAGTGAATCTATGCTACCACCATGCGCTGAAGCAGCACCATGAGGCCCATAACCCAACATACTATCTTTGTAGTACAGGGCACTAGTCACAGACATAACTAGGAAGACAATCATGAAAATTACAAGCCAAAATGCTGTTCGATTATTCGCTTGTACTTTTGATTCTTCTTCACCTTTTATAGCTGCGGCTAAATCAGATACCTTACTTAGCTGAACAATGATGACAGCGATTAAGGCAATTATGGCAAATATTACTAATCCTAACATTAGATTTGAATATATATTTTTAAACTAATTTCTTATGTATGGTGCTGTAAGCTTTCAAAATAATACGGATCATTCTCCGACTGTAATGAAGCTCTACTTAAACTTGTGAATACGAAAAATAAAAACAAGCACAAGAACCCAATAAATGTCCCAAGCTCTAAGAAGCCTGGTAAAGTAAATCCAGAGACAAACGTACTGACATGCTCTGCTGCATGTCCCACTGCTTCGTGTCCATGTTCTGCTCCGTGACTTCCTGTCTCATGGCCATGTCCATGACCACTCAATTCATGTGCAGTATGTAATACTCCTGGCTTAATCATAAGGAAGAAATCTAACCAGTGGCCTACCAATACTACTATTGAAATAAATCCTACGATTCCAGCTTTTCTCTTTGTACTATTTCTCATCAGAACAAGGAAAGGTAGGACAAAGTTTACAGCAAGGTTGCCATAAAACAACACAGGGTAATTTTCCATTCTATGCAAAAAGTATCCTGTCTCCTCACCGACGTTAGCATACCAAATCAACATGAATTGTGAGAACCATAAGTATGTCCAGAATATACTGAATGCAAATATTAACTTACCAACATCATGGACGTGTTCGTCAGTGACATTTGAATAATATCCTTTACTTCTCATGTAGAGAATCATAAGCATTGTGATACACATCATGCTGACAAACCAACTAGCTCCAGTGTACCAAGCAAATAATGTACTATACCAATGAGCATCAACTGACATGACCCAAAGCCATACTAATGCTGCACTAGTAAAACCAGCAATTGGAAGATAGGCAACAGCCCAGACTCTAATCTTTTGGTGAATACTAAAATCGGTATGACTACCTTCTTTCTCTTCCTTAATAGATAAGGCTCTAATTCTATTTAGTATGATGTACCATACACCAACGAAAAGTACAGTACCTCCAAGGTACCATCCCTTATTCAAGAATCCTGACTTACCCGCTAAGATTCTATCTGTGTCTACACTATGAGCATCATTCCAATGATACAATTGATGCCATCCAAAGTATACCCCTAGAGCCACAACTAGCATCAATACTAATCCTACAATTAAAAATAATGACATAGACTCCCACAATCTCTTGAATGTAGTATACCATCCTGCCCAAGCTGTAATACTTGCACACATGAAAAATCCCGCTAACATTGCAATTCCTGTAAAGAATACAGAATTATGCAAAAAGTTAGACCAAAATCTAGTTTGGTGACCATCATGATCTCCAAACCAAGTCAATGCCAAGCATAGTATTCCAATCACCATCCCAACTATGAGTGTGACCTTCATCTTTCCAGTAAAGTCAAATTGCTTGACTGGTGCTATTAGTGTATGTGTATCTGTTGAATGATCCATTCTACTTAGTAAATATCTTTTTTACAAATTAATGTCCATCGTGGTGATCATGATCATGGCTACCATGGTGATCATCGTGACTATCTTGTTCGTTACTGTGGTCTCCGTGGCCTTCATGAGAATCGTGTCCATCATGATGTCCTGCCTCATGCTCATGGCTATGTGCTTCATGCATCACCTCTACTACAGCTATTTCACCAGCTGGGTTTCCGAATGTAGTGTTAAATGTATTCTCCATTTGAGAATAGACTAACTTCTTATCTTTAGCCTGAAGAGCTCTGATGTAGTGTATTACTTGCCATCTTTCTTCATAATCAATCTTATCCTTATATGCTCCCATGAGGTTCTTACCTTCCATGATTGCATGATAATATCTACCATTAGAGGCATTGACAAACTCGTCTAACAAGAAGTTAGCCGGTTGTACAGGATATTTTCCTCCATCATCTCTTAATAAGTATCCAGCTCCATCACCTTTATCACCATGACAAATACCACAAAAAGTGTTGTACAAGTCCTTACCTTCAGCAAGTCCAGCATCGGTTATTGGAAATGGGTTAGCTATGATTTCATTAGTAGCCCTAGTTCTTTCCTCTTCAGTATTACCATATGGATATGTCTTTACCCCAGCACCTCTTGGGACAGTACCTTCTACTGGAAGTCTTGGCTGAGCAAACTTTGCATATTCCTCCTTAGTACTCCAAGTGTTGTTATAGTAATAACTTGAATAATTAGCTTCATAAGCTATTGAGTGAGACATATCTGGCATGAACTCACTTCCTGGCGACTCTCCACCTGGTGACTGACACGCTAAAAACGTTACAATCACTCCGAGTACCAACAGTTTATTTATTGTATGTAAGTATTTCATTTACTTCTGTGTAAATCTTTATTATAGTTCTTTTTCGTGTACTTCACTAGCTCCTGTAGATCTGAAGAATGCTTCAGCGTCTGAGTCACTTACGTCATGCGAATCAAATGCAATGCAAAACTTATCATCAGTGATTCTGTCATCTAAGTATGTATTGACAACTCCAGGTCCTAAACCGTTGATGATGTAAAATGTCACTACCATACCTATTGATGCAAACAATACCGTAAGCTCAAATGTGATCGGAATGAAAGATGGAACAGCCCAATAAGGCTTTCCTCCAAAAATTATTGGCCAATCTTTTGTAAATATCCAGGTCATACCTAAGAATGCGGTAAGAGTACCTAACATCCCATAGATAAATCCAGCATAGTGAAGCCTTGATTCAGCCAAACCCAATAACGGATCTAATCCGTGAACTGGAAATGGAGTGTATACATCATAGATTTCGATATGCTCCTTATTAGCAGACTTCACTGCCTCTAGAAGAATCTCTTCATCATTGTATAATCCGTAAACTAATCTTGTTGCTGCCATATTAAATTAATATCTCAACTAATGTTTCTTGTTTGTATTAATACTTTCCTCCGTCTAATCTATCCTGTAAATCCTTAAGCTCATCCCACTTGCCTTCTGCTGCTAATCTTGCTTGCTCAGGCCATGATTCTGGACTATTACCCATAAAGTTTCCTTCTGAGGTATCCAATATTTCTTGTAGCCTTTCAACACTTGTCTGTGATAGCTCTACAAATGAACCAATTCCAGCTGCTTTTAACACTGAATCTATCTTCGGTCCAATACCTTCCAATTTTTGAAACTTGTCTACTGCAGCTTTTACCAAGGTAGCTGCTGAGCTTCCCGTATCTGCTACTGATGTTTTCTCCTCAGTATCTAAAGTTTCAGTTTTTTTCGCAAATTCAAATGATGACTTTTTTAAGTATGACTTAAAGTTTGGATCTACTTCAATATGCGGATGATGGTGCCCTGGAGCAGCTTTCCCAGAATATTGATCTCCTGAAGATTTCAATATACTCTTCACCTCTGCTATCGCAACCACTGGTGCTACTCTAGTAAAGATTAAATACATCACGAAGAATAAGCCAATTGTTCCAATGAATATTCCCATTTCTACCCAAGTTGGAGAATAATAACTCCAAGATGATGGTAAATAATCTCTTGCAAGTGTAGTAGCAATAATCACAAATCTCTCAAACCACATACCAATATTGACGACTATCGATAGTAAGAAAGTCCAGAACAAACTTCTTCTAATTTTTCTAAACCAGAAGAATTGTGGTGTAATTACATTACAGAACATCATACCAAAGTATGACCACCAATAAGGTCCTAAAGCTCTGTTGAAGAATGCAAATTGCTCATAAACATATCCTGAATACCAAGCAATGAATAACTCTGTCAAATAAGCAACACCCACTATAGTACCAGTGACTAAAATGACCTTATTCATTGATTCTACGTGAGCAATGGTAATGTAATCCTCTAGTTTTAATAGTTTTCTAGTCACTAACATCAGTGTCAATACCATGGCAAATCCAGAAAATATCGCTCCTGCCACAAAGTATGGAGGGAAGATCGTTGTATGCCATCCTGGTATTACTGAAGTTGCGAAATCGAAACTTACAATAGTGTGAACAGATAATACTAATGGTGTCGCAATACCTGCCAATATCAAAGAAAGATACTCCCATCTCTGCCAGTGCTTAGCTGAACCAGTCCAACCGAAAGACAAGAAGTTGTATATTTTCTTTCTGAATCCTTTTGCTCTGTCTCTTACTGTTGCGAAATCAGGAACAAGACCTGTGTACCAGAACAATAATGATACTGTGAAATATGTAGATATGGCAAACAAATCCCACAATAATGGAGAGTTGAAGTTTGGCCATAGTGGACCTCTTGTGTTAGGGTAAGGGAAGAAGTAAAATACTACCCAAGCTCTACCTACGTGTATACCTGGAAAAAGTGCTGCACATAACACGGCGAATATAGTCATCGCCTCTGCTGCTCTGTTTACACCAGTTCTCCATTTTTGCCTAAATAATAACAAAATGGCAGAAATCAAGGTACCGGCGTGACCGATTCCGATCCACCAAACGAAGTTGGTAATATCCCAACCCCATCCTACTGTTCTGTTAAGGTTCCAAGTTCCTATTCCATGCCATATCGTCCATGCAATACAGAATAATCCAAAGGCAAGCAATGAAATAGCGATGATAAAACCAATCACCCATGACCCTGTAGGTACTTTTTCGGTAGGTGATACTAGATCCTCTGTAATCTGGTGGTAGGTCTTACTACCAGTTATTAAAGGTTCACGTATCGGACTTACATATGAGCTCATATATCTGAGTTTATTATCTGTCTAACTGTTTATTAATATAATTAAGCATCTAAAGATTTATCTCTGTTATTCACCTTCATGGTGTATGTCACAGATGATCTTACGTTGATCTCTTCTAATGCTATAAAATTCAATGGTGAATCTAACTTTGCAGCAAGATCTCCTTTCTTGTTATTCATATCTCCGAATGTAATCGCATTGGTGTTACAAGCTGCAGCACAGGCGGTCTTCACATCACTATCTTCCAATCTTCTCCCTTCTGTCTTAGCTGTCAACTTACCTTCTTGTATTCTTTGGACACAGAAGCTACACTTCTCAATTACACCTCTTACTCTTACCGTCACATCTGGATTTAATACCATTCTTGTCAAATCATCTGCATAAAATGGCACATCAGTGTCAAGACCCATTGCAGGTTGATTAGCTGGGAATAAGTCAGCAGTAGTGTAATCCATCCAGTTGAACCTTCTCACCTTATAAGGACAGTTGTTAGCACAGTACCTAGTTCCTACACATCTATTGTAAGTCATTTGGTTCAAGCCTTCTGAACTG
The DNA here is from genome assembly GCA_020631405.1 of Saprospiraceae bacterium. Classification (GTDB taxonomy): domain Bacteria; phylum Bacteroidota; class Bacteroidia; order Chitinophagales; family Saprospiraceae; genus JAHDHH01. Next base: position 26,902 of record JAHDHH010000015.1, read on the forward strand.
TGGTTCGTTGCGTTCACCGGACATACATTCTCACAAGGAGCATTATCACAGTGCTGACACATCATTGGCTGATAGACCACATTCGGATTATCTACATCACCATAATAGTATCTATCTATTCTCAACCATGTCATTTCATGGTGTCTACTTACTTCTCTTTTACCTACAACAGGGACATTGTTCTCTGCCATACATGCTACAGTACATGCTCCACATCCTGTACAAGAGTTCAGGTCAACATGCATACCCCAGTGATGTCCTTGACTATAGAGATCTTCTGTAAACTCTTCAAAAGGGTACATGGTATTCTGGTTCAAATGCTCAGCCTCTGCTCTTTTCTCCTTCAGATGAGCAATTGAATCCTTTAAGTCAGCTGCATTAGTGTTGTAGATTACAGATCTATCTGTGATAGATCCTTGGTAACCTTGGTCTACCACACCGTATGTCACCGAAACCGTAGCTGCTTCATCAGCATTGATAACTTCTCCAGTCTTCTTGTCCATACCTCTCACTCCATAAGTGTGGTGGTATTGTACACAAGAGAAGTGTTCTTCTTTTCCAACTTTATTAGATACTGATACAATATCAGCAAAGTATTGAGTTCTTCCGCTTACTTTTTTCAAGCAAGGGTTTACATTTACTCCTACGTTATCACAAGTTGCTCCAGAATTAGACCTCCCGTATCCAAGAGCTAGTGCAACTGTACCAGGCATCATTCCAAACTGTTGTACAACTGGAACTCTATACTTAATATCACCTATTGTAAGGTCGACGAGGTCGCCATCCTTTAAATTATTCATTCCTAACATGGTTCTTACACCATCGAAGCTTACAGGAACTGCAAGGTAGTTACCCCATGAAGTCCTTGCTACTGGGTCAGGCATTTCCATCAACCAAGGGTTGTCAGCAGATTGACCATTTGCCATATGAGCTGTTTCGAAAAACTTCACCTCAAGCTCTGAACTTGACGGCTTACTTACACCTGACATTAATGAACCGATACTACCTCCAGCATACGAAACACTACTTCCACCGCCCATCATCACTCCTCCATCATGCAATGCACTATCCCAAAAAGAAGCTGCAGATACAAACTTAGACTGGGCTGCAAACACATCCTCAGTCCAGCTAGCCTTCATAAAGTCTTTATAACTTTCACCAGTGCCAGCCCAAGCTAAGACTGAATCTTCCATTTGTCTAGTATCAAAAATGGTTGATATAGTCGGCTGTTGCACATAGTACTTACTCTCTGTAGATTGTGCATCACCCCATGATTCTAGGAAGTGACTTACAGGAGCTATGATATCACAAAATGCATTAGTCTCATTACTTGCGTATGCTAATCCAATTTTTGTCTTTACTTTCCCCAATACAGCTGCAAGTTCAGCAGCACTGCTGTAATCATATAAAGGATTACACTGGTTGAATATAACTACATCAACAAGGTTTGACTTCATCTCAGTAATCATTGCATCCAATTGAGACTCATCACCTTGCTTAGTAAGGTTTGCGTCGCTCATATCTACAGTCGACCCATAGGCCCCGATTGCATTATTGATTGCATTGACAAGTCTTTGTTCAGCTACATTATTACTAGCAGCAAGAACTAAGCCTTGGCTACCAGCAGCTTTCAGTTGAGCTGCTACCTTGTCTAGTCCTTTTTTAGCTTTAGCATTGAGTTTCAAACTTGAGCTTCCACCAACCACTTTGGACGCTAGATAAGCAATTGCAGAACCCATTTCAGATGGCTTCACAAGTACTCTATTATCCGCATTTGATCCTGTCAAAGACATATGTGACTCCACTTGGAAGTGTCTAGACATCTTTGGGCTATTGGCATCAGAAAGATCTCTTCCCGCAATATAATCGGCACTTACATCACCATTTGGCAAGTAAGAACCTAAGAAATCAGCATCAAACGATACGATTACTTTTGCTTTATCAAAGTGATAAGATGGCAATGCTCTCTTTCCAAAATCAGCCAAATTAGCATCTAAAGCTCCTGCATATGATACAGAATCGTAGGTTACTACTTTGACATTACCGTATTTAGCATCTAAAGCAGCAATTGCTTTCTTACTAGATGGACTTACTATTGTGTTAGTAACAAATCTGATGTTTCTAGCCTTGGACAATGCAGATGACACTGCTGCGTCTACAGACTTCCAATCACTTGAACTCAGTGTATCTCCATCTTTAATTTGTGGAGTCTTATATCTATTGATATTATATAATGATAATACTGAGGCTTGTGCTCTCGCAGTCGTACCACCATTCTTACTCAACGTCTCGTTTCCTTCTATCTTAATTGGTCTACCTTCTCTTGTCTTCACTAGAATAGGTGCCACATCTCCTCCTTCTACAAAGGTAGAGGCATAATACGTCGCCACACCAGGGATGATTTGCTCTGGCTTGATGACATACGGGATTGCCTTCTTGACTGGGATATCACAACCCGCAGCTACTGTAGCTGCTGTAATACCAAAACCTAACATCTTAAGAAAATCCCTCCTATTACCTTCCATCTCTGGAGCTTTCTCAAGCAAAGAGGTACTTCCTTCATCATGAAATTCCTTATCCAGGCTTTCCATGAATTCTGGTTCTTGATTTAGATCTTTTTGTCCAATCCAAACATTTGACTGCATCTTATTACTCATGCTATTATTGCTTAAATGCTTATTGTTTTGTTTTGCTATTCTTGATTAGTAATGACATTTTTGACACTCTAATCCTCCTATATCTTGAACTGTTACTTTGTCTCTATCTCCTGACTCTAACTCTTCGTGGTATTTTGCATAACTCTTATAGTAGTCATTATCTGCAAATTGCACCTCAGTCTGCCTATGGCAATTGATACACCATCCCATAGACAGTGGAGAATGTTGTTCAACTACTGCCATCCCTTCTACCTCACCATGGCAGGTCTGACATTCTACCTTTCCGATAGACACGTGTTGAGAGTGGTTGAAATACACATGATCTGGCAAGTTGTGTATTCTTACCCATTCTATAGGACCAGCTACAGATTCTTTGACATCACTAGTCAGGCTAGACACAATCTCCTTCCACTCACTCTTAATCAATTGCTCACCTACCTTATCTAACTCTGTGACATCGTCATTATTAGCAACATACTGATCTCCGATCCACTTTGCAAAAATCTTTTCTATGTCTTCATTAGACATCTTATCATAATCTTCGATGTATTTTCCTGTATTTGGATCATACCCAACCGAAGCGTAAATTTTACTTAACTCCCCTGTTCCATAACTAGACCCATATTTGATTGCTGTATGACAATTCATACAAGTGTTAGCTGCTGGAATCACGGCATGCTTAGACCTTCTTGCGCCGTCATGACAGTATTGACATTCTATTTTATTTAAGCCAGCATGTGTCTCATGCGAAAACTTAATAGGCTGCTCTGGAGCATAGCCTTCTTGTCTACCTAAGTCAGTAGCCTTATTAACTGTAGTATATCCACCTAGCACGATTAGGGCAAAAATGGTAAACATAATCATGCCTCTACTCGTCAAGGATTCCCAAAGTGTCTTTCCTTGATATACCCTACCTTCTTTAGCTGCAGAAATCTTGCTAAGTCCATTAATCACTCTTGAGAGAATCAGAGCTAACAACATCAACAACCCAAACAATGCATAATATAAGACATTGCTTGAGGCCTCCTGAGTTCCCGCTGCTGAATTCTCAGCAACTACACCACCTGCTGGAGCTCCATAAGTACCTTTTGCCATGCCATCAATATATAACATGGTAGACTCTATGTCTTCGTCAGTAAGGTTAGGAAAAGCTGTCATTACCGTCGGCTTGTACTCATTCCAAATTTGTACAGCTCTTGGGTGACCAGAAGCAATCATTGCTTGACTATTTCTAATCCAAGCGTATAAGTCCTCTCTTGGATAATCAGCCCAATTTGCTTCGGCATTGGCCAAAGGCGGGCCTGTCAATGCAGATTTCATGTTTTTTGCATGGCAAGAAGCACAGTAATTCTTAAATACTGTTTTACCCGCATCTGCAGTTGGCTCGGCGCTTAAAGCTCCGAGAGAACCAAAAAATATCAGCACTAATAACACTGAATTTTTAACTATATGTAAAGTCCTCAATGTGTGCATGTTTTGTTGTAGAATTAACATATTAAATCACTCTGCTCACCTAAAGGTGATTATTAATGTGGCAAAAATATATTTATGTAACATTTATATAACACTTGTGACCGTACATCCTTTTTATTTAGATTCCGTCTAAATAAATCATACAGCTACAGCTGCTTTGATATGAGGATGTGGGTCATAGTTTTCTATTTTAAAATCTTCAAATTCAAATGCATCAATATCTTTCACTTCAGGGTTCATTACCAATCTAGCTAATGGCCTTGGGCTCCTTGAAATTTGGAGCTTAGCCTGATCTAGATGATTACTGTATAGATGGACATCTCCAAATGAATGTACAAAATCACCAACCTCTAATCCGCAAACTTGAGCTACCATATGGGTCAACAACGCATATGATGCAATATTGAATGGTACGCCAAGGAAGGCATCAGCAGATCTTTGATAAAGTAAACATGACAACTTCCCATTTGCTACGTAAAATTGAAAGAGACAATGACATGGTGTCAAAGCCATCTCATCAAGTTCTCCAACATTCCAAGCATTAACTATAATCCTCCTAGAATCTGGGTTCGTTTTAATCGTATGAATTGCTTTTGCAATTTGATCGATTGCTACTCCAGTTGGCGACGGCCAACTTCTCCACTGTTTCCCGTAGACTGGACCTAGGTCACCATTTTCATCTGCCCAGGCATTCCATATCCTTACTCCATTGTCCTGAAGGTATTTAACATTAGTGTCTCCTTTGAGAAACCAAAGTAATTCATAGATTATGGATTTGAGATGAAGCTTCTTTGTCGTGACAAGTGGAAATCCTTCCTGAAGATCAAACCTCATAGTATAGCCAAAGCAACTAAGAGTTCCTGTACCAGTTCTGTCACCTTTTTCGGCGCCATGGCTCAGAATATGATCGAGTAGGTTAAGGTATTGTTTCATTTGAATTACAAAAGTGCTAATATTTGAAAAATAACTATATGTATTTTTAAATATATTTTAAAAAAACCTAATTCTTATTCTCAAAAGTACTTAGTACGTGGCTCCTACAAAATAGAGACCACTAGCTGGAACACTCCATGGCTGTTGAATTGGAGCCTTTCCACTCAGTGCATTGTCGAGCTCTGAAAGCGACAACTTACCTCTGTGATAGTTGAGCTGTGCACCTACAATCAGTCTAACCATTCCTCTAAGGAATCGATCTCCTTGAATAGCAAAGACTACCCTACCATCTGCATGTTTGGACCAACTAAAATGTGTAAGTACACAGGTGTCAGTCTTGCTACTTCCATGTGCCTTCTTAAAATGTACAAACTCAAGACAAGACATGAAATGACTAGCCAAATCATTTAGCCTAGCCAAGTCTAATCCTTGCTCATATTGATAATGATAAGCTTGACTTTCAAATACTTCTTTGGCAAATACAATATGATACTCATAAGCTCTAGACTTAGCATTAAACCTCGCGTGGAAATCATTGTCGACTTCTTCCATTTTCGTTACCACAATATCTTTCGGCAACATCCTATTCAGCTTGTAAACAGCGTCAGGATTATGTCTTATCACATCAGCATGAAAGATGTAATTTTTTCCATGAACTCCACTGTCTGTCCTCCCACAACCTACTATGGAAGCTTGAAGACCAAGGAGTATATCCAATGACTTTTCAAGTTCTCCCTGCACTGTACTGGCATTGGGCTGAACCTGCCAGCCAGCATATGCATATCCATTGTAACTTATTGTGAATTTTAATCTTGCCATATTGTGTTTGCAAAATTAATCGAACATTTAATAGTTCAATAAGCTATCTCTACTAAGCTCTAGTTGTAATTGTGTTTATTACATGTTTCGGCACTTTGACTTACACCAATTGAACTCTAATAATCAATATAATTCTATTCAATTATTGATATATTGATTACATTTAATATCTGTTAATACACTAGCAACTAAGCAAGAGCAAATGATTCTATATTTCATTGATGATGATCACGCAGCACATGTTTACCACAACATAATGGTTGAGGACATTGAAAGTAATGACATTACAGTATCCAATTTTTACTCTGTAGATGATGCATTGAGTAAACTCAATGAGAGCTTGAATGACAATAGCTTAGAAAACTGGCCGGATATTATCATATTAGATATTAATATGCCAATCAAAACTGGGTGGAAGTTTTTAGAGGAATACGAACTTCTGCCAATACAGGAGAAAACAACACGAATCTTTATGGCCACCAATTCTGAAAATCCTGCTGACCTTCGCAAAGCACGAGAATGCTCATTAGTGGAAGGTTATAAAATCAAATATTTAGACTCTAGTTTTTTTCAGCAGCTCGCAGAAGAGCATTTTGCACTGTAATCTTTGCTAAGCCGTAATCCCATGTGGCTGTGGGTTTCCATCTTCCCCGATGTTGACAAATACTATTTTATCAACCCTGATAATCACAGATTTTGAAAATATATTTCTCACTTCACAAGCAAAAGTCATTGATGTCCTACCAAAATGACTGAATTCTAATCCAATTTCTATTACGTCTCCTTGCTTAGCACTGCTGACAAAGTCGATCTCAGACATGTACTTGGTTACCACAGTTTTTGACTGAATTTTAGTCATGGCATAAATTCCTGCCTCCTCATCAATCCACTTTAGCAACATACCGCCAAACAACGTATCATTGGCATTCAAGTCACCTGGCTTGATTAATTTTCTTGTATAATACTTCATCTACATGTTTCTTCTATACTTCCCTCCAACTGAGAACAGTGCATTCGTAATCTGACCAAGTGTACATGACTTAGTTGCTTGCATAAGTGCATCAAAGACATTACCTCTCTTCAGTGCTATGCTTCTTAGTTTTTCTAATTCTTGTTGAGCTGTTGACTGATGTGCTTTATGGAGTTGTATAAGATTCTCAATTTGCAATTTCTTTTCTTCTTCAGTAGCTCTAATGACCTCATCAGGAATAATAGTGGGTGATCCCTTTGACGACAAGAAGGTATTCACTCCTATGATTGGATATTCTCCTGTGTGCTTAAGCATTTCATAATGTAGGCTTTCTTCTTGAATCTTACTTCGTTGATACATTGTCTCCATTGCTCCTAATACTCCTCCTCGCTCTGTAATCCTATCAAATTCTGCAAGCACAGCTTGCTCAACTAAATCAGTAAGCTCTTCAATGACAAATGCACCTTGCAAAGGATTTTCATTTTTAGCTAATCCCAACTCATGGTTGATAATCATTTGTATAGCGACGGCTCTCCTAACACTCTCCTCTGTTGGCGTAGTAATCGCTTCATCATAAGCATTAGTATGCAGTGAGTTACAGTTGTCATAGATCGCATACAACGCCTGTAATGTTGTCCTGATGTCATTGAAATCTATCTCCTGAGCATGGAGAGACCTTCCTGAAGTTTGGATATGGTATTTGAGCTTTTGAGATCGTTCATTGGCATTGTACTTGTACTTCATAGCCTTTGCCCATATACGCCTAGCCACCCTACCAATGACTGCATATTCTGGATCAACACCATTGCTAAAGAAAAAGGACAAATTGGGAGCAAAATCATTGACATCCATCCCTCTGGACAAATAATACTCAACAAAGGTAAATCCATTAGAAAGAGTAAATGCCAATTGAGTAATTGGATTAGCTCCAGCCTCAGCTATATGATAACCCGAAATGGAAACTGAATAAAAGTTGCGAACTTGTTGATCAATGAAGTATTGCTGCACATCGCCCATTAGTTTCAAACTAAACTCTGTAGAGAATATGCATGTATTCTGTGCCTGGTCTTCTTTAAGAATATCTGCTTGCACGGTTCCCCTTACCGCATTGAGGGCTTTTGCTTTTAGCATATTGTAGACATCACCTTCAAGGACTTGGTCTCCAGTCAATCCAAGCAGCATAAGACCCAGTCCATTATTTCCTTCTGGTAGTTCTCCAGCATACTTTGGTCTATCATAGCCTTTATTGTCATACTGATCAGCAAAAACTGCCTCAACCTTATCTTCAAGTCCATGCTCTTTGATGTAAAACTCACATTGTTGATCAATAGCCGCATTCATGAAATAAGCACATATGGTTGCAGCTGGACCATTAATAGTCATAGAAACTGATGTCTTTGGGTCACAGAGATCAAAGCCAGAGTAGAGTTTCTTAGCATCGTTTAACGAACTAATATTGACTCCGCTGTTTCCTACTTTTCCATAAATATCTGGCCTGTAATCAGGATCTTCTCCATATAGCGTCACTGAGTCAAAAGCAGTAGACAACCTCTTCGCTGGCATACCAAGTGAAAGGTAATGAAACCTCTTATTTGTTCTTTCTGGACCGCCCTCACCCGCAAACATCCTTGTAGGATCTTCTCCCTTACGTTTAAAAGGAAAAACGCCAGCTGTAAATGGGAATCGACCAGGTACATTCTCCTGTCTTATCCATGTTAACAAGGTTCCATAATCCTTATATCTTGGAAGTGCAATCTTAGGAATATTATTCTTACTCAGACTCTGAGTATAGTTTTCTACTACTATATCTTTATTCCTAACCCTATATGTAAAGGTCTCTTTAGTATATGTCTTTTTGAGTTCTGCCCAACTTTCCAATTGTTGCAGACTCTCTGGAGTCAATGATTGCTTTACTGATTTGAGTTTGTCCTCAAGAACAGTTTTTATGGATGCTTCAGGGCTTATTTCAAGTACATTTTCTAGACTATACAACAGAGAAGCTTGGTGACTTTGCTCTACTGTCTCTGCATCATACTTTCTGATGGTTTCTGTGATTTCTGACAAGTACCTAACTCGTGCTGGAGGTATGATGAATTGCTTCTCGCTTTCTCCATCTACTGACAGGTTTACAGCTTCAGTGGGTAACAACTTACTTGCTAATTGATTAAACAGTGCATTCACCCCGGGGTCATTAAACTGTGATGCTATAGTTGCAAATACAGGCATAGAATCTACATCCTCTTCCCAAAGATCATTATTCCTTTGGTATTGCTTCTTGACATCTCGGAGGGCATCTTGAGCTCCTCGCTTGTCGAACTTATTAATGACAACATAGTCGGCAAAGTCAAGCATATCTATCTTCTCTAATTGAGATGCTGCTCCGAACTCAGGAGTCATAACATAGACAGATACATCTGCATGGTCAACTATCTCACTATCACTTTGACCTATCCCTGATGTTTCTAAGATGATTAAGTCAAACCCTGCATGTTTATAAATTGCGATAGTCCTATCAATATGCTTACTGAGGGCTAAGTTGTATTGCCTTGTCGCAAGAGATCTCATGTATACGTTGTCTCTTGATATGGCATTCATTCTTATTCTATCTCCAAGCAGGGCTCCTCCTGTCTTCCGCTTACTTGGATCTACACTAATGATACCTAGCTTCTTATTAGGAAATGCTTCAAGATATCTCAACACTAACTCATCCACCAAGCTGGACTTCCCTGCCCCACCAGTACCTGTAATACCCAATACTGGAATAGGGCTAGAATCCTGTGATTTTTTAAGCTGCTCTACCCAACTAGTATGGTCATCGGGATAATTCTCGACTGCCGTGATAAGTCTAGCTATAGCTCCATAAGAACCATCTTTACTCTTCTCTAAGCAATCCTCTACTGTTTCACCTACCGGGTAATCACATAATTCGAGCAGGTGATTGATCATTCCTTGCAGTCCCATCTCTCTGCCATCATCTGGAGAATAGATACGAGTAATACCATAGTCATGGAGATCTGCTATTTCGGTTGGAAGTATGGTTCCACCACCACCACCAAATACCTTGATGTGCCCTGCCCCTCTATCGTGCAATAAGTCATAGATATATTTAAAAAACTCATTGTGCCCACCTTGATAAGAGGTGATTGCTATACCTTGGACGTCTTCTTGGATTGCAGCATCGACTATTTCTTTTACTGGCCTATTGTGTCCTAAGTGAATGACCTCTGCCCCAGTACGCTGAATTATCCTTCTCATGATGTTGATCGCTGCATCATGTCCATCAAATAAAGAACCAGCAGTCAAGATCCTAATCTTGTGCTTAGATTTGTACGGTGTGGCTTGCTTCATATATCAGATATTACATTGCGAAGTTAATAGGTTTGCCTTCATAAAGTGACGATCACGGATATACATTCTCTCTCAGGAACCACATTCCATTAGAAATTGCTGCATCTAGGCTTATCGCAAAATTTAATTTCAATATCTAGCAGTCAACACCTACTGCTGTTGTAGTATCTCATAAAGTCTTGAAACTACAGCATATGTTATCGGACACATCTTGAGATTTGCAGTGTGAGCATGAATTCTATTCTTAAAATTGTCTCGATGAGTATGCGGAAAACTGGAACAAACATCTGGTCGTACTTCATAGATCTGACATGTATTGTCATCATTGAGCATTGGACAGGGTGTTTGCATCGTGATGTACGAATCATCTCGATTATCCTTTATGAGAAACTTTCTAATAAATTGCTTTTTTGAAATCTTAAGGTATTTGGCTGCCCTCGAAATATCACTTGTAGTAAAAGTTGTAACCGAAGTCCTACAGCAATTACCACAGTCAAGGCAATCTATGTTTTGCTCCACTTCTGCAGACACTTCCTTGGCTTGGCTATCTAATGCCTGAATATGCCTTGAGTTAAGCCCTTGGAGAAATGCTGTTAACACCTCTGTCTGTTCTTGGGTCTTCCAATCAGTTATTTGCTGGTGGCTGCTCAAATTTTGACATTTGCGGTCAACATAAAGTAACGAGTTGCCTGCGGGTAATAAAAATTCTCAATGACATAAGCATCTTCAAAACCATAAGAATAGGTATATCCATTAGCTGAATACAAACTGCTCAACAAGTTGTAGCCATGTACCCCAATTCTCACCCGTTTGAGTGCTGGCACATTTGGCTGATAGAACAATGCTCCATTTGCTGTAAAGTAGGCTGGAATTACTCTGTCTGGAATACTTGTATTATCCATATGCTGATGACTGACATACTTGCCACCAAGAGTTGCACTGAGACCACCTTTAAATGCTCCAAATAGGTCTATTCCTCCAACCACGGATGGGCTAAAGGCAATGTCTGTATCCTCGTAAGTATTGACAACTACTTCTGTGCTTCCATCCAGCTTGTAGTTATACAGGACCTCATCAAAACTATTGATCTTATTTCGACTTATTGCCGCATTAGCGCTTAAGCTAAATATATCATTCAGACTGTAGAGTGCCTCTAATTCCAGGCCAGCTCTATAACTCTGATCTACATTAGTTCTGAGGTTAGCTCCAACATCATTCAATGCGCCTGTCAATACCAACTGATCTCTGTAGTACATGTAATATACGTTTGCTTTCAACGTAATATCTTGAAAAGTTGGCTGTATTCCCAATTCTGCATTATAAAGTCTCTCTGGCTTGACCTCACTCAATCCAATTGCATTAATGATATCATTTCTGTCCGGCTCTCTGCCGCCAACAGCGAGTGATGCATATGCCCTTAAGCTATCAACTTGATATGTTACACCCAGTTTTGGATTTACAAATAAGTAATTATTAGAAGTATTAATACCTTTTAATTTATTGTCATCACCTTGGATAGTATAATCTACTCCTCTGATTTGAAAGTCAGCAAGACCTATGAGGTTATCCGAAAGCTTAATATTTGCCTTACCATAGGCATTGTAATCCAATTTATTTCCTTCATTGTAATAGTATGAGTAACCTATTGATGGTGTCTGAAATTCAACGACATCAATGACTAACCCTTGGTGCTCTCCTATATAGTTGCTAAGACCGCCACCAAACTCAATACTCAATTTATCGCTTGCATCAAATTCATTATTAGTAAAGAATCCAAGCAGATTATTGTCTAATGACCTTCTTCTAATAATGTCATTATAAAAGATCGGATCACCATCACTAGTAGTTGCCGTTAGATTGTAAAATGCTAGTTCGTCATTGACTCTATATTCTTCGAAATATCCAAATCCGTGAGTAAAGTAACCCGTAAATCTTGAGTTCAACCTATCAGAGAACGACTTGTAAAAATGTGCCTGAACATGGTCTTGTTGGTAATTGTCATCTTGTTTGTCGTACGTATAGTAATTGTACCTTCTATCAGAATCAAATAGGTTCGCTTCGTCTTGCGGGGTAAGGTAGATAGAGCCTAGATTGTTGTTATAGTGAGTCGTCAATGCTTCTATATCTCCATTAATTCTTGCCTCTGGCACTCCCCACCAAGCCTGATCTGTGACTTCGTTTCCTGAAAAGATGTCAAATCTCAACATGGCGTCATCCCATATAATTGTAGGAGATATCATCCAAGAATTGAGCTTACTCCCTCCTCGGTCTACATAGCCATCAGAGTTAATCAATGAGTATCTAGCATCAATGCTAAACTTATCATTGAGGATACCAGTACCAACTTTGACACTAAGCTTGTTAGAATTGAACGAACCGATAGACCCATCAAGCTCAGCATAACTATCGCCATTGAGCATGTGAGTATTGAGACCTACTGTAGCACCAAAGGCACCAGGTCCATTAGTAGACGTACCTACACCTCGCTGTACTTGTACCTCCTTTACTGAACTAGCAAAATCTGGCATATTCACCCAGAATACTGATTGAGACTCAGCATCATTCAAGGGTACTCCATTGATTGTAACATTGATCCTGGACTGGTCACTACCTCTTATCCTCATGCTTGTGTAACCTATTCCTGCTCCAGCGTCACTAGTTGTAATGACGTTAGTCAATCCACCCAGCAGCATTGGGATATCCTGCCCTGTGTTTCTTTCTCGCAAGTATTCTTGATCTACAACTTCATAGGTGAATGGTTTATCGTCATCAGTCCTTGATCCACTAATCTCAATTTCTGATAAGTTGTAAAATGATCCTTTCAATTGAACAGAAATATCCATATCTCTATCGATAAGTAATTCTACCCTTTGATCTTCATAACCAAGGTAGGCAACCTCAACGATATAAGTACCCTCAGGAATCCCATCAATAAAGAAGGTGCCATCGAACTCTGATACTCCTGCGATATCAGTACCGACTAGAAATATGGTAGCCGACTCTAGTTTAGATCTATCCTCCGCAGATATGGTACCAGAAAGACTATGTTGAGCACACAAATGCATACTCGTCAATAATAGGAAAAGAACAGTTATTACTCTCATTCTAAAAATTTCAGACTATTAAATGAATAAATATCACGGAGGTGTCTGATCAAAATAACCAGTCACTAATCCCTTAACAGCATTACCTGTTCAGGTTCAATGGGTATAATCTCAGCCAGAAAGGCACCCCCGATAGTGCAAATATAAGGCTGTAATATTTAAGTAAAGACTTAATGTTAACTTTCTAACAAAGCTTGAACTTGCCTATAATCCTCTATGGTATCAATACTCAAGGCAGTATTAGGAATCTCTGCCCCAAACATTCTATGGCCATAATCCAACCATCTCAGTTGTTCGAGTTTTTCAGATAACTCCAACTTGGTAGGTGCTAAAGAGACCAAATCCAACAAAGTCGCTCTACGAAATAAGTATATGCCAAGATGCCTTTTTGCCAAACTCAAATCAGTCATACCATCTCTATTGTATGGTATTGCACTTCTGGAGAAGTACAAACAATTTCCTGTTGAATTGACGACTACTTTTACAGTATTAGGATCAACAAACATGGTTTCATCCTGAATACTTGTATAAGCAGTACCTATAGTGAAGTCTTGATGATTGACTAAGTCAATGACTGGCAAGATATGCTCTCTTGTTAACATTGGCTCATCAGCTTGAACATTGAGGATATAGTCAGTATCAAGTTTAGCTGCGACCTCCGCTATCCGATCCGTACCACAAACATGATCATTGTCAGTCATCACCACTTTGCCTTCCCAAGATTTGACATGGTCATAGATTTTTGCATGGTCTGTTGCAATAATGATTTGATCAAATACATTTAATTCTTTCAAGTTATCATGAACATGTTGAACCAAACTCTTGCCATTCAATAACATCAACACTTTCTCTGGCAGTCTAGTCGAATGCAACCTGGCAGGAATAATGGCAGTTATTCTTGGTTTAACTGTTGTCATATACTTGGAGTTAAAGTTGTCATAATGCAAACGGTAATATTATCGATTATGCTAATATGTTGTAAATTTGTACAATCACGATAGAAATCTATAATGAAATTGATGATTAAATATTGCTTAACACTACTACTACTTATTGCAGCATTTTCTATTCTTGTTGCTCAAGAGGGGTCTGAGGTTGTAGGAATAGAGGTGAATATCACTAAAGATTTACAAAAAGTCTACATCCACAAGCTTCAACCAAAGCAAACGCTTTATCAATTAGCAAGAACATTTGACCTACCACTAGTATACCTAGCAAGAATAAATGGAATTGACCAGAATGCGACGCTATCAATTGGTTCGGAGATTTTGATTCCAATTAAAGACGAACTCATCAAAAGCGTGAAGTCCTCAACAAATGATGTAGCTGTGATCTATAAGGTTAAACCTCGAGAAACCATATTTAGAATTTCTAGAATCTACTTTGACAAGCAAATAGAAGAACTCCAGCGATTAAATGGATTATCCTCATTGAAATTAGATATTGATCAATACCTACAGGTTGGGTGGATAGACCTAAGTATTGCCCCACCAAAAACTACACATCGTATTGAGGATGATATTCCAGTAAAAAATGACGACCCATATTTATTCGTAGACACATTGTCTGTTGATACTATTTCGACAACTATGATTGATAGTGTATCAAACATTAGTATTGTTGAAGAGAAGGACTCAGTCATTGTCAAAAAAGCTCTGCCGGCAACTTACAAAAGAGGCATTGCCTATTGGAATAAGACAAGCAGCTCTACTGATCTCTTTGTCATGCATGATTCTGCAAAACCACAAACCGAAATAGAACTATACAACCCACTAGTCAACAAAAGAGTCATTGCGACAGTAGTTGCAAGATTACCAAAGAATGCTTACCCTAGTGACATCAACTTGGTGATATCTCCAGCTGTAGCAAGGCAACTTGGTGCAATCGATTCTCGATTTTCAGTTGAAATGAAGTATTATAAATAGCAGTACATTTGTGCTAGCAAAACACCTACACTCTTGGATTATAAAAACAACATACTTGAAACTATTGGTAATACACCATTAGTCAAACTTTCAAAATCAGTTACTACAATACCAGCACTCGTGCTTGCTAAGGTTGAATCTTTCAATCCTGGTCATAGTATCAAAGACCGAATGGCACTAAAGATGGTCGAAGTGGCAGAAGCTGAAGGAAGACTTAAGCCAGGAGGTACTATTATAGAGTGTACATCAGGAAATACTGGAATGGGATTAGCACTTGCTGCGGCTGTCAAAGGCTACAAATGTATTTTCACAACAACAGACAAGCAATCTAAAGAAAAAGCTGACATCCTCAGAGCAGTCGGAGCTGAAGTGATTATTTGTCCCACTAATGTGGAGGCTGATGATCCAGCATCTTACTATTCTGTAGCAGAAAGACTTTCTAAGGAAATAGAGAACTCATGTTGGATGAATCAATATGACAATCCGGCTAACTCACTAGGCCACTACGAATCAACAGGTCCAGAAATCTGGAGACAGACTGATGGCAAGATTACACATCTCATTGTAGGTGTTGGTACTGGCGGGACTATTAGTGGAACTGGCAAGTACCTCAAAGAACAAAACCCTAATATCAAAATTTGGGGAGTTGACACCTATGGCTCTGCATTGAAAAAGTATCATGAAACAGGCGAGATAGATCACGATGAGATATATCCTTATGTCACAGAAGGTATTGGCGAGGACATCATCCCTGAGAATATCAACTTTAGCATCATAGATCACTTCGAAAAAGTCACCGATAAAGATGGAGCTGTTGCTACAAGAGAACTTGCCCTTCAAGAAGGATTATTACTTGGCAACAGTTGTGGGTCAGCATTAGCAGGACTTAGACAACTTGCTGGTAAGTTGACAAAGGACGATGTAGTAGTGATCATCTTCCATGATCACGGTAGTAGGTACGTGGGAAAAATCTTCAATGATGACTGGATGAAGGAAAAAGGATTTATGGATTAGCGGAACATCGCTCTTCTTTCTTTGACGTAGTCAGGTCTAAATGATACTCTTAAGCCTGCAAAAACACTCCTCAAGTTTCTATTAATTTGCAACTCTCCTGAAGCAGCTTGCCCAACAGCATATGCTAGACCCTCCCAGTTATTGTTTGGAGATACAAAGTAGCCACCATATGGACTGATCGTAATGAGATTGCCTAATCCAATATCAAGACCAAGACCTGTACTCGCAGTAAATACATTATCCTTATCCTCTTGTGCAAATACTGTTGACGATATTATGGGATTCATACCATCTAGCTTGTAGGTGTTGAAGCTATAGCCAGGAGTAACGAAAAAGTAAAGTCCCTTGGATAGGAAGTTGCCATCTTTTGAAAATGTGGGACAGTTACAGTCACCTTCAAAGTCTAAGAAGTAGACATGTACAGGTAATTCTATCCCAAAGCCCGTGAATGCCGTTTTTGTAAGTACTGTATTAGCTACATTATTCACCATTTGTTCACTTTCTAGTGACGTCGTACTTGAGGAATAAGACACACCCGGATGGAACTCTACTCGATAGTCTTTCAACTTAATCCAATATGCAGCACCAATCACTGTTGATTGACTGTACACATTGTCAGCAGAAACGTATGAGTTCCAGTCGTCTTGCCACTCTATCCTATTAGGTTGGTATTCGGCAAATATTGAGAATTGAGCAAATCCAGAAAGACTTAACAATGAGAGGAAGAGTATTACAAATGCCTGTTTCATCAGCTTAATAAATTTAGATAAATAAATCACAGTACTTTCAATAACGGTAATCTTTGAATAATAGATGTAATTTTACAGAATATTCTATAATTGTAACATCTATGATCTAAAGCAAAGATGAGCAATTAAGTCTATAGTGTATTGTAAATATTGGACACTCTTAGCAATTTATGAAAACAAAGAAAGTAGGGAAGGAAAAAGTAAATGTCATCACACTAGGCTGTAGCAAGAACTTAGTTGACTCTGAGAATCTAATTACTCAACTAGAGGCCAATGATGTTGCTGTCAGTCATGATAGTCAAGATGACGATGCTGAGATTGTGGTTATCAATACATGTGGTTTTATTGACTTGGCAAAAGAAGAATCTATCAATACCATACTAGAGTATGCTGAGCTCAAAAAAGAGAGTAAAATTGAAAAGTTGTACGTAACCGGTTGTCTTTCTCAACGGTACAAAGACAACCTTGAAGCAGAAATCCCAGAGGTTGATGCCTATTTTGGAACGGTAGAACTACCTGCATTACTTGAAAAGTTTGACATAGATTATCAGCATGAGCTTGTAGGTCAAAGGAGCATTACTACCCCAGCCCACTACGCATATCTTAAGATTAGCGAAGGCTGTAATAGGACTTGTTCGTTCTGTGCTATTCCACTGATGAGGGGCAAACATGTTTCTAGAACAATTGACAGTTTAGTGACAGAGACTAAAAACTTAGCTAAAAACGGAGTCAAAGAGATTATGTTAATAGCTCAAGAGCTTACCTACTATGGATTGGATATTTACAAAGAAAGAAGGTTGGCAGAACTGCTAGATGCCCTCTGTGAGGTTGATGGTATCGAATGGATTAGACTACACTATGCCTACCCTTCTAAATTTCCAACAGAGATATTTGATGTCATGGCACGTCAACCAAAGATATGCAACTACTTAGACATCCCTCTCCAACATGCATGTGACAAGGTTCTTAAAGATATGAGGCGTCAGATTACAAGAAAAGAACAGACTGACCTGATAAATATAGCTAGAGAGAAAGTGCCAAACATAGCCATCCGAACTACGATGCTAATTGGCTTCCCCAATGAAACAGAAGAAGACTTTTTAGAACTGTGCGACTTCGTAGAAGAGATGCAATTCGAAAGACTCGGTGTCTTTCAATATAGTCATGAGGAAGATACGAGTGCCCACGACTTCGAAGACAATATTTCTCCTGAGGTAAAAGCTGACAGAAGTAATAGACTTATGGAAATCCAACAATCCATCTCTTTTGATAAGAATCAAGCTAAGATTGGGCAAACATTAAGAGTTCTGATTGACAGGAAGGAAGGAGGTTACTTTGTGGGTCGTACAGAATCAGATTCTCCGGAAGTAGACAATGAGGTGCTCATCGAAGCGAAGGATAACTACCTCAGGCAGGGAGACTTTGTCACCGTCAATATTATAGAGGCTGAAGACTACGACCTCTATGGTGAGTTAGTCTAAGGATTATAAAGTTTGGTTGGATTTTCTACAAAATTAGGTGAAAACGTATTATATTAATTAAAAAATTCAAAACAACATGGAACGAACCAACCTACCGAGTATAGATCACAGGGCATTAATGTCATCAGCTAGACAAACACTTTCAGGACAATGGGGCATGGCTGTTGGAGCCACCTTAGTGTACTTTGTCATATTAATGGCCAGTGGGATAATCCCATTTTCTTCATTGTTAATCACAGGTCCTTTTAGTTTAGGCTTAGCCATTTTCGCACTAAATATCGCAAAAAACAACAATCCACAAATTGGAAATATATTTGATGGATTCCAGCAGTTTGGCACTAGTTTAGGTGCTTACCTACTGATGCTGCTAGGTATCGTGATAGGGATGTTACTTTTTATTATTCCAGGAATTATTTTAGGATTTGGGCTATCTCAAACTTACTTCATCATCGCTAAAAACCGAAATATTGGAGCAGTAGATGCTTTGAAAAAAAGTTGGGAATTGATGAAAGGCAGGAAGTTAGACTATTTCATCCTTACGTTAAGATTCTTGCCATGGATACTGCTCTCTATCTTCACTTTGTTTATTGGGCTACTTTGGGTCATCCCATATATGCAGGTAACAATGGCAAAGTACCATGAAGCAATTACTGCATCAGATGAAGACGAAGACTTTATGAATATTGAAGACCATCTAGTAGCTGATTAGATCACTTAATCTTTGGGTCTAAGAAACGGTAAATGACATCCATTGAGATATTGATAAGGATGAAAATAACACTCACAGTAAGAATACATCCCAACAACAATGGAACATCATAGTTAAGCAAAGCATTAACTGTAAGTTGGCCAAATCCTTTAAAGTTGAAGACACTCTCTACAAAGAAAGCCCCACTTAACAATGAGGCAAACCAGCCGGTAGTGGCTGTGAGGACAGGGTTAAGAGCATTTCGCAAGACATATGATCTCGACACGACTCGTGTTGGCATTCCCTTCGCTATTGCTAGCAAGACATAGGGTTTGTCCATAACCTCTAAGGCAGCGCTTCTAGTGATTTGCAGAATGACACTCACTGGTCTGATTCCAAGGGCTATAGCAGGTAAGATTAGGTTTCTCAGCATAAGGACTTCATCACCTAAATCATTCAGGACAATGAGGCCTCCTTGTAAGTTCAGTCCTGTAATATGCCTGAGCAGGTAACCAAATACCAAGGCAAAAAAGATAGCACTGACATAACTAGGCACGGAATATCCTAAGGTAGAGCAAGTCAATAGAAACTCGTCTAACCAAGTACCCTTGTTGTTCGCTCCAATCATACCAAGAAGCACTCCAAGGAAAAGAGCAATTGTAATGGCGGTAAATGCCAACATCAATGTATAGGGCAATGCTTGCTTAATAATAGCAGCAACAGGTCTACCAGATTGATAGCTCTCTCTAAAGTATGGTACCTTGATATAAGTAGTGAACTTACCAAGAGGAAGAGAAGCAGAAACGGTGGGAAGCAAATGACTTGGGAGTTGACTCGTAATAATTACTGGGCTAATATCTCTTAAATAGTATCTTAATTGAGTAGAAAGTGGTTGATCTAAACCAAGTGCCTTCTGACGTGCCTCCAAGGTACCTTGATCTATCCGTTGGCCAAATGAAAGTCGTGCTGGGTCAACAGGCGATAAAAATATGATGGAAGTGATCATAATTACTACCATCAACAATGAAAGTAAACCTAAACCCAAACTTTTAATAAATCTCACAACCATCTATTCTATATCTTGTATATACTTCGCTAGATATTATTTATTCTATCACTTCTCTGTACATTTGGCAACAAATTACTAAAATTCGATATACATAATGATTGAAAAGAAACTAATTGATTTTGAATTGCTACCTTTTAGTCAACGAGACAAGGACTACAATGCCCAATCTAAGCAATTAGCCTCTTTCATAACCGAATTTCCAAGTGTAGAAAGTTTAATCTCTCAAGCAAAAACAAAGCAACAATCTCCAATTAACAGAAAACTACTGGTAAGTACTCTAAAAAGGCAATACAAGGGGGTAAGTCAATCACAGCAGACTCTCGCAAATATAGAATCACTGTTACAGGATAACACCTTTACTGTCATCACAGCTCACCAGCCATCTCTACTTACTGGACCACTATACTTCATTTTTAAAATCTTGAACTGTATAAATCTAGCTGAGGAACTCAACGCTGAGCAACAAGAATTCGACTTCGTGCCAGTATTCGTTAGTGGTGGAGAAGACCATGATTTTGACGAAATCGCCACATTCAAACTATTTAAAGAAACTATCGAGTGGCAAGCGGAGTCAGGAGGACCAGTCGGGCGGATGCCAATTACAGGCCTTGACAAGGTATTGGAGCAAACTATCGACATATTAGGTCCTCGGTCTCAAGCACTAGACTTGATTTCCACTCTACAAGGTTTTCTAACTCAGGCTACCAACTATAATAGCTTTCAACGACTTCTAGTGAACCATCTTTTTGGCAAGTATGGTATAATCTATTTCTCTACAGATGACGATGCTTTAAAACAAGAATTAGCCCCTATATTCAAGAAGGAATTAGTTGAGCAAGTAAGCAAACCCTTAGTCACAGCACAGCAAGAAAAACTAAGAGACCTAAGCTATACTGACCAGGCTTATGCTAGGGATATCAACATTTTTTATATCAAGGATGGACTCAGGGAGAGAATCGAGAGTATAGATGGTTCTTTCCAGGTTTTGAATACAGATATCACATTCAGCACAGAAGACATTGATGATCATCTAACACATTTTAGTCCCAATGTAGTGCTAAGACCATTATGTCAAGAATACTTACTGCCCAATGTTGTCTATATAGGAGGAGGCGGTGAGCTAGCGTATTGGGTGGAGAGAAAGTTGCAATTTGAAGCTTTTGACATCCCATTTCCCATATTAATGAGAAGGAACTCTGCTGGACTGATTAGTCAGAAACAACTGAAGTCTTGGGAGCAACTCGGATTTACGACTGAGGACATGTTTAAGCCGACACATGTGATTGCTAACCAGTTTTTGGAAAACTCAGATACTTCTTTTGACCTTTCTGTACAGAGAACGTCTGTGGAAGAAACTTTTGCATCTATCAAGGCTCTTTCAGAACAGATAGACAAGTCTATTTCATCAAGCGTAGATGCTGCTAAAGTGAAAGAACTTAAGGTTATCGATCAATTAGAAGCTAGGATAAAGCGAAGTGTCAAGCAGAAATATGATGTTGACCTGAATAAGTTGAATAAAGTACAAGAGACTATCAGTCCAAATGGCAAGCTTCAAGAACGATCAGATAATATCGTCACCTATATCTCTAAGTATGGCATTGGATTAATTGATGACATCAAGGATAATTTAGACCCAATTACTGACAAGTTTACCTTACTTATACTTCAGTAACTACCTGAGTTGATGCAAACAAACTTACTACTTCTTTGAGTTTTTCTTGAAGTTGGTGACGGTGCACGATAAAGTCTAAAAATCCATGCTCAAGCAAGAATTCTGAACGTTGAAAACCCTCTGGCAAATCACGCTTAATCGTTTCCTTAATCACCCTCGGTCCAGCGAATCCAATAAGTGCTTTTGGTTCTGAGAAGTTGATGTCGCCTAGCATGGCGAATGATGCTGTTACGCCTCCAGTGGTTGGGTCAGTCATGAAACTGATGTAAGGAATCTTATTCGCCGCAAGCACAGATAGCTTTGCTGAAGTCTTGGCCATTTGCATTAATGAAAATGCTGACTCCATCATCCGAGCTCCACCAGACTTACTTATAATCATAAATGGAGTCTTCTCTTGGATACTATAATCGATAGCCTTGCTAATTCTTTCACCGACTACCGAACCCATACTACCACCTATAAACTTAAAGTCCATTGCTGCAATCGTAAGTGGCTTCTTCCCTATTTTACCCGTGGCTACAGTAATAGCATCGCTAACTTCTGTATATTCTCTAGCACTATCAAGCCTAGCCTGATAAGTCTTCAGATCTTTAAACTCTAAAAAATCTTTGGATACGATATTCTCAAACAACAACTCATATTTGCCATCGAATAAGATCTCAAAGTAATCATGAGAACCAATACGTTCGTGATAATCACATTTAGGGCAAACAAAGAGGTTTTCTACGAGCTCTTTCTGTGTAATAGTCTCACTGCACTTCTTACACTTATGCCAAACACCATCTGGTGCTTCTTTTTTATTTTTCGTTGCAGTTTGAATGCCGTCTGAAAACCTTTTAAACCATCCCATGTCTTAGTGTTTTGATATAAAAAGGATATGTTGTAGGGATCAACAAGTTCGCAAATTTAACTGTTATTTGGATTTACAATGAATGTGTATCCAATAAACTGGAAAAGGTATTTTCACATAATCGAAATCACTATATATAATCTATTGACTGCACAATAGTTACTTAGAATTACATTGGAGTTAATTTTTTATAAAAAAATATAGAATCCAGAATAGGGATATGCGGGCTCACATGTAGAAAAATTATATATTATTTACCTACATTTGCATCTTAAGTTAATCTGATAAATATCACCTCTTGGCTAATCAAATCATCGATTTCTCAGTTGCTCAAAAGCTCGGTCTTACGGAACCAGAATTTGAAAAGATTAAAGTAATACTTGATCGTACACCGAACTTCACAGAGCTCAGTATATTCTCTGTAATGTGGTCAGAGCATTGTTCTTATAAAAACTCAATTAAGTATCTTAAACAACTGCCAAGAAGTGGGTCTGCCCTCCTAGTAGAAGCGGGAGAAGAGAATGCAGGATTGGTTGATATTGGAGACGGATTAGCTTGTGCCTTCAAGATAGAATCGCACAACCACCCTTCGGCAATAGAGCCATATCAAGGTGCAGCGACGGGTGTAGGTGGAATACACAGAGACATCTTTACAATGGGAGCTAGACCAATCGCAGCTATGAATAGCCTAAGATTTGGTGAACTAGACAGACCCCATACTCAACACCTAGTAAAGGGTGTAGTCAAAGGCATAGGTGATTATGGTAACTGCTTAGGGGTACCAACTATAGGAGGAGAAACATACTTCCACCCTTCTTACAATCAAAACATCTTAGTCAATGCCTTCTCTCTAGGTATTGTCAAGCATGGAGAGACTGTGTCCGCGACAGCAGAAGGTATTGGCAACCCTGTATACATAGTAGGGTCAGCTACTGGGAAAGATGGCATCCATGGTGCTACATTCGCTTCAGCAGACCTTACAGAGGATTCTGCTAAAGACTTACCGGCAGTACAGGTTGGTGATCCATTCCAAGAAAAACTACTCTTAGAAGCATCCTTAGAAGCTATCAAAACTGGTGCAATCGTAGGTATGCAAGACATGGGAGCAGCTGGAATATCTTGTTCGACTTCAGAGATGAGTGCCAAAGGAGGTACAGGAATGAAGATAGACCTCTCAAAAGTTCCAACTCGACAGGCAGATATGAAGCCTTTCGAAATTTTACTCTCTGAGAGTCAAGAAAGAATGCTTATTGTTTGCGAAAAAGGTAAGGAATCTGTACTCGAGGCTGTATTTGACAAATGGGACTTAGAGTGTGAAATCATTGGCGAAGTCACTGACACAGGAAGACTCGAGATGTACCATGATGGAGAACAAGTGGTAGACATCCCTTCACATGATCTAGTTCTAGGTGGTGGTGCTCCAGTGTACGATCGAGAGTTCGAAAGACCAAAGTACTTAGATAAGTTAGAGGCGTTCGATATCAATAGTATAACAGACCTAACCATAGATGAGCTAAAGGAAGCAACTCTCTCAATGTTCTCTTCGCCGAACATAGCAAGTAAAAAATGGATATACGAGCAGTACGACAGTATGGTCAGAACAAATACACTAGGGACTAATGAGCCAAGTGACGCCAATGTCATCAGACTAAAAGGTACTGACAAGGCTCTATTGTGCAGTGTAGATTGCAATGCATCTTACGTCTATGCTGACCCTTACAAAGGTGGTCTAATAGCAGTGTCCGAGGCAGCTAGGAACATTGTTTGTACAGGAGGTAAGCCAGTTGCTATCACGAATTGTTTGAATTTCGGAAACCCATACGATAAAGAAGTGTATTGGCAGTTTGTCAATGCCTTAAAAGGTATGGGAGATGCTTGTCTGAAGTTTGACACACCAGTGACTGGTGGTAATGTCAGCTTTTACAATCAGACACAACTACCTAACAATACTACAGAGCCTATCTACCCTACTCCTACAATTGGAATGCTAGGCATGATGGAAGATATCAACAATAAGATGACTTTACACTTCAAGGAAAAAGGTGATGTCATCTTACTCCTTGGTGAAACGAAAAATGACCTTGGACAATCAGAATATTTAAAGCATACTAAAGCAATGTATGAGACTAACTGTCCTTACTTTGACTTAGATGAAGAAGCCAATCTTCAAAGAGCAGTTAGTCAATTGATTCTTGACAAATCAATAAAATCAGCGCATGATATTAGTGATGGAGGGCTACTTATTGCCACCATAGAATCATGCATGCACAATGCACTTGGGTTTACAATAGAGAAACATGACCAAGCGTTAAGATTAGACGCTTTTGCATTTGGCGAAAGCCAGTCGAGAGTTATTGTAACTTGTGCTCCTGAGCAAGTAGAAGCAGTCAAAGATCTATGTAAAACTCACCATACAACATGCAAGATTTTAGGCCTAGTTACTGATGGTGACATGAGTGTCAATCATCATTCGATTGGCAAGTGTAGTGACTTTAGGCCTGTCTATGATACAACCTTAGAATCAATATTAAATTAACATAAACAATATCAGTCTATGAGATATACTATTCATATTCTACTCCTAATTATTACCTCTTGTATTGCTATCCAGTGTACCAGTCCTCAACCTGGTATAAGCGTAACAGGTAATATGGAAGGCTCAGACAACTTAAACGTATACTTCGACAAAGTAAGCATGGACAATGCGATCACTGCACTAGGCCAAGGCAAGGCAGACGAGACTGGGGCATTTAGTGTTTCTACAGATCAAGATATTACTCCAGGAATATATAGAATTAGATTTGGGAGTAAGTCGGTAGATTTAGTATTTGATGGGTCCGAAAAGGATGTAGTCATTGACGGAAATCTTGCAAGAATCAGTCAGTTAGACTATACTGTTCAAAATAGTGCATTGAGTGCTGACTATCACAGCAATATGAAGCAATTAATCGAACGAAAAATAGATATCAATGCCTTACAAAACTATATGAAGACAGAGGCTAATCCATTAGTAGCTGCTACATTGAGTCATAAGGTTTTTCAAATGAACCCTGCATTTTCAGAATTGTATAAATCAATAGGTACTAAGCTAACAGAGCAATATGGTGGATCATCATTTGCAACAGAATTTTCCAATAAATCTGCAGCTAGTATGACTAAAAAAGCACAAGGAGGTAGCTCGGGCAGAAGTTATGCTGTAAAAGTAGGTGAACAAGCACCTGATATCGCATTACCCGATGTCAATGGTAAGACTAAAAAACTCTCAGACCTACAAGGGCAAGTAGTATTACTTGATTTTTGGGCAAGTTGGTGTGGACCATGTAGAAAGGCTAACCCAGGAGTTGTTAAGATATACGATAAATATAAGGAGAAAGGCTTTACAGTATTCAGTGTATCATTAGATGGTCTGGATGAGAGAACAAAGAAGCGACTAGGAAATCCAGAAGCAATTGCTCAGAACATGGATAGATCAAAGCAAAGATGGCTAGATGCTATAGCAAAGGACCAACTAGCTTGGGACAACCATGTTAGTGACTTGAAGAAGTGGGATGCAGCTCCACTTGGCAGCTATGGAGTAAAGTCTATACCAACTACTTTCTTAATCGATAGAGATGGTAAAATAGCAGCTCTTAATCCTAAATACAACTTAGAAGAAGAAGTACTGAAAGTACTGTAATTCTAACAATGCTAAATAGAAACATAAGAGCCTAGTAGTTGATCTACTAGGCTTTTCTTATTTATCGCCATGCACCCGAGTGTCTTCGCGTTGGGCTATTTCAATAATCTTCCGCATGGTACGTAGTATCGTCAAAAGAACAAGGAATCCAAAAGTAAAGACTAAGTACATCCACTTTAGAGATCCAGCCTCATTAATCGATATACCAGTGATCCAATAAGCACACCCACCACCAATACAAGCCACTATGACATAGCCAACAAGACTGAACAACCAATAATTGTTTTGGTCAGAAGTATTGAGACTAAGTATGCTAGCAATCATGGCATAGAGTAACAAAAACGTAAAGGCTACCTCCCAGGAACTAGTAGAAGACTCAGATATCCCTGCGGATATTCCAATGCCTATAAGCATCATTACACTTAATACTAATACAATCCTCAATGGATGGATGTCTAAAGAAAAAATCGATTCGTTTCCCATTATATGTAACAATAAGTATTCATCTAATTTTGTTCTACCTTAACGTCAAATAAGCTAGTCAAATGCGATATATTTTTTTTACTCTTTCTTTGTTGCTCATCATTGGTTGTTCTAAAGCAGTGGGCAAAATTGATACCACTTGCATCAATCCAAGTAAAGTAAGTCATCCTCGAGACTGCTCATACGATTATGCACCGGTGTGTGGTTGTGACGAATCTACCTATAGAAATGCTTGTTTTGCAAAAGCTGCTGGCGTCAAAGAGTGGAGTGATGGTATCTGCCCTGAGATGTGTATCGACCCCACTATCATCATTAGAGATCAAATATGCTATAGAGTTTCAGACCCTGTATGTGGTTGTGATGGCAATACCTACATCAATCCATGCTTTGCGAGGAAGCAGGGCATACTTGCTTTCACTCCTGGAGAATGTGGTGCTAGCGATGTGAAATAGCTGATTTGACCTTATGAAGGATGTCTTGGATGGTCTCATTGACTTCTCTTGAGATATTAAGTAAGAGACCTGCAAGTATAAATGTCAAAGTCAACAAGACTCCGAGTATAATAATCGACAAATAGGGATTAAGTCCAAAATCTATTGAGGATAGCCCAATAAATAGGACAATACCCAATACAAGTGTCTTGAGATTAGAAAGAGAAAAAGAATGCATCTTGAACTTAGCATAGATATAGCCTGACTTCAAAACATTGAATAAGAGTAAGGCAATTACCGTAGCAATCGCTGCTCCAATAATTCCATAGTGTTGAATAAAATAAATATTCAAGACAAGGTTCAATACCGCCATGATCAGAATAAAGTATAAGTGAACCCTAAACTTCTCCGAGTATATGATTATGCTACTATTGATACTACACAAGGCGTCAACTAGCTTACCCGAGCCAAGTAATAAAAAGATCGTAGCATAACCTAGGAATGACTCGGGCTTACCTGAAATCTCAACAAGATGAGGTAAACTGAAGTATATCATCAAGAAAAATAACATTGCGATGAAGAAGAGGTTATTCCCTGATTGCTTATAGAGCTTCTGTATAGCAATTGTGTTATTGGTATGCCAATGTTCTGATACTATAGGTTTAGCTATATTGATCACAGACTGTAGTGGAAGATTCAAGATATTGACAATGACTAGAATCTTAGCGTATATTCCATTGTCAGCCATGGTCAGGATCAGTGGTATCATTACTAAGTCAAGTCTTGTGGTAATTAGGTTACCAATCCCATTAAGGCTACTGAACAATGAGAACTCTAGCATTGCTCTTTTGTTCTCTTCAGACCTAAACAGCCTTGGCATAGCTAACTTAAATGAGCCAATAGACAGGTCATATATGGTCAGAGCTGTTATCAATACTATGAAGAAAAACATAATAGCATAGACGATAACTAAGTCATCAAATTGATTGTACCACACAACTAAGAATGCGACTGGCAGATATATTTTGTAACCTACATTCTCTAGCAATTGAGGGATGGCTATTCGCTTTTTGATAGAAGAAAAGCTGAATAAGATTCTTACTATTCCAAAGAAAAAACAAATGATTAAGAGCCAAATATCATTCGCTACCAATTGATCTGGGTTGAAGTCAATTGACTCAAGCAAGCTAAGTAACAATGGTCTCAACAAGTAGTATGTTCCTGCAAATACACTAAAAGCAACCAAGTAAAGCCCTAACACTAATCCAAAAAACTCTTGCTTTGGGCGATCAGAATACTGTGTGTAATACTTGACAATAATAGACGGTATACCTAAGGAGCCCAATGGTACTAGGATGGCAGCTGTTGAGAATATCCAAGAAGCATAACCATAGAGTTCGTCATCAAGTGGATATATAAACAATACACTTGCAGCACCTATGAAGGTACCCAATATACTTACTAATGTATACTTTACACTTTGACGCTTTACTACTCCCAATGAGGCTTTAAGTTAATCTAACAGTTAGAACTACGATTCAGAAGTATTAGTATCAATCAACTCTTTAGACCTCCCGTTTGCCTTGAAGGCCATATACAATCCTCCAAGTATTATCAAGCTAATCAACAATGAAGTAATCAATGAAATAGTCTCTCCTAAAGCATACGTCTGTGGTTCGAAACGCATCTCAATTTGATGACTACCTGCAGGGACTACTGCTGCTCGCAAAATATAGTTAGCTCTAAGGATAGGTGATTCTTCGCCATCTATAAATAGCTTCCACCCTTTATTAGGCCCATACCATACTTCTGAGAACACTGCTAATTGTTGGCTAGATGACTGTGAGGTATAAGTCAACTTGTCCGGGGCATATGAGGATAATGCAATACTACCCTCTTTATCAAAAGTCTTACTAGCAATACTTGACTCAAATTCTTGATGGATGATGGCCTCGCCTCTTGGGTCAAAGTCATTCAGAGCACTAATCTCCTCGTCAGCACTTCCTACTAGTTTCACAGCATTGACAAACCATGCATTACCAAGATTACTTGGATTGAGTCTGACTACTGGCTCTTGAGCATTGCCAGTCCCAATAATGTACTTGGTATTCAACATGTCTAAGACATTCTGATTATTCTTAGAAATATGGTAATCAATAATATCTTGATACCGTTGCAGTTTCGCTGCATGGTAACCTCCAACAGTCTTGTGGAAGTATGAAGATTGCGAACTATTAAAGGTATTGATACTCAAGTCTAGGACTCTGTAATGTGGGTCAGCATCAGATAAGATTTGCTGATCAACTGCTCTTGGAGTAAAGTATTGATTGTAAACCCTTTCTGAAACAAAAGAATCACTATTTAAGTAGTTGATATTGACTAGCATGATATCAACAAATGACGATAACCCAATGCCAATTATCATAGCTAATGCTGGTAATTTGCCTTTCAAATACGCAAATATTAATCCAATAGCAATTGCCATAAATGCAAAACTTCTCAACCCACTAGACCTGAGCATAGCAGCCCTGTGCTCTTCTAACAAGAGTGTGTCTAAGCCCATTTGCTGGTATCGAGTATCAGCTGCACTTGA
The DNA here is from genome assembly GCA_020631405.1 of Saprospiraceae bacterium. GTDB lineage: Bacteria > Bacteroidota > Bacteroidia > Chitinophagales > Saprospiraceae > JAHDHH01. The sequence continues at coordinate 56,837 of JAHDHH010000015.1, forward strand.
GAAATCAAAGATCCCAGGACCTATTAAGCCAAGTAATAAACTTAGTCCTGCAAGGATACCACCTGATATAGCTAATGGCTTAATAAACTTAGTCTTGTCCTGTGCTGATACAATCTTATTGATTGCAAGACCTGACAATATTGGAATGATCAAACTCGTAATCGAAAGGACAGAGTTTGGTGTTCTAAACTTATTGAAATAGGGAAAGAAGTCAAATAGAATTCTATTGAATAATTCAAAATTCTTACCTAAGGAGATCAACATAGTAAATACTACTGCTCCTACTGCCCACCATTTGATATTACCAGGATAAATCATTGCTCCAAACAGAAACAACAAGAAGATAATACTACCAAAATAGATTGGCCCACTAGTAAATGGTAATGCTCCCCAATAGGTATTCATAGGAATCCCTTTACCGACGCTGACACCACGCTTCTTTAAAGCTTTGCCAAAGTCAGAATTACCCTTAATCGTTTCAGAGCTACTTCCTCCCACAGCCATTGGTATAAAACTAGCTAGCAAATCCTTGCCCCCATTTGACCATTGCATAGCATAGTCCCAAGCTAGACCATCAACGCCAGAACTACTTGACTTGTCAACGTCTTTTGTCAAAATTGGCTCACCTCTCATCGTATCTTTAGCATATTCATAGGTAGTCATTAGCTTGGACGCAGAGGTGCCAAGGGCTAACCCAAATCCAAGAGCCAATAAGCCTGAATTAATAGCAAAGGCCTTAAGTGTACCTCCCTTCACATCTTCTACCAATTGCATAATGACAAAGATTAACAAACACAAAGCCAGGTAGTATGTCATTTGATAGTGATTAGCAGCTAAATGCATGATCATCCCAAGACAAAACAAGGAAAATCCTAAATACCGCCTACTTTTATAAGTCAGCAGAGTCCCGGCTATAACTAGAGGCGCAGCCATGAGTGCAATAACCTTGGTAATATGGCCAGCTTCGTAAAGCACCAAGTTATTAGTCGCAAAAGCAGTAGAAAAACTAAAAAACAAGGCTAACCAAGGGTTGACACCAAGTACTAACAATAAAATATATGTAGAAAACAATCCTAACAAAAACATGCCTATTGGCTTTTCAAAACCAAGAGTCATGACTTTTTTAAAGTATCTGCCGGCATTGTACTTTTGCTGAGCATAGATTTGATAAGCTGGCATCCCACCAAACATGGAGTTGGTCCAAAGTGAACTCTCACCTGTCTCCTGCTTATGAGCCTTGATTTCTTGCACCATTCCTTCATAAGAGATATAATCTCCTTGCTGTACCTTCTTGTTCTCAAATTGTGGAAAGAAGTATAGACAAGTCACAAGCACGAATGTCAAGATTGCCACAAGATGTGGGATGGTATTTTTCCAATTGATTTGCATCTACTATTGATTTTGCTTCAAATATCGAAGATACCGCTTTTCTATAATTAGAAAATGTAATATGAATTATTTCAATTAGATAGTAATGCCTACATTTATCATCTCTTAACTTAGATAGCTCAATGTTTTTAGAACCTGGATTTCGTGGACAGAGAAGTGGATGGATAGAAGTCATCTGTGGCTCAATGTTTTCTGGTAAGACAGAAGAGCTAATTAGACGGCTCAAACGAGCTAGAATTGCTAATCAAAAGGTACAAATCTTCAAGCCAAAGACTGATGTAAGATATTCAGAAGAAGATGTTGTGAGTCATGATTCTAATGCTGTGGCCTCCCTACCAATTGAAAGCAGTACAGAAATGCTTAATCACATTCAAGATGTCAAAGTAGTAGGTGTGGACGAAGCCCAGTTTTTTGATGATAAACTTGCTCAAGTCTGTGAAAAACTAGCTATAAAAGGGATCAGGGTAATTGTAGCAGGTCTTGACATGGACTTTAGAGGCAAGCCTTTTGGACCGATGCCAAGTATCCTAGCTGTGGCAGAATATGTTACTAAAGTGCATGCGATTTGTCCCCATTGTGGGTCTCTAGCTACACATTCCTACCGATTATCTAACGAGCACGAAACTGTAGTCCTAGGTGAAAAGGACATTTACGAACCAAGATGTAGAATTTGCTACAGCATGGGCAATATTCTTGACTTAAGAATGTAGAAATACCAGTATTAGTGGCACTTGAAGTAATCGAAAGGCTCCTTACAGTCTTGACATTGAAAGAGTGCCTTGCATGCTGTAGAGCCGAATGATGAAACAAGTCTAGTATTTGTCGACTCGCATTGTGGGCAAGGAATAATACGTTGGTCTCCATAGAGTGCTACCTTATCAGCGGAATGTCCCACAGGTGGAGCTATTCCATACTTTTTGAGCTTGAGTCTACCCTCTTCGGTAATGAGATCACTACTCCAAGGTGGATCTATGACTCTATTGATTTTGATGAATGGATATCCGTTATCCTCTAGTATTGATTTAATATTGAGCTCTATCTCATCTAATGCCGGGCAGCCAGAATAAGTCGGCATGACATCCACTTCGTAAGAATCTCCTAATGGAGCAATCCGATGAATTATGCCCAAATCCACAACAGAGAGTACTGGCACCTCCGGATCTAAAACTGTTGCTAGAATCTTCTTAATGGCTCTGATCTCATCCATATGCTACCATTCTGAATTGGGGTATGCCCTTTGCATGTACTGCAACTCTGATAAAATGAAGCCCATATGTTCGGAATGCCGACCATCCTTACCTCCAGAAACATGGTACTTAGGTGCTTCCCAAGATAGTGTAGCTTCTGCAAAGTCAGCTTGTAATGTTGTATGGAATTGATCAACGTACTTTGACATATCAACTCCAACTCCATCGGCTATTGCGGCTGTATCGACTTGAGACGGGATAAATAATTCCTGAATATATGGCTTGAGAAAGTCCAACGATGCTTGTGTCTTATCATGACTTTCTTGTGTACCATCGCCCAGCCTCATTAACCAAGCCCTACTAAACCTCACATGGTAGGCATTTTCCTTAATTGTCTTATTAGCAAATGCTCTTAATTCATCACTTGAGGAGGACTGACTAAGTGCTTTTAAGAATAATGTATAATACGTATCAAACAAATATTGCCTGACGATCACTTGGCTAAAGTCTTCATTTTGTTGTTCGACTAATAAGCAGTTAACATATTCACCTTCAGAACGTAGCATAGCTATTTCGTCTTCAGTACTTCCAGATAGACTGGCTGCATATTGAAATAACATCCTAGACTGACCCAATAAGTCAAGGGCAATATTTGATATAGCTAAATCTATCTCTGTATCTGCACAGTGTCCACAAAGCTCAGTGAGTCTGTGACCCAATATCAGACTGTTGTCAGCAATCTGAAGCGTATATCTATATGCTATTGATTTACTCATAGTCTACATGTGTTTTAGCTCATCAGGTAATTCATAAAATGTTGGGTGCCGATAGATTTTATCTTCTGCAGGATCAAAAAACGAGGTATTTTCCTCTGGGTTAGAAGCGATAATACTATTTGACTGGACTACCCAAATACTGACACCTTCCTGCCTCCTAGTATAGACATCTCGAGCATTCTCTAATGCCATTTCGCTATCTGCAGCATGAAGACTACCCACATGTTGGTGATGCAGTCCCGCCTTACTCCTAATGAAGACTTCCCATAATGGCCATTCTTTGTTCATACTAAGCTACTTTTGAAATATCGCGTTGTTGTTTCTTTTCTGCATAAGCTATGGCTGCATCTCTGACCCACTTTCCATTGGTAATATAGGCGGCTCGTCGAGCCTTCAATCTATCTCGATTACATATGCCATTGCCTTTGACTACTTGCCAAAATTCATCCCAATCTATAGCTCCAAAATCATAATGCCCCTTTTCTTCATTCCAACTTAAATCTGGATCTGGAATAGTAATACCTAATATTTTTGCTTGATCTACTGTAGCATCTACAAATTGTTGTCTAAGCGTATCGTTGGACTTTCTCTTGATTTTCCATATCATGGATTGTTCGCTATGTTGCGATTCTGCATCACTAGGTCCAAACATCATCAGCGATGGCCACCACCACCTGTTCAAGGCATCTTGAGCCATGGCTTTTTGCTCAGCTGTACCATTGCATAATGACATCATAATATCGAAGCCCTGTCTTTGATGAAAGCTTTCTTCCTTACATATTCTAACCATTGCCCTCGCATATGGTCCGTATGATGTCCTAGTTAACATAACTTGATTAAGTATAGCAGCACCATCTACTAGCCAACCAACTGCGCCAATGTCAGCCCATGTAATTGTTGGATAATTGAATATACTACTGTACTTAGCCTTTCCTTCATTTAACGCATCCATCATTTGACCCCTTGTAGTACCAAGAGTCTCTGCGGCACTATACAAATAGAGCCCATGACCTGCCTCATCCTGCACCTTTGCAAGCAGACCTATCTTCCTACGAAGTGATGGTGCTCGAGTAATCCAATTACCTTCAGGAAGCATACCTACTATCTCAGAGTGAGCATGCTGGGAAATCTGTCTGACTAGGGTCTTTCTATAGGCATCTGGCATCCAGTCCTTAGCCTCAATTTTGATTTCTTGATCAATCTTGGCTTGAAACAATGCTTCAAAGTTTTTTTCTTTTGCAGTCATAATTACAGTGCTTTATCAAAGTTTACAACAAGTGCTTTTGTCTTGGCGAATGCCTGACATGTCAATATATAACCCTGGTCTATCTCTTCTTGTTCAAGTCCATAGGACAATTCCATATCTACACCTCCGCTATCAAGTTTAGCCTTACAAGTAGCACATACCCCACCCTTGCAAGCATATGGGAGGTCTGTACCACTGTCTAGAGCAACATCTAGGATACAATCTTCTTCTGATATTTTAAGTTGATGATTCTTGCCATTATGGATAATAGTCAGATCTATTGTTTTCTCAATATCACTGCTTTGTTTTCTGTTCCTTTTTCCGACAGGAGTAGATGAAGTGAAGAGTTCAAACTTGATTCTATTGCCATCCATTCCTTCTTGTTCCAAAGCTGCTTTGGTAGAATGAATCATTTGCTCTGGCCCGCAGATGTATGCTTTTGCTATTTGACTATAGTCAATAAGAGACTTTCCTAACCTTGAAATTTTATCTGCATCAATGTGTCCATTAAACAAGTCTACGGCGCCTTGCTGTCGACTAAAGAAATAGTGTACTCTAAGTCTTGACAGATATGTATTTTTCAATCCTTCAATGATGTCTTTGAAGATAATGTGCTTGATGTTTTTATTACCGTATAAGAGGATGACATCACTCTTTGGCTCTGATTCTAATATGGAATCCAAGATTGATAATATTGGAGTAATACCGCTACCAGCGGCTATAAGTAGGTAAGAATTAGATTGTTCTGGGTCTGCTTCGAATGTGAAGTTACCCATAGGTTTCATACTCTCTAGCTTGTCTCCTACTTTAAGACCTTGATTTGCAAAAGTCGAAAACTTACCTCCTTCGACTTGCTTGACCGCAACGGAAATACTCTTCGTATTCAAAGCACTTGAACAAATGGAGTAAGACCTTCTCACCTCTTCTCCATCAATGACTTGCTTGAATGTAAGGTATTGTCCCGGCTTAAAGGCGAATCTCTCACCTATCGATTGAGGAAGGTCAAACTCAAGAGAAACACAATCAGGTGTCTCTTTGACAATTTTAGATATAGTTAAGGTCTTAAACATCATTATTCTTCAAAATTAAGTATAAAACACCAATATTATATCTGTGTTGCAAAAAGTATTCAATACTTTATTTCAAAAGAAAACGAAGTACCCAAAGGATACTCCGTTTCACATTCTAAACCGTTTCTATTATATTATCTAATTCTAGCATTAAACTGAACTCTTCTGTTCAATTCTCTACCAGCTGCTGTAGTATTTTGTGAGATTGGCTGCGTTTCTCCATAACCGACATAAGACAATCTTGATGACGTTATGCCTTGTCTCAATAAGTAATCATAACAAGCTTTTGCTCTTTTCTCAGAGAGTGACTGATTGAGTGTTGCGCTACCTACATTATCGGTATGCCCTTCAATACTGATTGAGTAATTCGGATATCTATTCATAATATCTACCACCTGATTGAGTACTCTGTAAGACTCACTCTTTATTGAAGCCTTTCCTGTATCAAACTGGACAGCCCTCATTGCGATGTCCAATGTTTTTTGATCTTCAGATGACAATCCGGGGCAACCATTATTATCTACAGAACCAAAGCTATTTGGACACTTATCTCTAGAATCATCAAGTCCATCTCCATCACTATCTGGACAACCATTGAATGTTCTTAATCCTGCAAGGGAAGGACACTTGTCACTAGAATCAGCAACTCCATCTCCATCTCTGTCTGGGCAACCACTAGCACTAGCGACACCAGCTATATTAGGACATCTGTCTTCTGCATCTGCAATACCGTCACCATCCTTATCCATTAACTGTACCTCTGGACAACCTTTGTTAGCCGCTGTTCCTTTTGTATCTGGACAATTGTCGATAGCATCAGGTATTCCATCTTCATCTCTATCTTGAGAAGGACAACCTTTATTTTCAACCGTACCTGCCATGTTAGGACATTCATCATCATTGTCACTGATTCCATCTCCATCACTGTCAGGGCAACCATCGAAGGCTGCAAGTCCAGCATAATTTGGACATTTATCTTTATAGTCAGCAATTCCATCGCCATCCTTATCTGGGCAGCCATTTAGTTCAATAGCTCCAGCCATATCAGGACATAAATCTATGTCATCCTCAAGACCATCACCATCTCTATCTCCGATAGCTTTTTCTTTTGGCATTTTCTCAGTGTCACCTTTCTGGAGCCCATATATAAATCCAAGTCCATGGTGTAAGTTGTTCCTGTCCTCGGCAAGGCTTACTCTATATTCTGACTGCCAAACAAGTCTAGCTGTAGGTGCAATGGTAAACTGCAGTCCAACCCCTACAGGTACTTGGACATTGATATCACCACCTTCCTCATATACTCCACCAACTCCACCAACTACAAATGGTGTTACAATAGCTTCTTCTTTTTGAAATAGATACTGCAATTGGGCATCCAGACCATACACTGTCTTGTGTAGGCAATTTATGTCGGCTTCGTGATGTGTGACAACACCAGCCTTAAAAGGGACATAAAGATTAAAGTTAGTATTAATCTGCTGCTGCCACCCTAGCTCAAAACCATGGTGATAAGCCTTAAACTCTGTCAGGTTACCACCATTTTGGGATTGATAGTCCATGAACAATGCTCTAGCAGAAATACCCTTTTGCAGGGGATAGTTTTGTGCAATACTTTGCGTTGCAAGTAAAACAAAAAACATAAACGGTATTAGATGTAATTTTTTCATAATATAAACAAAACAGATATTCAATTAATAACATATTATAAAATCATTTAATATGTTGCATAAACCGTACCAACTTTTCAATTTGAGTTCATAACATTTGAATAGCTTATAACTTTAACAACGTTTGTCCATTTGGATAAGATGCCAACAATCTTCTAAATAAGTGTGACTGAATATCGGACATGATTATACAAATGAAGAAATTTAAGTTTTTCTTTATATTTTTGTCTGCAATATAGCGTGAGGCTATACCGTTTTGTTACCATCTTCGAATATAGAATAATATATACATGAACAATTTTAAGAAATCTCTAGCTGTTGTATTTGCTTGCCTCATCATGATTACTGTAATGACATCTTGCGGAAAGAAGAGTGTTGGTTGCCCTAATGCATTCAAAATTTCTGTTAGCAAGTAACCCATCCTATGGCCAATTGGACAATATTAACATCAACTGATCAAGTTGATGAAATAGTCAATACCCATTCGCAAAGTCAGACATGCGTTATACTTAAGCACAGTACAACCTGTTCTATTTCTGCGATTGCCAAATTGAGGCTTGACAAAGGATTAGACAAATTGCCTAGCAAAGGGCTATATTACTTTCTAGATTTGTTACAATACAGAAATGTCTCGAACTATATCTCAGAGAAACTTAATGTGTACCATGAGTCTCCTCAGGTAATTATAGTAAAGCAAGGGGAAGCTACCTACGATGTCTCACACCTTGACATTACTGTAGAAGACTTGTTGACAGAAGTTTAATAGACATTGAGTAATGTAATCCAACTAACACAAGACGGTTCGCAGACCCTATTTTCAGAAACTTTTGATGCTACTTATCATAGTATTTTCGGAGCTATCGAAGAAGCTATCCATGTCTTTATAGCTGGTGGATTGGATTATGCGGTACTCTCTGAAAAACGTGATATTTCAGTGTTCGAAATGGGCTTCGGGACTGGATTAAATGCTTGGTTAACATACATCGCAGCTAAACGACGGAATCTTAATGTACACTATACAGGTATAGAGTTATTCCCTGTGAAAGAAGGTACTTGGTCGCAATTAACTTACGTTAACCAAATCCCTTGCACAGATCTTGAGAAAGAAGCATTTCAAGAGCTGCACAAATGCAAATGGGATGAAGAAGTATCTATAGCTGATACTTTCACATTCCAAAAACTCTTAGCAGATATTACTGTATACAACTTTGAACCTTCGTCTTTTGATATTATTTATTATGATGCGTTTGCACCAAATACACAAGGTATACTGTGGGAGGAGGAGCTTCATACAACACTCTACAATAGCTTAAAACCAGGAGGGGCATTAGTGACCTATTGCGCTAAAGGTGTTTTTAAGCGTATGTTGAAGAGTCTTGGATATACTTTAGATTCGCTGAATGGACCTCATCGAAAGCATGAAATGACTCGTGCTATCAAACCTTATTAGTTCTGCTTATACACTATCCCACCCTTCATCACAAATGGCACATCAAGTGTTGCTTTGATATCTTTTAATGGATTCGAGTTTAATGCTATGATATCAGCAATCTTTCCTTGTTCTATACTGCCATATTTATCCTCAATATTAAGTAAGTCAGCTGCATTCATTGTTGCTGATTTCAATGCGTCATAATTAGTCATACCTACTTCTGTCATATAGATAAACTCAAGTGCATTGTCTCCATGTGGAGAAACACCAGCATCCGTACCAAATGCAATCTTGACTCCATGCTTATAGGCTTTACTAAATGTAGATTGTATCATCGGACCTATTTCCAATGCTTTTGGGATGATGATCGACGGATAATAACCGGGTTGTTTTGCTTTCTCCGCTACAAACTTTCCAGCGCTGATTGTAGGAACGTAGTAAGTTCCCTTTTCAATCATTAGATCCATAATCTCTTCCGTCATTTTCGTGCCGTGTTCTATACTATGAATTCCGCCTAGAACTGCTCTTTTCATTCCTTCAGCACCATGAGCATGGGCCGCTGTCACGTAGCCATAATCCTTAGCAGCATCTACTACAGCTTTGACCTCGTCCACAGTGAATTGTGGACCTTGACCATCTTTGGCAACACTTAAGACCCCACCTGTTGCCGTAATTTTAATAACATCAGCACCATTCTTGTATCTCTGTCTAACTGCTTTCTTAGCATCTTCTATACTGTTCACTACCCCTTCCTTAGGGCCTGGATCACCCATAAGCTCTTTCTTCAGTCCATTTGTTGGATCGGCATGTCCGCCTGTAGTAGCTATGGACTTTTCTGCAGTCAATATTCTAGGACCAACGATTTCTCCAGAATTAACAGCATTTCTTAATGATACATTGACACCTGTCCCTCCGAGATCTCTGACAGTAGTGAAGCCGGCCTCCAAAGTTCGTCTACAATACTTAACAGCTCCAAGAGCCATATCGGCATCATTTTTAGTAAATCTGTTTAAATACCTATTGGGATTAGACTCGTGCTCTATATGAACATGCATATCCATAAATCCTGGTAAAACAGTCCTAGACTTCAAATCTACTACCTTGACACTATCATTTGCTGTTAGATAACCCTTCTGTATGCTTTGTATTTCTTCACCTTCGATTATGATTGTCATCTCTTTCTGAACCTTGTCAGAAGTCATTGTTAACAGCTCTCCACAATATAAATAAGTGGTTTGAGCCTCCAAATTAAGCCAAAGGCTGACAGAAATTAGTAATGCCAAATATTTCATAGTCATTGATATTTAGTCTAAAATACAAAAAATGCCCCCAACTCTTTAAAAGCTGGAGGCATTATAGATCTCTGATTTAGAT
>JAHDHH010000016.1:0-59766 GCA_020631405.1 Saprospiraceae bacterium
TCAAGGCATTTGGCAGAGGATTGCTTTGCTTTTAATTATCTTGGACACTTGTGATTATTTAATACAAATTATGACCTTACTCTGGATATGGTTATAAGTGATAACTTCTATAGTTCAAATGAGATGTTGTTAGGTGTTTACCTTAGCTCAGAATTGAAACAATCCATTAATAGTGGTTCCTTCAATATCGGAGCGACGACCTTTACGGGTCATCATAATGGTTATAAATTTAACATGAAACCAGAACAATATGATGGGCATCTATTTCAAGGTAGTTCTATGTTTTTGACTACAATACCTGATATATCAAATAAAGCAGGAGAAGATGTATCTTTTGAGGTTGTTGTTGATGATATAGTCGAGATTGATGAAATGGTCTCACTTCCTTCCCCAATTCAAGTAGACGTTAAGTCATCGATCTTTCATGATATTATTAAAGCTTCTAAAGTCGTCAACCGAAATGATATTCTTTTGACTTGGGATCGTACGGATAACCAAAAGGGAGTGCTTGCAATGATCAGAATTACGGGGCAACTTGCAGTATCTCCATATAGCTCAGAAGAGCAAGCTGTTGATGGGAAATATTTCTTGATGTTGTTAGAAGATGATGGAGAACATGTCATTCCTTCAGATGTATTCGCTTCCTTTCCTACAAATACTGTAGTTGATATTGAGATGTGGCGAGGAGATGTCAGGATGGATATGAAGTCACTCACAGGTAAAAATTACAATGTGAATGTTCTGTCTAAAGATTTTATCTCTTTTATACTTGATTAAATCGAGACTACATTCTGAGGTATTAATCAGATTGCTTTGTAGATTACATTAATGATTGACTTGCTCTAGCCATCTGGAGAGAAAGAGATCATAGACGAAGTATTCACTACCGTTTTCATCTAGTTTTTCATAGACCATTTCTTTGTCCACTAGGTAGTCTAGTGACTGTTGCGCAGTGCTACTTGCGATGCCATATTTGGTAGTAAATGCCTTAGCTCTGACACTCCTGACTGACGTTTCTTTTGCGATGGCCTTGAGGACTTCGTATTGATTTTTTGAAAGTATGTTTTTATAGCTCAAGAAAGTCATCTGCATTTCTTTGAATACTTGTTGTTGTAGGCGCAGGAGATCTACTTCTTCCACTACATCTTTGTCCAAAGCATAAAGTCTATTGCAGATGTATTGAGTATAGAAGGTATGCGATTTAGTCCATTTTAGGATGTTGTGAATGACTCGGTCATCGATACTCTTGCCTCCCTTGCTAAACATGAGGTTGATAAATTCAGAATACTTAGCGTAGGGTATTTCGTAGAGTTCCATTTGCTCAACAGAGCCAAACATGGGCTTCTTAGGATCATTGAATAGGCTAAGGAGTAGGTGTCGCTGGCTGCCACTGAAAAGCATTTGGATATTGTCGCTTTGGCTGATATACTTGCGGAGTGTAGCATCTATTCGAGTTGAACTATATTGTCCGATTTGTTGAAATTCGTCTATTGCAATATGGATTGGGTGTTTGGACTCTCTGAGTAGGTCGAATGTGGCTTCTAGACTCATGTCGATCTCTTGCTGAGATTGGATATCTAACTCTATAGCTGGGTTGCCTGTGATTGTGTCTATGCTGAACTTTGGCTTGTATCTCCCTAAGAAGCTTGTCACTTTGCTCAGCATGTTGGACTGATCTTTATAAAGCTGACGTACGCAAGCGCTGATAAATTGACTGACAAATGCCTCGTCTGATTCGGTATCTAAGACATCGAGGTAGATGCAAGTATACTTATGCCGAGTAGTTAGTTGCTGTTGCAAATGTTGAATCAGGCCAGTCTTACCAAGCCTACGCATGGAGTGAAGCATGACTGATCTATGGTTAGTAGCTGATTCGACGAGCCTTGCGACCTCATCTTCTCTATCACAGAAGTACTCTGGCCCACCATATTGTTGAATGAAGAATGGATTGTCCATGCCACAAATATAGTGTTATAATTTATGGCACACAAATTATGGCACATAATTTATGACATAGGGCTGGCGAGATGAATAGTGAAAGGTTCTTGGGTGTGACTGAGAAGATCGTATATACTTAGCATAGCTTGGAAATGGAGAAGTGCATTATTTTAATTATATTTAATAAAGAATACACTGCAATTACTTTCATGTTTGCGTTAAATTTTTTTTGTGAGAGCATTTTCTATTATCATCCTTTGCAGTATTACGTCTGTCCTGCTCTACAGTCAAAACCCCTATTTTGATCAATTTGATATGGCACCACTTAGTGTCAATCCTGCATTGACTGGTAATTTCGAAGGTAGGTTAAGAGTCAACGCTAACTATAGAAATCAATGGGCTCAGCTTCTAGAAGCTAATAGTTATAGAACCGGACAATTGTCATTAGATACGAAAAAGAACAATACAATGAAGAACATAGTAATCTTTTCAACAGCTTTAATATTTATAATATTTTCTTGTCAAAAGGATAAAAATCAAATAAGTGCAACAGATTTTATTCGTGGGCTATTTCCTTCCGAATATCAATCAAATCAGGATATTTATTTTGTAAATGCCTTGAACGAACAAAAGAGATTGATTTGTTTTTATGAAGAAAAAGAATATTCTTCCACAATAGCAGGAGTAAGTTCTGATGTTAAGCAATTTTCTACTTTGTTCTATGAAGAAAATGAACTTAACCCTTTAGTTGTATTTACAGCAACTAATGACACTAATCATGAAGATATAGATGATTATACATTGCGATTCAAATTAAATCCATTTGGTAATGAAAATGAAGGTTTTTGTTCTTTTATATTACCATTTCGTGACGGAAATTTTAGCAACCTTGTGACTAGTGAGTTTTACACAGAGCACAACTTTGAATTTTCAGAAATAGTATTTCACGATATATATTACAACACGAACGAAAATAGTCAAGGCTTTTCACAATTGTTCTACAATGTAGATTATGGAATAGTTGCATTTAGAGATCAGACTGATGACCTATGGGTCTACTCTCATGCAGAGGAGAAGTAGATGTTTGGATTTATTTTGAACAACCAATGAATAAGGCAAGAAAACTATCAAGTATTCTTGCCTTGTTATTTATGTAACAATTTATATTTATAAACAACAAAGACCACTCAATGAGCAGCCTTTGTGAATAAGTTATAATCTAGTAACGCTGTTGGTTACGCATCTTCTTTTTGCAAGCTATGCACGAGGATAGACACTTCATTTTCTAGAACTTCTACAAATCCTTGTGTGATGTTGTATGCTGTTCTCTCACCTTTCTGATCAATGATTCTCACTTCTCCACTACTTAGAGCAGATACGATAGCCGCGTGATCTTTTAAGATCTCAAATTGACCGTTGATACCAGGTACTTTCACTGAAGTGATAGCTCCATTGAATATTTCTTTTCCTGGTGATAACATTGTTAGGTTCATAGTCTATTCTATTCTCTTGATGTTGTATTATACGTTAGCTTATGCTTCCTCAAGCATTTTCTTCCCTTTAGCGATAGCTTCATCGATGCTACCTACTAAGTTAAATGCTGCTTCTGGATACTCATCTACCTCACCATTAAGGATCATTTTGAATCCTCTGATAGTTTCTTCGATAGGTACTAGTACACCTTTAAGACCAGTGAACTGCTCAGCTACGTGGAACGGCTGACTTAAGAATCTCTGTACTCTCCTTGCTCTGTGTACTACTTGCTTATCTTCTTCAGAAAGCTCTTCCATACCAAGGATAGCAATGATATCTTGAAGTTCCTTATATCTCTGAAGGATACTGATCACACTCTGTGCTGTATCATAGTGTTCGTCACCGACGATAGATGGCTCTAAGATTCTTGATGTAGAGTCTAGAGGATCTACGGCAGGGTAGATACCTAGAGATGCAAGCTTTCTACTTAATACTGTAGTTGCATCCAAGTGGGCAAATGTTGTTGCTGGTGCTGGATCGGTAAGGTCATCCGCAGGTACGTATACCGCTTGTACTGATGTAATTGATCCTCTCTTAGTCGATGTAATTCTCTCTTGCATCGTTCCCATCTCAGTTGCTAGTGTAGGTTGGTATCCTACGGCTGATGGCATCCTTCCTAATAGGGCAGATACCTCAGATCCAGCTTGAGTAAATCTGAAAATGTTGTCAATAAAGAATAAGATGTCTTTTCCACCATTAGGGTCAGACATGTCTCCATCTCTATAGTACTCAGCTAGTGTCAACCCACTGAGAGCTACTCTTGCTCTTGCACCTGGAGGTTCATTCATCTGACCGAATACGAATGTTGCTTTTGATTCTTCTAATTTTTTCTTGTCTATCTTGGAGAGATCCCATCCACCTTCTTCCATAGAGTGCATGAATTCTTCACCGTAGTTGATGATACCAGACTCTAGCATTTCTCTAAGAAGGTCATTTCCTTCTCTAGTTCTTTCTCCTACACCTGCGAATACAGAGATACCATCATATCCTTTGGCGATGTTGTTAATCAACTCTTGGATAAGTACAGTCTTTCCTACACCTGCTCCTCCAAATAATCCAATCTTACCACCCTTAGAGTATGGCTCAATCAGGTCAATAACCTTAATCCCCGTAAAGAGTACTTCAGTCTCAGTAGATAGGTCTTCATATCTAGGTGGCTTTCTATGAATCGAGTAAGCATTGTCACCCTTAGTTGTAGATGAGATACCATCGATAGTCTCTCCAACTACGTTGAATAGTCTACCTTTTATCTGATCACCCACAGGCATCAAAATCGTATTTCCAGTATCTACTACTTCAGTACCTCTAGTAAGGCCTTCTGTAGAATCCATCGCTACTGTTCTTACGTTATCTTCTCCTAGGTGTTTTTGCACTTCAAGTACTAGAATGTCACCATTCTCTTTCTTGATTTCTAGTGCATTGTATATCTCAGGAAGATTATTGTCCTCACCTGAAAAATTGACATCAACTACTGGTCCGATGATCTGATTTACTTTTCCAATATTAGCCATAAACTTTGTAGGAATATTTTGTGAAAAATTGCTTCTGTATTAAAATTGCCACAAAGGTAAAATATTATCCTTTTTAGAATAAATAATATCAGTATTTATTCCTCTTCTTGTGATACTATTCGCTTTGTTAGCCAAAATGAGTTTTTATTTAGTCCGACGATCATAGTTATTTTCTCTTGATTGAGCATTTCTAGCATTGATAAGAAGGTCACAATAGCTTCCATCCGATCTGTGATACTTTGGAAGATGTCCTCGAAGGTAACCTTGTCAGATTGCTCTAGCTTCTTAAAGATGTATTGTCTTTGGGACTTGATAGTGAATGGGTATCTGACTATCTGGTGTACTACCTTGGATTCGCGACGTTGCACCTCTAGCATCACCCTCCTGTAAGTATTGAAGAGTGTGGTAAGATTGAGGCTTTCTAGCTCTAGATCAACTAGGGATTTTTGCGCAATGACTTTTAGGTCGCTTGTAGTGTTGCCTCTTGTTTCTAGTTTGCTTCTTTGCTCTGCTTTAAGTTTGAATTCGTCAAGGGTATCCTTGAATGCCTTATATTCTAAGAGTTTGGCCACTAGTTCTTCCCTCGGATCGATGTCTTCTCCTAATTCATTCTTTTCTTGGCGAGGGAGTAGCATTTTAGCTTTGATTCTCATAAGTTTGGCAGCTACTAGGATGAATTCACTAGCTACATCCAAGTCCAATTCCTTTGACTCTGAGAGATAGTTAAGAAAGTCATCTGTAATCTTTGATATCGGAATATCATAGATGTCCAACTCATCTCTCTCAATAAAAAAGAGCAGTAAGTCGAAAGGACCTTCGAAGCTTTTGGTAATTATTCTGAATGTAGGCTCTGCTAGATTCAATGTCGTCAATTAGTCATTTACGAATAAGGCAGCTATTGACTTAAACTCATGCGTATTTCTAATAGCTCGAGAAAAGAGTTTTGCGCAACTGAGTACTTCTATTTTGTCCGATTTCTGCTTAAGCGGGATAGTATCCGTAACAATCAGTTTCTCTAATTTTGAATTAGCTAAGTTTTCATAAGCATTGCCAGACAGTACCGGGTGTGTACAAAGTGCTTTCACAGACTTTGCTCCTTTGTCAATGAGTGCTTCTGCTGCCTTGCAGAGTGTGCCTGCAGTATCTACCAAGTCATCAATAAGGTAGACGTCTTTGCCTTCCACATCTCCAATCACTATGATTTTCTTCACCTTGTTTGCTACTTCTCTTTCCTTGTCACAGATGACGAGTGCCTTGTTAAATAAGTGGGCATACTTCCTTGCTCTTTTTACTCCACCAACATCAGGACTAGCGAAGATGGCATTAGTCAAATCTTGCCCTTTGAGGTATTGTTTGTAAATAGCATCACTCTGTAAGTGATCTACTGGGATATCAAAGAATCCTTGGATTTGATCAGCATGGAGGTCCATGGTTACCAACCTATCTGCACCTGCCGCTACTAACATATTAGCGATAAGCTTAGAAGAAATAGGTACTCTAGGTTTGTCTTTTCTGTCTTGTCTTGCATAGCCAAAGTATGGAATCACAGCGGTAATGTACCCAGCGGATGCTCTCTTAGCACCATCGATCATTAGGAGTAATTCTAGTAAGTTGTCTGCAGGGGCAAATGTAGATTGAATGAAGAATACATAGCTACCTCTGACTGATTCGTCAATGACAGGCTGCATTTCTCCATCGCTAAATTTGTTGAGTTTGCACTTTCCTAACTCCTCGCCATAATGGTCAGCTATTTTTTCAGCTAAATATTTGGAATTAGTACCAGAGAGTAATTTTACAAGCATTGCTCAGGATTATGTTTGGTTTGTAGTTTGTATTTGAGTCTTGCAAAAATAATAGAATAACATTAGGCAATCAGTTACGACAAGAAAATCATTGCACATTATGTTGGTAACTTATCTTGAAAATCAAATTACTCTAACCTGTTTGTAAGAGATGGCTAATGTATTTGGGTTTAATTAATGTATTTGACTGATAATTATGAATATTTTTTGCAATTTTGAGTGTCCATTTTTTTTGTAAAAATCGTGGACAAACTCCATAAATTCAGAATAACATGAAGTCCACATCAGAACGTCTTGACCTACTCTTAGATGATATAAAGCATACAAATAAGTCCACTACGTATACCTACATATTACTTTGTTTAGTTGCTATATTCTTGGTTGGTATTGTATTGTTTTATATTAAGTACGGCTATTTCGGTAGACTTCTTGCATATTTTGCAGTGTTACTTGGTACAGTAATTTATTATCGAGTCAATATCGTCAATGCCATACGTGAACTTCAAGATGCGAGTGGATACGATGCACTCAAGGGTGTAGATGATAAGCAGTACATGAAGCAAAAGCTAAACTACCTAGACGTCGGCATTGAAGTGAAAAGAAAGCGGATCACATTGATTAGAGGCATCTACGTGTTGATATTTCCTGTGTTTTTGGTCCTGGCTAGTGAATTGTACATTGGACCAATAGAAGGATTTGCCAGCTTTTTATGGAAGTATATCCTAGCCTTTATCCTTGGAGGGATAGTGTGGATGTTTGCCTTTAATAATGATATAGAACAGATTAATGGTTATGAAGATGATGCCCTTATCATCGCAAGAGCTATGAGATAGCTTCAAACTTATACCCCTTGTTAGCAAAGTGATCAAGTATATTGGGTAGAGTCTGCTCAAGAATGTCTATAGATTTGAGACTATCATGAAAGACTACCACTGATCCATTTGTTGTGTTTCTTACTACATTGTCGTAGCATACCTCAGGTGTAAGCGTAGTGTCAAAGTCACCGCTGAGTACATCCCACATGACTATTCGGTAGTACTTGCTTAGAAATTTGGATTGGTTAGGAGTGATTCTGCCATACGGAGGTCTGAATAGTGGACTTTTGACCATAGTTGCTGCCTTTCGGACGTTTCTATAGTAGTCAGTGTTAGATGTAGTCCAACCGCTCAGGTGATTGAATGTATGGCTGCCTACCTGATGCCCAGCATTCTGAATCTTATGGAAATATGTTGGATATTTTTGAATATTGTCACCTACACAAAAAAAAGTAGCCTTGGCTCCATATCTTTGCAGGATATCTAATACCACAGGAGTAGTCTTAGGATGTGGTCCATCATCAAATGTCAGATAGATAGTCTGTTTAGCATTATTGTATTTCCACTCTAATTGAGGAAATGCTTGTTGCAAATAATTCGGTGTTTTGACCAAGTACATAGGATGCGTATACGTTCACTCTTTTTTACGAAAAGGCACTTAACAATCTTTGGTATTGAATGATATTAATATTAAAAATATTGTATGACAGCCATATCAAGTACAGAATCAGTAAGAGTAAGATTTGCTCCCAGTCCGACAGGACCTCTCCACATTGGTGGAGTAAGGACTGCCTTATATAATTACCTTTTTGCCAAGAAGCATGGAGGTACATTCATCCTAAGAATCGAGGATACAGACCAGACTAGGTATGTAGAAGGCGCAGAGAAATATATCCAAGATGCCTTACATTGGTTTGGCTTGCACTTTGATGAAGGGCCAGAGCAAGGCGGAGACTATGGGCCATATAGACAATCAGAGAGAAAAGATCTTTATAAGAAATATGCTGAGCAATTGATCAAGAGTGGTCATGCTTATTATGCATTTGATAGCGAGCAAGATCTTGAGGCCATGAGAGAAAGAGAAAAGGCCAAAGGCAATCATACTCCTAAGTACGATGCAAGTGTGAGGCATTCGATGAAGAATAGTCTCAATATGTCAGAAGCAGAAGTAGCTGCCCACCTTGAGAAGGGCGAGAATGTGACAGTAAGACTCCTCATACCGCAAGACGAGAATGTAGTTATCAAGGATATAGTAAGAGGAGAGGTGACTTTTAGCAGCAATGAGCTAGATGACAAAGTCATACTCAAGAATGATGGTATGCCGACCTACCACCTTGCTAACATAGTGGATGACCATAGCATGGCAATCACCCATGTGATTAGAGGTGAAGAGTGGTTGTCAAGTACAGCACACCATGTACTAATGTATAGGTTTTTTGAGTGGACAGCTCCAGCATTTGCTCACTTGCCATTAATCCTAAAGCCGACTGGCAAGGGTAAGCTGAGTAAGAGAGATGGGGCTAAGTTTGGCTTTCCAGTATTTCCGATGGAGTGGAAGGATGGCGAAGACCTGTTCTCTGGATTCAAAGAAGATGGATTCTTGCCAGATGCGGTACTTAACTTCTTAGTCCTGCTGGGATGGAACCCAGGCGATGATACTGAGATGATGTCACTAGAAGAGATGTGTAAGGCATTTTCTTTAGATCGAATAGTCAAGTCGGGTGCAAGATTTGACTTTGATAAGGCAAAGTGGTTCAACCAACAATACTTTATCAATACTCCCAATGCAGACTTACTTGTCATGGTCAAAGATGTACTTGTCAAGTATAATGTTGACGGCTTGACAGATGACTTTATTTCAGGCGTGATTGAGTTGATGAAGGAGAGGGTAGATGTAGCAGATGATTTTTATAACAATGCGACCTTCTTCTACCACGAACCAAGTGAATACGACTTAAAGACATTCCGTAAAAAATATAAAGCAGAGAATGCTGAACACTTTGATGCAATACTTGCTGGATTAGAGGGGTTGGACACATGGGATACTGAAGCTATCACTCAAGTAATCAAGGGGTACATTGGAGACAATGGATTGAGTTTTGGGGCGATACTACCAGTAGTCAGAATTTATATTACTGGTACAGTGAAGGGTCCAGACCTATTCCCTACTTTAGAATTACTTGGCAGAGAGGAGGTCATCGCAAGATGGAAAAAGAATGCTAGCCAACTTCCAGAATCTGTGTAAGGAAACTATATAGACTACTATTGTTGTTGATAATAGTGAACAATTAAATTATTGCATTGAGTAAAAAGCAAATAAAGAAGGCAGACATCCACGAAGATCTTGAGGGATTTGATATCAAGATTAATAAGTTTGGCCAGTTACAGACAAATTTCAATATTGAGAAGTTGAATACTTTCTTGAATAAGAACGTAGAAGATAAGAAGCTACAAGGCAATAGCGAGGAGGAATAAGTCTACATTTCCATGCTTTTTGGCGTTATAGTTGTAATTATGTAAGTGTATAACCTAGGATTTATCTATTGACTCGTGATACTCCGTTTTGTATTAGGTATTTGTAGGGTTTATCGTGTAATTTTACATGCACTATGTTAGTATAGTGATTTGAATTGTTTTTAGCCTAATTGACTATATCCAATACCGAGAATTTAAAATGAGAGGACTCATCACTCTTTGCTGTTATCTTACGCTAGTTACCCACCTACTTGGGTACTCAGTAAATGGTGATACTACTCCTCCAGTAATCATCACTGAAGCTTCAGACCTAAGTGTCAGTTGTAAGACTAACTACATTGATTCTTTACTCCTTTGGCATAGCGAGTTTGGTGGCTTAGTAGCTATGGATAATGATAGTATTGCGGCATATGTTGCAACAATCACCGCTGATGACTTAGTCAATGCATTTGAGGCAAGTCAACTCTCTGGATGTATCAACGATGCAGGATTGAGTGTTGGTTTTTTTGCTATAGATACTTGCGGCAACAGTACCGTTGATACTTCATACGCCACATTTAGTGTCTTTGATATTGAGAGGCCAGTGATCCTCAATCAAGCAGCAGATACTCTGTTGACTTGTGATGCTATGTTTAGTCAAAACCTTCAACTCTGGATAGATAGCCATGGAGGTTCCACAGCAGTAGACTCATGCAGTACAGTTGCTTGGAATGAATATATCTGGGCTGACAATCAAGGCAACAATGGATTTGCCCAAATCGGAGAGCCATACGATTTAATTATTGATCGGACGGATTGTGAATGGTTTATGGATGTGTCCTTTTTTGCCGTAGATGAGTGTGGCAATAGGCAACCTACCAATGCAAGACTCTCAATTGTCGATACCATAGCACCTGTCTTTGTAAGTATTCCCCAAGATATCACAGTGACCT
Organism: Saprospiraceae bacterium; assembly: GCA_020631405.1. Classification (GTDB taxonomy): domain Bacteria; phylum Bacteroidota; class Bacteroidia; order Chitinophagales; family Saprospiraceae; genus JAHDHH01. Next base: position 11,007 of record JAHDHH010000016.1, read on the forward strand.
GTGATTCGATACCAGTAGTGGACAGTTTGGTGGTCTTGGATTACTGTGATGGTATTATTAAGTATTTTCCAGAAGAATTCGATTCGAAGTCTAATGATCCAAGCCAATGTGATTATTATAATTATTTGATAGAAAGAGTATGGAGGGTATCTGATGCCTGTGGTAATATGTTGACCCATACTCAGACCATTGAGGTTATTGATACGATAGGTCCACTTATTAGCATAAACCAATTCGTCACGATTGGGTGTGATAGAGATACTTTAGGCTACTTACAGTTTGCAACTATAGAGGACCAATGTGGAGGAGAATTTGAAGTCGATTACCTTGATCAAGAAATAGCGTCAGGCTGCAATGCTGGATTTCAGCGATCATATACAGTTACAGATGTGTGTGGCAATACTTCTACAGCCATCCAACAAATCAATACTGTAGATAATGATCCACCTCAACTTATTCAAGCGCCACAGTCCTTAGAGATCTACTGTGAGAGTTCTGTTGATTATGAGGAAGTGATCCAAGAATGGCTTGATAGCCTCGGCTATGCACAGATTTTTGATGAATGTCAACAGGTCAATGGATTTGGAGCAGAACCTGGGAGTTTTTCAATCTCTGACCCGAATACCTATCCAGGTGCTGAGCCTTCTCTTCAAGGAGAAGACCTGTGTCAAATCAGAGCAGGAGGGCTCATGTATACTGAAAGTGTCATCTTCGTTTTTGCTGATGACTGTGACAACATAGTCCAATCCATCAAGTCTATCAATGTCTATGACACTCTAGCACCAATCATTACCAATTGTCCAGAGAATCTTGAAATTTCGCTAGAGAATGAAGATTGTGCTATCATAACTACATTACCTATACCGGACTACGTAGACAATTGTTTGGGAGGTGACGAGACTCAATCGTTCACTATGACTCAACAGTTGACTTCGGATAACCCAGGGAGTCAGACTTCAGTGATAGACCCACTTACCTTTAGGTTTACTGACGTTGATCCTAATATTTTGGGTAGTGGAAATTCTGAACTAAGTATTTTGTTTTCTCAAATTGATGGAAATGGTACTCAAGAGTATTTTAATATTCTCATAGAGGGAACAAGCTACGGCAGGTCACCGCAATTGGAAAATGAATGCGACAATGCTAGCATGATCATATTGGGAGTTACTCAAAACACCCTGCTAGCCTGGTTATCAGATGGCGAAATTACAGTGGAGCTTATTCCTAACAATACACCTAGTAACCTGGCAAACACTGTTAATGATATCTGCAGCGAATCTAGTATTACCCTAGAGTGGACGATGCCAATTGAGAACCAGAATATTCCAAGAATATTTTATGCTGTTGATGGACAAGACCAAGTTGAATCATCTAGTACTGAATCTATATTAGTCCTTTTAGAAGAGGGCAATCATGAAGTAGAGTTTTTTATTGAAGACTGTGGAGGCAATGTTGCATCATGTATCACTGAGGTTGTGGTAATAGATAATGTACCACCCACTATCTCTTGCCCAAGTGACACCATTATCTACGTAGATGCTCAATGTCAAAGTGAGTATTTGCTAAGTACAGACTTTATCTATATTGACAATTGTATATCTGCAGGGCAAGTAAGCCAAAGTCAACCAGCCCAAGGACCAGGCTTCTTATCTTTTCAATTGGATAACCAAGTGGAAGACTTTGTAGCTTCGAATAGACAGTATCAGTTCAATATACCTAATGCTGAGGATCGTGTCCTCGAAAACCCTCAACTAAAAATAGACTTCGCTGGTAATACTTCTTCTGCTATTGCTAGCCTCATAGACGAACAAGGCAAGACCCTTATTGACTTCACTGAAGCAGAATTTACAGCTTGCTCAGAAGTCATGTCCGTTACGCTAGAAATAGATCAAGAAAGTTTCGAAAATTGGGTTGAGGATGACAAGGTTATTGTTGTTTTTGAATCGAACCTGCTCGAGCCATGCGGACCATTAGAGGAAGGGTTTGATAACTTTAGTAGACTTAAGTTGACATTGACTTATAGCGATATCCAACCAGACTATACAATTACAGGAGATACATTGATATCTGGGTCCATCACCGACTTGCTGAATCCTCCAAGTCATAATCTAGGTTTGGGAACTTATATCATTGAATATTCAGTGTTTGATGCTACGGGTAATGCAGGTATGTGTGACTTTGCTGTTATAGTTGCTGATACTACTGCTCCATCAGTACTTTGTAGTGATACACTAGTATACCTGCCAGTTGACGGATTGATGCCTTATGTCATAGCAAATGACCTAGTAGTAGCTAGTGCAATGGATAATTGTGCAGTCGCTAATATAAGCTTTGCTCCACTGGAGATAGATTGTAGTTTACTTGGTACTACAGTAAATGTCATCACAACAGTACAAGATGCTTCTGGAAATGAGACGCAATGCCTTTCTACAGTGGAAGTACTTGTAGAAAGCATAACACCAACATTCAGCATAGGACTATGCCAAGGTGATGCCCTTGAATTGAATGCCAATGTACCAGATAATAACGATACAAGTGTACTGACCTACCAATGGTCTGGTCCCTCTGGATTTCTATCGACAGATCCGAGTCCAGTCATCAACAATCCAAGTAGCCTCAATGCAGGAGCCTATACTGTCAATATTGCCGGACTCAACGGATGCTCAGTATCAGGAACTGTCAATGTGATAGTTAATCAGTTTCAAGACCCAGAATTAGCAACTACCAATGACCAATTTTGCATTGGAGACGATATCATTCTCTCCACTGATGAGTTTGGTACTGGAGTTACCTATACTTGGTACGAAGGTGTAGCGCCTAACTTGATTGTTATTGCTCAGACAGAAGATCCAATATTGCAACTAAGCCCTCAACAAGGTCAACACTTATATTCTGTAGTTGTAACCAATGAAGAGTGTACAAGTAACCTATCTAATACCATTGAAATTCTTGTCTCAGATAAGCCAACAGCAAGTGTTGCAAGTCCATTTGTGTCAGTTTGCGAAGGAGAGATTATCCAATTAGAGTCTGATGGAGATATTTCAGGACAAAATATATTCACCTGGTCGGGGCCAAATGGGTATACAGGTACTGGACACCTTCCTGAAGCTATACTCAATGCGAGTCAAGCAAATGAAGGGAATTACATCCTACAAGTAGATAACAATGGTTGTCTTTCTGATACAGCGACAGTCCAAGTCATAGTATTTGACAAGCCGACAACCCCAATTCTTACTGGTGAGAATGTCCTTTGTGAAGGAGGAAATTTCAATATATCAGCACAAAATATTGCTGGAGCTGATCAATTCACTTGGTTGCTCAACGGCATATTATTTTCAACGACAACTACCAGCGACCTGACTATACCCAATGCCAATGGGAGTCTATCAGGTGACTGGCAATGTTATATAGAAGAAAATCTTTGTAGTTCTGAAGCGTCTCAAGTCTTCGTGGTTAGCGTTGAGTCAAGCCTTCAAGTTGGAGTAAGTAATAATAGTCCTGTTTGTGTTGGTGATACAGTATTGCTCAATGCTACCTTTATCCCTGACGCAACCTATACGTGGACTAGCCCATCAGGTTCTGTAATTAATGGTCAAAAACCAGAAGTGATTGCTGAAGAAGGAGAATACGTCTTGAATATTATTACCAACTCTGGTTGTAGTATCGACGAAAGCACCTTCGTGACAGTTACTAATCCACCAATTATCACGGCGATAAGTAACACTGCACCAAGTTGTGATAATGCAAATCAAGCGATATCATTTACACCTACGGTATTCCCAGTTGGAGACTATCAATATACTTGGTCTGGACCCAATGACTTTGTATCCAATGTAGAGAACCCAAGCATTACTGGTGCGACGAGTTTGCAAAACGGGACATATACCTTAGTTGTCTCCATAGATGGGTGTGATTCAGACCCGCAATTTACCGAAGTAGCGATTGACGGTATTCCGGCACAACCTAATATTGTGACCGTCAATAATACTTGTGAAGGTGAAATCCTGCAATTGACAACTGATGTAGAAAGTAGTGGTTCTACGGTATACATTTGGAATACTCCAAATGGCATAGTAGAGACAACTACTAATCTATACTTTTCGGCTAATGTTGGTGTACAAAATAGTGGGCAGTATTCGGTGAGTATAGAAGATGATAATTGTACTTCGCTAGAATCCAACCCTATCATTGTTTCGATAGTCAGTGAGCCACCTATTCCATTGATCGATGTACCAAGCATTGCATGTGCAGGCGAGACTATAGTACTTCAAGTATTGCAACCTCAGCCTGGTCTTACCTACACCTGGAATACTCCATCAGGAGGCCAATTCGTTGGGCCTACCTATACGATTAATGAAGCTGGACCAAGTGATATTGGTAACTATGCTGTGGAAGTTTCTAATGGCAATTGCGTCAATGATCAATTAGTAAGCGATAACTTATTCATCAGGTCCTTGCCTAATCCTCCAATAATAGCATCAAATGATACCATCATCTGTGCTAGTAGTATAGAGCAATATGCATTCTGTATTAGCCAGAATATCTTTTTCAATTATGATAGTATCCATATCATAGACCAACAACTGGATAGTATTCTTGTCACTACCAATACACCATGTAGCCTATTGGACCTATCCTATGCGAATGGAGAGACCCTCTTCTTAGGCGCTGTTGGATTTGCACAGACATGCCAGTCAGAGGTATCTGAGATTACAATTATTGATATAGAAAATGATGATGTAGTGAACACATCTTTCGTAGAAGACTCTCTGTTGATTTGTGATGAAGAGGTAGACTTAGTGTTGCTTAACTTATCAGAAGACATTGATTCATTTTCAATCAGTGCAAGTGCTGGAATTACCACTGCTATAGATACCTTATTTGGAACTGTTATGTTGGATACCTTATTTGATGGTGCTCAACTGGTATTGTCAAGTTACACGGAGTATTGTGGCCTTGTTGGAAGCGATACCTTGGTGTACACATTTGAGGAGGTATTCCAATTGACTGATGATATCATCGTAATAGAAGATACGGGGGATATGTCTCTTGATGTACTAGCGAACGATCAACTACCTCCTGAATATGACCTGTCTATAGTAAGTGAACCCATGCGGATTGGGGTGTCAGTTGAAGATAATATGCTATCGACCACAGTGCCAATAGATGTGATAGGTAGTGATCAATTTGACTACCAAGTCTGTAGTGCAATCTGTCCTACGCAATGTGATACAGCTACTGTGATCTTAGTAATTGGTGATGATTCGAATTGTATAGTATCTAATATGCTGACTCCTAATGATGATGGTTATAATGATACCTTTAGAGTACCTTGCCTAGATAGTGGAGCTTATCCTGACCATGAGTTATTGATATTCAATAGGTGGGGAGACCAAGTATACATAGCTGCACCTTATGAGAATGACTGGAAGGCTGAATATAATGGAGAACCCCTACCGAGTGGGACATATTTTTACATTCTAAATTTAAAAGATGGCTCGCAACCTTTACAAGGGTTTATAGCTGTAGAACGATGATTAGAATAGTCTACATATTGAGTTTGATGCTAGTAGCAAGTACAGTATATACACAGCAAGATGCTATGTATACGCAGTTTGCCTACAACAAGATGTCCTACAATCCGGCATTTGCTGCTCAGCTCAAGTATGCTGACTTTAGTATTATGATCAGAGACCAATGGAATGGTCTTGATGGTGCACCAGCTTCTCAGATATTGACAGCGGCCCTTCCTTGGAATGCAAAGCAGGCAGGGCTAGGCATCATCGCTTCACGTGAATCTATAGGAATCAACCAAGTGACTAACCTTAGGTCAATGTATTCTTATGCCATCCAATTGGACAAGGGAGTCCTCAGTGGTGGTTTAGAACTTTCACTCAGGAGATATACCCTTGACTTCACTGATGAAAGGTTAGTAGGGTTCGAAGGAATAGAGGCCGACCCAAGTCTAATCAATGGAGTACGAACTCACGGTGTATTCAATACTGGGATAGGGTTTTATTATAAGACCAAGTCTCTTTATGCTAGTGTATCAGCACCAAGGCTGCTCAATGCAAAATATCAGGGGGTTGGCCTAAGCGAAGAGGTAAGACATCTGTATGTCATGGCAGGTACTGCTTTTGAAATTAATAGTGATTTTGACTTGTTACCTCAGGTCTTGGTCAAGGTGGCAGAGCATTCTCCATTTGACATAGATGTCCAAGCTAGCATTCTGTATAAAAAGGAATACCATGCAGGGATCAACTTTAGAGTAGGAGGAGCAGATACTTCGCTGGCGGAGTCTATTGCATTTTTATTCGGATTTAGACCTGTAGAGAATATGTTTTTTGGCTTTAGCTATGATATTACACTGAGTCCATTGCGTAGACATGAGAGTGGGTCGCTAGAGGCAATATTCAAATACAGTCTAGGAGAGAATGACCCTAAGGAAACTATCTTAAACCCTCGATATTTCTAAGATGATGAGAGTGAGTAGAATAGAGATTGTAGGATGTTTGTTACTATTGAGTACATGGCTTAGTGGTCAGTCTATCTACCTCTTTGACTCGCTAAGTATGAGCCAAGCTAGTATTGACAACCTCGATCAGATTAATTCAGCTGACCTGGATTTTTCGCCAGTGATTTGGAAGGACTTACTGGTCTATGTGACCAATGACAGAGAGGGATTAGATTTAGATGCTGAGATTAATGAGAAGTATTTTGATTTGAAATTTGCTGATGAGAATGCAACTGGAACCTTCGAGAGGGACGCATTCTTTCCACCAGTGATCAATAGTGCTTACCACGAAGGGCCATGCAGCTTTACTGCTGATGGCAATACCTTATTTTTCACAAGAGATAACTTAGAGAAGTCTAAACCAATCTACAATGCTCAAAAGGTCATCACCCTCCAGCTATACTCTTCACAGTTAGGCAGGCAAGATTGGACAGAACCAGTGAAGTGGGAACACTGTACTGACAATTACTCCTATGCTCATCCATCACTTTCGCCTGCAGGAGATACCCTCATATTCAGTAGTGATATGAAGGGTGGTTATGGTAAGATGGACCTCTATATTTCCTACAAAGAGTCGGGAAGGTGGACAGAACCTGTCAACCTTGGAGAACTAGTCAATAGTAAGCAGAATGAGTGGTTTGGCACCTATAAAGATGGTAGGATATTCTATTCCACTGAGCATGACTCTAAGAGTGGTGACTTGGATATCTGGATGTACGATATAGAAGAAAGCATGACGATGAAGCTGCCTAGGCCAATCAACTCTGGATATGATGACTTTGGCTTTAACTTGACTGCTAGCAACCTTGGATACTTTAGTTCTAATCGTCCAGGGGGACAGGGCAAGGATGACCTTTATAAGCTATCATCTAGTGTCGACTTTATTAGAGAATCAGAAGTAGAAGTCTCCAACCTACGCTGTGTAGTCGTAGATGAACAGACAAGTAGTTTGGTATCAGGCGCAGAGTTAGAGATTGGATTGATCAATGATAAAGAATTGGTACTCAAGACGCTGGTCTCAGGATTGAATACCAATGGCACAGTCACTATCAACAATGACTATCTGTCCACTGACACGATTCTGACTTCTAATCTCAAAGGAGAAATAGCTATTGAAACTCCATTCCCTGTCTTTGTAACATTGAAGTCATATAATGCTGGCTACGAAAACTTATCCCAAGTATTCTACCTTACTGAGGACAGCCTCCAAACAATAGCGCTGAAGCCTAAGCGGGTGATTACTGCCTCTCCACCTCCTAAGCCAGCTACCGTCATGATTAAGGAACAAGAAATTAGAAAGGGTAGTGTCCTCGTTTTTGATAATATCTATTATGAATACAACAAGGCAGAAATATCAGCAGGCTCTACAGCCGAACTTGATGAGCTAGTCATAGCCATGATTAACAACCCTACACTAAAGGTCCAACTCTCGGCACATACAGACTCTAGAGGGGAGTCACTCTACAACCAACTTCTCTCCGACAAGCGAGCTGACTCTGCAAGGCGGTACCTCATCGACAAAGGAATCAATGCAGCACGTATAGTCTCCATTGGCTTCGGAGAGAGTAGACTCCGAAATAACTGTGAAGATGGTGTCAAGTGTACAGAGGACGAGCATCGCTTCAATAGAAGGACAGAGGTCAAGATTTTGGATTATTAGGCAATTGAGATAACTTATTTGCCTTCTCCTAGTTAGATAGATATGAAAAGAGAGTATATCCTCTACACCTTAGCTGTAATCCAATTTACCAACATAGTTGATTCCATGTTGATCATGCCTCTTGGTGATATCTTTATAGAGACATTTGATATCACAGCGGCAGAATTTGGCTTTTTGGTTTCTATTTATGCCTTTGCTGCTACGTTTTCTGCCCTGATAGCGTTTTTCAACTTGGACAAATTCGATAGAAAGCATGCTTTGATTTTTATTTACGTAGGGTTTGGCCTAGCTACGATGCTCTGTGCTATGGCACCAACCTATGAAGTGTTATTGGCATTTAGGTTTATTGCGGGCTTGTTTGGGGGAGTGATCGGAGCTCTTGCCTTGTCTATAATTAGTGATTTGTATATGTTTGCTGAACGGGGCAAGGCCATGGGAATCTTGATGGCTGCCTTCTCATCTGCCTCTGCTTTTGGGGTGCCATTTGGACTGTATTTAGCAGCTCAAGGCTCTTGGCAAACACCATTTTTGATCCTAGGTATTAGTGCTTTGACCCTATCGGTTGCAATTATAGTATTCTTCCCAAGGATGACAGGTCATATTGATCGTCAAAAAGTGAACTCAATTAGCAGCACGATACAAGCCATTACTTCTGACAGCAACCAGATGCATGCCTTGGCAGTGGGCTTTTTGATAGTGTTAGGACACTTCATGATTATCCCGTTTATTTCTCCTTTCTTAATTAAGAATGTTGGCCTAACCCAGACAGATATTGCCCTTCAGTTTTTTCTTGGCGGTATAGCTACAGTGGTCACAGCGCCATTTATAGGACGGCTTACCGATAAGCTTGGAGTGAACAAGGTATTTACGACCCTGATGATAGTCTGCTTCATTCCAACTATGATGATCACATTCCTCACGCCAGCACCTCTACCTTATGTCTTCCTTTGGACGACGCTGTTTTTCATCTTTGCTAGTGGGCGATTTATCCCAGCAAATACAATCATCACTGCCGCTGCAACCCCAGAAAACCGAGGGAGTTTCATGTCACTGAAATCATCACTACAACAATTTGCCATAGGTATATCGGCCTTGATTAGTGGGCAGATCATCTTTATCAATGATGCTAATCAATATGAAAATTATCCAATCATCGGTGGCATAGCAATCGTGTTAGGCTTAATTGCAATCGTGTATATCAGAGTGTTGAAAGTGGCTAAAGGTAACTAGCGAAGAGTAAGAGTACAGAAGGCATATAGACTACTTTCTACCAAAGTCAGCAGGTATCTCACCCCATCCCTTAGTGTCCCACTTGAGTATAGTATGGTCCCAGGTATTGTTATGAATCCAGAATAAAGCCTTGTCTATCATTGTCCAAATAACTCTCGTCTCTGCATTCTTGACCAAGGTGGTTTTTACCTTTTTGTTTCTCAGCCATGCCATCCCAGTTCTAGAATCTGTATAGATGACCATCTTGTGCTTACCCAACTTATTGAACAAAGCCAGCGCATGCACAAGGCCTAGAAATTCTCCAATATTGTTAGTCCCATGTTTGTAGGGTCCCATCCGGAAAAGTTCGGACTGATCTTGAGTCCAAACTCCACGGTATTCCATGACTCCCGGATTGCCACTGCATGCGGCATCGACACAGAAGCTATCCATAATCACACCCATCTTAGCGTATCCTGCTGGATTGATATTGGGAGTGGAGGATTTAGAAGATGCCTTGGAGGCAAAGTTAGGAGCTCCAGAATAGGCTTGCTGTGCCTCTAGCAATGTCTTGAATGATTTGTACTTTGCATTCGGATAGCCTTTAGTCTGACGTAGACACTCGTCCCAAGTTTCGTAGATTCCTGGGGTCATTCCTACCCACACTACATAATATTTCTTTTTTTTGCTCATTCAAATGACAAATTACACCTATGCTTATTGATACTCATGCACACATCTATACTGATGAGTTTGCCAAAGATATAGACTCTATCCTTCAAGCCGCAAGAGATGCTCAAGTTTCGAAGATATATATGCCTAATATTGATAGGACTAGCATAGATGCGATGCATCACTTGGCTGACACCTATCCTGACCTGTGCCTGCCTATGATGGGACTGCACCCTTGCTATGTCGAGGAAGACTACAAAGCACAGTTAGCCGAATTCAAGGCATTGCATGACTCTGAGCGGACATACTATGGAGTAGGAGAGATTGGTCTAGATTACTATTGGGATCTGACATTTAAGACTCAGCAAAAAGCTGCTTTTGAGACACAGGTCAACTGGGGAATAGAGTTAGACTTGCCGATTATCATTCATTCTAGAGATAGTCTTGATGACTCTATTGACATGGTGAGTAGCCTACAAAATGGCTCACTGAGTGGAGTTTTTCATTGTTTTAACGGAACTATTGATCAAGCAAAAAAGGCCCTTGACTGTGGCTTCTACCTTGGATTAGGAGGTGTGATTACCTTTAAGAATGCCAAACTCGGTGACATGGTCAAGTACCTGCCACAAGATAGGATAGTCTTAGAGACAGATAGCCCATACCTAGCGCCACACCCACATAGAGGTAGCAAAAACCAAAGTAAGTACATACCTGTCATTGCAGAAAAGGTTGCTGAGTTTAGAGAAGAGTCTTTTGATGTCGTAGCGGGGTATACTACTGCTAATGCTAATGTCTTATTTAAGGCTTAAGTCTTCCTTTTAACTAAGTATATCCCAGACAGTATCAACAAGAATCCTACAAGGTGACTCCAGATTAATACTTCGCCATCGACTATGCCCCAGAGTAAGGCAACTAGAGGGATGATGTAGCTCACCAAAGATCCAAATATCGCGTCAGTTCGTTGGACTAGCCTGTAGAATACGATTGTAGATAATGTAGTGCCGACAATGGCGAGGGTACAGAGTGACAATATTGAAGTCAACCTATCTGGATGGTGAGTAGCATGTTCGATAAAGTCCGTAGAGGAGAATAAGTAGCACCAAGCGAATAGCCCCACACTTGCGAATGACATAATCGTAATATCGAGTGGTTTGATCTTACTAAGCTTGTGGTTGACTACATTGACGCTTATCCCATAGCAGAAAGTCGCTAGTACGATGAGGAGTCCATAGTTGATGTGAGTCAAGTCTATGACCCCAGTGCCAAATAAGATCAAGAATGTAGCACCGATGAATCCAAGTAGGATGCCTGTTGCTTCCACAACCTTGAATGTCCTAGAAAAAAACAACCAGGCTATGATAATGGTAAATAATGGAGTCAAACTATTGAGGACACCAGCTATACCGCTATCAATCTTGACTTCAGCATGAGAGAACAGTAGGGCAGGTAGCAGGTTGCCTGTCAACCCAACCACTAAGAAGATTGGGAGTAAGTTCCACTGCTGTAGCTTCCACCTAGAAATGAGTATTGGGAGTATGGCAAGGGTAGATATGCCAATCCTCAAGGTACCCACTTCGTCAGGGCTAAATGCTAACAGGGATTTTTTGATAAGAATGAATGAACTTCCCCAGATTAGACTAAGGGCAATGAGCACAAACCAAGGAGCAAGACTCCAAGACCAAAAATCTGATTGTGGCTTTGCGTTCATGATGTTAGTTCAATTTCCTCTTTATGACTCACTCCTGACCATAAAGTTGCTCAAATGTAGTCTCTATTTAGGTTAACATCATAAAAAAAAGGATATCAAGCTCATTAGCTCGATATCCTTCGGCGTTATTTACAGTAATCAATACTGTATTTACCTTTCGTTGCCTTGTCCTTTTCTTCTTTCGACACGGCGATTGTCCATTGATTCTTTAATTTTAGACAACATTTCTCTTTTGAATTGCTCCTCTGCAAAGAATAATTTGATAATCTTTTGATTGGATAACTTACCTGAAAGATCACGCATTAGGTCAGCTTTTAAGTCAACCTTTTTCTGTTCATTGACTAGGTAGTCATCGATCAGTTTCGCTGCTTCTTGGTCATTTAGTCCAGCTAGACTACTACCGTCTCTAGATTGCCTATCTCCTCGAATTTGTTTCCTCATGTCTTTGAGTGCATTCGTGTAGCCATTGTAGATTGGCCAGAATTGTTCTGATTCCTTGGGTGTAAGTTCTAGAGTATTGGTGATGTAGGCGATTCTAGTGGATTCGATTTTTTGCATTCTGTCTGCTCTTTGCTCTTGCCCAAACAGTGCTAGGGTACAAAGCATGACACAAAATATCATTGTATACTTCATAATAATTAATTTTAAAAATAGCTTAGGGTTAAATAAAATCTATAAGGTCATCAATTGATAATTCTTCATCTTCGATAAAGTCAAACATTTCATCACTATTGTCAATAATGAGGTCTTCTGACTGAATCATGTCGACTAACTCTTCTAAATCAAGGTCGCTAGCATCTGCCATGAGGTAATCGATATATTCAGCGTTGTACTCTGCTATGAGTTGATGCTCAGGTTCAGGGCTGCTAAAAAACCACATTGCACTTGCTAGTACTATCACTGCCGCTGCTACCCTAAGTAAGCCAAGATACCTTGTCTTAGTCTCAGGTCTTTGCTTGCTTACCACACTCTCCTGCATCGTAGCAAAGTATTGGTCAGGCATGGTCATACCTTCTCCTTTGTCTCCATTTATTGACTCTAGTACTCTGTCTTGCAATCCGTCAAAATAGCCATCTGGAGTATGTAGTCCATCTGTTGTAGGTCGCTGCTTATTCATGATATATATTACTCTCTGTTACTTCTTGTTGTATTTTCTTGACTGCATGGTGGTAACTAGCCTTTAAAGCCCCGACTGAGGTATCAAGTATTTCGGACATCTCAGTATACTTCATCTCTTGGTAGTACTTCATATTGAACACCAACATTTGCTTTTCAGGTAGATTGCTAATTGCTGTTTTTAGCTTAAGCTGTACAGAGTCTCCTTCAAAGTATGGGTCGGTTAGTAGCTTATTCTCTACAAATTCACTAATGTCACCATGGGTATGTTTTTTAGCTCTAGCGATATGAGAAAGTGCCTCATTAGTCGCTATCCTATATAACCAAGTAAACAATGAAGACTTGCCTTCGAATGATGATACATGTCTAAATACTTTGACAAACACATTCTGAATGACATCATCAGTATCCTCATGGGTCAATACTATCCTTCTGATATGCCAGTACAAGCGTTCTTGGTACTTGGTCATTAAGGCTCTAAACCCAGCATTTTGTTGGTTAGAGTCTCTCAATTGTGATAGTATAGCTTCGTCAGTCAATTGTTATTGTGGTTACTTATCTCTTGGATGGTAAATCTTTACAATGGTTTAATCTGCTTTTAAAATAAATTCGATTTTGTATTCTGTAGGGCAGATGTTTTTCAACTACCAAGTCTGTATCTTCTGTTTTCTTGATAAGAAAGAAGTAAAAAATCAAGGCTGTTCGTATTTCTTCACATTCCTAAATAGCAAAAATCCTAAACAGAATAAAACTCGTCTAAAGTTATCTTTTTAGCATAATAAATAGATTGCTAGTGATATATTTTCATGCTTAATGCTCTTGAGACTCAGGCACTATTCCGTTATTCATGGATTTTTACTACTTATCCATAAAAATACAACATGCCAGTCCTTATGGTTATAACCACTAAAAATTTTCAAAACCAAGAATTTAATCATTCGAGTAAATATGAATTCATAAATTTTGAAAATAGTTGCTACAAGTATACACCTCTTGCTCTATCAATAGGACTGCTCCACTAGAACCTCAAGGGCTCGATCACATCTATTAGTTGCCCTGTTTGATAGAGATTATCAAATTCTGCTACTATCTCCTGACCTCTTGCGGCTACTGTTTTCCAATAGCTAATCCGTTCTGGATTCTTTCCAATATAGGCTTTCCAGTCCGAACTATCTGATATTTTTTGATTTGGTAGACTAGCTATGTATGCTTGCGAAGGAGAAATCATTATCATCTTATCCAAGACATCACCATTAAATTTTCGGTAAGGTAGGTACTGGTCAAAGTAGCCTTGACTCAAGGTGTCCATATAATGTGGGAAGAGTACAAGTCCGTCCGTAGTATAGTCTAGTCCGATCTGATAATCTATGATGGCACCATCCCAAAGGACTCCATCTAGGCTTGGAATGCTGTCCACTGGATGCATCAAGAAAGGAAGGGTGCCGGTGGACCTGAGCATGTGGACGATATGTTCGTCTGTATATTGGAGGTATTGAGTGCTGAACTCGTCCTTGCAGATAACCGATTGGTCGGCGGTATTAGTAAATATGATCCTCTCTACATCAGACTTGAGTAGGTTTCGAGAAAGAGCATTCTTCAAGCCTAGCTTGCCAAAGTAGAACTGCTGTTGTCGCTTAGTTAGTCGACCTGTATGGCATAGAGCAGCGATGACAAAGAGTCTTTTTGTCTGATTATGTAGTAGGTCTGCTGCTGTATTCTCACCAAGGATGCCACTCACTACACGATCAAGACCACTAGAAACCACCTCCGGCGGTGGTAGAGTATCATAGCTCTGATTGATATAATAGTCAAGGAAGCGATCAAAGGCATCCAATGTGTCAGGCAAGGCATGGCAGAGCATCCTCCATGCTCCAGAAGAAGAGCCCACTAAGTGAAGGGGTTCAATCCTATCATGAAACCAATGTTCTGCCAAATACTTATCAAAGGCGTAGAGAGCTATCCACCTTGGTCCTCCTGCTGCTGCATTCATTACTGAGATGTCGCTTGGAGAGAGTCCATGAGATTTGATATGCTTGATTGCAGATGCACCAGCTTTGATTGTGAAAGTGTGTGGTTTGATAGTGGTTGGTTTTCTAAAGTTTAGAGATAAAGATACTAGCAAAAAAAGTCAAATCAAGAAATGCATGACGACAATCAAACACATTTGGCGTTTAGCAACACTCAGTACCAAAACTTAAAAACTAAAAGAGTCTGATTTCAAGCCTACGCCAAAAACCCAAAATCACTCCACCTTGACAACCCTCCCTACAAAATGTCTCTCCTTACTCACCACTTCCATGATGTAGATGCCAGCTCCATGCTCAGCGAGTGAAGTCTGTAGACTACCAGCATAGGTAAAAGACTGCTGATCAACTAACTGTCCATCCCATGATCTAATGTAGAGTATACCTTGCCTTAGCTCATCGGGAAAGGATAGAGTCACAGCATCAGAAGTAGGATTAGGATAAATATCCAAGTCATGCACTATCTCAATAGGAATGTCAAACACATTTGTAATCGTCGGATCACAGACGGCATCTCCGTCAAGTCTGAAAACTGGATGATTGGGGATAGACGCTGGATTATTAGAGTCTCTTAACTTCAATCCTCGCTGTACAAAATTGCAGGCTACACCCTTCTCATCAGGGTTGTTGATGACATGGAGACTTCTAACCCCATTAGTACTCGTCATATAGATCCTACAATCAGGACCAATCTGCATGTAAGAAAAATTCGTCGGAAAAGGATCAATAAATCCATCATATGTATCTATCAGAATAATCTCATCTGCTGGATTGTCAGAGATAAGATCTACTTGCACAAGTAGAGTCCTATTGGAGATATAGACAAATCTTCCATTAGGAGAAATAGCTACACCACTGAAAAAATCAACTGGAATTTGAGAAACTGAGATATTCCGATAGTTAGAAAACTCACAAGTAGATCTATCAAAATCAAAGACATCTAACCCAGTATATGGACAAAATTTTACATACTTACCACCATCAGGAGAAAAGCAAGCTTGTCCACCTCCACTACATCTAGACTCCAAACTACTTTGATTTTCATATTTTGATTCTTCAACTAGGGCTATTCCAGCAGAATCAATTAAGAATTTTAATACATATCCAGAATCTACTGTTTCAGTATAATCTATCAACCACCAATCGAGTCCATTGCTATGCCTGATAGCCTCCATATACCCAGAGGGCTTATATCTGATAGAGTCTATCTTTACATTCTTTTGAGTAACTACTAGCCCACTATAATCAATGTAACTGTACATTAAGTCAGGGAATGTTATGTCATTTAGTAAGTTTACTTTATTCTTATGAATAAAGTAAACTCCTTCGCCAGTGGGATCTTTTAGAAAGATTGAATTTGCATTAGACGGATACTCCCCATATTGACACCAGATATCATGTATTTCGCCAGGATTGATATCATGACCATTGTCTGCTATCTGGAATGTACTATCATAGATGGCGCAAGCATTAGAATACAATAATAACTCTCCTTGGTCATTACTGAAGGAAGTATTATTCAGACCTATTTCATTTCCTATATTAAAGGAATCAATAGTCAATTTGCCATCATTGAAGTCAAGAAGTGTCGCTTCATTGCCTTCAGCCGGTCCACCATTATTGGAAAACAGCCATATGTAATCATACTTGTCTTGTCCCTTTACGAAAACTGTTGAGACAATCCACAAGACTAAAATTATAAACAAAGTTCGCCTGCTATATTGCATGGATGTCAAATTACTAAAAACTTTGCAGTATGAACATTATCCTTAGTTCTACACGTGAAAATGTACACTCCTTTAACAAGATTCAACATGTCCATCGAGCCGTTTGTAGCTAGAATGTCTAGCTCGACTGAAATAGCAGTTCCATTGATATCGTATACTTCGATTGATCGTATTAATTCATCACCAGCATCAAAATAAATCTTTGTACATGACGGATGGCGATATTGATAACATGACCATAATCTTCTGGGCATAACTCTGCAATTGATAAAAGCTCATTTAAGTTGCACTGATAAAAATACTAGCCTAGCAATGACATTTCCCAAAACAACAAGAGTATTCTAGAATTATATTGACACTTTCGATGTTAAACATAGTGGATTAACAATAGTGATCATGGACGAAAAAAGAGTATTTTTCACAGTATCGAATCTTAAGATTATGTCAGCCAAGCACCTCTTAGCTGAAGCTGGTATTCAGGCATTTACTATCAATAAGATGGATTCGGCTCATGCGGGAGTCTTTGGTCACATTGAGCTGTATGTGGATACTAGTCAGGCTCAAGAGGCTAGGTCACTCCTTGTTGAACATGAGATTCTCTAGTCATCCAATAACTAGCTCTGAGGCTAGACGAGTAAGTTTATCACCATTTGCTTGTACAGCAATTGATATAACCTTTACATTTGTCGCTTATTAGAGATGTAGACGACTCACTGAGGCAGTGCTGTATCTCTAGCGATTAAATAGTCTATGAAAATTGTAATAGCTGGAGCTGGTTCTGTGGGTTATCACCTTGCTAAGCTGCTTTCTCACGAAAATCAGGATATTACTATCATCGATACTGATGATGATGTACTTGACTCTGTCCGCAATAAGCTGGATGTGATGACAGTCTCTGGCAATGCTACTTCCCTCAATACTATGGTAGAGGCAGAAGTACGAAATGCAGACCTCTTCATCGCAGTAACCACAAGTGAGGATACAAATATGCTTACTGCCATCCTTGCCAAGCAGAAGGGTGCAGCGAAGACCATTGCAAGGGTCCGTAACCCAGAGTTCTTATCACAACAGCAAAAAGAATATTTTTCAAAAATTGGGATTGATATACTGATATCACCTACCCAACTTGCCGCTTTGGAAATCAAGCGACTAATCAAGAGGGCATCACTCACTGATAGTTTTGACTTTGAGGGAGAGAGACTGAGTATAGTCGGCTTTTCGATAGATGCTAACTCCAACTTGGTAGGGAAGACTGTGTCAGATATTGATCAAGGTCAAGATACCTTCACTTATAGAGGTGTTGCTATTTTAAGGAATCATACGACCATCATTCCTAGGGGAAGCACAGTATTACTCAAGGGAGACCACTTATACCTTAGCCTTAAGACTAAGCACATAGAAAAGGCCATGCCATTCCTCGGGAAGCAGAGTAAGAAGATCAAGAATGTCATGATCATAGGGGATACCCCTCTAGCCTTGAGTACAGCTGAGCTCTTGCAGGGTGTCTACAATGTCTCCTTGCTCATGCGCAACAAGGAAATAGGAAAGCGATTCTTAAAAACTCTAGATAATACCTTGGTCTCTATCGGAGATCCGAGCAATATGGAATTCTTAGCCCAGTGTGGACTGAGTAAGATGGATGCCTTCGTGGCTTTGACTCCCAATTCAGAAATCAACATCCTCTCAAGTCTCCTCGCAGAAGAAAGTGGGGTATACAAGACTATAGCCCTTGTGGACAATGATGTCTACACCCATATCTCTCAGAATATAGGGGTAGATACCATCATCAATAAGAAAATCATCGCTGCCAACAATATCTTCAGGTTCGTCCGAAAGGGGAATATCGAAGCTATTGCGACCCTCCATGGAGTGGATGCTGAGATCATCGAATTTCAGATAAGCAAGGCTGGTCGACTTACGGAATTGACCCTATCTGAGCTCAAGCTGCCCCTCGGAAGTATAGTAGCAGGCATAGTGAGAGGGCATCAGACAATTATTCCTGCTGGTAGTTTCAGGATGGCTCTTAATGACAAGGTCATCATATTTGTACTACCTGAGGCTATCAAATCCGTCGAAGAAATCTTTAAGTAATGTCGATCAACCTAGGTATAATCACCCGTGTCATAGGCGCCGTGCTCTTTTGCATCGGCATGTTGATGCTGCTGCCTACAGCTGTGGCCTTTAGCTATGATGTGAAGAACTGTATTGGCTTGTTTCAGTCAGCAGTGATCGCCATTCTAGCAGGTGCTGCCTTGTTTTTCTTTACAAAGGGGTGCAAGACTGATATTGGAAAGAGAGAAGGCTACATGATCGTCTCCCTGAGTTGGATCAGTGCCGGTATATTTAGTGCCTTGCCCTACATCCTAAGTAATGTTGGAATCTCAGTTGTTGATGGCGTATTTGAAAGCATCTCAGGGATGACTACTACAGGTGCGACTATATTTGAAGATATTGAGGCAATGCCCCAAGGACTCTTACTCTGGCGGAGTATGACACAGTGGATAGGAGGCATGGGAATCATCGTATTGACCGTGGCTATCTTTCCCTTGTTGGGTGTGGGTGGAGTAGAGCTCTTCGTTGCGGAATCACCAGGACCTACCTCTAATAAGATCCACCCACGAATCAAAGAAACAGCCAAGCGTCTTTGGCTCCTCTATGTTGGTCTGTCTGCCTTAATCATCATCACACTCCGACTAGAGGGGATGACCTCTTTTGATGCCATCAATCATGGCTTGACGACTGTTGCCACTGGTGGATTTTCTACAAAAAACTCTAGTATTGCTGACTTTAGTCCATTGATTCAATATACGATCTTGCTCTTCATGTTTATTGCTGGGATCAACTATTCCCTGATCTATGCAGGTATCCAAGGCAAACTCAATAAAGTGTGGCGGAGTGACGAACTGCGTACCTATATCTTCTTTACGCTTGCTTCGATAGTCTTTGTGACTACTTCTATCTTATATCACACAGATATACAACTAGAACAGGCATTTAGAGATGCTGCTTTTCAGATAGTATCCTTGATTACAACTACGGGATATATCTCTGCCGATTATACAATCTGGCACCCCTCATTGACGATGTTTTTCTTTATGCTCCTCTTTGCAGGCGCTTGTGCTGGGTCTACTGCTGGTGGAATCAAAATCATCAGACACATGGTATTCGCCAAGAACTCCTTATTAGAATTTAAGCGAATCCTCCACCCTAATGGGCTTATCCGCCTGCGAATTGACAATGGTTTAGTAGCGCCAAGGATATTGACCCACGTACTTGTATTCTTACTGCTTTACCTAGGGATATTTGCCATAGGTACACTGATGATGTCAGTAATGATAGCTCACTTTGACCAACCCTTGTTGACTTCTGCCGGAGCTGTAGCTACCTCCTTGGGCAATGTAGGGCCAGCGATTGCAGAATTGTCACCTGTGGACAACTTCTCCCAGCTACCAAGTGTTGCAAAGCTGTTTTTGTGCTTTATCATGCTCCTTGGTCGACTAGAACTATTTTCAATCTTGATTTTGTTTTCACCTTATTTTTGGAGGTCGAATTAGGGGTGATATTGGATGATGTTTTATTTATTTAATGCTTTTAATACCTTTTCCTCTTGGATGTAAACATCACGCATAAATAGTACATGTGGAATAACCTTAAGCTTTTTATGTTCTCTGAATGCTAGTAACAGGTTATGCAATGTATTTGCAGTTAGCAATGAGAGATTTAGTTCGTAGTCTGTTTCTACATCATTTATAAATTCATCTGTAAACTCAGGCGCAACAAGTAATGACTTAATAACATTGAAGCCAGAGCTTTCAAGAAGATTTTTATAAGATTTAATTTGCCTTGATACAGCACTGAATTTATTATATCCAGATTCTTTAACAGATTTACATTCTATCAAGAATACGTCTGTTTCATTTATACTTATTAATATATCTATTTTATCCTTGTTGGTATTTACGGACTTTCTTAGTTTTTCATTGACCTCTAATCCTAATTCCGAAAAAATCTGCCTTGTCATCTCTTCGAATTTTAGTCCAAGATTTGCCTCTTTTACTTTGATTCCGTTTTCTTTAAGTAATGTTAAGTTTCTGAAGGCTATGTTTTCATAATTTTCAAGTTCAATATTTTTAGAATCCTTGTATGCCGAAAGTATATTCATTACTTCGTTGCCCCTAGTTGATATTCCTTTCTTATCACAAAAAAGTTTTATTTCATCAGTAGATAGAGTCTCAATGATGTCCCTAGGTTTTATATTGTAGTCAAGGAGTAGTTCGGCTTGAAGAGTATCTTCTGCTTGTAGCTCGAATTCATTTTTGACAATCTTGTTTGCTTTTGGCAAGCAGTCTCTTAAATCCTTCATTAGTGCCATATAGCCATTGATTGATATACCTACTTTGTCTTCTTTTTCTACTTTATTGAAGTAATCTACCAATGAGTCAACCTTCTGATCTAATGTTGATCCTTTTAGAAAATCTAGATTTAAGCCTTTTGTGACAAGTTCATTTATGTAACTCTTCTTTTGAGTGAGAGTTGTTTGTTCTTTGTGAATATCATATTTCAATAAATTACGGAGTGATATACCCTCTTTAATAATCTGTTTGATTTTTTGTTTCCTGTCTTGTTTCTTATTGAGGTCGTGAATTCTACAGATTAGGTTTAATTCTGAGTCTTTTAATAGGTTTAGAATTCTTCGTTGGTATTTGTCAGCGACTTCCTTTCCTCTAAATTTTCGCAATAGTCTAACAAATTCGTCTGGGATGTATATTGTTAGGTTCTTTTTAGAATAGAGGATTATACCTGAGTCTTTTAATAAATCAATTATCTCATCAAGCTGCATATTTTTCAGCCCAATTACACTGTAGTTCAGCAATTTGACTTCTTCTTGCGAAAGGTCTAAATTTTTGGCTAATTCATTAAGAATGGATTTCTCATCTTGAGTGATTTTCGAATCTAGACTATTCTTGAGATCATTATCTAAAGCCACTCTCACACAATTTCTATAAATCAGGAACTCTCTTTGTCTTTCACTTACCTGTTTTAGATCTGTTTGCTCAAAAACTTCTTTTAGCGCCTTTATTTTGGCTCTTATGGTTTTCGTTTCATTTTCATACAGCTTACCTAGCCACTCTCTAGTCATAATACAATTACCATCGCGAATGAGTATATCAATCAATATGTCCAATTGGGATACTGATTGATTAATGCTTGTGTTTAGTGTAGAATAGTATTCTTTTTCAACTAATTCAAAAACTTTAGATACAATATGACTATCAAGTTTCTTGAGTTGGGTATCAGAATAATTATTAAGAATAACATTTATCTCCCTAGCATTTTTAGGAGAATCACTAATTATTCGATCAACAATTTTGGAAAAAGAGTTCTTTTCTAATGTGTTGAGTCTGTCTAGAATTTTTTCTAGCTTCATTTTGTATTATTAATATTATTGAAGTGTGGTCTTGTAAAGATATTTGGATTTTAAATAATTAGTGTTAAAAGGGTATTTATCACAATGATTAACCACAGAATAAAGTGATTAAAGAATTATTAAGTCCAACGACAAAAAACTAAAAGAGGTAATACGCCTGCTAATAAAACATAAAAGCCCCGAAAACATTGAGCTTTCGAGGCTTTAAGTTGATCCACTAGATGGATAATTCTGTCTTTTTGTGTCTTGCTTTGTCCTCTCGTGACCACCTATAAGTGCTTGATAAACAGCCATATACGCAAGAAAAAGACAGTCAATTGCGGAACTTCTCAGTCAGTTTTTTTCGTTAAATGTTGCACGGATATTTCAATAATATTCGCCATACTTTAGCACAAAATGAGACACAAATGGCCACATTCGCAATCATACTCTGGCATGCAAAAAACACCTCAGATAACACCCACAGCCTCAAAATTCGCATCACCAAAAATAGGAAATCTCGTTACATTAATCTCGGGATTCGGATAAGAAAAGAGGACTGGAATAGCAAGAAACGGCAGGTTCGGTCGACTCACCCAGATGCAGATAGACTCAATGATTTGATTCTTACAAAGCTACGTTCGGTGCAATCCATTGGCTACAGCACAGAAATGAAGAACCCGCATCAGTCACTTGAGCATCTCAGACAATCAATAGAAACACCCGTAAATAAACAGAGTTTCTTTGACTTTGCTGTGCTACTGACCAAAAGACTCGAAGACAATCAACAAGTGGCGAGCATGATTCGGAATAAGACGCTGATAAAGAAGATGAAGACCTTTACCAAAGGGGCTGACGTATCTTTTGATGCTATAAACGTCGAGTGGCTTCATAGCTATAAAGCCTATCTCGTCAGTCGTGGCAATAAGCCTAACACAATTCATAATGCCCTCAAATGGATTCGGTCGGTGCTCTATGCAGCCATTCGGGCTGGTCACTTTCCACAAGACAAAAACCCATTTTTCCAGTTCAAACTCAAAGCAGCGAAGACACACCGCATTCGCCTCTCAGTCACAGAAATGCAGCAGTTTGCTGCTGTGATACTCAAAAAACATTCTCCACTGTGGAAGATTCAGCAATATTTTTTGTTCTCGTACTACGTCTGTGGTATGCGGATTGGCGACCTCATTCGCCTCAAGATGGGGAATATTCAGGGTGCAAGACTAGTCTACACCATGCATAAAACAAAGAACCCTCGGTCGATTCTACTCGTCTCGCAGACACAAGAAATCCTCAATCATTTCTATACGCCAGAAGCCAAGAAAACAGACTTTTTGTTTCCGATTCTTGACCCGAAGTATAGATATGATGACCCGCTCTTTCTGATGAGAAAGATTGCCAGCAGGGCGGTACGTATCAATAATGGGCTCAAGGAAATAGCAGTTCTCGCTGGGATTGAGAAACAGATTCACTTCCATACGGCTCGCCACAGCTGGGCAAACAATGCCCGACTCAGCGGACTGAGCCTCTATGATATCAGTAAAGGACTAGGGCACACCTCCGTCACCACCACAGAACGATACCTCGACTCTATGGACGAATCTTCCGTTGATGCTGCCCTCACGCAGATGTTTGGTTAGAGTGTATGAGGAATCAATGTACCTCGCTCGATTCTGCTAAATCGTTTTGTAAATACTTCTTTTAAATGTATATAGTGCTCTTTTTCTGCTAATAGTTCTGCTGAGATTTCTCTATTATCTATTCGACTGGTGAGGTAGGCAATTTTTGATGAACAATCATCAAGCACAAGACGAGTAGAATCTTTCATAGTTCTTGCATCAAGATCAATGATTTGGTCTTCTGATCTCATTCGCAAATCATTTTTGAGTATTTTAATGAGGGCTTGAGTGTGCATCGAACCCTGTACCTCGTCTAAAATGAGCATATCTGGAATACTATAACCATTACTAGTAACCAATTGTGCTTCCGTTAGCAATAAATTATTATCAAGCAATGACCAACTAAAAAGCCGAGTAGGAACGGATAACACCCGAATAGATATTCTTTTTTCGTTATAGACTAACATGTTCCAGATGTGGTTATAAGTCTCATCGAAGAGTAGCTTCAGGCACTCAGAAACAACGGCATATTTATTCGATTGTACTACCTTTTGAAAAGCATAGAGTGGTAGTGCTATTATCCGCTCATACTGTATATTATTATTCCTGAGCACAAACTCCTCAATGTTCCTTAGATACTCCCCATATCCTCTAAAAAGTGGCTCTCGTCTTTTTTGTGAATACTGTTTAATGTTCGTGAAATAATCATAGACGAATATCGAGGATTGGGTTTTTTCTGTGATGAGATTTGTTACTCTCCCATAGTACTTATAAGAATACCCCTTATATGCTGGGGTGGACTTTTCTACCTCTCGTATGACGGATATTTTTTGACGTATAGATTTGGCAACATTGGTTTTCAGGAGAGAGTATAAGTTTTCCCTTTTCTCAGAATCAAACGAGATAACCTCCTCAGAAATAAAATCTGGAAACAGGCCTGCCAGTGCTGCTAAATGCATGTTTTTGAGTTGGGCACTGCTCTTAAAAAATTCGTATCGGGATTTAGCCGTGAGCTGAAGGGCTTTGGAAAACGTTTCCATATTCCCTGTTGATTCCAGCCATTTGCGGAGTTCTACTCGTTCTATGTGTGGGGTTGGTGAATTCATACAATGTTTTAAAATCTAAGTGTTAAAGTTTTTCGCATACCTTGCGTGATAAAAATGCCATAGTAGGACAAATGTAGACACAATCGGTCACATATTCAATAACGCAAAAGTGGTATGGAAAAAATTATAGGAAAGTATCATGAAAAAGTGTAAATTGCAGTAATATGATTTTATCGCAGATTACGAATACAATTATGGTACACCTGTGTACTGGATTCGTGTCTCTGTTTTTGTCATCATTTCCTTCAACCGACCTGTAGAGCACCCGCTCCAGTAACTCGGTTATTACCCTATAATTAGATTCTGGAGCAAAAAGCTCAACTGTTCCGTGAGGGATTACCTGTCCCAGACGTAGGACTGGTCACTTTTGAAATATTTTTCTAACCAAATTCTAGGTAAAAAAAAGAGGGGTCTTCTGTTAGAGCAGAAGAACTCCCTCGTGCATTGTCCATTTTTATTGTCCGCTCAGAAAATAAATGAATATGGAACTCTAAATGCGGTCACATAATACAGCAAAGCTGGTGGCCGCAGTTTTTTTTATATTGAAATAAGCCGAAAATTATTATAATAGGTAGGTACAAAGGATAACCTTATATCCCATAGTACTACAAATGTAGCGGTTTTTTGTTTCCATACAAAATACAACGAGTTTTTCAAAATTCATAAGCGTTTTCTTCAAACGTCAGTGAAGATGAGATGATTGCACAGTTTTGGTCGCCTAGATTAAAACTTAGTGATTATGAAAATTGCTTTTTCTATTATCATTTTTCTTCTGCGACAGTATACAAAATATGTATACAAATCGGAAGAGACAAAAGCGCCAGAAAGCAAGTTATCTCTTGATTCATCAGACAAAGGAGAAAACGGCATTTGGAAGCTAATTTCTGAGGGAGAACACATGGCAATTGAGATACTTAAATGGGTCTCACGGTTCATATGGCATGTGCTACAGAGTCCGATAGGAGGGATTGTGGTATTCTTATTGGGGTTGTATTTGGCGTACCACTTAGCAAAAGAGCTCTTTGAGGCGTTTCTGGCTATGCCACGGCAGATACTGTCGGGTATGTTTAATGCCATCGGGCAGGCACTGGGGAACTTCCTCGTGAACTCGGGCAAGAAACTCTTGATCTACGGTGAGAAGATTGTGAGATGGGTACTCAAGAAGCTCTGGAAAGCTATATTAGAGGAGGCGTGGGACGAGGTGAGTGATCGGTCTTTTCAGGTAGGGGTCAAGCTCTGGAAAGCACTTGTCAGCAAATTCATACATCGGAAATAATCGCGCTATGTATGGATATATTCTACTTGCGATAGCACTTCTGTCTATCAGTCTTCGCCTTTTGGGAAGACTGGTGGACAGACCATCACGACGATATGGAAGTGCTCGTTTCTCTCAGAAGCGAGCTCTTCTATCCCGCTTCCAAAAGGGGGTCTGCATTGATGGTGTTCGTATGCTTTCTGAACAGAAATCATGTGAACATCTTCTGGTAGTGGCTGCCACTGGGAGGGGCAAAACGACCACAATACTGCTACCGAACTTAGTACTCAAATCTCAGCAAAATGATGTGTCGATTTGTGTGACAGACCCCAAAGGGGAACTCTATGATTTAACCCATCATGCCTATAGAAAGGCTGGGTTTGAGGTGTTGCTGATTGATGTGACAGCGCCGCGTCAATCAATGCGGTTTAATCCGTTAGCGTACTTGAGTAGTCCAGAAGACGTTCGGCACTTCTGCACGAGTTTGTTTGATGTGAGTAACAAGGGGGCTACCACAGAGGGGCTGTGGCGAGAGGGCAGTATTTCTTGTCTTGCAGTCCTTATGAATACCGTCCTCAAGCTGCCATCAGACCAGCAACATATGGGGAAAGTGATTGACCTCGCCCATATGCTCTCATCAGAAAATAAAACAGAACTCGATAGTCTCATGGCAGCATATGCTGATGAGGCAACTTTTCTGCGATATCAGCAGATAATCTCGCAAGAAGTGAAGATATTTCAGGGGGTGGTGAGTGGTATGCATGCAGTCCTCGCACCATTTGATAATGCCACGATGCGTGACCTCATGTCCGCCCATACACTCGATTTTACGACCATTCGGAAGCAGCCCACTATTGTCTACCTCAAGACGGGGGTATCCAGTAGCTATGCTCCTTTTCTGACGGTGATGCTCAGCAAACTCTTCAAGACGCTGCTCCAGCAACCTATCCGTCAGACGGATACAACGCTCTATGTGTTCTTAGAAGAGTTTGGCAACGTCCTGCCCATTGCACTACTACCTGAAGCAGTATCACTCCTGCGGTCTAAGCGAGTATCATTGATGTTTGTACTGCAAGACCTCGCTCAACTCGACTTGCGATATGGAAAGAATACAGCCGATATCGTTACTACCAATTGTGCGACTCACATCTATTTCTCAGGTCAAACCTCTGAGCGGACACTTCGGAAGATAGGGCTTTTGCTAGGGGACTCAACGAATATTGAAGTTGATGAGAACTCTGTCAAACATGTGAGTAAACGAGACCTGATGACTATGCAAGAGATTCGCACTATGCCAGAGGGTCGAGGGCTTCTCATTTATGCCAATATGCCTGCCATCAAGGTGAAGTTTACCCCCATTTATCAGAACAAAAAACTGCTCAAAATGGCAGGACTAGCGTCTATAGATGGTCGACTTATTGTAACGCAAGAGCAGCAGAAAGCACCCTCAGCGACAGTTCTACCGCCACCAACGACACAGCTTAACGGCTTAGACCTCCATTCTAACCCCGAAGATATGGCAGAAAAGGCCATATCTGATAACCCATTTCTCATTCAAAAACAGGAATAATTATGACTCGATTAATTACTAATAAACAGGCTGCAGATCTCCTCAGAGTAACCACGAGAACACTTCATCGCATGCGACATGCGAAGAAGATTCCCTTCTATAAAATCAATGGGAGAATCCGCTACCACCTTGCAGACATTGAAGCATATCTGGAACGCAATCAGTATAATACAGATATCATAGAAACGCTGGACAATGAAGCGTAGCTTTATTTCCCTGTCTGATTTCTTAACAGCTGCAGGAGTAGATGATTCTACTCCTCAGGCTGTTATTAATGAACTCAAAGCAGAACACAGGCGGCTCTATCTCAAAGACTATAATGCAGGCAGAAAAGAGAAATATAGACGGCTAACGGTTCGGTTAACTCGTGCTGAACACGAAGAGCTCAAGACCTATCAGCAAGCGTATGACTCGCAGAGTCTCGCCAACTTGCTCAAGACTGCCACATTCTCGGTTGTAAGAGATACCTATCTGCAAAAGTCTCCTCAAGAGGTGGTCAAACTGCGCCAAGCGATCAATAAGATTGGGAGTACTATTAATCAGCTTGTCTACAAAGCCCATATCCACCACGATACAGGAAGTCTCGAACGCTATAGACACCTGAGGGAACAGGTTCTGACGCTCTCTGAGGAAGTAAAAACATTTTTTGCCAGTCCCATTCCGTCTCCTGTCTTTACAGACGCCACGCCAACACCTGATGAACTCAAATCGGCGCTCCACGCCTATATTAATACTCACCCAGATCATCACAAATATCTCGTGACATTTGTACAGAAACTGAAGCCGAAGCAGCTACCTCAGCAAGAGGCATGATTATTAAATCTTTGTCACGGAAAGACAAAAACTTTGGTCAATTACTGAAGTATATCTTTCAGCATGGGGGAGGAAAAACAAATCCTGAAGGGGTATATCTCCATAACCTGCAGCACCATGACCCAGCAGACATAGAAGCCCACCACAAAGCCTTTACCGAAGTCCACAGGCATCATTCTGGCAAGAAAGGCAGTAACACGATGTACCATGAGATAGTGTCCTTTCATCCAGCTGATAGAGAATATCTCGAAAAAAATAGCCACGTACTCTGGGATATTATGCGGGAATATAGCCAACAGCGAGCCCCTGATGCAGTAGGCGTTGGAGTTGTCCACATGAACGAAAAACACCCCCATATGCACCTAATGTATAGTGGGAACAACCTTCATACGTCGAAGTCCTCAGGCATTAGTAAGTCGCAGTTTGCCGCTGTTAAAGCACACATGCAGACATATCAAAAAGAGCAGTACCCAGCACTAACTCACTCACAACTTGCAATAGAGAAAACGCCTCAGCAACAAAAATCTGATGCGGAGTATCAGCTAGAAAAGCGAGGTCAGACCACTAAAAAAGAACTCATTCGGGCAACTATTGTTTCTGCTCTGTCGGGCAGCAAATCAGCATTTGAACAGACCCTTCATCAGAATAATATAGAACTATACTACAGAAATAAAAGAGCGGTTGGAGTCCTATGTGAGGATAGAAAATATCGGTTTAGTACCTTACTCCAAGCAGACTCAGAATCACTCAAAAAACTCACAGGCTGGTATCCAAAACCAGAGCAAGAACAAAAGAAACGAGACCAACGAATGAAACAGTTACAGCACCTTCGTACTGCTGCACATGACCATAAGCTGCCCATCGAACGTTCGATTGAACACAGCAAAAGGGTCTAATCGTGCTCTTTCTTTTTCGGTGTTGGTGGATAACTATTGTGTGTGTACCGCCAACAACAGACTTCTGCCGCCCAGAGGGATTTGAAAGGGAGGAGTCCCTTCACAAGTGGGGGTTAGATACCGAGAAAATGAGTGTGTGCCAACAATCGAATTTTGTCGCATCTAACACCCAATCTTGCAATCCCCCCGCTGACCAATCCGCCAACTGAGCCATTATTTTTTCCACATTGATGAATGAAGTCTTTTCCAAACGGCTGAGCTACTGCTAATGTGGAAAACATTTCTTCCATCTGTTGGCACAAACAAATCAAAAGGGGGGATTCATGATGGCATCAAATCTCTCGGTACGTATAACTCCTCAACTTCTGTTTCTTCTTCTAAATCTTGAAAATGCTGTTTCAATAATTGTAACGTCTTCGCCTTCGGCGTTGGGTCTTGTAGTATTACCTGCTTCTTACCTCCTAGTTCTTTTAACCACTTATCATCAAACGTTCTGTTCTCTCCTGGAAAGGAGTATCCTATTATAATAATTCTGTCGGACTCTTCTAAGAGTGCCATTGCTCGTCTCTCTAAATCATCTTGGTATACATGTTTTTCACGTTCCCAATGAAAATTAAAATAGTTCTCAAATGAAATTTCTCTCCTTGAGTATGCATCTAAATAACCATACGCATGTCTAAAACAATTCTGCCACGCGAGTGGCACGTTCCCCTTCATCATAGAAATATCAACGCTGTCTGGTCGTAGCATTGTCCCTGTTTCTTCCTGTTTACTGCTTCTATACGCATACATACCTGCAATTCCATTCATGTGCAATATTTGTAATGATTTAAATCGTCCACCTTTTTCTATTGCTGCATTTGTTGGTTGCACACCCAAAGTTGGTATCAATTCGAGTACGTCACTTGGATTATACACTTCTTGCTTAAATGTCCTGCCTAACGCTAATTCTAATTGAAAATCATAATTCCACGATATAAAATTAATGCTGCTCTCTGCTTCTGACCCGACTATCTGTATGTGTTCTCGTAGAGTATTTAAGAATGGTCTGAGCCGCTTTTCCACAGGTCTGTGTAATTGTATAACTGTAAAATACACACTCAGTAGAGCCTTTAAATACAGAAATGATATACCCTTTTCATCTTTCCTCCCTGAATCATATAACTCTTTTGCGTATAAATCGAGTGTACCTGCATCTATCGATTCTTGTGCTATATGATTATACTGTTCTGCCAAATGCTCAGGATTGAGCACAAATGGATTTACTTCGTCTATTTCCATTGCTCTTATATCTTGTGCAAATTGCATTAATGCACCTGGAAAATATTTCACTGTTGGTATTGTGCCGTAGCTAGCACCAGCACCAAGTATATAGGTTGTTTTCATAATTGTCTGTTAGCAAACGCAAAACTACACAGAAATCATTTCCTCCACCTGTAATACGTCGGCTTTGATATGCCAACTACGGCACAAGCAGCTACAACTGTACTCTGCCCAAAGTCTATCATCTGTTGGCATGCATTTACTTTATTAAGTATCTCTTTTGTTGCCCCTTTTGGTCTACCGATTTGCTTGCCAGCTCTTCTTGCTGCCTCTATTCCGCTCTTGCTTCGATGAGACAGTATATCGGTCTCTAGTTCACTCAATATGCACAGCAGATGAAAGAAAAACTTGGAATGTGGCGATTCAGTTGATATATGGTCTACGACTGAGATAAATGTTACTTCTTTTGTTTGCAACTGCTCCATGATATGCAGAAGTTGTTTCAATGACCGCCCCAGCCGAGAAATCTGATACACCACGACCGTGTCACTACTGTTCACTAAGGATAACAATTTTTCAAGCTGTGGTCGTTTCTTTCTCGCTGATACTTTTTCTGCAAAGACAGTATCAACTTGGATATGTGCTTGTATAGCTATTAGTTGTCTTTCGTAGGACTGTTCCTCCGTACTCACTCTGATATAGGCGTAGGTTTTCATGGGGTTTTTAGGCTATTCCCCTACAAATAATGTGCTTTTTTTGGGGCTACACAGAGTGTACCAACGTCAGAGAAAATGAACGGTTTCTCTAACTCTTTGATTTATTGCCACTTATCCTTGTTTCATTCGTTTCTAACTACCTAGTTTTTTCTTATGTTTGCGTAAAAGTAATTGTTCATAAAATCTAACGAATCGAATATGTTTCAGAAAACCTTTTCTTTTTTGGTCATTGCACTTGCAATGGCACTCAGTTTTAGCTCTTGCATAAAAGAGCCAATCTTGGCAGAGATTGCCACATTTGACGGCAGCACAGATGGTGATGGTACATCAGCACTGGGCGCGGGCGACTGCGACGACTTGGTGCAAACCAGTGAAGTGCTGGAAACCAGAACCGTTATGGACATGAGTGGAAATGACGTAGAGCAGACCCTTGTGGGCTTGCTGACGTCAGATACCATTCCTGCTGATTGTGTGGATTCGTATGAGTTCGAATTTGGTGTTGGATATGACATCACAGACTTTGACATCTGCCCTGTTGTGGAGGACATCTGGCAAGATTTTGGTAGCGGTGGAGACATCAATACCATCATCTACAGATTTTATCCGACATCATTAGTTGATGAGAATGTCATTTTGGGTGGAACTATTACTGGTAGCGTTACCATTGATAATCCGCTCGCTATCAATTATTGGGGGCAGCAATATGTTACCAATACAATTGTAGGCACAAATGATGTCACGTTTGAGTACGCTATCGTGCTTGACTTTTTGTCAGGAGCAGACAATGTTGGCGTTGGATTTGGTGTTGATGAAGTGGGTGTTGATGTATCAATTGTCTCTGCTACAGAGCCGATATATCAAACACCAGATGAGGCAAATGCCTTTGAAATCTGCACTATTGACGGTGGCAACACCGGCGGCAACGACTGTGAGCCGTGCCCAGAGTACTACACCAGTACAGACATGGGAGACGGCACAACCATGGTCGAGCTGCTGACAATGGGCAATGAAGACTGTTATGGTGTATGTGGGACTCCTCGTTCTGCGAGTGAGTTCTTCCGACTTGTGGAGGAGTATTGCGGGGCAAACCTGCTGTACATTGACTCACGCGGCGTCATCGACACAACCGAGTTTTTGGTTGGGTCAACCATGATCAGAGTACAAACAGCTGGCACGTCTGTCAACAGAGTTGCTGGCGTTGACCAGCCGATTCTCGGATCAGACGGAATGCCGCTTTCTGACGGCTCTGGAGGTACGATAACGGAAGGAACTGAGTTCTATTTCCCTTCTAATTTCATGTCAACTGAGGAACTCGTTTTGGGGTTTTTCCAGTTCAACGGAGCTGGCGACAAGCTGGACATTGTGTTCCCGCTGGTCGAAATCATCTACACCTCTCCGAACGGAGCAGTAGTAGAAACGGTCGATGTTACGCCTTAGATGGGTTGCGCTTTTCTGTAATCTTCTATAATTTCGCCATATGGGCATGTCTCAAGAGTTGGAAATAATTAGACAGATAGCTGGAAAGTTTAGAAAGCAAATTGTTAGTGGGAAAATAGCTTTTATTGGAAGTGAGGATTTCCCACATGGTTGCTGTGGAAATGCATCAGAAAGACTTCAATTTAAACTCATTAATGAGGGATTTGAGAGTGTGAAGCTTATAGCGAACAGGTTTATAGGTGAGCAATCACATGCTTGGCTTGAGTACAAAGGATATATTATTGATATCACTGCTGACCAGTTTGATGATTTTGAGGAAGAGGTGTTTATTATGGCAACTATCGAATCTGATTTTCACAAACAATTTCTATAGCATCATTAAACACCCATTTATGGATGCGTCTATAATTGTTAAGCAAAAACTTAATATTAAGCTGAATCACTCGGGTAATAAACTTCTCAGTCGTACCACAGGGAGCATTACACTGATGAGAAGTCTCTTCAGAGACGAACCTATAATCAAAATCAGGTTCGCACTTGGGTTTATTTTGGGGGTTGGGGAGGGCTAACTCCACGACTGCATCTATATAATTATCATGTTTTGTGAGGGATATTTTCTCAATCACCAAGTGAATTAATTGCTTCCATTTTGCCTGAGATAAATATTCAATTCTGGATTTATACAGCGCAGAAAACGCCTCAAAAGAATGGGCTGACTGGTGGAGTTCTAGTGCGGCTTTCAGCTTTTTCTCCATGATTTCTCTCATCTCGGTGAGCTTTTCTGTCTTCAGTTTTGATGTTTCAAGCAGTTTTTCTCGCATTTCGTGGCTGATATTTCCTGCATAAAAATCCTCATGAATCGCTACCTGACGCGTTTCAATAGACTTGATTTTTTCAATGATAGTATGCAATTTTGCTGTAATTTCTTCCAACTGCACCCCCTTTTTTTGCTGCGCCAAATACTGCTCATACATTTGCTCTGGCGTGCACACCAGACTAGTAATTAACTCCTTCACAAACCGCTCAAGCGGCTCTGCTGGCACTTCCGTATTCTTAAACCGTGTCCCATCAGCCGCAAAATATCCCTGTCGCCGATACTGCAACCGCGCATCTTTTGACCGCTTATAGCCCACATATCGCTTGCCTGTTTCTGTGTCATACAACTTCCGAGATAGTAAAAATCTGAGACTCTTTCTGCCTTTCGTTTTGTTGGTCTTCGAGATGCTTCCAATGCGCTCTTGTGCCGCTTCATACAGCCCTTTATCGATAATTTTAGGCACTGGAATAACCACCTCCTGCGGCTGGTTTTCGCTGTCTTTTATGGTCGTTCGCAAGTTCCCCGTATATGTCTCATTCTGAAGAATTCGCTTCACATGGGCTGCTCGCCATTTTACCGCTTTACTTTGCTTTGATGCCGTTCCTTTTGGGGCTTCCATCAGTTGTAACTGCCGAGTGATTTCTTCATATGTTTTGTGTTCATGTACAAACCATGTATACATTTTTCTCACCCACTCAACCAGCTCGGTAACAATTTGCAAGCGCGCTCCTTGCTCAGTCCTCACCCGTTTATAGGCATATGGCGCAGTAGTAATTGTCACGTTTCCAGCCCTTGCTGAGGCGAGCCGCCCCTCAGCGCAACGCGCTCTGGTATTAGATTTCTCGAACTCTGCAATCGACCCCAGCAACTGCAGCGACAACTTGCCTACCACACTGCCGTAATCCATATTTTCCTTCAAAGAATACAGACCCACATCATACTTTTGCAGCGTCTCATAGACCTTCAGGAGGTCAGAAAGCGACCGAGAAATGCGGTCAATTTTCCACACTACCACAATGTCAAACGCTTTTCTTTTGACGGCCTTCATGAGCCGCTGGTAGGCTGGCCTTTTGAGGGTCGCCCCACTTAATCCCTCATCAACAAAGCACCACTCAGGCTTCGTTATCCACCCATCTGTTTTTGCCTTAAACGCCACTAGGTCGTTCAGGTTTTGCTGCTGATACACCAGCCCAAATCCTTCTTTTACTTGCTCTTGGGTCGACACACGAATGTACAGGGCAACTCGCTTTTTGTGCATTGGGAATGGGGTTATAAGAAGTATACTGGTGGGTTTTGTATCAGGCAAGAAAATCACTCGTCATCTAGAAAGATGATGTCATATATCTGCTGATATATCCGCTCAACGTGGTGTTTTTCTATTGGTGATATGGCAAACTGTATTGTACTTTTGATTGGTTTTGGGACTTGTTTTTTTGGTGTCATAGACAGGGTCTACCAGTACATCTCTATTACCTCCAAACGCTCACACATACCTCTAATTTCTTTAACCTGTAAGCCCCATAGTTGATAGAGAGTGATTTTCGTCAAGGGCGGCGTAGCCGTTTATAGACCCTTTACGATCATCACTCGGCAGCGTATTTTTGTGATCAGGTGGGAGATTCCACTCAAAACGTTAAAGTCTCTTGTTTTAATTATGTTGCAAGGAATGCACTCACGTAGATGCATAAAGCCCTGTAAATCAGTGACTTACAGGGCTTTCTATGTTGATCCACTAGGACTCGAACCTAGAATGTCGGTACCAAAAACCGATGTGTTGCCAATTACACCATGGATCATTGAGAGTGCAAATGTATAATATTTTGATTTTATTTATTCTAAAATCACGAAAATAAAATTACTCTTCTTTAATGAAAATTGATTTTAGGTTTCGTGCCTCTTCGTTATAGTCTAAGCCATAGCCGATTACGAATGCTGAGGGAATTGACTTGCCGACAAATCGAGTCTCTAGATTTGCCTTGAGACTATCAGGTTTGAGTAAGAATGTACAGATATTGAGTGAGGCTACCTTGGTGAATATCTCTTGTTTGATCAGGGTAGAGATACTTAGACCAGTATCTACGATATCTTCTACGATTAGTACATGGTGATTAGTCAGGTCAGGGAGATTGCCCATAGTGATGTCTACAGAACCACTGCTCTCTGTCCCTACATAAGAACTGAGTTGGATGAAGTGGATGGTAGAATCTACTTCCATGGCCCTCATCAAGTCACTCGCAAAGATGTAGGCACCTTTGAGGACTACTATGACAGTGAGAGACTTACCATTATAGTAAGTGTCTACTTCTTTGGCTAGGGCATTGACTAGCGATTGTATTTCCTCTTCTGCGATAAACTCTTCAAATCTCAGCCCTCCTATTGTTATCATTATAATCCGTGTTGATCTATTAAATATACTAAGCTCGTCATAGCAGCACCTCCGAGTAATAACTCTCTTGGGTGGACATGCTCTATCTTATCTTCTGCAGTGTGATGATAGTCAAAATATCGCTGACTATCAGGATTAAGACCAATAAGCAGACCATTCTGAGATTTTAATGGATTGATATCTGCACCTGCGCCACCTTTCTTTAAGTAGAGGTCATAGGGCTCGAGTAGTGGTTCGAATGTTTTGAGATTTCGCAATTTATCAATAAATACAGCTTCGTCCGCCGTACAACTGAATCCTCTTGGTGTGAATCCTCCGGCATCTGATTCTATGGCAGCAAGGTGGTACTCACCATTGGCGTTGGAGTATTCTGCATAGGACTTGCCACCATTGAGTCCATTTTCCTCATTGATGAAAAGGACACATCTGATAGTTCGTTTAGGTTTGTAGTCCAAAGCCAATAGCGTCTCGATGACTTGGATAGATTGCACGCAGCCAGCACCATCATCGTGGGCTCCCTGTCCGATATCCCAAGAGTCAATATGCCCACCTACGAGGATGATCTCGTCAGGGTATTCGCTTCCTTTAATCTCTGCAACTATACTGTATGAAGAGGTGTCAGGTAGTGGGGTAGAAGTAGAGCTGATAGTAGCCTGTACACTACCATTGTCTAGGTAGTCACTCAGGACTTCGGCGTCATATGTCGATATTGCTATACCGGGTATCTTAGCTATTGCGTCTTCTTCGTACACTGTTACACCTGTGTGAGGGATGGTATCAATCTGAGAAGCCATCGACCTTACTATGACAGCCTTTGCTCCATATTTGCCAGCCCTAGAAGGACCGAATACTCTTTGGTCAACAGCCCTCCCATAGGCGTGAAATGTCCTAACTAAGCTCGGGTCCATAGGTCTGTTGAAGAAGACTACTTTGTCTTTGAGCTGGTCAGCCATACCTGCTAGGCTATCTAACTCAAGTACTTCTATGATGTCGCCAGTGACAAGTGATCCGCCAGTGCCCAGAGAGTTGCCTAGCATAGTACTACGCGTTGGAATTGCCTTGCCCTTGTGCTCTAGGTCTAGGGTGTGACTTCCTCGATGCCACCTGGGCACCATACAGTCAACATGAAATATAGTATCAAAGGCCATGTCACTGAGTACCGCCTCTAGGTAGGCTAATCCATCATAAGATGCCTGACTTCCACTGAGTCTTGGTCCAGCAGTCCTGCAAAGAGTGTCAAGCCAGTGGTAGGCTTTGGACTTACTAAGCGATTGGGTATAGATGTCTTTGAGAAAGAACGCATCTTGGTCAGTACTCTCAGATTGACCTGTCATCCCAAAGGAAAGCAAGGTCAGTATCAATAGGATCAAAAATCGTTGCATAATTAAGTTTGGGTAAATTTAGTGAAATCTAATGACGGAATTATTAACCAAGACTTGGTGTTTTGATTTAGAATACGTTGTATAAGGCGGACTATCTACTTTTTGATAGCAAATTGTTGTTACTTTTGTAGAAATTCAAGTCACAATACGTGACGGTCCTTTAAAAAAATAAGAAGCAATTGATTAATCTACTATTTCCTCTGTTGACGAAGGATATTCCGAAGACTATGTCTGACGAAGAGATCGTCGCAGAGTATTTGAAGACGCAGAATGTAGCTTACTTCGACCTACTTTACAAGAGATACTCTGGCAAAATCTTTGCTAAGTGTATTTCATTGTTGAAATTCGAGGGTGAGGCAGAAGACGCTATG
This sequence comes from Saprospiraceae bacterium, assembly GCA_020631405.1. Classification (GTDB taxonomy): domain Bacteria; phylum Bacteroidota; class Bacteroidia; order Chitinophagales; family Saprospiraceae; genus JAHDHH01. Next base: position 48,675 of record JAHDHH010000016.1, read on the forward strand.
CAAGAGATCTTCATGAAGATACTGTTGAATATGTCTAAGTTTAGTGGGAAGTCTAGATTTTCTACATGGATATATTCAATTACATACAATTATTGTATTGATATCATCAGAAGAAAGAAAAAGGACCCAAGCTTGTTAGTTGACAATTTTGCAACTAACCATGACACAGTTGATGATGTAGACGATTCCTTTTTACTGGAGGTCAACATCAGTAGGCTGAAGGTAATACTTGAAGAGATACCAGTGAGTGATAAGACTATATTGCTGATGAAGTATCAAGACGATATGAGCATAAAAGAGATTGGAGGCGTTTTTGAGAAATCAGAAAGTGCTATCAAAATGAAAATAAAAAGAGCTAAAAGTAAATTTAGGTCTGTTTATCAAGATATTTATAAAGACTAAAGGCACAACACCCTATGCCAGAAATGAATAATTTTAAGCAGTTAGAAAAGCTCCAATCAGAGGAATTTAAGAATTCAACTGACAAGGTCAAGAAGAATGTAACGAATAGTATTGCATCCTTTGGTCTCATGGCTAATGTGGTAGAACTTTACTTCTCTAGAATGTTCGAAGTATTTGTAGATCTTACGAATACAACTTCTTCTAAATCAAATGATGACATAGATAAGAAATAATAATAGGTCATTTCGTACCTTTGTGTTATTCTGCTATTAATTACAAATAGTGTTCATTACTATTAATTAAATCAATATGTCATTTTTACCCCTTCTACAGTTCTCAATGTCTGACTCTGTGACCAAGCTACTCAATCAAGTGGTTGCTGGATTGCCGAAATTTTTGTTCGCAATATTAGTACTGATCATAGGTAGCTTCATTGCTAAGTTTGTTGCCAAAATGATTAAGACTGCATTGACTAAGCTCAATGTAGATAAGCTTGGAGAGAAGCTCAATGAGATTGATATTGTCGATAAGGCAAATATCAAAATCCAGCTAAGTCAAGTCATTAGCAAGATATTCTACTACATCTTATTATTATTTGTATTGATTATTGCCACTGATATCCTAGACTTAGAACCAGTTTCTAACCTTGTAGTAGGCATATTTGAGTTTATGCCTAAGCTCATTGTAGCACTTATCATCCTAGTATTTGGGACGTTGTTAGCAGATGGAATTAGGTCAGTTGTTCAGACTGCCTGTGATTCTTTGGGGATACCGTCATCAAAGTTGATTGCCTCGTTCTTATTCTACTTTTTGTTTATCAATATTTTTGTTAGTGCTTTGTCACAAGCAGAGATCAATACAGAGTTTCTATCAACTAACATTTCGATTCTTATAGGAGGTTTGGTCTTGGCATTTGCGATTGGATATGGACTATCTAGTCAGAGTTCAATGGCTAATTACTTAGGAAGTTTTTACACAAATGATAGATTTAGTGTAGGCGATAGAGTGACTTTAGACGGGGTTACCGGTCTAATAGTTGATATTGATAAAAGATCTGTCACCATAGATACTGGGAATAGTCGAGTGTTATTTCCACTATCAAAGTTGACAACTGAAAAAATTGAAATTCATAATTAAACTATTACTTAAAAAAACTGAAATGAAGAATTTTATCTTAACAATTTTATTGGGCTTTGTTGGTTTAGCTGCAGTAAATGCACAAACAATGGACGAATTAAAAGCAATGCAGGCTGAGAAGCAAGCTGCTGCTGATGCATTAGTCGCTGAGGCTGCTGATTTGCAAAAGCAAATTGATGAGTTTCCAGGATGGAAAATTGGTGGTGTTGGAATCGCTGGTTTTGATCTAAACGGAAATGACAACTGGTTTGCATTGAACTTACCTAACTCTAAATCTACTGGATACGGTGTAAGTTTAGGTGCATTCGCTAATCTTGACAGAGATAACTATTTCTGGAGGAACTTAGGAAACTTGACGCTAAAGCAAGTAAACACTACTCTAGATGCTACTGTTGATACTCTAACTGAAGTAAGTAACATTACTGATGCATTGGATATTTCATCTTTATTTGGATACAAGTTAAATGACAAGTGGGCAATATCTGCTGAAGGGAAGTACATTTCTACTTTACTTAATTTCAACAATCCAGGTCAATTAACATTATCTGCGGGTGCTACTTGGACTCCAATCAATAACTTAGTTGTTGTAATTCACCCACTAGGATACCAATTCAACTTCCCTGGAGATAGCTTTGTATCTTCTGTAGGAGCAAAAATTGGTGCAACTTATGCAGCAGAAATTATACCTGGAGTTTCTTGGAGTTCAAACTTGAGTATGTTTGTACCATATGGAGATGGAAGTGGTACATTGAACCAATTTGAATTAGCTGATGATAACACAATTTTTACACCTAAATTCACGACTAATATTATAGGTTCAGCTGATGTAGCTTATTCGAGTGCTGACTTATTCAACTGGACTTGGATTAACAGTTTTTCAACTTCTTTATTTAAAGGAATTGGTGTTGGTTTCAACATCGGTCTTAGAAGTGATAAGCAAGTTGCTAACCAAGCACAATACAACTCTTCAAGAGGATTGTTTGACTTTGCTAATGCTGACAACCCATTACAGATGTATTACACATTAGGTCTTTCTTACAATTTCTAAGAACCACCTAATTAAAATATAATTACTAGCCTGTTCGCTTAGCGAACAGGCTTTTTTTATTTTTAGTGTTTTCTAATACGAACCAACACTATGTCTGAGAAAACACTATTTCTACTCGATGGTCATGCCCTTGTCTACAGGGCCCACTTCGCCTTTATATCTAGACCGCTGATCAACTCCAAAGGGATTAATACTTCCGCAATCACTGGCTTTGTGAGAACACTTTGGGATTTGATGCAAAATCAGAAGCCTACCCATATCGCAGTAGCATTTGACCCTAAGGGCAAAGTATTCAGACATGAACAATATCCGGAGTACAAGGCCAATAGGGATGCCACACCAGAAGACATCTCCATAGCGCTGCCCTACATTAAAAAAATTGTCGAAGGGTTCAATATTCCAATCATCATGGTGGATAATTATGAAGCTGATGACATTATTGGCACAGTAGCCAAGCAAGCAGAGAAAGAAGGGTTCACTGTATATATGGTGACTCCAGATAAGGATTATGCTCAGTTAGTATCAGACAAGGTATTTATGTACAAGCCTTCGAGGCAGGGTGGAGGAGTAGACATACTAGGAGAGAAAGAAGTATTGGAGAAGTGGGACATAGAGAATGTAATGCAAGTCATCGACATCTTAGGACTACAAGGAGATAGCGTGGATAATATTCCGGGCATCCCGGGAATTGGTGCTAAGACTGCGGTCAAGTTGTTGAAGTTATACGGTAGCGTCGAAAACTTGATAGCCAATGCTGACCAGCTCAAGGGCAAGCAAAAAGAGAATGTCATTAACTTCGCAGAGCAAGGCCTTCTCTCCAAGCAACTAGCAACGATTAATATCGATTCGCCGATTACCTTCAATGCAAAGGACTACCACATTGACCCAATGAATAAGGAAGTGCTTGGTGAATTGTTCAAAGAGTTAGAGTTCAGAACACTAGCAGATAGTATTCTTGGCAATAACACTCCTAAGCAAGGAGACCTATTCGGTAGTAATACCCAACAACAGACACATAATCCATCATTCAGTACACCAAAGTATAGCGTAGCAGAGCATAATATCACAAGTGTAGAACACCAATACCACTTAGTTCAAACTCAAGTAGAGATCAATAAACTTGTAGAAGTATTGAGTCAGCAAGATTCGATTAGTTTTGATACTGAGACTACCAACATAGATGCCAATATAGCAGAGCTTGTAGGTATGGTATTCTCTATAAAGGCTAACGAAGCTTACTACATCCCAATTCCAGAAGATAAGGAGGAGGCGATGCAGATAGCAGCCAACTTCAAACCCATACTCGAGAATCCAGCAATCCTGCTCATTGGACAGAATATCAAATATGACAAACTAATGATGCAATGGTATGGTGTAAACCTTGTCGGTCCATACTTTGATACTATGATAGCTCACTATCTCTGTGAGCCAGATCTCAGACACAAGCTTGACTACTTGTCAGAGAGCTACTTGAACTATAAAATGGTCCCAATTACTGACCTCATTGGCAAGGCTGGAAAGAACCAACTTACGATGAGAGATGTGCCAGTTGAGAAGGTAGTAGAGTATGCAGGTGAGGATGCAGACATCACTTACCAACTCAAGAATGAGCTCGATGCTCTCCTGAAGGAAAATGATATAGAGTCGGTCTACTATGATATAGAACAGCCATTGATAGATGTCTTGACTGATATAGAGTTCGAAGGGGTAAGGATAGATGGTGACTTTCTCAATAAGTATTCAACAGTGCTTGAGGGTTGGATAGAGGATAAGAAGAAGCAGATCTACGAGGCCGCTGGGGTAGAATTTAATATTGCAAGCCCAAAGCAAGTTGGTAATGTCTTATTTGACAAGCTAGAGATTCCTTATCGTTGGAGCAAGACGAAGAGTGGTACATACTCGACTGATGTAGAAAAGCTTAATGAGCTCTCCGTAGACCATGAAATAGTAGCGAATATCCTTGAATTTAGAAAGTTCAGCAAGCTCAAGTCAACCTATGTTGACTCACTACCCCTCATGATCAATCCTAAGACAGGCAGAGTCCATACTAACTTCAACCAAGCTAGGGCAGCTACAGGAAGACTCTCCTCTGAAAATCCTAACCTCCAAAATATCCCAATCAAGACAGATGCAGGACGAGAAATCAGAAAGGCCTTTGTCCCTAGAGATGAGGACCATATACTCTTAGCAGCTGACTACTCTCAGATAGAGTTACGTATCATAGCAGATATCAGCAAGGATCCAGTCATGTTAAGTGCCTTCAAAGAAGGAAAGGATTTTCATAGAGCGACAGCGGCTCAAGTTTATAATGTTGACTACGATGCAGTCACAGACGAGCAACGAAGAAATGCTAAGACAGTCAACTTCAGCATCATCTATGGTGCAGGAGCAACGAACCTATCTAGACAGTTGAATATCAAAAGAGCTGAAGCCAAAGAACTCATCGATAAGTACTTTGCTGAGTTTCCAGCGCTGAAGCAGTATATGGATGACACCGTGGAATTTGCTAGAGAGCATGGTTACGTCAAGACCCTCATTGGTCGTAAACGGACACTCAGAGATATCAATTCTAGAAATGGTTTGACTCGATCCAATGCCGAACGTATTGCGGTCAATACTCCTATCCAAGGAAGTGCAGCAGATATGATCAAGCTAGCTATGATAGAGGTGAGGAAGCGCCTCATCGCGGGTAACTACAAGACAAAGATGATCCTACAAGTACATGATGAATTGGTATTTGATGTCTATAAGCCAGAGCTAGAAGAGCTGAAGCCGATTATAGAAGAATGTATGAAGCATGCACTTTCTGGGCTTGAGGTGCCTATAGAGGTAGGTATGGGTACAGGTGAAAACTGGTTGGAAGCACATTAAATTGTTGATAATCAGAACGTTAGTAGGTTTGTACCTTGTATTGTACGATTCAAGCATTTTCATTTCAATTTGAAAGACAAATTTTGTTCAACATTTACACATCATGCAATAGGTTGATATACAGGTAGTTAAATAATTATACTATAATCTTCAAGTTATTTTGTTTAACAATATTTGCATTTTGTTTAACTTTCAATTACTTTTGAAAATGAATAGATAATCGTATAAAACACATTGTTATGTCTACAAAAGATTTTCAAGTACATTTTAGTAATCTTACTCCATCATTGAACTCGTTTGCATATAATCTGACTAAGAACAGAGAGGAAGCTGAGGACTTATACCAGGAGACGGCATTCAGAGCTTATACCAATAGAGACAAGTTTAACCCTGGAACTAATTTCAAAGCTTGGCTATTCACAATAATGAAAAACATCTTCATCAACAACTACAGAAGAAGATCTAAGATGAGTACAATCATGGACTCAACTGATAATAACTACTACATCAACTCTGGAGCTAATAAGATTGGCAATGGAGGAGAGGCTTCGATTCTTAATCAAGAGCTGACTGGAATGATAGAGTCACTCGATGATGAGATCAAAAAGCCATTTATGATGCATTTCACTGGGTTTAAATACCAAGAAATTGCTGACCAACTCATGCTACCACTAGGAACAGTAAAGTCAAGAATCTTCTTCGCGAGGAAGGCATTAAAGAACCTAGTGCAGAAGAGTTATGGTAGTTATGAATCTCTGAGAGCTGGTATGGCTGTCTAGGTTATCTTTGCTTGACAAATCATACATATTCTGAGTCAAGCAGACTACATATTACATATAGCGGGATGGCACAAACAAGTAGAACGTGACCTGCCCTGGAAGCAAACTCAGGACCCATATCTGATATGGATTTCGGAGATCATTCTACAGCAGACTCAAGTCGTTCAAGGTAGGGATTACTACTTGCGCTTCATACAGAAGTTTCCAACTGTTCAGGATCTAGCCCAAGCAAGTGAACCAGAAGTACTGAAGCAGTGGGAGGGTCTCGGTTACTATCGTAGGGCACGACACCTACTGGAAGCAGCTCAAGTTATTGTCAATAATCTCGGTGGAGTATTTCCCAGAACTTACAAAGAAGTGCTAGCCCTAAAGGGTGTGGGGGACTATACCGCTGCTGCTATTACGAGCTTTGCCTATAATGATCCGAATGTTGCTATAGATAGCAATGTAGAAAGAGTAGTCTCAAGGTACTTTGGTATACCCGAAGTCAAATCCTCTTTGAGACTCAAGAAGGCTGTCAAAGCAGTACTCGAACCAGAAATGGCTCTATATGATAGTCCTGCAGAGTTCAATCAAATGTTTATTGACTTTGGTGCTCTAATGTGTAAAGCGAAGGTGCCGCTATGTGGGTCTTGTCCAATCAGTGATACCTGCTATGCTTTTACACAGGATCAAGTATTTGACTTCCCCAAGGCCTTAGTTAAGAAGCAAAGAGTGAAGCGATACTTTCACTACCTTGTACTGATTCATGGGGACGAGGTGGCCCTTAATATCAGGGATGGGGCAGATATTTGGTCTGGGATGCATGAGTTTCCATTGATAGAGACGAGTAGTCATACTAAACTCGACAAAACAGAGATAATCGATTATCTTTGTGGTGCTAAAGTCCAGATAGAGAGGGTAGATAAGGAGTATAAGCAGTTGTTGACTCATAGAGAGGTATATGGCTGTTTTTATATCATTACTGGAGATCAACTCAAGCAAACATCTATTTCCGCAGATTGGAAATCAGTAAATTCCATGGGTGACTATGCATTCCCAGGTGTTATACGTTTGTTTTTAGCAGAAAATATGCATAACTTTATTTAAATAATAGATCGCAACCAAGAGATGGTAAACAAAGTAATCCTAGTCGGTAACGTTGGAAAAGAACCAGAAATCAGACACTTAGAAAGTGGTTCTGCACTTGCAAGATTTTCGCTTGCAACTAATGAAAGTTATAAAGATAAGAGCGGAGAGTGGCAGCAAGTCACTGAATGGCACAACATCATAGTCTGGAGGCAACTCGCAGAGAGGGCAGAAAGAAGTGTGAAGAAAGGAAGTACTCTGTACTTAGAAGGTAAGCTGACAACAAGAAAGTGGCAAGATAAAGACGGTAATGACAAGTATACCACAGAAGTGGTAGCTAACACATTCAGAGTATTGGATAGGAAGGAGGCCGGGGCAGCTAATACTAGCTATAGTCCACTGCCTGCTCAAGAGCCATTTGCAACAGCGCAACCAGCAGCAACTGCTCAAGCAGCTCCGACTAGTAGCACTGTAGAAGAAGATGATTTACCATTCTAATATTGCAATCATTTCACCTAATAGTATAGATATTGGAACCTGATCCCCCCAGTTTATTGGTAGAGCTAATCGTAATGACCATATTTTCGGGTCCTTTGGTTCTATCCTTTTTGTCAATTGTATTATTGATCATAGCTTCTGGTTTGATATCAGGATCAGAGGTGGCATTCTTTTCAATGACACCATCTGACATCAAAGACCTCGATGAAGAGAAGTCTCTAATATCATCTCGCTTACTCGAACTCAAATCTGAACCTCAGCAACTACTAGCCACCATATTGATATCCAATAATTTGGTCAATATTATGATCATCCTATTGTCGGATTTCTTCTTGCGATCCATACTTCCAGAGAGTCTCTTTATGAGTTGGGGAGAGGCACTAGCCGTCTATCTACCATTGGACAGTTATGCGATATATAGGCTGATTAATTTCTTGATTACTGTGCTTGGAGTCACATTTATCCTTGTCTTGTTTGGAGAGATCTTACCCAAGGTGTATGCCAATACAGAGCACATGCAGTTAGCTAGACGGATGTCTAGACCAATGACTGTATTAACTAAGGTATTGCGTCCTTTGAGTGCTATCATGGTTAGCTGGAGTAGTAGGTTGGAGTCTAAGGTAGAGAATGCAAACTTGACTGATAGCTCTAAGAAGGAAGAGCTAGAACAAGCCATTGAGTTTTCCGTAGACCAAGAAATCTATGAAACTGGAGAGGCAGACTTACTCAAGGGTATCATCAACTTTGGGGAGGTCAGCGTTAAACAAATTATGAAGTCAAGGATGGATATGGTGGGAGTCGAGATAGATACTGACTTTACAGACTTGCTCAATTTAGTTAAGACTTCGGGGTTTTCAAGACTGCCAGTATTTAAAGAAAACCTAGATGCCATTGAAGGTATCTTATACGTCAAAGACCTCCTAGGTCATACAACAGAAAGTGGCGATTTTAAGTGGCAAGAATTGATAAGGGATAATATCATCTATGTCCCAGAGACAAAGAAGATTGACGAACTACTCAAGGAGTTTCAGCTCAAGAGGTTGCACTTAGCTATCGCTGTGGATGAGTTTGGTGGGACATCAGGTTTGGTGACCCTTGAGGATATCATGGAGGAGATTATCGGTGAGATTAAGGACGAATTTGACGATGATCAGGAAGTTGAATATGTCAAGATAGATGACTATACCTACGTCTTTGATGGAAAAGTCTTGCTCAATGATGCTTGTCGAGTGATGGATATTGACTTAGATGTTTTTGACAAGGTCAAGGGTGCCTCTGATTCACTTGCAGGATTGATTCTAGAGATTTATGGAAGTATCCCGAAGAAGAGTAGCGTCATTACGTATGATAAGTTTAGCTTTCACATACGAGAAGTCTCGAAGCGACGTATTAAAGAGGTAAAGATTGAATTAGATAAAGAAATCTATGATTAGGTTAGTAGTACTCTCAGTGTCTCTATTACTCTTGGCAAGCTGCGGTGGTGAGGAAGCAACCCTCCCAAAGCCAAGGCTATATCCTAAGATGACCTTTCCCGAGAAGGGTTACCAAGCAGCTAGTGAGGCAGACTGTCCATTTACATTCAAGTATCCGACTTATGGGAAGATTACTAGAGAGGAGTATTTTCAGGATGAAGATCCAGTGCATTCTTGTTGGTTTGATATTTCGATGCAGGCGATTAATGCAAGCATACACTTTAGTTATATCCCAGTAGATGATCGCGACCACTTCGACGACCTAGTAAATGACGCCTTTAGAATGGTTACTGAGCATAATGCTAAGGCTGATTCTAGGAGAGATTCGTTGTTTGTCAATCGGAATGGGGTAGAAGGGCTACTGTTTGATATTGCTGGGAATGTAGCTACACCTCTGCAGTTTTTCATGACAGATAGTACATCACATTTTGTGAGGGCCAGCCTATACTTTGATGATAAGGTTGATGCTGATTCTATTGCTCCTATGGTCAAGTTTGTCAGAAGCGATGTCGATAGTTTGATTGAGAGCTTTGCTTGGAAGTAAAGTTTTGCCTTACAGCTCCTTCATGTATAGTTCTGGATTGTCTAGTATTCCCTTAGTAATCTGGTAATGTTCAGTCTCCTTGTAATCTATATTCTTAATAGTGTTTTCATCAAATGACAGTACCTCTGAGTCAGGACAAGCCATCATGATAGGGCTATGGGTTGCTATGATGAATTGAGACCCTGTTTTTTTGACCTTTTCTAAGATGAGAGAAAGTAATGAGAGCTGTCGCTGCGGAGAGAGGGCAGCCTCTGGTTCATCGATTAAGTAGAGTCCTGTCCCTGTAATCCGAGCATTGAAGAATTTCAGGAAGCCCTCACCATGGGACATTGCCTCAAGGTCATGAGAATATCGCTTGATTAAACTCTGTTTTTCACCTTCAATAGCACCGAGGGCTAATTTGATATCTCCACCAGTCCACGTCTCTTTGACTTCGGCAATCTCGTTATCTAGAGCCTTGATTTCTTGTTTGATATTCCTCGCAAACCCAATAAAGTCCTCAGCTCTCACAAAGAATCCATGGTAGGTCTTTTTGCCATAGCGAAGACTCAGGTAGTCTGCTAGATCATTGGCTGCAGCCAATGATTCATCATCTTCTAACCTCATACTCCCTGCCAGTGGGACGCCAGAGGCAGCCGCGATACCTTCCAGTATTGTTGATTTTCCACTCCCATTCTCACCTACTAGAAAGGTAATTGGGGCATTTAGCCTCAATTCTTCAAACTGTTGGATGAGTGGTAGAGTCCAAGGAAACTGATCCTTCTTATCCTCTGGGAGGTTTCTAAGCCTAACTGTGGTGAGTATCATAGCCGCTGAAATTACTTCTTTTTCATGTGATAAGCATCATGCATCCCTTGCCCTAACATTATCATGGGTTTCCATTTATTGATTCTAGATAGTCGTGTCTTTGCCTGTTTTGCTTGAGCAAAATGTAGAAGATACCCACGTTGTCTGCCTGGAGTCAACCTGTAGAAGGCTTCTTGAAACTCTGGATTATAGAGAAATTCTTGAGTGAGTTCATCTGGAATCGTTGCTGACTGATTGTTGATAGCCACGGTTTTTCCTGTTTGCTCAATATGGATTGCTTCTTTGAGATACTGACGTATAAGTTCTTCTTGATCCACCACTTGTGTCGCATCAGTCAATTTGAACAGTCTAGCAGCTTGGACATTTGGGCTTGGAGCCACTAATACATGGGCAGGGTCAGATAACAATGACCCCTTAAAGAAGGATAGACAGACATAGTCCTTGAGTGCAGCAATAATCACTACAT
>JAHDHH010000016.1:59866-66962 GCA_020631405.1 Saprospiraceae bacterium
CCCTTAAAGAAGGATAGACAGACATAGTCCTTGAGTGCAGCAATAATCACTACATTCTTCTCTTGATAAGTATAGCAAGGTTGAGACCATTTGAAGTCTTCTCTGAGTCCAGTATCTAAGATGATCTGCCTTAGGGCAATCAGGATGTCTTGGTATATAATGGCAGAACATTGTAGTGTCTGATATCGAGAACACCTCCCACATCCATCCTTGAGGTATGTATCAACAGCTGGATTCATTGATAGGATTATTGGATTACCAAGTCTTCTTCACTGTTGGGTTGATTACCCATTGACTCCACTTTTTGTTGTAGGTATGTACTGTCTGGGTTGGCTTGTCATTGTTGTCTACTAAAGGTAGCCCCTTGTTTGCCCATTCGAATATGCTGCCATACAAGTTATAGACATTTGAGAATCCTTGTTCTTCTATTTGCTCTCCAAGCTTCTCGCTTCTATAACCAATGGAACAATAGGTAACAATCTTCGCATCTTTAGCAAGGGTATCGAGGACTGACCAATCAGGGTTGTCATATCCGATATAGATTGCTCCAGGTATATGGCTTGTATTGTATTCTTCTAGTTCTCTAGCGTCAAGTACTATAATCTCATGTTTTTTGAGCTGAGTCATATCTTGCACACTCAATACTGGTATAGAGTAGTTGAGCATACTCGCTACTTTGTTTTCAAACTTTGGGTCATCACAATAGCCATCTGTCACCTGAGCATTGATAAATCCAGGAAGTAAGATGAGGAGTAATCGTGAGAGGCGTCTACTTAAGTTTTTTAGGTCCATGTCCGACTTGGTCTGTGATGATGCGATTGTCTTCGCAATATTGTGCTAATACTTCATCTCTCCACTTACCCACCTCTGTTGTATATTGATCAGGGTAGAGTAGGTGAATATTTGGTCCAGCATCTAGGGTAAAGTATACAGGTATTGCAGTGTCCTTCCGAAATGCTCTTATGGCATTGATCAGGTTTAATGTGTTTGGCTCTAGTAGGGCAAATGAGGGTTCGCTGCACATCATTAGTCCATGGAGAGTAAGGGCTTCGTCCTCTACAATGCTACCAAATGTCTCTAAGTCTCCCTCTTTCATAGCACCAGTCAAGGCTTTGAGTCTATCATTAGCTAGGGCATACCTTGCTGCTGCAAATACACTCTGGTCCATAAGTTGGTGTCCAGCAGACGAACTTACTGATTTTTCTGAGGCTGAGACTATCAAAATATCATCGTGAAAAGTATGAAAGATAGGGTCAACTTGGTCACTGTACGGTATAGCGTAATCATCAGTGGAGTCAGTGATATGGCACTCACCCCACACACCTAAGGATGGGATGATAGACCTACTAGCACTTCCACTACCAAGTCTCGCTAACTCTGATGCTAGGGGTAGGTCTAAGTAGGACTTACCTTGTAACTGAGCATCAATATCTACTAGGCACATCGCAACAGCTGACATAGCCGAAGCTGAACTTGCAATGCCTGAAGAATGAGGAAAGCTATTCTTAGAAGAGATCTTGAATGTAGTATTGCCAATCCAAGGCAACTTGTCTGTAATAGAGAGTAGAAACTTCTCCATTCTAGCTCCAAAGGCATCATTGCGCTGCCCTTCAAAGTAAAACTCTAAATTGAACTCTGATCCTCCTGTATCAACTGTCATCTCTGTAGTAGAGACACAATGAGAAAGGGTAAATGAGATAGAGGCATTGCGTGGTAGTTGCCTGCCATGCTTACCCCAATATTTGATTAGTGCTATATTAGATGGACTTTGCCAAGATACAGTGCCTTGCATTATTTGTAGTTGTCTAGATTATCTTGTTCGATCTTGTAAGAGATGTCAAAGTCATTGAGGACGGCGTCGAGTATTTCATACTTGCCATGGACATACCCTTCCTTAATATCATAAGAGTAGAGTTTGCCAATATTATTCCAATACGATGCTGCAAAGCCACCTCGTAGGTTTTTGATTAAGTCAAACATAGGTGTGTTGAGCTCTTTCTCTATCATTTTCATCATGATCTTGCCTTGGAGCTTTGTCATCTTCGTCAGAGGAGTTTCAAATTTTTCTCTGAGTTCATTCTGAAGTTTCTTGATATGCTTCTTACGTTTTCGCTTATTCAATTCTGCGGTTGCGACTTCCATTTCTCTGAATATCCTGATAGCTTCTTTGGCATAAGGATAAACTATGGCTGCATACCGCTTAAATTTCATGTATTTAGCATAGTCCTCATCACTCTTGAATGTTCTCAAAGAAGTAATACTAATATCATCTAGTTCTGCCATGATTAGTGTGTCACCAGTCTCTGTAATCATTGCTGTCATTACCCTGCCTTCTACTATGGTAGGAAACATTTCTGGCTCTGCTACCTCACAATCAACATCAGAGGTGTCCACAGCCTCATCTTGTCCCAGGAGGGTAAGACTGAATAAACAATAGGTTAGAAATAGTATGTACCTCATATGCAATCTACAACGTCAGCTTATTTGTTTTTGTTACCAGATCTCTGGCTTTATTAATCCTTTAACAACCATTTGATTCCCATTCTAAATCTATTGTCATAATGCGGGAAACCATAAACCTGCATATCTAGACCATCTCTCAGCAAAGGGTAGAAATTTTCGTAGCGAAAGAATATTTGAAATTGGTCAATGCCGAATACTAAGTAAGTATCAAATCTAGGATACTGACTCCCTGCACCCTCCACTGGGTAGAATGCTTGATTGATCGGTTGGTAAGCGAGTCTATAGTCACTCATAATCTGACGAAAGTAACATCCAAATCTATAGTGCAAATTATCATCGAATACCTCATCCTGGATATACAAGTCGTGTTGACTAAAGAAGTTAGGCAGGTGCCAGATATTATCTTCAAAGGATTGGTAATGTAGAGTATTGTCAAGGTGAAAAATCCCAAGCCTAAAATTCTGCTGGAGTGATACTTCTTGGCGGTTGATTCCAGAGGCATATTGTGCAGGCAGGCCATCGGTCGAGCCATATACTGGATTGTCAAGGGTTATCAATTTTCCTGTAATAGTTGTCTGAGTGGGTTTGATAGTAAGGGTAGCTGTCACTCCTGACTCATTGATGGCATCGAATGTATTGTTATATACTAGGCTATCGGTGATATAAAGTTGGGTCATATTGATGTCAGCTGGGTAGCTATTGCGGTAGATCCGACCCTGCAGGCTAAGCCAATCCATGGACTCTATATTGGCATCAATACTCACTCGATTGTAGAGCTGGTTGCCACTTGAGGAGGTTTCTATACTCCCTAGTAGGCTGACTTTTTCATTCCAATTGAATCCACCTTTACCCCCGAACATGACTTGGTTGTAATCCTTCGTGCCCGCGGTGTTGTTGTAGATTATCTCAAACCTTTGGAAGGCAGCAAAGCCTGAAAATTCGAGTAAGTTAAATAGTCTTGTATGCACATTGACCCTAGTGATATACTGCTTGAATTTTTGATTGTTTCTGAGCCCAATACTATTGGTGAGCAAAGACTTGTATACGGCACTATCTCTCGAACTTACGGTATTCTCATCTCCATACTTAAAAAAACCAGAACTATATCCCGCCATGTGGTGGATGTGGATGCCATTTGTATCTTTCTTTGTGTTCCAATGCTGGTCTAAGTAAATAGAATAGTCTTGAAACCTAGATGTTGCACTTGAGAGGTAGGTGTCTAAGTCTAATTTCTGAATCACGGTGGTGTCATAAGATTCTTCGGGAGTGATAAGGCCTCCGTTGTGTTGTTCGTCAGAAAATTTGCCAAAGTAGGAGAGGATAGCTTGATACCGTTTTTTCTTGCCTTGGAGTTGGTATGAAGTCGCGACACTGCTCGCCTTTGTTGATTGGCCTAGGTAGTAATCTGTCTGTAGGAACCTCTGAAAATCAATGGTAAAGTTGGATTGGCTACCAATATTTTGACTGAGCTTTCCTATGGCTATGAAGTTAGCATCCCCACGAAATGGCGAGAAGTAGACCTCTGAAAATGGTCTATTGATACTCATCAATGTATATTCGTCTCTATCAATAAAATAAGAATCATAGACTTTCTGGAAGCCAAGAGAAGCTAGCGTATTTTCAGGAGTCTCAAGAGTAGCTGAGAGTGATGATCCACCTATATTGCCAAAGTAAAGTCTGAGGTCACCCCATTGTTCATTGGGATCATAGAGTGCTGTCTCTCCCAATGTAGCTTTGTGATATGGTGACTTAGTAAAGGGGTCATCTATGAATAAAATGTCATAGATTGTAGTGTCAGGACCTGTATCTGTTTCGATTGAGTCGATACTAGCTACTATGACAGAGTCACGAAGATTGCCACCTAATGTATCTTGAGGATTAGTAAATTGTCCAAAGAGGTTACATTGGAATACAATGCATCCTGTGAGTAGTAAGATTAGTCTTGTAGGACAAGTTGCTCTGTCTGGCACCTATTGTTTGTTTTATACTGCAAATAATACATTCCTCCAGCAATATTCCTAAGATCTAAGTTAATATTAGACTCAGAATGCGTTGCTTCATACACTACATTTCCATTCATAGAATAAACAGTAATCAGGGCCTCTTCAGTATTTGAAGTGCTAACTTCTACTAAACCATTAGAGGGATTGGGAGATACAGTCAATATTTCTTGAGCATCGATATCCTCAGCACTTGAGAGCATACCTTCTTCTTGTGAGATGACGAAGAGGCCTTCTTGCATATCAGAAACTAAGATAAGCCCAGACGGTAGCAAAGGATAGACACCCCAAGCTCCTTCGTACCTATTCTTATGAGGGATGCTAGAAGTTGGGTAGTGAAATATATTCTTAGGCTCCGCTGGGTCAGCTAGGTCATAAATCTGCAAGCCATCATAGTAGTAAGAGACATAGAGGTACCCTTCATTGACAATAAGGTTGTGTGGTATTGTAAACTCAGAGTCCGAACCTGCATTGAATGTGCTAGTTACAAAGATGTCTGGTAAGGTCCTAAGATCTAGTGCCTTAATATCTTGGCCATGTGTCTCATCAGCAAGGTAGTACCACTGCTGGTCTTCTGTCGCATATCCACTGTGATTATAGCCAGATTGTGGATAATCTTCAGGGCCTAAGTGTGAGGTGACTACTGGGTTGTCAATATCATTGAAATCCATAATGACAAACCCCTGTGTACCAATGTTAAGGTAGGCAATATTGTCATTAGCATAGGCATCATGTACGGTACTTACTTGGCCAATACCTTCAATTTCGGTCATGCTATAGATAAGTTCGGGCTCTAGCGGGTTGCTAATGTCAAGGATCCGCATAGCAATCCTATCGAGGTCGGTCCCGCTATTCTTACACATATACATCCTACTTGCTAAAGTGTCAATGAAGATATTGTGAGTTCTCACACTATATTCTCCAGAATCATACACTAGTTCGATAGATTCAGGTAGTTTGCTGATATCGATGATCTGCAGTGTTGAGGCTGCACCTTCATCAGCAACAGCATAGAGGTAGCCATTGTGGTCATGATAGTCTCTATGGATGATCTCGCCACCGACTACTGCCCCTTCTACGAAGAATGTCTCTTCAAGAACTGTCGTAGGATTGGTTACATCAATAAAGTGGGTACCTGCAGTAGACCCGATGATGGCATACTCCCTACCATTCACTGCCACTCCCCAAATCTCATTGTAGGCATTGTTGTGGTTAAATGATCCGACTAGTGAATTGTCAAACCATCTTCCTTCCAATTTTGCCAAGGCTTTGTCTTGGGCCCGAACTTGTGTGCCGCCAAGGCAAAGGATAAAGCACAATGAGATTTGTAGGATATTAGGCATTTGATAGTTATTTATTGTTTGGGTTAATGTTCTTGCTTTTCTTCATCGCTTCACCTAATTGCTGTGAAGCTGCGAATGAGGCGACCATAGTACCTAGCATGTCACTTGCAGCAGCCGGAGCATTTGGCATCATGATTAGGTTACTGTTAGCATTCTCACCCATAGACTGTAATGTATCATAGTGTTGCGTCACTACGATCAGTGCTGATGCTTCTTGTGAGTTGATCCCTACGTCATTCAGTACTTGTACCGACTCTTCAAGGCCTTTTGCAATCTCCCTTCTTTGATCTGCAATACCTTGACCTTGTAGCCTCTTACTCTCAGCTTCTGCCCTTGCTTTAGCTACAATTTTGATTCTTTCCGACTCACCTTCGAATTCTGCGGCGATCTTCTCTCTTTCGGCAGCATTAATTCTGTTCATACTCATCTTTACTGACTGATCAGGGTCAATATCTGTCACTAATGCCTTGATAATTCTAAATCCATAATCTTGCATGGATTGAGAAAGTTCTCTTTTAACAGCAATGGCGATGTCATCCTTTTTAACAAACACATCATCGAGTTTCATCTTAGGCACTTCTGCTCTGACTACATCGAAGACATAACTGGTAATCTGATCATGTGGATTGTCTAATTTGTAAAATGCATCATAGACAGCTTCCTTGTCAACAAGATACTGTATACTAACTTTCATTTTTAGAAATACATCATCAAAGGTTTTTGTTTCGATTAATACATCTAATTGTTGTACTCTAAGTGACACTTTTCCAGCTATTTTGTCAATAATTGGAATTTTGAACTGTAAGCCGGACTGCCTGATGGAGTGAAACTTTCCAAATCGTTCTACGATGGCAGAAGATTGTTGCTTGACTATGAAGAGCCCACTCGCGACAATGATGAAGCCTAGAAATATTAATGGTATAAAAGTTGGATTGAATTGCATAATTTATACTTTTTTGATTTTGTACAAGTTAATCTAAATTCTTTCTTTTCATTCTTTTGAACGATGAAAATTTAGTAAAACTCGACAAGTGTGAGTCAATGTTAGATGATATGTCATTTGGTTATATGTGTATAACACCTAAGGAGAAGTCAATGTAATTGCCTAATTTTATTACAACACAAAAACCTCCAATCATAACCTTATCTGAAGACTTAACATATTATGAAAGTATAGCTATCTACGATATGAATGGAAAGATTACTGCACAAATTGACATCTCTTTCCCAACGATAGACATAAGTAATCTAAAAAGAGGTGTATATATGTTAGTTTTAATGAATGAATAT
>JAHDHH010000072.1 GCA_020631405.1 Saprospiraceae bacterium
TTTTCTATTTCTGATCTAAAACTTTGCATAAGAACCTAATTTATTTAAAATTGAAAAGCCTTCCAGTTATTTATACTGAAAGGCTTTTTATGTTTTTTATAATCAATTATAACGGCATACTCCTTTCAGTAGTTGGATGTCCAACAACAGCAACAACACTCACTAATTGAATTTCTTTTGATATTCTTCACTTCTATGCTTACATTAAAAAAGCCCATTCACAAGGAACAGGCTTCTATATTTTCATCTATATGTACTGCTCCTTTACATGTCTTGACAACAAGTATAGCAACAACAACATATAGCAATAATCTTAATCATACAAAACAAAATTAGGCCAAGCAAGTGAATATAACAAGTGTTTCCAAATATAATTCTGGATTAGCTTTATTACTTTATCCAACCAACTAGTTTTCTCCATTGATTGAATCGTTCTTTTCTGATGGTTAAATTTTGAGGAGGTTTTTGATTTTCTGCTTGCACTTGGCTTCTCATTATTTCAATTTGTTCTTGAAGAGAATTCAAACCTATTGCCCTCCTTCTTTCATTTACTTTAAATATATGATCGTATACATTTGGGCTCATTTGGCCGTATTCATCCCAGTCAAATTGGCTGCCATAAAGTTGAGGCTTTCCCTCAAATACTGCAATTCGATCTGTCAAGTAAGCAAGGTGGATTGGATCAGCTTTTCCTAAATTAACCTCTTCTTTCAAGAGTAAGGCACATCTCTTCATAAACGATGGCTGACTAATGGCATGTTGAATGATTAACCATGCTGCATCACTAGCCTCTTTGCCTACTTTTTCTTTGGTTGGGTAACCTATAGACTTTATGATAACATTCAATGCGGAGGCATTCTCATTGTGCAAGGCCTCCATTGATGGATGATAGCCTTCAATTAACTCACCTTGCTCCATTAACTCCGACCTTAAAGTTAAGTCGGCATCCTTAAGCGCTATTATTTCTGATGCGATGTCTTGTAACTCCATTAAGCTGCTTTCGTATGATGAATAATCTTTGCGACTTCAAACTATTATATCTTAATATAAGTCACTCCTTGACCACCTTGCTCATCTTCTGGGCTCCATACCTTTTTGATACCATTATAATCTTTAAGTTTATGGAGTAAGGTTTTTTTCAAAATACCACTACCTACACCATGAACTACTGTCAAAACATCCGCGGAGCCAAGAAAGGCATTGTCCATAAATTCTACGATGAATGCTTCTGCCTCCTTCATTCGATACCCTCTAATATCTAGCTTGGATTCTAAGGTGGCGACATTGACAGACAAGTCTGTTTTAATTGCTTTTCGCTTTGTCTGTTCTATGGGTTCAAACTTACTAGGGACGATATCTTTTTCAAGCGCTTCAACAGTCATAAATCCTGATTGCAGTCTATACTTCTTGCCTTGCTTATCTACAATCTGACCTAACAAGCCACTCTTCTTCAATTTGACGTAATCTCCAACTACTAAGTCCTTGTAGTCCACCTCTTTTGCCTTATGTAGTTGTTCTTCTATCTTCTCTATTTCTTGGTGGACTTCTTCTCTTTTGGTCTTTACAGCTTCCAGTTTTTGTTCTGCGACTTCAAGGTTCCTTTCTTTTCTGAGCTCTTTGATAAGTTTTTTGAGCTCCTTACTCTCTAAGTCTAGCTTTCTGAGATTATTTTCTTTGATATCAGACTTGAGTTTTTTCTTTTTAAACTCATATTCATTATGTAAGACATTGTATTGGCTGAGCAGTCGCTGGAGGTCCTGCTTTTCTTTTTCTGCTTTCTCTAGTTTCTCTTCAAGTACCTTTCGTTCATTTTGCAAGTCTGAGAGGAGGTCATCTACAGCTTTGACATGTTTCCCACTCTTATTCTTTGCGTAGTTAACTATTTGCTTTGGCAGCCCAATCTTGTTGGCAATCTCAAATGCAAACGAACTCCCAGGCTTCCCTTGTTGCATCTTGTATGTTGGCACCAATTCCTTTTGATCGAATATCATCGCTGCATTTGCAATGCCTTTGGTGTTATAACCATACATTTTGATATTGGAGTAATGGGTCGTGATAACACCTTGGACATGTTTCTGATGAAGTTGGTGAAGTACTGCCTCAGCAAGTGCCCCTCCGACTTTAGGATCTGTTCCACTGCCAAATTCATCAATGAGTATAAAACTATTCTTATCTGCAACCTGTAAGAATTCTTTCATATTATTCAGCCTTGAACTATAGGTACTCAAGTCGTCCTCGATTGATTGTTGGTCACCAATATCACTTAGAAGCTTCGTAGGCAACCCAATATTGCTATCTGGATCGACAGGGGGCAAGAGCCCACATTGCACCATCAAAATGATTATACCAACTGCCTTCATGGTTACCGACTTTCCGCCAGCATTGGGCCCAGAGATGATAAGAATCTTGGTTTCTCTATCCATTTCCATATCAAATGGAATGGTCTTTTTGTCAGCTTGATCATTGACCAACAGAAGATATGGATTGTAAGCTTCCTTCAATGAGAATATGCCCTTGTTATTTACTGCTGGCTTAGACCCATTCATCATAATGGCCAACTTTGCCTTAGCTTGGATAAAATCTAACCTCACGATTACCTTTTGCCAAAGATCGAAGGCACTAACATATGGTCTGAGGTAATTACACAACTCTCTGACTATTCTATAAATCTCCTGCCGTCTTTCAGACTCAAGATCGTAGAGGTCATTGTGCATTAGCGTCAGTTCTTGAGGCTCTATAAATACAGTCTTACCACTTGATGATTCATCATGTATGATACCATCTATTTTACGCTTACTCTCAGCCTGTACACTAAGTACCCGTCTGCCATTTCTATAACTTTCTTTATTTTCCGAAAGGAATCCCTGCTTAGCATACATATTGGCTAGCGTCTCGAACTCTTTCATGATTTGTCTCTCCTTACTCTTAATTCGCTTACTAATCTTGGATAGTTCAGGAGAGGCGTCTGGCTTGATGGTATTATCTTCATCAAATATCTTATCGAATGATTTGAGTATTTTGGTGTCAAACTCTATTTGATCAATAATACTTCTCAACTGTGGAAAACGTTCTTTAAATTCCTCACCACTTGCATAATCAATCAGTTGTGCGACAATCCGTACCTGGCCTATAATCTTTACCAACGACTCAATGTCTAGCACATAGTTTTCCTTGGCCAGCATGAACAAGTCCTCTTTAATATCATGATATTCACCAATAGGAATCATAGATCTCTCAATCACAGCCATCATACATTCATCAACTTCTTCAAGCATCCGTTGGACACGTTGGAGGTTGGAGAAGAAGGCCATATGTAGACATCTATCTTTTGCAATCTGTCCTTTGCAGAATCCAGACAAGGTAGATTTGATGTTGTCAAAGTCTAATTTTTCAAGAATATCGTCTGGGTATAAGAACATAAGCTAAACAAAGGGAGTTTAATAAAGTGTATTTACCTTTACGGTTGAAGCAAGCTAAATTTTCACAAAAATACAAATAGGGATAAATGGGAGGTAGTAGTTTTGGTAAAGCATTTCAAATAACAACGTTTGGTGAGTCACATGGTTCAGGAATAGGTGTAGTTATTGATGGTTGTCCATCAGGAGTCAACCTAGATATGGAATATATCCAACAGCAACTTACTCGTCGCAAGCCTGGGCAATCAAGTATCACAACTCAGCGTAAAGAAAACGACGAGGTCAAAATCTTATCTGGTGCTCTAAATAATGTTACTACAGGTGCTCCAATTATGATGTGGATAGGCAACCTAGATCAGCGATCACATGACTATGATCATATCAAGTCAGTGTTCAGGCCTTCTCATGCTGACTTTACTTATTACAAGAAATATGGGATTAGAGATCATAGAGGAGGAGGAAGGTCTTCAGCAAGAGAAACAGCAGCGAGAGTCGCAGGTGGTAGTGTAGCACAACATATCTGCAACAAGGTAGGAGCTAAGATTACTGCCTATGTATCGAGTATTGGGACATTACAAACTACCAAGACTTATCAAGAACTAGACCTCTCGACCATTGATGACAATATAGTTAGGTGTCCTGATCAAGCACTAGCAGCTACAATGATTAAGGCAGTAGAAGATGCAAGAGATGATGGTAATACTATCGGTGGTTGCGTAACCTGCGTAATAGAAAATAGCCCTATAGGACTTGGAGAACCCGTCTTTGACAGGTTAGAGGCTGACTTGGCAAAAGCAATGTTGAGTATCAATGCAGTCAAGGGATTTGAGGTCGGTAGTGGGTTTGCAGGTAGTACCATGCTAGGTAATCAACACAATGATCAGTTTCAAATAGATGCTGATGAAAACATCAGTACGAAGACTAACTACAGTGGTGGAATACAAGGTGGCATATCTAATGGAATGCCAATCTACTTTAAAGTGGCTTTTAAGCCTACATCCACTATAATGAAACAACAAGACTCCATAGATGCTGAAGGAAAGAATACAACTATCTTGGGCAAAGGAAGACATGACCCATGTGTAGTGCCTAGAGCAGTCCCTATTGTGGAAGCTATGGCAGCCCTTGTGATGGCAGATCACATTCTTAGAAATCAAACCTCAAACATTGACTCCATAACTTAGAATATGCTCGGATATCGATTTAGCAAATTTATTCCTCAGGAAGAAGGGAAGACTCCGTTTGAACAGCTATTTAAGCTATTCAACCAGTTACTTTACCATACTTCTGGTAATGTATCAGAAGCACTTTCTTGGCTTACGCAGCTAGATCAAGAGCATAACTTGACTGGAGATGATTATAGCATTGCAGAATTTATTAAAGACCTAGAAGATAAGGGGTACATTGCTCAAGATGTACAAAACCCATCTCTTGGGTTCAATCCAACATCTAGGCTAGAGCTCTCTCTCAGGCGGAATGCCTTAGATGAAATATTCGATCAATTAAATAAGTCGAAACCAGGCAACCACGTCACTAAGGCAACTGGAAAGGGTGACGAATTCACTTCTGAACTAAAGCCATATGAATTTGGTGATGCATTAGATAAGATATCCATGTCTGAGAGTCTGAAGAATGCCCAGATCAATCATGGCATTTCTGAGTTTATGATGACTCAAGATGACCTAGTAGTACACGAGACATTCTACAAGTCACAAACTAGTACTGTACTCATGATTGACATCTCACATAGTATGATACTCTATGGTGAAGACAGGATTACTCCAGCTAAGAAGGTAGCCATGGCGCTTTCGGAGTTGATTACAACTAGGTACCCAAAGGATACATTAGACATTATAGTATTCGGCAATGATAGTTGGCAAATCGAAATCAAAGACCTACCCTACCTACAAGTTGGTCCTTACCATACAAATACAGTGGCAGGATTGGAGTTGGCTATGAATATTTTAAGAAAACGTCAGAATCCTAATAAGCAGATCATGATGATCACTGATGGCAAACCAACGTGCCTGAAGAAGGGAAAGAAATACTATAAAAATAGCTTTGGCCTAGATCGCAAAATCCTAACTAGGACTCTTGGGCTAGCTGTCAAGTGTAGAAAACTTCAAATTCCAATCACTACATTTATGATAGCTAGAGACCCATACCTTGTTCAGTTTGTAGATAAATTTACTAAAGCAAATAATGGGAAGGCATTCTATAGTTCATTAAGTGGTCTTGGTGAATTTCTCTTCATGGACTACAAGGAGAACAAAAAAAAGCGGAGATAATGACCGGTTCTCGCCAAAGGTTGTTAGAGCTCTATGCGTAGTACTGTAAAACATACACAACAAATCTTATCTACCATGCATACAACTTCAATGTACTTTGCCACTTGTTTAGGTTTTTTGCTTTGTCTCGTATTTAGCCAATGTACTTGTCCTGCGTGTGGGACATTTCCTGAACCTCTCACACTATTTTATATTGATTCCACAGGAGTTGATTTACTTTCAAGTGGAGACATCAATGTGACATCAATCAAAAGTTGTACAAATGACTTTATAGATTACAGAGTTGAAGAATTCATAGACGAAGATTCTATCCCAAGAACACTTGTGACAATCTCTTCATTTAATCTAAATTGCATAGAAGCAGCATGTTGCGCAAATATTACTCTGGATGATGGAAGCATAGATACCCTACTCTATCAAATAAATGAAATTGAGGATAAGTGCTGCACAGGATACAGAACAGGATTGTTTCAATACAATAGTGATGACCTGACTGGTATGCGAGACAATAGCTATGGCGCTTATAATATCATAAAGTAGTGCCCCAAATCCTTCTAAGGTTACTTGCTTTTACAATAATCAACATATTTCTTATTCGAAGCATAGCTGAATACTCATTAGACTAACAATACATTGAACATTAGTTTATTATTTACTTTTCTGTAAAGAATGCCAGTATTGTTGACTATACTAAGGGATTAGCATGTAAAGTTGAGATTCATTTGAGAAAAGATCAATAATAAACTGGTAGCTGGAAACTAAAATGAATATGACGTCGTTATGTCCATCGTGGTGAGGATATTACACTTATATCCTGCCTATTTATTTTTATATTTATACAATGAGTAACGGTACAGTAAAGTTTTTTAACGACGACAAAGGATTCGGATTTATCACACCAGATGATGGTAGCAAGGACGTATTCGTTCATGTAAAAGGACTAAATGGTCTTCAACTTTCTGAAGGAGATAAAGTTTCTTTTGATACTGAAGAAGGACAAAAAGGATTAGTAGCAGTGAATGTCTCTATGATGTAGTCTGTTCTAATTTAGAACTTATACGGGCCTGTTAACTTTGTTAATGGGCCTTTATTTTTTCACAACAGTTCTACCAACTTTTCCTTGATTGTAGAAATCAATGTAATGCTAATTACCCAATTCAACAGCCCTATCCAAGGCAGCTTTTACACCCTTACTGATAGCAGATTTCACCTCAGAAGAGTCGAATGATTTGATAGCAGCCTCAGTAGTCCCGCCTCGTGATGCGACCTTACTGATCCATTCTTGACACGAAAAACTTGACTGCTTGAATAGGTTAAGTGAACCTAAGAATGTTTGTACTACTAACATTTCCGCAGCCGCTCCTTTGACTCCTGACTCCCTTGCGGCGGTAATAAGGGCATCCATAAAATAGAATACGTACGCTGGGCCTGATCCAGAGATAGCAGTAACAGCATCTATTTCAGATTCATGGTCTACACTTAGGGTTTTTCCTGTGGTGGCTAAGAGGTTTTGTACAGCACCTTGTTCGAATCTAGACACTTGATCCGTACATGTAAATGCTGTCATACCGAGTCCTATCTGAGATGGCAAGTTAGGCATAGCTCTGATCACTTTTTCTACACCTAATGTCGACTGTATTGTCTCCATTTTTATTCCAGCCATAATACTTAAGAAGACTTGAGTTTTGTCAACATATTGCTTCATTTCTTGGAATAAGCTATTGACATCTTGAGGTTTTACAGCAAGTATTACTAGGTCTGCATTCTTTAAGGCCTTGGCATTGGTTACTATTTCGCCAAGATTCTGCTTTTTTAGCATTTCTACCCTCTCGCCTTGATCCTTTTCGAGTATGGTAAGTTGGTTAGGTACTACTACCCTAGAGTTGATAAATGCCCTAGCAAATGTCAACCCCATATTTCCACCTCCTACTATTAATATCTTCATACTCATTCCATTTTATCAATACACATAAGTAAAGATTTTGGCAAGACCAAAATCCACATTTTCATAATAAGGTTAGAATAGATAGATTAGATTGTAATATCTGGTACTAGATACCAAGCACTCTTACTCAACTTAGCACGGATCTCCTCAATAAATAATTTCAGATTGAGGTCATCATCATCACAAGGAAATGCAAAACCCACCCTGATATAATATCCATACTTCTCTGTATAAACCTCATATCCAAGCGATCGTATTTTATTAGCCATTTCATCAATATTCTCATTCATCATAAATGATCCAGCAATGATGATACATTCTTGAGGTCTGACAATTTTGACACCTTCCTTATCTGTGGCTGGCAGACCCGCTTCTTCATCCTCTTTATTAACCACTTCCTCAGATTCCATGCTACTTACACTATTCTCTGTTGAAGTGGAGTCAATGGTTAGAGTTGTCTCATCAACCTGACCATCATCTTCTGCAATTAAAGCCTTCTTCTCAGCCTGTTGCTTGGCCAAATTCAAAAACTGCCTTCCTCCCCAAAATAATGCAAGCAATAGACCAAGTAGCAGTATCCATGGTAAGAATCTTGAGAGGAACCCTTCCTTCTCTTCTTCATACGATGGGTAAGACACTGTGGGCGGAGGTGACTTTTCCTCTTTGACTAAGCTAGTCTTTGTTGTCTGAGGAGTCGCCGAAGTTGGCTCTGAACTCGCAACGCTTGCCTTTGATACTGCTTCAGTTTTCTTTGGCACAGAAGGTATTACTACCTGCGGAGTCTTTTCTGCTTTACTCACAGGAACAGGTTCTTTTTCCTTAACAACTGTGGTAGGGTTACTTATAGCAGTGGCAGCTTTTAGTTTTTTCGCCTCTTCTTCCTGCTGCAGAGTCTTCTTTGCATCTAAAAAAGGAGTCAAACTTATCGCAGGTAATGTCTTATTGAGAATCCTATCTATTTGTGATGATGGCGCAAAATTAATCTTGTCACCTTCTTTTGTCAATGTGCCTAGGTTAGTCAGGCTTACTTGATCAAAATTGAGCAAACCATTGATTACCTTATTCGCAAATATTGAAACAACCTTTTTAGACTTATTTTCACTGAAAGGATATACTTCTAAGAGAGCCTTGTATAGAGGGTATGAGCCTGATGTGTTTTCAGAAAATGCAATGTTAGAAGTAGGTGGTTCTAACTCGGTTTTTCCTTTAGCAAATGCTGCAGATTGCTTCTCTAAGGAGAAGGTACCAAGAGATTCTATTGAGCAACTTCCCTTAGCAAGTAGACTATCTATTATAATATTTACAACATTAATTTGCATACCCTTCTTAATAGTAATTAATTTGCGCAAATATACGGCAATTACTCTGTTAGGAGACATTTCAAAATACCAAAACAAATTACTGGTCTAGAATGTCTACATTACAGAGACTATTATTCAATGAATACATCAAATTATGCAACGAAGTAAATCGAATCAACTGTTTGAAGAAGCAAAGCAATATTTTCCAGGTGGAGTCAATTCTCCTGTGAGGGCATTCAAGTCTGTAGAAGGCAGTCCTCTATTCATTAAATCAGGTAACGGAGCATATATTACGGATGAAGACGACAATAAATACTTAGACTTTTGCGGGTCTTGGGGTCCATTGATCCTCGGACACAATCATCCCAAGGTCAGAGAGGCTATTGTAGAAACTGTGGCTAAGGGTACTACATTTGGGACACCAACGGCTATTGGCAACACTATCGGCAAGCTTATTTTAGAGAATAACAAATTCATAGAAAAGCTAAGATTCGTCAGTTCTGGAACAGAGGCTGTGATGTCAGCAATTCGATTGGCTAGAGGGTATACTGGCAAAAATAAAATTGTCAAGTTTGAAGGTTGCTACCATGGTCATGTTGACTCTTTGTTGGTCAAAGCGGGTTCTGGATTAGCTACGTTTGGAGAAAGCACTTCTGCTGGAATCCCAGATGCATTTGCCAAAGAAACACTAGTCCTAGGATTGAATGACCTTGCAAGTCTAATGGATACTCTCGAAAGCAACCATGATATTGCGGCAGTTATTATTGAGCCAATTCCTGCGAACAATGGTCTATTGCTCCAAGATCTTAATTACTTAGTCTGGTTGAGACAGCAGTGTGACAAGCATGGTGTCTTACTCATATTCGACGAGGTGATTTCTGGATTTAGAGTTGGCTTTACTGGAGCTGCTGGGTACTATCATATTGAGCCGGACATTATCACCTATGGAAAAATCATAGGCGGAGGAATGCCTGTGGGGGCTTATGGAGGACGAGCTGACATCATGGCACATATAGCTCCAGATGGTCCAGTATATCAAGCAGGAACACTATCAGCCAACCCTGTAACTCTTGCAGCAGGGATCGCAACACTTGAAGTATTACTAGAAGAGGACTTCTACCCTACACTAATCGGCAACACTGAATACTTTGTGGCAAAGCTTAATGAACATATTGAAACAAAGGGATATAAGATGCATGTGCCTACTGTTGGCTCCATCTTTTGGCTTGCCTTTAGTGACGAACGCATAGTTAGCAGTGATCAAATTGATCCTAAATCCATGGATCACTTCAAAGCACTACACGGGATGCTATTAGATAAGGGTATCTACTTAGGACCTTCTGGATATGAGGTAGGTTTTATCTCTGCTGCTCACACTAGGGCTGACCTCGACTTTGCTGCAGATACTATTTGTTCATGCCTTGACACCATATTTGCCTAGCACCTTGAATTACAAGAGCAACATAACAATATTAGCCTCTGTAGTCACTGGTTATATGCTTGTGGCCTTGGTTTGGTGGGCCATTTTGCTACAGCGGCAGAATTCGCTTATCCAAGATCTCATAAATGAGAATATTGACATCTCTACCCTTGACTACAGTTTTGAAACTAAGCAGTCAATGATCCTAGGTGAAGCATTCGTGTTTGGATTGGCATTGATTATTGGTATATGGCTAATTTATAAAAGCTATAATCAAACCATCAAAAACGAAAAGAACAAGTCTAACTTCCTTCTCGCTGTGACTCATGAACTCAAGAGCCCACTTACTGCCATCTCCCTCAATCTTCAAACTATCAGGAGAAGTAAGAGTATTGCAGATCAAGGACTTGACAATCTTGACCTTGCAGAAAGTGAGACCAATCGACTAAACAGACTGATAGAGAACTTACTGAATAGTGCAAAGTCAGACTTTAGTGATATCAAGGATAAGTCCAGCGTCAATCTAAACGAAGTCATCAAGGAGATTATAAGAGAAACGTCTATAGAGATTCCTTATTCTGTCATAGGCAGTCCAAAGGCATTAATGATTAACAAGGTCTCCATTGAAACCATTCTGAAAAACCTCATTGAAAATGCTGTGAAATTCTCTAATGATAGATATAAGGTGTCTATTCAAAGTAAGTACTCTCAGCAGCACACAGAAATAACAATAGTAGACAATGCTGACATCATCCCTGTAAATGAACGTAGCACCATTTTTACTAAGTTCTATCGCTTAGGCGATGAAAGTACACGGAAGACTAAGGGTGTAGGTCTCGGCCTCTACCTTGTCGATAGGTTGACCAAAGAAATCAATGGTGATGTGACAGTCACTAGCCATCAATCTGGCAATATATTTACATTGAAAGTACCAAATGACTAGTGCTTTGGGACACATATTAGTCATAGAGGATGAGGAGGCAATTCTTAAGCCTATCCTGCAAAATCTTATTATTGAAGGCTACAGTGTAGACTCTGCTAATGATGGGAGAATAGGTCTTGAAAAGATCATACAAGGTGGCTACGACTTAATCATTCTCGACTTGATGTTGCCAACTCTATCAGGAGAAAGCGTACTAAAAGAAATCCAAACCCTTGACAATCCAACTCCGACTATCATTGTATCAGCTAAGGATAGTCCTCTTGACAGAACAGTCGGTCTCAAGCATGGTGCAGTAGACTACATTACAAAGCCCTTTCTCATTGACGAACTATTGATTCGGGTTAGTAATATTCTAAAGCAGACTCTAATGAAATCAAATAAAGTCCTTACGTTCAAAAATGGAACGTGGGCAGATCTGAGTTCGCATACTGCAAATACAAATAGTGGCGAAGCATCACTCTCCAAGAAAGAGGTAGACCTACTCAAGTATCTTTCTTCGCATCCTGACAAATCAATATCAAGGCAAGAAATCATCGAACAAGTCTGGGAAGCTGATGCCTTTCCGACCCTCAGGACAATTGACAACTTCATCAATACGTTTAGAAAATACTTTGAAGACGAACCTAAGTCTCCGAAGGCTTTTTTGTCAATTAGAGGTGTTGGATATATGTTTTCTTCCAATACTCTAATAGATTAAGCTACTATAAAATTATATTTGTAACATAATCAAACAAATCGAACGTGAAGCATATCCTATCCTACACAATCTTATGTCTAGTTATCAGCTTTGTGAGCTGCAGTAATGGTGAGCAAAGTACTCCTGCTGATGATGGTCTAGCCCTTGCTGAAGCAGCATTTAAGCAAGAGCAATCAAAAGCTACTGCTTCAAAATATATTGGTGCCTTGCAGAAAAAAGCTGTCAACGAAGACCTCCCTTTGACTGAAAGACAAGCTCTACTCAACAAAGGAATAAGCCTTGCCAAAGAATATAACATCCTCCCTCTTGAAGCTGCTTTGCTACATAGTTTGGTAAAGCAAGAAGGTAGCGCTACTGATATTCAAAACTTATTATCACTAGGAACCCTACTCAAAGCGTCAGGAAAAGCAGCTGCAGCTAATACTCTCTTTCATGCCTTCGCCAGTAAGGCTGACGGTCAAGCGAAAGCAGATGCACTTGCGGCAATGTCTTCACCTATAGAAAACATCGACACCTTCATCAATGTGTTGAGAAAAGACATGTTCGTCAACACCAACAAATTTGGCCTTAACGAGAATAATGCAAGAGCCTATGTTGATGCCTGTGAAGCGTATGCAATGGGATATCCAGAAAAAGCATCTTCTGCTCAATACCTATTCAATGGTGCTGAGGTCGCAAAAACATTGAGAAGCTTTAATAAGAGTTTTGCCTTATTTGATTGGATATTGGACAAATACCCGAACCATCCTAAAGCTCCGACTAGTCTATTTCTCAAAGGATTTATCATGGAGAATGAAGTGAAAAATATAGAAGGAGCAAGGGAGCTATACAATGAATTTACTAGTAAGTATCCTAATCATGAGTTGGCTGATGATGTACAGTTTCTGATAGATAATTTGGGCAAGTCAGATGAAGAAATACTGAAGATGATTGAAGAAAAAAGAGATCAAAAACAAGCTCAATAATTGAGCAAACAAACAATAACAAAAAGCAACTAGTCCAAATGATTAGTTGCTTTTTTTTTGTATTCTGTGACAGCAACCTGCTTCAAACCAACCCATCAAACTAGAGCTGGTTTATACTAAACCAATGCTCTTCAGTTTAACTACCATGTATTGGTTCAAGACTACATGACATCGCTTATCAAATCAGTATTTCAACTTTAGCCCAAACAAAAAAAGGTGGTCGAACTTAATCAACCACCTTCAGTATTATTACTTAATATCTCTATTTAGATTTTTACAAATCTCTGTGTATTGAATCCTTGCTCTGTCGTGACTTTCACTACATATGTACCCGGAGTATAGTTCGCTACATTAACTACTCTATCCAAGCCTTGATACATGAGTTGGCCAGAAGTGTTGAATACTCCAACATTCAATATCTTCACTGTATGATCTTCCAATGTCCAGACTAGATTGTTAGTCGCTGGGTTTGGAGCTATTCTAAGTGAGTTACCTGTATTGATGTCATTGACACTACCTGATACTGAAATATCGCTTTCATATCTAGGAAGCAATTGATATCCATCTAAGTATACAGGTCCTTCATCATCGTATTGACCACCTAGTCCAGCAATATTAAATCCTGATCCAGAAGGTGCTGACATTGAGAATAAGTCAACGTCATTATCTATTCTGACAATAATTGTTTCTGTACCATTGGTTACGTCAAGATTAAATCCACTTCCTGTACCTGACCATTGACTAGCATCTACGAGTGATGCATTTTCAAATACTACTAATGATGACTCAGTAGCTTCTCCTAATCCAGTAACAGGAGTAGCTGTTGCTGTAGCATTACCAGAGGAAACTAATTCTATTTCTATTGGGCTAATCTGAGACAGACCATTGAACTGACCAGTAGTTCCAGTAATTCTAACTTCGTCACCCTCGCTAACTGTATATCCTAAGTCATCACTACCAGAATATACTCCTATGCCCTCATTAGAGGCAACATCTATAAGTGTAAATTGAAGACCAGCTGGGTTTGTATTCACACCATGGACGATACCTTGTAGTATGACATTCATACCTGGAGTAACTAAGACACCATCAGCATTGACCTCTGATGCTTCTATGATTGATACTTCCATGAACGTAGTCTCTTGGCAAATTACTGTATTGGCTCCTCCTGGAGTCCCTAGGTATTCTTTGTCGTCTGCAGTAGCACCTAAGCCATTGTCTGCTGCTCTCCAATTTGCTCCATCATTGTTATCTGCAGTAATATCACAAAGCTCTATACTACCTCCTGCACCATCTGTACCATTAGCACTTGATGGCCAAGCTCCTGAGTCTGAGTATTCCACAAGGTCAACTGTTGCTCCACTCGCATCGACAAGTTCTAGAGTCTCGCCTCCATTAGTAAGAGCTCCCATAAATTCGTTTGCACTTACGCCAAGGACTGATTGCATGGCATTAGCATTAACAGCAATGACGAAGTACTCACCTGCTTGCATGATATTGTCAAATGTGTAGTCTACACCTTGAGCAAATGAATACCCTGTCAGATCTATAGGCCCAGCATCTGCATTGTAGACTTCTATGTATTCTAGACTATCAACGCCACCTTCTGGTGGATTGTAGCTAATCTCCGTAATTACTATCTGTCCATAACAAAGGCTACAGACGAAAAATAAAAGCAGTGTAAAAATTCTATTCATAGTACATGTGTTTGGTTATTAAGAATGTCAAATTAATCTCGGTTTAAAGATAATAAAAAGAGCCAACCCGAAGATTTCGGATTGGCTCTGATTTGTTATAGCTATTATTCTGTTTAGAATGAATATTT
>JAHDHH010000017.1 GCA_020631405.1 Saprospiraceae bacterium
TCGCGACCCCCTGCGTGACAGGCAGGTATTCTAACCAACTGAACTACCAGACCATCCACCTTAACTTGTAAGGCGATGCAAATATACTACACCAAATATTACTGCCAAGTTTTTCTAATTTAATTTTAAAAAAAAATCATTCTACTCAGTTTTTTGGTACTTTAGTAATCCGCATATCTTTGCGGAAGATAATCTGACGACTATGGTATTTTTAGAATTCGAACAACCTCTCGAAAACTTATACTCTCAATTAGAGAAAATCAAAGAAATTGATGAGAAAGGTGATATTGACGTTTCTGACAAGGTAACTGAGATTGAAAAGAAGATAGCAAGTAAGAAAAAAGAAATCTATGAAAACCTATCTGGTTGGCAGAGAGTTCAACTATCCCGACACCCAGCTAGACCCTACACATTGCACTATCTCGAAGGGATGTGTAAGAACTTTGTAGAGCTCCATGGTGATAGAAATTTCGGTGATGACAAAGCAATAGTAGGCGGTATAGGCAAAATCAATGGCCAGTCTATGGTGTTTATTGGTCATCAAAAAGGGGTCAATACTAAGATGAGGCAGTACCGTAACTTTGGTATGGCTAATCCAGAAGGTTATAGAAAGGCACTACGATTAATGAAGATGGCTGAGAAGTTCAACATGCCAGTAGTTTGTCTTATCGATACTCCAGGAGCATTTCCAGGATTAGAGGCTGAAGAAAGAGGGCAGGCTGAGGCAATAGCACGTAACCTCATCGAAATGGCCCAACTCAAAGTGCCTATCCTCTGTTATATTATTGGAGAAGGTGCATCAGGAGGAGCTCTTGGTATAGGTCTTGGAGATAGAGTTTATATGATGGAAAATACATGGTATTCGGTCATCTCTCCTGAATCTTGTTCGTCTATCTTATGGAGAAGTTGGGATTTTAAGGAGCAGGCCGCAGAGCAACTGAAGTTAACGCCGGATCATATGCTAGAGTTCGGATTGATTGATGGTATTATTAAGGAGCCAATTGGGGGAGCTCACAATGATGTTGAGAAGATGATAAAGACCCTTAAGTCTCATATCAAAAAGGAAATTGGAGAACTCATGGCTATCCCTACTGCTAAGCTGGTAGATGATAGAATAGAGAAGTATAGTAAGATGGGAGAATTTGACATCGTAAAATCCTAAGTCACATCATGGCAAATATCAATACTTGGAGAGGACTTGGAGTGGCTCTTGTCACACCGTTTACAGAGAATAATGCAATAGACTATGATGAGTTAGGAAGACTCATAGACTACGTCATTGAAGGAGGGGTAGATTACTTAGTTGTTCTGGGAAGCACCGGGGAGGCTGATTTACTTAGCCTTGAAGAGAAGAGAGCAGTCTTGGACTATGTCATTAAGCACAATGCAGGAAGGAAGCCAATCATGGCAGGTTGTTTTGGTTGGAATAATACCAAGGTGCTTTGTGATTATATCAAGTCATTTGACTTTTCTGGAATAGACGCAATACTATCATCATGCCCAGCATATATTAAACCAACTCAAGAAGGCCTCTATCAACATTACATGGCAATGGCTGACGTATGTCCAGTCCCAATAATGTTATACAACGTACCAGGAAGAACAGTGTCGAATATGGCTTGGGATACAACCACGAGACTTTGCGAAAGCTTAGATAAATTTATTGGTATTAAAGAAGCATCTGCAGATATGATTAAAGCGAGTCATATCATCTATAACAGATCAAGGCCAGACTTTGTCGTCACATCAGGCGATGATGAGACAGCTCTGCCTATGATGGGTGCTGGAGGAGATGGGGTCATTTCTGTAATTGCCAATGTCTATCCTAGGCAAATGAAAGCACTTGTCGATGCTGCATTGGCTGAAGATATCGCTACTGCTAAACATTACAACAGGCTCCTTTACCCAATGCACAGACACCTTTATGCAGAGGGAAATCCAACTGGTATCAAAGCTGCTCTTAAACAAAAAGGCATTGGCAATGGTAAACTAAGATTACCGCTTCTTGCCATGTCGTCAGAAAGTGAAGTCAAGCTAGTCGAAGTGATGAAGTCCATTACCTAGTCAACTTACTGGATAAACGAACTTCCTTCACTCATTCTTATTTTGTAAAGCATAAGGTCTCCGAGACTCCGAGCCTTCGCTTTGGCGGCTTCTACCTTCTCTCCTTCGAATCGTTGGTCTAAAGTGCTATTCCATAAGCTTATCCACCGTTCAAAGTGGTCTGCCGTCAATTTAGCTTTTCTATTCAAATTGATGTGCTTAATCATTGGGTTGCCCACGAAGCCATATTCACCAAAGAGTATTGACATCCAAAACTTAATAATCATTGGCAAATGCTTCTCTAGTGTATCACTCATGTGCTCTCTGAAAAAGAATCCTACCAAGTCGTCACTTACTAGCTTTTCGTAGAATATAGTGACCAGCCAAGTGACATCTTCACGCGAATTAATGTCTGCTCTTTTCATGGTGTGAAGATAGGGACACTTTCATTGGTCGAGTTCTTCGAGAGTAAGAGAATAATGATAGTGGGTAATACGATTAATATATATACTTTTGTTGAATATCAAGAATAACCAAAACATGCGAACTTTCTCACAAGTAAAGACGATTGCTAGCTGGACAGTATTTGCAATAGCACTCATTGTATATTACTTTTCTGCCGAACGAACAGGTAGTTTGTGGGATGTAGGAGAGTTTATCCTAGGTGCCTACAAGTTGCAAGTAGTTCACCCACCAGGAGCACCACTTTTTATGCTTATAGGCCGAGTATTTACCTTTCTGCCAGATTGGTTTAGCGATAACCCAGCCAATATTGCATTTGCTGTCAACCTGATGTCAGGAGTCTGTACAGCATTTACAGCATTCTTTGTGTCTAGGATAGCGATGATGTTTGGGCATAGTCTATTGACTAAAGATGGAGAAGAGAGTAGCGCTGGAAATATAGCACTACTATTTACTGGAATCTGTGCTGGATTAGCCACTGCATTTTGCTCAAGTATTTGGTTCTCAGCAGTAGAAGGTGAAGTATATGCTATGTCTACCATGTTTACAGCGATGACTGTTTGGGCAGCAACAAAGTGGTATTTCTTGCCTAATGATAGGACTCATGATAGGTGGTTGCTCGCCAGTATTTACTTTGGTGCATTGTCCATCGGTGTTCACTTATTGAGTTTGTTAGCCTTCCCAGCTATTGGGATGATGTACTACTTTAAGCGGTATGAAAAAATCACAGTTTTAGGTACCATCCTTAGTATGATAGCTGGGTCTGGATTTATCATTTTTATTCAGAAAGTTATCATTGTAGGAATTCCTTCGCTATGGCATACTTTTGAGATAGCTTTGGTAAATGGCTTGGGCTTACCCTTTCATTCTGGTTTGATTTTGACTGTATTATTGATAGGCGCAGCATTTTTCTTCCTCTTTAAGTATGCTCACAAGACAAGGAGCTATTTGATGCAATTTGCCGCAATGGCAAGTCTGCTCTCGGTACTTGCATTCTCAACAATAGGTGTCATAGTCATCAGAGCTAATGCAGACACACCGATTAATATGAACGTGCCTTCTGATGCGGTAAGATTATTACCTTATCTCAATAGAGAGCAATATGGGGAGAGACCTTTGTTGTTTGGGCCACACTTTGATGCACAGCCAGCCGATATGTCTGAGACAGAGAGATATGGACAAGTAGGAGATAAGTACGAGATTATTGATAGAAAGCTAGACTATGTATTCTCAGGCAAGGATAAAATGTTTTTTCCGAGGATAGGGCACAGTGATCCAGGAAGACCACAGCAACATAGAGAATGGTACAAGGCCCTCAATGGGAAAGACCTCAAAGGCAAGCCTGGCTTCGGATATAATATCCAATACTTCTTGCACTATCAGATAGGTTGGATGTATTGGAGATATTTTATGTGGAATTTTTCTGGTAGACAGAATGGTCAACAAGGCTATAAACCGTGGGACCTCAAGAGTGGACACTGGATTACCGGCATTAAGCCAATAGATGAAATGCGTCTCTACAATATGGATGAGATTACAGATACAATGGGTGCTCACAAGGGTACTAATAAGTACTTCATGCTTCCATTTTTATTTGGACTGCTTGGATTTATATACCAAGCATTCAATAAGCGTAGAGATTTCGGAATACTCCTGCTCTTGTTCTTGATTACTGGGCTAGGTATCATATTATACTCTAACCAACCTCCGATTGAGCCTAGAGAGAGGGATTATGTCCTGGTAGGTTCCTTCTTTACGTTCTGTATATGGATCGGATTAGGCGTCATAGCCTTGTTTGATGTATTCAGAGATAAGTTGTCAGGGGCTCTGCCAGCTGTATTGGCAGGTGGGTTAGTCTTAATAGCGCCGCTATTGATGGGCTTTCAAAACTTTGATGATCATAGTAGAAAGGACCACCTTGCTTCTAGAGATTATGCGAGCAATTTCTTAAACTCAGTAGAGAAAGATGCCATCATCTTTACCTATGGAGATAATGATACCTACCCGCTGTGGTATGCTCAAGAAGTAGAGAATATCAGAAAAGATGTCAGAGTAGTCAACTTAAGTTTGATTGCTGTCGACTGGTACATCAATAAATTAAGGAGTAAGGTCAATGAATCAGCTCCACTCAAGCTATCAATACCGGAAGAGGCCTACCGTGGAAATTTAAGGAATCAAGTATTTTTCTACAATCCTAATGGAGATACTAATACACCTAAGAATATTTATCAAGAATTAGCATTTATTGCTGATGAGAGAAATACCATCCAAGGACAGACAATCATGAAGACCAAGAGTCTATACATTCCAGTGGATGTAGCCAAGGCAAAGGCTTCGGGTTGGATAGATAAGATGGATAGTACATTGGTCGATAGGATTCCAATCAAGTTTGGTAAGAATAAGAACTATATCACTAAGGATGAATTAGCAGTCATGGATGTAGTAGCTTCTAATATCTATGATAGACCAATCTACTTTGCGATTACGTGTAAGAATGAGAAACTGCTTGGACTCAATGACTATATGGAGTTAGAAGGTCTAGGCCTCAAAGTGGTTCCTTACTTGAATAAGAGTGATAGATCATTAAGTATATACGGTAGTGGAAAGGTAGATACTGACGTCCTCTATGACAATGTCATGGAAAAATGGAAATGGGGTAACTTTGATAAAGTAGAAACCTTCATTGATGAGAGTTATGCTGCTGAGATTCAGGCCATGAAGCTCATTATGATGAGAGGTGCCAATGCGCTAGAAAGAGAAGGGCAAACTGGAAAAGCAGTTAATTTGGCTAATAAGTATTTTGAAGCATTTCCTCACTTTAACTTTCCTTATGACAACTCAGTGATACCATTCATCGAGACATTGATCAATGCAGGAGCCAAGGATGATGCTAAAACACATATGGAAATCCTTGCAGAAGAGTGCTTCCAAAAACTAGAGTTCATGGAGTCATTGGACGAAAGTGATTTTGGGTCATTCAAACAAGATTATTCCATTGCTCTCAAAGGCTTGAATGAGGTCTTGAATATGTCAAAGTCAATAGACCAAGACTTTGCTAAAGAAGTAGCTGAGAAATATGGAGAGTATGATCTCAAAAACTTAAAAGGGTAATCATTTTGAAAGATATTACAATAGCTATCGGCTGTGACCATGCTGGTTACGAATATCGTCAATATATCATAGAGGCGATAGAGGAGAAGTACCCCGTTGTCGACTTTGGGACTACTACCCCTGACTCAGTTGACTACCCCGACTTTGCACACAAAGTAGCTACAGCTGTGCAGACAAAAGAAGCCCATTGTGGAATCCTACTCTGTGGGACTGCTAATGGTGTCGCAATGACTGCCAATAAGTATAAAGAAGTGAGGGCAGGCCTGGCTTGGACTATTGAGGTAGCTCAACTTATCAAACAACATAACAATGCCAACATAGTATGTATACCTGCTAGATATACATCCAAGCAACAGGCATTACAAATCGTAGAAACATTTTTAAATACTCCATTTGAAGGAGGGAGACATGAAAGACGCGTTAATAAAATCTGTAGTTAATACTACTGGCAACATCTTATTCTTAAGCTTACTAGTTATACAAGTAGTATCTGCCCAATACAATAGTGGTATAACCAAACCAGATACCACTCAAGCAATATCAACTGACATGAGTATACCTCAAGTCAAGTGGGCAGCAGACATCACAGCTGATGACTTATATGCTCACCTCTCAGTGATCGCCTCAGATGAATATGAAGGTAGGGAAACAGGTCAGCCAGGAAATGAGAAAGCCGCAGACTACATAGCGCAATACTTCAAAACACTAGGACTTAGTGACCCTATGGAAAACGGGACTCATTTTCAGCCTATAGCATTTACATCAAGTAGGTGGGAAGAGACAACTTTACATGTCAATGGTAAGAAATTCAAGCACTTGTGGGATTATATGACATTTCCAACTCAAAATGAGGACTTAGGTGCTTTCGCAGCGGATGAGGTTATGTTTCTTGGATATGGGATTGACAGTCCTACTTACTCAGATTATGCAGGTAAGGATGTCCAAGGAAAGGTTATTATGATCTATAAAGGTGAACCTACTAGGTCAGACAGCACTTCTTACATCACCGGTAAGAAAGAATGGTCAGAGTGGAGTACAAACGTTAATAAGAAGCTTAAGGTAGCAAAAGATAAGGGAGCCAAGTTGGTACTTATCGTAGAAGATCAATTGAAAGATTTCTTATTTCAGAATAGAAAATTCTTGCTTGGACCAAAGCTGGACCTTGGCGACTTAACCCAGGTAGACTACTGGGTGGCAAATCATATGTACATCTCTACCTCAATAGCAAAGGAAATCATCGGAACCAAGTCCAAGAAATTTAAGAAGATTAGAAGACTTATAGAAAAGAAAGGAAAATCTAAGGGGTATAACTTTCCTGCCAAGCTGGAAGTAGTCATGGATAAGCAGATGAAAGTCATAGAAGGTAACAATGTCCTTGGCTTATTACCAGGTACTGACAAGGCGGATGAAATCATCGTCGTCTCAGCTCACTATGATCACTTAGGCAAGAAAGGGGAGGAGATATTCAATGGCGCTGACGACAATGGATCAGGAACAAGCACAGTACTAGATATTGCAGAATCATTCGTCAAAGCAGCTAACGACGGCAATGCACCACGTCGTTCTATCTTGTTCATGCTAGTCACTGGTGAAGAGAAAGGTCTCCTAGGCTCAGAATACTATGCAGAAAATCCAATCTACCCACTTGAGAATACTGTAGCAGATGTCAATGTTGACATGGTGGGTAGGGTAGATAAGCGGTATGCTCATGATCCGAATTACGTCTATGTGATTGGATCAGATAGACTATCTAAAGACTTGCATGTGATTAATGAGGAAATGAATCAGAAATACACTCAGATCATCCTTGATTATAAGTACAATGATGAAAAGGATCCTAATAGATACTATTATAGATCAGACCATTACAACTTTGCAAGTAGAGGAATTCCAGCTATATTCTACTTTAATGGTACTCACGAAGACTATCACCAACCATCAGACACTATCGACAAAATCAATTTTGACAAGATGGCAAAGGTTGGTCAACATATCTTCCACGTCACATGGGAGTTAGCCAATAGAGACCAAAGAATCGAAGTACTGAAGAACTAAGTGAGACCACAGTCCTAAATCAGAGTCTAAAAAAGAAAAAACGCATATGAGAGGTTTAGTTAGATTGCTATTTATGTTCGGGCCAATGATATTCCGCCAAATACAGAAGTATCAGAGGAATAAGGAGAGACAACAGTACCGACAAGGTAATCAGAGACAACAGCAACCTCCACAACAACAAGAGGCAAGGAGACGAAGTAATAGACCGGTAGTAAGCAATCCACCACCTCCACCACCAAAACAACCTGAACTCACAGAAGAGGAGAAGAACTTTAAGCTGAAGGAAGAAGACTTCATGCTTGACAATACTATACTTGAGACTTACGAGGGTGTTGCACCCGATGCCGACCTCAATTCAGAAGCTTTACCAGAGGCTGATGTAGCTAAAGACTATTTGGATGGAGGAAGCGAGCAGACAGCAGAAGAACCTGTAAGTGAGGAAGATATCCTCGACCTCAAGAATGTCTTCTTTAATAAAGAAGAAGGGGATTCTGAAGAAAGCGAGACAAAAAGCAAAGCATAATATGAGACTTGTAGTAGGAAATCCTTTTCTATTTCAAGCAAAAACATATTAGTTAAATTGACATATGTATAAATTTGGTATATTTGCTACCCAACAGCGTTTGGGTTATGGCTAAGAAATCAAAAACACACAATAAGACTAAGACAGAAGTACAGGCTAAACTTACTAGGCCTGCACCAACAAGACTAGAATCTCTGCCACTTCACCAATACTATAGTCAGATAAAGTGGGCATTGGTTGCCTTAGCTGCAGTATATGTTTTATACGTACTATGGGGCTTGCTTTCTCCCTATACTTGGGATGATGATTGTCCTAATCGATATTATCATACTCTTGAGGCTTGGACTAATCCTAACCACTTAATCAGTATGTGGAACCGTCCACTTTGGGTATGGCTGTTCTTTTTTCCGGCCAAGCTGGGGACATTTATTGTGCCCATTATTATGTCATTCATATCTGTACTAGCTGGTTTCTATTGCTACAAAAGTGCTATCAAGTTGGATCTTAAGTACCCACTATTGGCAGGGGTATTTCTCTTGTTGCAACCATACTTTATGGGTGTTGGTAGAGATGCCATGACAGAGCCATTAGCTGCATGTATTATTGTAGCAGGAGTCTATCTGTATTTGTCTAAGCGCTATTTGCCATTTGTGCTCATTGGGTCTTTGCTCCCTTTGGCTCGTGCAGAGTTGGTGATTTTATTGGGCTTATGGGCAGTTGGTCTTATCATTCATAAACAGTGGAAGTATATCCCTTTGCTAGGATTGGGAGTATTACTTTGGTCATTGTTAGCCCTTGTTATTAAAGGAGATTTTTTCTATATTCTCAATGAAACCTTGTTTAAAGAAACTGGCGAAAATAGATACGGGAATAGCGAATTCACTACATATCTCTCAAGGTACTTTTATGTCATAGGGCCTGTCGTGTTTTATTACTTCATCATAGGCTTACTAGCTTCAATTAAGCTAAAAAGAATCGACCTGATGGTGTTCACGCAATTTGTTGTTGGGTTTGCCATCTACACTCTATTTGCTTGGAAGATTAATCTTGGTCACTCAGCAGCATTCCTAAGAAATCTCATTCCACTATCACCACTAGTAGCCATAATAGCTCTGGTTGGATTTAATTATTTGATTGATGTAATACAAACCAAAGAACAAAGAGTATTAGCCTCGGTCTTAGCTATACTTCCGATGGTCCTTACTGCTGTATTTTTTAGAAATAAAATTGCTTCTCATCATAAGATAGTTGAAATGTTTGATCCCTTTAACTTGCCGATAGTCTTAGGATTGGGTTTGTTAACTCTAGCGTTGTTGTATATACCAAACAAAGTGAAATTTGCTTCTTTTGGGGTCAAAGCTTTAGCTATAGTCTCCCCCCTCTTATTGATGTCTCATACATTGATTACAGAGCCACCTGC
Organism: Saprospiraceae bacterium; assembly: GCA_020631405.1. Taxonomy (GTDB): domain Bacteria; phylum Bacteroidota; class Bacteroidia; order Chitinophagales; family Saprospiraceae; genus JAHDHH01. The sequence continues at coordinate 9,615 of JAHDHH010000017.1, forward strand.
AATGAATAGTACTGCAGAACGGATTGCTATTAAGAGGACTTCGGACATACTCACCCAGACTTCTAAGATGGACAGAGATATATATTGTAATCACACATTTTTCTATTGGGCTGGAGCTATTGATAAGACTAAAGAGCAATTCAAAGTCTTGAATACTAAGAATTTGTCCGACGCGAAAATAGGTAGCATTGTGATTTGGGAGACCCATTATTCTAATCGATTAGAAGGTGATGTCCAGCTAGCTTCTCTAACTACTAATAGACAGGATTACCTTGAACTCTACAGGGTAATCGATAAGAAGAATTCGTTTCAAGTCTATGTGTTTGAAAAGATTAACTCAGGTGCAAATAGGCTGAGTCTCATGAATGATTTTATCGCAGAGGTGCCTGGTGCAAGTGAGCCAATAGTGAGAAGAGCTGTGCAATATGTTAATGAAAACAGGGTGTCAGATGCCTTAGAAGATTTAAATTTTGCTATTTCAGTTGATCCAGAAAATGCCATGACATACTATGAGAAGGGTAACTTATATCAAAGGGTGAGCAATAACGAAGAGGCATTGAAGTGGTATGACAAGGCTATTGAACAAAATAAAAAATTGATTGCAGCCTATACAAGTAAAGCTATTGTGTTTTATCAACAGGCACAATATCAAGAGTCGATCACACAACTCAATATCTGTGTCAAAGAAAGCCCTGGATATGGTTTAGCTTATTATTACCTAGGGCTCAATTATCTAGCCTTAGATCAAAAGCAAAACGCCTGTAATAATCTAAGTAAGGCCCAACAACTTGGACAGCAAGAGGCTAAGGATTTAATTGCGAAGCATTGTAAGTAGCTAAAAGATATAGAAAGAAAGAATTGATGTGGCAAAGAACATTAATAGCAATATGATACTATATAGTATGAGACTCAGACACCATTTGATCCATGTTGTGAATGCCTTTTGCAAGTATACGGTCTTAAGTCCCAAATACAAGTAAACCAGTCCAGCTGGAATCAAAATAGCAGCTACAACACCGCTTGCTAAACCAATGAATAATGCATTAAGTAGTAACAAAATTGCTGAGAGTAAGAGCATTCGTGTATGCCCGATTATGTGAAATACAATATGCTCCGCAAAATGGTAGTTCCGATAGAATAATTTGAAGAAGAGGGATAGTAATAGAATCGTACTAATAATTACCCAAGTGCCATTTCCAATAATATGACGTATTGACTCACTTGGGCTATGGATGAATCGCTTTCCTTGAATGATGGTGAGCTGGGTAAGTCTATCGTCTATCTCATATTGCTCAATAAGTTCCTCTGGTGTAGAGGTAAAAAATTCTATGGTATTGAATCCTGAATTAATATTTCCAATCTGAATGATACTTTCATCAAAATAGATACTGTCAGTTGGAGAAAGAGCTTCTGTGATAATATTGCATCTCAGGTCATAGCTAAGTTCCTCATTCAAGTTGTTGGCCATCGCAAAACTATCAAGCTTTTCAACTATGATTGAATTGTTGATGGTATTCGTTACTTTATTTGTGATATCCTTGCTTTTGTCAATGGTGTCATTCAGTAAGAAGAAGAGCACGGTAAAGAATAGTGCAAGAACTATCAAAAACATCCTGATTGGGTTATAGTATCGGATTCTCTTTCCTGCTATGTAGCTGAGGGTGAGTTTGCCTGGTACAAAAAGATCTCTGATAGTCTGAAATAGCTTGGACTCTAAGTTGAATAGGTTAGAAAGAAAGTCCTTGACTAGAGACCAAACACTGAGTCTAGGTTGTTTGGTAGCTTGCCCACAAGAGCTACAGAAAGTATCTGTAATATGGATCGTTGAATTGCAATTGAGGCAGTATGTCATTGAGTTGAGTTATGGTCAACATGACTAAGTTAATCCTTTACCTCTTTATTTTTCAGTATCTGATTATAATAAACCGCTTTTGCTAAGAGTTATATCTCCCAAATTCTCGCCTATAAGTCCAAGAAGATTAACTATTTACTCACTACTTCAAAATCTTCTTATTATGACATTACCTAATATCTTATTATCAAGCTGTATTGTATTATTCGTTGTTGGCTGTCAATCCGTTGAATTGAATCAAAGCCTACCTTTTGACCAAGTAGAGGAGGAGCTTTGGGTGTATTTTGAATCATTCGAGCAAGAGGCTTTAGCAAGAGGGATTTCTATAAACCTCAATGACTTAGACCTCTCTGGTGAGGTAGAAAGCATTACTCAAGATGGAGTTGCAGGCAGTTGTCAATACGGAAGTCATATTACTAATCACATCACCATAGACCAGGAGTTTTGGAACAATGCTTCTGACAACCATAGAGAATATGTAGTCTATCATGAACTTGGCCACTGTGTACTTCTTAGAGACCATGACGAGAGTACAGATACTGATGGCAATTGTCTGAGTGTGATGGCTAGCGGTACTGGTGATTGTGTAGCTAGATATGGTCCTGCTAATCGAGATCAGATGTTGGATGAATTGTTTCTAAGTGATGATTAGGCTTTGTTAAAGAGCAGGTAGATTGGCTGTCCTAGCCTGAAAGACTGACAGGGCATGTTCATAGACAAAGTCATCAATGTAGGTTTGCTTGTTGACTTTCTCAGCTATATTAGAAAGGTCCAGAGTGTTGTAGGCTCCTTTGTTTTCGTTCTTGATGGTGATTGACCAGTTGTCATTTGCTTCAAGCCATTGTAGTGACTTGTTGTAGTGTTCTGTGATTCCTACGAAGTAAAGATTGTCGATGATATGCTCAACTTGTTTTCTATTGTCTCGCTTGAGAGAGTAGCCTAGTAACCGTGCTTGTTGACTACCCAAGAGTGTGATCATTTGCTCATAGATATCTTCTAAGCTAGTATGTTTGTGCTTGTCTGATCTGAGCTTGAGGTGGACTATATTTGAGAGAATCCTAGCACGAGGCTCTCTGAAAAAGCAGTAGGTTTTCGCATCTGGCCAAATGGACTTGCCGAATCCAATGGTAAAATGCCCAAGTAGCCAAGCCTTGTCTTTGGTGAGTAGTTTGTCCGGCTTCGCCTTAAGAGTAGCATTGTCTATATATCCGGACCCATTGACAACTATACGTTGGTAGTAATTTGGATAGATGCATTTCTGGCCAAAATTATCATAGAGTAAGTGTGTAAAACTTGTACCTGCCGTCTTAGGTATATGGACGAAGATGTGTTTGTCATTGCCCTTGTACTGCGACCCGAAGCACTGTTCTGTGAGTAATTTGATTAGATATTTAGAATTATTGAAATTCAACGCTTAGATTTTCATGTAAATATTGAACACTAATTGACAATAACCAACGATTAGCTAAATTTCGTGGATGTTGGACATCCTTCGGTGGAACTCCTCAAGGGCATAATCGTAGACAAACTTATCAATTGGCTGTTCTTGTTCTATAAGCTCCAGAAGATGCTTGACCTCATCACTTGAGTACGCCGCGACATTCTTGATAGTATGTGATTTTTCTGGGTTCCATCCTTCATGTTTGACTAGCCAACTAATGGACTGCTCGTAGAGTTCTGTAATGCCAATAAAGTGAAGTGACTTAATCACCTGTCTTGCTTGCATCTGGTTGTCTTTGGTAGGATAATAACCCATAAACCTGGCCTGGGCTGATGTCATATGCTCCTTCCTTGCTTGGTATATCTCCTCTAAAGTTGAGGACTTATAGAGACTATTGTGTAGGCTGTGATGGATGATGTTAGAGATCACTCGTTGTGTAGGATGCCTAAAGAACGAATAATAGTGAGCCTCTGGCCAAATCTGCTTCATCATTCCAATAGGGTAGTGACCTATCATCCAAGTCTTGTTACTTAGCAGTGATTCGGCACTGGCTCTCAGGTGATGAATGTCTAAGTAAGTACCATGATTGAGCTTTTGCAATTCATAGGCATTAGGATAGATTTCTCTTTGACGATAGTTGTTATATATCGCATGGACAAAGCTAGTCCCAGCAGTCTTAGGTATGTGTACGAATGCACATTATTTGTCCGACCTAGGCGCTTGGTCGAGAACCTGCTCTTTAGCTAGCTTAATCAGATAGCGTAAGTCATGATAGTCCAATGCTTAGGTTTTGATATGTCCTTCGTACAGTTTGACGTAGCTCTCCACGGTGAATTTTTTCATTACTTCTCCAATCAGATCATATGGAATGTCATTCATTCTTTTGAATCTGACACAGCTCTTTCCCATATTGAGCTTGTATTTGCTCACCTTTGCATATTCTTCAACAAACCAATCATAGATTTCTGGGTCAGCATATAGTCCCATATTGTAGAACCCAATATGGCCTTTTTGGTTAGCAAGGTTGGCAAAAGGTAATGGAAGTTTTGGGTCGCAGTGATAGCCATCAGCGTAGAGACTGTGAGGCACCACATATCCTAGCATCCCATAGTTCATGCACTCTTCAAAGCCTTGGCTTAAGTTTGTTGTGATGGTTTTTCTGAGAGTAGTGAACGCCTCTATTCTGTCTTCTGGCACATTAGCAATGCACTCCTCTATAGTTGTAGGTTTAGACATGGTTGCTTATTTTTCATGTTCTTCGATGACTTCCTTAAGGTCTTTTGCAAAATCCTCGATATCATCCTTTAAGCCCTTGAAGATATTTTTGAATTCTTCACTTTTCAATTTTTCTGACACTTTTTTTAGTTCTTGCTCTACAATGGATAGTGAAGATTCTAGCTCGTGCTCTATGAATTTTGAAATATCATCTCCACTTTCTCTGATAATAGAAAGAAAGTCGCCCTTGTATTTTAGAGTATAGTAAGTGATGGTAGATTCCCAATATTGTTCCTTTTCACTTGGCGAAAAGTCATCTTTGAATTGTTCATAACACTCCTTGGCGTATTGCTCAAATGTAGCATCATGTTGCTTCCAGTCATTAGCAGAGAAGTCTTCAGAATCATGCTCTATCATCTCAACAAAGTCAGCGTAAGATGATAGGTAACTCTCTTTGGTAAGACAGTAGAACTGACTGCACGAAGCTATGCTAAGTGCCGATACGAGGAAGAAAAGAGGCAGGTGTTTCATATTGTGACATGTTGTTTGACAGTGTTATAACTCTTTATTGATAAAAATAAATGCATTGAATAGATGAAATGGCAGACCTGGTTCACCAAATACTCTGTAATTTCGACCAAAGAAGACAACAACATGATTCAGCGAGATATCATAAAAGATCAATTAGAGCAGCTCAGTAGAGTCTTAGCAAGCATCTTAGGTAAGATGATAGGCATAGATGGAGGCCCTGATCCTGCACTCATAGTAAGTATGAAAGCAGAAATTGAGCAAGAGTTGAATTTAGACCTGGATGAGCTTGTGTTACTTGATGATGTGGCTCTGTTGCTAGAACTAGAGCATAGGCATTTTGCATCACAGCAATACTTCCTCCTTGCCCGAGTCATAGAGACTTTAGCTGATAAGTCAACAGAGCAAGAAAGGCAGCAGACCTTGTTGCAAAAAGCCTTGCTGCTTGCACAGGAATCACTGGATACTTCTGATATCTACGATTTTGAGAAGGTGGAGTGCTATGCCCTCTTAGAAGAGAAGGTCAATAAGTTTTCCAATTAGTTAATTGCCCACTGTCATGGGTCTTCTAAAAGAAGTCTCAAAGGCAAAGGTGGTGTTGGTACCTTCTACCCCTTTGATGGTCTGTATCTTATCATAGATGACATCTCGGAGATGTGTGTTGTTAGTAGCATAGATTCTCACGATTAAGGCATAGCGACCTGCGATGTTTGTGCATTCAACTATTTCGGGTATTTTTTCCAGTGCTTTGATGACATTCCCAATGAATCTTGGATTCTCTATCATGATTTGTGTGAATGCAGAGGTTTGGTATCCAAGAATCTCTGCATCTAGCTGGTAGATAGGTTGCTGCAATACTCCCGAATCATTCAACTTTTTTATCCGTTGATGCACTAGCGAATTCGATACATTAAACTGTTCAGCTAGAGCTGAGAAAGCAATCCTCGCATTCAATGATAATTCTTTCAGAATTCTGAGGTCTAATGCGTCAAATTTATTTTCAATCATATTATTTGGAATCTAAAAAGTCAAATTGACATAAAAGTACAATGTTTAGAATTAATTAACAAGTAAGTAGTGGCTATTAAGGTAAATAACGTCTTAATTTTGTGATATTATTAAATATTGTTAAATATAAAAGGATTCGCATATGTTAATGGTTAAAGCTTTGGTTTCGGTTACACTGGTGCTTTTTTCAGTGATTGATATACCTGGTTCACTCCCAGTAATAATTAATATGAAGCGTCAAGGTGTAGTGATTAATGCACTGATGGCAACATTGATTGCAGGTGTTTTGATGATTGCATTTTTGTTTTTTGGCAACTCGATTCTTGGGTTGTTTGGCATAGAGATTTCTTCATTTGCCCTTGCTGGATCACTTATCATATTTTTTATAGGATTAGAAATGACTCTTGGCATCAGGTTTTTCCGAGATATGGATCAAGAAGGGAGCGAAGGGACTATTGTGCCTATTGCCTTTCCACTGCTCGCTGGAGCAGGTACGTTGACTACTATCATTTCTCTAAAGTCTGAGTTTTCAAGTATGCCAATTATTGGTGGTATTCTTATCAACCTTCTTATTGTATACATCGTGCTCAATTCTACGGCTTGGTTGTCAAGAAAAATATCTAACAAGACCCTTGATAGCTTAAGAAAGATATTTGGGATACTCTTGATAGCTATTGCGATTCAGATGTTCAAGGCAAATATTTCATTGTAGTCGTTGATATATTTCTAATTACTTCCGATAAGTTATTGCAGTATATGTATTTTTGGGGATGCGTATTAAGCAAATTATCAAACGATTATACATTGTTGTTTTCAATCTATATACTGCTTTGCTTCAGGGTAGGCACCTTGTAGAAGGATACAAGTTGAGTTATCCTTGGGATTTTACACTGCCATACTTTCAAAAGAACCTACCGCTGTATGATAGATTTTTACCCATTTTGGCAAGACAGATTTCTTCTGACAGCAGTATTGTTGATGTAGGAGCCAATGTCGGTGATACTACCTTGGCTTTCTTAGGCAATAGTACGAGTAATGTAGTATCAATAGAGGCATCTGACAAGTTTATTCACTACTTAAAGAGTACAGTTGGTACTCTTCCTCAAAAGGAGAAGGCTAGAGTGCAAATTGTGAAAACCTTTGTAGGTAGTGGAGATTTGGCAGGAGACCTAGATCATAGTGGAGGAACAGCTACGTTGAATGTATCATCCAATGTCCAAAGTACCCATACTCCCCTTGATAACTTAGTTGATGCTAATGGTGTAGGCTTGATCAAGGTAGATGTTGATGGGTTTGATTTTGATGTGCTGTTATCTGCTCAGGAGATATTAAAGGTGTCTAGTCCTATTTTGTTTTGGGAGAATGTAGTGCTCAACTCCGACCAATTTGCTGGCTATCGACGCCTATATGACCTCTTGGAGACATTGGGTTATGGCTCTCTTTGGGTGTTTGATAATAAGGGATGCCTCTTAGTCGAGCTTGGGACCTATTCAGATTTACTTCGCTATAGTCAGTCTTTGTTAGAGAAAGAGAATCCAAATCTTGGCTATATTGATGTATTAGCCTGTGTAGAAAGAGATAAGGAGAAGTGTCTCAGCGCAATCAAAGTATTCAAGCAAGCATATTCTATATAATAACCTATGGAAATTCTACTATCATTAGTTGAGACATGGACTCCCTTTTTAGCAACTACGCTATTCTTTATATTTTGCTACAATATAGCTAAGCGACTACTCGAGAGGGAGACTAAAGGGAAGTCAAACAAGGCGTTGCTCAAGTCCATTATCTTATTTTCTATCCTGTTTATTGGAATTATAAGTGTCATATTAGTGCTACCTATGACTGATACTCAAAGAGGTCAGGTCACGAGCCTGATAGGTATAGTCTTATCTGCAGTACTGGGTTTGAGTGCTACGACTTTCATAGGAAATGGATTGGCTGGTATAGCCTTGAGAATGCGAAATAGCTTCAAGCCAGGTGACTTCATTGAGGTCAATGGGATCTTCGGTCGGGTGACAGAGCAGGGCTTGTTTACTACAGAGATTCAGACAATAGACAGCGACTTGACCACAATGCCCAACTTGTCACTCTCTAGTAATCCTATCAAGGTGACTAGGTCATCTGGTACGTGTATAAGTGTGGATGTCTCTCTAGGTTATGATGTGAATAGGTTGAAAATAGAAGAAAGTCTCATAAAGGCAGCTAAGAGTATTCAGCTGAAAGAACCATTCGTCCACATCTTATCTTTAGGTGACTTCTCTATAGTGTACAGAATTCATGGATTATTAGAAGATGTCAAGTCAATAGTAAGTGCTAGGTCTAAACTTACAGGTGCAGTCATAGATGAACTCCATGCTGCCAATATCGAAATCGTATCTCCTAGCTTCATGAATCAGCGTCAAGTAGGCGAGACTGTCTTCATTTCTAAGAAATATAGGGTCAAGGATAAGCAAATCCTTGAAGAAAACACTCCAGAGCAATTCTTGTTTGACAAAGCAGAAGAGGCAGAAAGTATTGAGAAGCGTAGGGCATTACTAGCCGATATAGAGGCAAAAATTGAAAATGAAAAAGCCCAGCTAAAAGAAACAAAAGATGTCGAAGAGAAAGCCAAAATTCAAAAGAAGCTAGATACCACTGTAGCGCTAAGAGAAAAGCTCTTGACTAAAATAGACGAAAGAATTAATAAATTAGAGTCAAGCGATTAACTATTCAATTGCTTAGTTAGGTCCTTAATGCTCTTGTCTTCTATTTTACTTTCAATCCAAATCAAGACATCTAAATACAGAAATGCCCTCTTTGAAAAGTGATATTCCTTAACCTCTGACAAGGATTCATGGTAAGTAGATAGGATTTTCTTTCTATCAAATAGTGGAGCTTTTGATAGTTTTTTGAACATATCAAGAGTTTGTAGTTGGACTTGGTTAGTATTAGGCTCAGACTTGATATATTTTTCATAATTCTTAGTAAGGTAGGGCATGATTTCAAAGCCATCTAAGTCGTAATTGACCATAAGGTGCATGAGTCTAGCATAGATTTGCATGTCTTTTCTAAGTGTCTTTGAGCTTAGATTGATGATTTTGATTAAGTATTCATTCGCTTTCTTTGGCATAGCATTGCCTAAATACATCCATGCCATCTTAAAGTTGAGAATCATGATTTTGTGCTGATCAAGATTGAGTGCATACCTCTTCATCCTTCTTAGGGTTCTTGGAATTTCCGAAACTCCTACATCGAATGTCCCTTGCAGAAAGTGACCATTCATCCTACCAGTATGGACATACAGAAATGACATGATCTTTGAGTTTTCATTGAAACTGCTATAGTTTTGCCTTCTGAAGTTGTCCAGTTCTTCAAGGTGTTTGGCATACTCAGGTATCATTTTTAGGTTATAAGCAGCAGTTAGTACATAGTGAAATCCCCTCATGTATAGGTCAAGATCTCTTTGCATGAGTTCTTCAGAGTGGTCAAATAGATTGATCCACTTCAGAGCATATTCATAACATCCTTTAAAGTCCTCTAGGATATAGTAGTACCATACATAGCATTGGAAGAGGTATATCTTCTCCATCATGCCTAGGTCCTTTTCTTCAAAGGTCGGGAGGTTATTATCAAAGAAGTCAACTACCTCTTGTTCTTCAGCTTCATTATTGACATGTCCTGTTTTAATGTAATATCTATGGAGTAAGACTTTTAGGTTGCTCAGTTTAGTCCTATTGAGTGAAGTGTGAGCAAGGGTGTCAGCCTGTTCTACTAATGCTTCTATAGATGCAGTATTAGTCCGAGTGATATGTCTTGACTGAATCATTTTCTCTATTTCGACAATAGTCAAAGAGGAGAAGTCAGTATGGTGTTTGAATGAAAGCTTCTTTGCCTTGTCTAATATTTTCAAAGCAGGCATGTAGAGTCCCTTGTTATAAAGGATGTAGGCCTGGTCTATATATTCTCTAACCTTAACAAATGCCTTTTTTTCTTTGTATAAGTGCCTCAGACTCACGAGTATCTGTGAATAAAGGTGGCGCTTCATGTTAGAATACTGGGTAGTATTTATCTTCCCCATCTTATCAAGCACCTCTCTTTCGTTGAGCTCTTTTTGCTTGTCCATCAGGTCGAATAGCTTGATATAAAGCAAATCCTCCTTGTCTTGGATTCTGCCAGCATAGAGCTTGAAATTTCTCTTCTCACTCTTTGATAAAGACTTGACTAATCTAAATACTTGGTCTGTTTGAGATATTGGCATAACATTATAAAATTACTAAGTAATTGTAAATCAAGGGCTTGTCAAATGCGTCAAAAATTTGGCAATGACACAAAACAAAAATACACAAAGAAAAACTACAACGTGCAGAATTATATTTGGTTTGCGAACATATGATTAACTAATTCAAAACAATCTACTGAATGAAAAAAATAGAAGCAATTGTAAGGGCTTCCAGATTCGAGGAGGTCAAATTGGCATTGAGTGAGAAAGAAATCAACTTTTTTACTTTTTACGAAGTCAAAGGATATGGTCACGAAAAGAGTAGTAACCTCACCTATAGGGGTGCCATCTATGATGTCGGCTATATCGCAAGAATCAAATTGGAGATAATCATCTCTGATCAATTTGTTGACAAGGCTATGGAGGCAATCCAAGAAGCGGCTAAGACTGGCGATAAGGGAGACGGTCTAGTATTAGTCACAACTGTCGACGAAATTGTCAACATTAGAACGGGTTTAAAAAACGGAGAATCAATAAATAGTTAGAACATGGATCAAACATTAGAATTAGCTCAACAGGCATTGGCGGCTGCTAACGAAGCTAAGTTTTTAGCAAATAACCTCTGGTTATTAGTCGCCACTGTACTAGTATTTATTATGCACTTAGGATTTGCAACTTTAGAATCTGGGTTTGTACAAAGAAAAAATGTAGTCAATATCATCTTCAAAAATGTGATGATTGTATCTATAGGACTACTTACGTATTATTTTATCGGATTCAACTTAATGTATCCGGGAGTCAATGAGGGAGGATTTTTTGGATTTGCAGGATTTGGACTGACTCCACCTGAAGGGGGAATGACAGACGCATATGCAGACTATACTTACTGGACAGATTTCATCTTCCAAGGAATGTTTGCGGCTACATGTTGTACTATCGTCTCTGGTGCTGTAGCAGAAAGAATTAAACTAGTGCCTTTCCTTATATTCTGCCTATTGTTTGTCACTATATCATATCCTATGACTGGAATGTGGAAGTGGGGAGCAGGTTGGTTAGATGCTAGAGGATTTTATGACTTCGCAGGTTCTACTATTGTACACTCAGTAGGTGGCTGGGGAGCATTAGCTGGTATCATATTACTAGGGCCAAGAAAAGGAAAGTATACTGAGAAAGGCATTAAGCCTATCCCAGGTCACAGTATGCCATTAGCTGCAATAGGTGTATTCTTATTGTGGTTTGGATGGTTTGGATTTAATGGTGGATCTGTACTTTCTGGAGACCCAGAATTAGTTTCACTTATATTTGTAACAACATCTTTAGCTGCAGCTGCAGGAGCAATAGGGGCATTTGTGGTGTCATATTTTATGTTTAAGTCATTTGACTTGTCTATGGTGCTTAATGGTATTCTAGGTGGACTTGTAGGAATTACTGCAAGTGCTGATAGCGTATCAGTTGGGAGTTCATTGTTAATTGGCGTGATAGCGGGTATTTTAATTCCATTGTCAGTCACATTCTTTGACAAGATGAAGTTAGATGACCCAGTAGGTGCTACATCTGTACACTTAGTCTGCGGTATCTGGGGTACACTAGCAGTAGCTATCTTCGGAAACTTTGACAAAGGTGTTGGAGAGTTTTCAGATCAACTTATTGGAATACTTGCTATAGGGGCATTTACCTTCTTGTTTGCATTCATAGTATTCTACTTGTTGAAAATCACATTAGGTATCCGAGTAAGTGCAGAAGAGGAGTTGAAGGGATTAGATATTGGTGAGCACAATTTTACGGCGTATTCATAGTAGTAGTTAGTTAGAATAAGTAGAGCTTCTAGGTTGGCGGACCTAGAAGCTCATTTTTAAAATTCAAAGATCATAAGACCATTGAACATTGCAACCACTAAATTAATAGTTTTAGTGACAATGGTGCTTTATGGTGTATTCAATCAATCTTTTTTTAAAAAAAAATATCATGAAGTCTTTTATACAATTAGTTTGTTTTTGTCTAACCATTGTTGTTAGCTCTTTTTCTATCCTTAATGCACAAACAGCAGCAGCAATTGAGGAAGATACTTTAGTGAAGCCATTGCTTTCTATTACAGGATCAATGGATGCATATTATCGACTAAATCTGAATGCAGATTTTGATCAAGCACCAGGAACATCATTTGCTAATTTACCAGGGTTTGCTCTCGGTATGGCAAACGTTATTCTTGCTCATGAAGGAAAGAAAAGTGGTGTAGTAGCTGACTTAGTCTTTGGACCAAGAGGTGAAGATGCTACATTTCTGTCTCCATTCTTGAGACCAGGTGGTAATTCAAGTATTGTTAATCAGCTATATGCTTATTGGAATATTTCTGATGCTTTGACAGTAACTTTAGGTAACTTTAATACATTCTTAGGTTATGAAGTGATTTCACCTACTGGAAATTACAACTACTCAACTTCGTACATGTTTTCGTATGGTCCATTTTCTCATACAGGTTTGAAGTTTGATGTAAGTCTTGGAGGTGGATTCTCATTGATGGCAGGTGTATTCAATCCTACAGATGCGACTGAATACAATCCAGTAGATGAGTATGCTGGAGGTATCCAATTAGGTTATGACAATGACAATGGCTTAGGAATATACTTGAATACATTGTTGTCAGATGAGTATTATCAAATTGACTTGACGGCAGGTTATGATATTACTGACGCATTGTACTTAGGAGTCAATGCAACAACAGCTAAGGATCAATTCTTTGGTGTAGCTGGTTACTTGCAGTATGCTCTTAATGACGACTTGTCACTTGGAACTAGGGTTGAGTACTTCTCAGACCAAGGTATTGGGTTGTTTGGTTTAGACGAGTCAGTAACTGATGTTACGTTATCAGCAAATTATACCATTGGTAACTTAACATTGATTCCTGAGATTAGATTAGATGCATTCACTACTTCAATAATAGAAAACGAAGGTGTACTTGAAGATAATTTAAGTTCATTTGTACTTGCTGCTGTGTATGGATTTTAGATAAAATACAAAAAATATGAAAGAAGGGGAGCAAGGGAATCAAGGATTATATGTCCCTCAAGAAGAGAGAGATTCCTGTGGAGTTGGTTTGTTAGCCAACCTAGATAATAAAAAGTCAAACACTATAGTGGCTTCAGCACTGACGATGCTGGAGAATATGGAACATAGAGGAGCCTGTGGTTGCGAGGAGAATACTGGCGATGGCGCTGGCATACTCACACAGATTCCATTCGATTTTCTAAACAGTTTTTGTTTTGGTAATTCTAACATAGCTATTCCATCCAAGTATGGGGTAGCTATGTGTTTTTTTCCTAAAGACAATACTCAGAAGGAAGCATGCCTAGAGGCTTTTGTCTCTATTTGTGATAAGTTTGAATTTCGAGTATTTTTTCTCAGAGATGTTCCTGTAAACAACTCCATGATAGGAGAATCTGCATTAGCCACTGAGCCAAGCATCAAGCAATTATATATTGAATACTTAGGCGAAGATGCAGAGAGTATTGACTTAGAGAAGAAACTGTATTTTCTTAGAGCCAATATTTTAAAACGTATCTATAAGGCATTTCCAGACCTAGTAGATGATTTTTACATCACTTCGTTGTCTTCAAAGACAATAGTGTACAAAGGACAGCTAAGAGCGATACAGCTTAGGGATTACTACCCTGATTTGCAGCATCCAGAGTTTAAGTCTGCTGTGGCTATAGTACACAGTAGATTTAGTACTAATACAGTACCAAAATGGAAGTTGGCTCAGCCATTTAGGTGTATAGCTCACAATGGTGAAATCAATACTATCAAGGGTAATATCAACTGGTGGAAGGCCAGAGAAGAATACCTGAAGCATAATCCGGAATTGTTCTCATCTATTGCAGAAGTATTCCCAGTTTGTGATCCGTATCTATCTGATTCAGGAAATTTTGACAATGTAGTAGACTTCTTGATAAGAACTACACGATCTATACCTCATGCTCTCATGATGATGATTCCAGAGGCATGGCAAAATGAACCCAACCTTCCTCAGTACAAAAAAGACTTCTATGCATACCATGATGCAGTCATGGAGCCATGGGATGGTCCTGCGTCTGTTTGTTTTACAGATGGTACACTTGTAGGAGCTACCTTGGATAGAAATGGTCTGAGACCTTCTAGGTATCTATTGACAGACGACAACCTCCTCATACTTGGTAGTGAGGCGGGGTGTATAGATGTAGATCCAAGTAGTATCGTCATGAAAGGTAGGCTGCAGCCAGGAAAAATCTTAGTTGCTGACCTCGATGAAGGTAGAATCATATCTGACGACGAAGTCAAAGAGACGATTTGTAAAAGAAAGCCCTATGGCACATGGCTTAAGGATAACAGTACAATACTCAATGATCTAACTGCCGAAAACCAACAGGTGATCCCAGCTAAAGTAGACCTGCAAGTCAGAAAACTTGCTTATGGATTTACCCAAGAAGATGAGGATTTGATCCTTGACGCTATGGTCAAGACTAATAAAGAGCCAATAGGTTCAATGGGTGCAGATATACCGCTTGCAGTACTATCAAAGATAGCCCAGCACCCAGCTAATTACTTTAAGCAGCAATTTGCTCAAGTGACTAATCCACCTATTGATTCGTTGCGAGAGAAGTATTATATGTCGTTGTCTTCTACGCTTTGTGGTACTAGTAGAGTCATCAGGATTGGAGGAGACGAGGCAAGGGTAATCCGGATAGAGAGCCCTATTCTTTCGGAGACTCAGTTTGCTGCTTTGTTATTTCAAGAAAAATTTAAAGTCAATACCATACATCTTTCTTTTGATAAGTCAGAGACGAATTTGGAGTCTGTACTCAAGGAATTGAATGATTTAGCATTGACTAAGGCTAAAGAAGGGTGCAATGTACTTGTGTTATCTGATAGAGATATTAGTCCTACCCAGATGACAGTGCCAACATTACTTGCAGTAGGTTCTATCCACCATCACTTGATTACAAAGGGTTATCGTAAAGAGTTGTCTATTGTGGTAGATGGCGGTGATATTTGGGAGACACATCATTCAGCCACCTTGCTCGGTTTTGGGGCTGATGCCATACATCCTCACACTGCTATTGATGTAGTCAAGACTTTGGCGCTAAAGGCAACATTGTCAGAGCAAAAAGCCGTAGCAGCTTACATTAAAGCAGTTGATAAAGGCCTGCTGAAGATTATGTCAAAATTAGGGGTGTCTACCTTGCAGTCTTACAAAGGAGCCCAGACTTTCGAAGCACTAGGGGTTTCTCAAGAGGTAGTCGATGTGTGTTTCAAGGGAACTGTCACAAGGATCCAAGGAATGGACTTCATGGCATTTCAAAAGGAGGCTGAAGTTAAACACAGCCTAGCATTCAGTAATAAACTAGAAGGTAGTCTTCCTGATGTGGGGAACTATCAGTGGAAGCGAAGAGGAGAATATCACTTATTCAATCCTCAATCTATTCACTTGCTGCAATACTCGACGAAGCAAAACAACTATGAGACATATAAAAAGTTTGCTCAAGAAATTGATAGCCTCGAGCAGAACGCAAGTACACTAAGAAGCTATTTTGACATCAAGTCAGGAGAGGCCATCCCATTATCTGAGGTCGAACCAGTAGAAGCCATCCTCAAGCGGTTTGCTACAGGTGCTATGTCATTTGGCTCGATCAGTCATGAAGCCCACTCTACACTTGCCATTGCAATGAATAGAATTGGGGCAAAGAGCAATAGTGGAGAAGGAGGAGAAGATAGTGCTAGATTCGTTCGTAAAGAGAATGGCGATTGGGAGAGGTCTGCAATAAAGCAAGTTGCCTCTGGAAGATTTGGAGTGACTAGCCACTACTTGACTAATGCTGCAGAAATACAGATAAAAATGGCTCAAGGCGCTAAGCCAGGAGAAGGAGGTCAGCTTCCAGGACACAAGGTGGATCAAAATATTGCTAGAGTGCGGCATTCGACACCAGGTGTTGGGTTGATATCTCCACCACCACACCATGATATCTATTCGATAGAAGATCTAGCCCAGCTCATTTTTGACCTCAAGAATGCAAATCGTGAAGCACGGATTAGTGTAAAGCTAGTATCGAAGACAGGAGTAGGAGTGATTGCGTCTGGTGTCACGAAGGCACATGCAGACCATATTTTAATCTCTGGATTTGATGGCGGTACAGGAGCTTCGCCACTAAGTTCTATCAGGCACGCAGGACTTCCATGGGAAATGGGGCTTTCAGAAACCCATCAAACCTTGATGAAAAACAAGCTGAGAGATAGGGTAGTAATTCAGGCAGATGGTCAGATGAGGACTGGAAGAGACCTTGCCATAGCTACCATGTTAGGAGCAGAGGAGTGGGGTATTGCGACAGCAGCCCTAGTTGTAGAAGGTTGTATCTTGATGCGCAAGTGTCACCTCAATACTTGCCCTGTCGGTATCGCTACACAGGACCCTGACTTAAGAAAGAAGTTTGAAGGCAAGGTAGAGCATGTAGTAAACTACTTCCACTTTTTGGCTAACCACCTACGTGAAATTATGGCAGAAGTAGGTGTAAGGACAGTCAATGAACTTGTAGGAAGGACAGATTTGTTGAAGATTCGAGGCTTGGATAAGCATTGGAAGACAAGTAATGTTGACCTTTCGCCTATTTTGTTTAAGTCGGAAGCAGCAGAAGGTTATGATAGTTATAAAACTAGGCCCCAAGACCATGGATTGGAGGATGTGCTAGATCATACGTTGTTGAGTTATACTAATCTAGCTCGACAGGATAAAATTGCAATCTCTAATGTCTTGCATATTCAGAGTACAGACAGGGCAGTAGGTACCTTGCTCTCTAATGAAATATCTAAGCAATATGGAGCAGATGGTATGCCAGATGAGAGTATTTCTTTCAGGTTCAAGGGTAGCGCTGGTCAGAGTTTCGGAGCATTTTCTGTCAAAGGACTATTGTTCACCCTTGAAGGAGAGGCTAATGACTACTTTGGAAAGGGTCTCAGTGGTGCTAAACTCGTGCTTGTACCAGATAGAGAATCAACATTCGATAGTAGTGAGAATATCATAGTAGGCAATGTGGCTCTCTATGGTGCTACTTCGGGAGAAGCGTATATTAGAGGAAGAGCAGGTGATAGATTCTGTGTGAGAAATAGTGGAGCCACCGCTGTAGTTGAAGGTATAGGTGATAATGGATGCGAGTACATGACTGGTGGTATGGCAGTGATTTTAGGAAATATTGGAAATAATTTCGCTGCTGGGATGAGCGGTGGAGTAGCCTACCTCTATGATCCAAATAATCAAAGTGCAGAACTTATTAATACAGAAATGGTTGAATTAGATCCTGTATTGTCAAAAGATATTGAAGAGCTTAGGTCTGTGATCAGAAACTACTTTAGACATACAGCTAGCCCTCTAGCACTTGAGATACTCCAGCAATGGGAGGAAAAGCAGCATCACTTTATCAAAGTCATGCCTACTGACTACAAAGCAGCGCTTGCAAAGGCTGCATTAGCTCACCAATCAATCGCTAGTTAATATGGGAAATCCAAAAGGTTTTAAATTATATAGTAGAGAGAAGATTCCAACAGTAGCTCCTGAAGAGAGGAAGACAAATTTTGATGAATTCTACAAGGAGACAACTGAGGACTTTAAAACGACACAGGCTGCAAGATGCATGGATTGTGGGATACCGTTTTGTCATAGTGGATGCCCGCTAGGGAATATCATCCCTGACTTTAATGATGCAGTCTACAAGGAAGATTGGAAGTCTGCATACGAGATTCTTGACAGTACCAATAACTTTCCAGAGTTTACTGGAAGGATATGTCCAGCACCTTGTGAGGGCAGTTGTGTCCTGGGAATCAACAATGATCCAGTCAACATAGAGTATATAGAAAAGTCAATCATCGAACGAGCCTTTGCAGAGGGTTGGGTCAAGCCCAAAACAGACATTAAGCGGAAAAGTAAGACAGTAGCCGTTATTGGTTCTGGTCCAGCTGGGTTAGCCTGTGCAGATCAACTCAATTCGGCAGGATACCAAGTGACTGTATTCGAGAGGAATACTAGGATAGGAGGCCTGTTGAGATATGGTATACCTGACTTCAAGTTAGCGAAGCAAGTTATTGATAGAAGGCTAGATGTGATGGTTGCATCAGGGATAGAGTTCAGGACAGAAGTCAATGTAGGAGCAGATATCAGTGGTCAAGACTTACTATATCAGTATGATGCAGTCGTGCTTTGTGGTGGATCTACAATACCACGAGACTTACCAATAGAAGGGAGAGAATTGAAGGGGATTTACTTTGCTATGGAATATTTAGAGCAGAATAATAAAAGAGTAGCAGGTGATGTCATTTCTCACCCAATAGAAGTAGCTGGTAAGAGAGTAGTTGTCATTGGAGGCGGTGATACTGGTTCAGACTGTATTGGTACGTCTAATAGGCTCGGAGCTGAGTCTATTACACAGTTAGAAATCCTAGGTAAGCCACCGACAGGAAGGACAGAGCATAATCCTTGGCCTCTATGGCCGATGACACTGAAGACAAGTTCTTCTCATGAAGAGGGTTGTGAAAGAGAGTGGGCAGTCATGACCAAGGCATTTTTGACAGATGATGGGGTCAATCTCAGTGGGATTAAGACAGTTCGAGTCAATTGGCTAGATGGTCAAGATGGAAAGAAGCAACTTCAGGAAATCGAAGGGAGTGAAGAGGTAATACCTTGTGACCGAGTATTCTTGGCAATGGGTTTCTTGCATCCGCAGAAGGCTGGCTTGCTTAGTCAGTTAGGAGTAGAGTTTGACACAAGAGGCAATGTCTCAGCTGAAGACTACAAAACATCAGAAGATAGGGTGTTCACAGCTGGAGATATGCGAAGAGGTCAATCATTAGTGGTGTGGGCTATATCAGAGGGTAGGGAATGTGCTAGGGCTGTGGATCGCTTCCTCAATGGTAATGTCTCCACCTTAGAAGGTAAGGAAGGGAGCTTATTAAGTTTATAGGACAGATACATGTTAATGTTATCTATAATGTTTGCTGATAGTGATTTTGGTCGTTATTTTGATCACGAAACGGAAGTAATAGCCGTTATCAACCTATAATTAACACCTAAATATTAAAATCATGAAAAAATTATTATTAATCTGTCTTGTTGGATGTCTATCCGTACTACAATCGTGTAAAGACGAATGCAAGGATGTCACTTGTGAAAATGGCGGGACTTGTGTAGAAGGCACGTGTGATTGCCCAGATGGATACGCAGGGGATACTTGTGAATTAGTAGCTAGAGAGGGATTGATTGGAACTTGGTCTGGAAATACTGTATGTCCAGGTGAGCCAGCTGAGGCAATAGTATTTGAAGTCACAGAAGGAACATCAATTGATCAAATTGTAATCACTGAGGCAGGCGCATCGGAAGGATTTGTAGGAAATGTCACAGGGGTCAATACGTTTGACATCGAACCATTTACTGTTGAGTTGCTTGGGTTTGTAGTAACTACTACTGGAGATGGGTCTGTTAACTCAAGCGGCCAATTAGTTATGAATATAGTTGCAGAAGTCCAAGGATTTGGTACTTCAGCATGTGTCTTTACTGGAGCTAAGTAGAGTCATTTATACCAAAGTAAACGAGGGTCGTCAATAATATTTTGACGGCCCTTTTTTTGCTACCTCACCATACAAGTCAGCCTCGACACACATACCAAATCTCCATCCTCATTTGTAATGTCAATATTCCATATATGCAGTGTCCTGCCTACTTTGATCGGTGTCACCTTACCATAGACCCAACCTTCTCTTACTGATTTGAGGTGGTTGGCATTGATTTCAACACCAACTACATGTGATTCCATTGGGTTCTCCTGAATAATAAACGATGCTACTGATCCAATCGATTCTGCTAATGCCACGGATGCACCTCCGTGAAGTAGTCCCATGGGTTGCTTGGTTCTGTGGTCGACGGGCATTTTGGCTATTAAGTAGTCTTCTCCTACTTCGGTGAATTCCATGCCTAGGTGCTCACAGAGTGTGCCTTGATTGATTGAGTTGAGACCTTCGAGAGTGGGGTTGTTTTTCCAAAGCATTAGGTTGTGGTTATGTTTCTGCGTTCTCTGATGGCTTCGACCATCGTAATTCCTTTGATTTTGCTATCTAGCCATGAAATAATGTCTAGATATAAAAATGGTCTTCTTTCCATCTTGTCCTTTCTCAAAAGTAAGAGTTTTTCTTTCAGTAATATGAACTCTTGACGTACATCGCTTCTTAGCATATTTGGCGTCCGCCTGATAAATTTAAATACCTCATGCTGTACTTTTTGCATTTCTTTCATTTTTAGCAAGAAGCGATAGACTGACTTGACTTGGTAGCTGACTAGTGCTTCGTTGTCTAGGTCATAGTGAGCTATAAGGTTGAGGATTCGAGCAAAGCATTGGATGTCTTCTTTGAAGCCTGGGTAGTATTGATTGGTGATCTTATTAAGGAAGAATATCGTCTTGCCAAGGTCATTTGCACCATAGTAAACACAAGCAATTTTGTAATAAAATACAAGCTCTCTATTGAGATCCCAAGGATATTTCTTGGACTCCAAGACATTTGAGAGACCTTCTACGTAGGCTACTCCATCGCTATACTTCGTATTAAGAAAGATTAGATTAAGGCCATGGATGTAGCCAAAAAGTTCGAGTTGTGAGTCTTCGTTTCTACTTAATTTTGCTGGGTGCAGGGTCTTGAAATTCCAAAGTACTTTCAATGCTGACTCAAAGTGGTCATACCTTGCTAGTGAGAAGAGGCTATTTAGTATATTATGTAGACCTTTGATGTAAGTGGTAGTTTCTGGAATCTTCATATCTGGGTATTCCTCAAAGAGTTCGACCCATTTCAGAGCATACCTGTAGTACTGCCTAAAGTCCTGGAGCATCTGATAGTACCAAACATGACTTTGATAAAGGTGGAGGCGTTGATAAAAATCCAATTCACCTTCTTCGTGGTCTGGTAAGTGGCTGTCAAAATATTTTTTGAGATACTTGACATCTTTTTCGCTTTTGACATAGCCTCTTTTAAGGTACAGTCCATACATCGTTAGAGAGAGATTGGATAAGATATCAGTGAGTTCTAATTCACCAACGATGTCTAGTGAACGTTGTGCAAGTTGTGCTGCCCTTTTTGCCATACTGCCAGTGACATGCTGGGTTTCTATTTGTTTTTCAAACGATATGGCTAGATAGAGCAGTGGTTTCTTTTGGATAGTATTTGCAAGTTTCTTGACTTGCTGGAGCATTGCAATACTAGCCTTGTATTGGCCTTTGGCATAGAGCACCTTAGCAAAGTCAAACTTCTCTCTTGCCTTGATTTCAGAATAGCTCTCCTTGTTATAATCTCTAAGTGATCTCAGTAGTTGTTTGTAGAGGTTGGCTTTCAGGTTAGAGAGTTGTGCTTTCTTGATGAATGGGAGCTTTTTCAAGAGTTGCTCTTCGTCAAAAACGCCATGTTTTTCAATATAATCAAAGAGTTGGACGTAGATTTTGTCGCTACTTCCTACTTTTTGCGTGTGAAGCTTAAAGTGGCGTTTCTCACTCTTAGTGAGACTTCCAATTAATTCTATTAAATAATATGTTTTTTGCTTTAGCAATTGTAGTAAATAATATTATTTGTAGCTGATAATCAAGTAAATGTGATTGAATTTAGTCAATTAAGAACTGTAAATCTACTATTTTATGATTTTAATTGTGGGTATAGATGGCATACTTTTATTTTAAACTACATAGAATACAACGTATGGCAACCCCAATTCAAATATTCGACACAACACTTAGAGATGGTGAGCAGGTGCCAGGCTGTAAGCTTAATCAGGAGCAAAAATTGGTCATTGCAGAAGCACTAGATTTTCTAGGAGTTGATGTCATTGAGGCAGGATTTCCGATATCTAGCCCAGGTGACTTTGCTTCAGTAGAAGCCATAGCTAAGTTGGTTAAGAATGCTACCGTATGCGGCTTGTCAAGGTCTGTGATGAAAGATATAGAGTGTGCAGCTCAAGCTGTCAAGCATGCCAAGAAACCAAGAATACATACAGGTATTGGTACATCTGATATGCATATCAAATATAAGTTTAATAGTAATAGAGAAGATATCATAGAGAGAGCTGTCGCAGCTGTCAAATATGCTAAGTCATTTGTGGAAGATGTAGAGTTCTATGCAGAAGATGCAGGACGAACTGACAATGAGTACTTAGCTAAAGTATGTAGCGCAGTCATCAAAGCTGGCGCAACCGTGCTCAATATACCAGATACTACAGGTTACTGCCTGCCTTCTGAATATGGAGATAAGATCAACTATCTATATGAGAATGTAGTAGGCATTGACAAAGCAATATTATCGACGCATTGTCACAACGACCTTGGTCTTGCAACTGCCAATTCTATTGCAGGCGTGATGAATGGAGCTAGACAGGTAGAGGTGACAATCAATGGAATAGGTGAGAGAGCAGGAAATACTGCGTTAGAAGAAGTAGTCATGATTTTGAAGCATAGGCTTGGAGACCAGTTTACTACTGGAATCAATACCAAACAACTCAATCAAGTGAGTAGGTTAGTCTCAGACAGTATGGCGATGCCAGTACAACCTAATAAGGCAATTGTTGGTGATAATGCCTTTGCACATTCATCTGGTATCCACCAAGATGGGGTTATCAAAAATAGAGCAAACTATGAGATCATAGATCCGAGAGAAGTAGGTGTTGATAAGTCATCAATCGTATTGACCGCAAGAAGTGGAAGAGCTGCTCTTGCATACAGAGCAAAAGAAGTAGGTTACAACCTATTCAAAGATGAGCTTGATATCGCCTACAATGAGTTTATCAATCTAGCTGACAAGAAAAAAGAAGTGAATAGCGAGGATTTGAATTACATGTTGTCTAATTTATTTAAAGCTACAGCATAACGATGGGAAAGACACTATTCGAAAAGATTTGGGATGCTCACATAGTGAAGACAATCCAAGGTGGGAGAGAGGTTATTTATATAGATAGACACTTAATACATGAAGTGACTAGTCCACAGGCATTCTCTGGGTTGAAACAGAGGAACCTGCCTCTATTTAGAAAAGAAAAGATTGTAGCAACAGCCGATCACAATGTGCCTACACTCAATCAGCACTTACCTATCAAGGAGCCTCTTTCTAAGAAGCAAGTAGATACCTTGATTCAAAATTGTAAGGACTTTGAGATCCCTTTATTTGGCTTAGGGCACGAGAAGCAAGGTATAGTCCATGTGATTGGCCCAGAGCAGGGTATTACTAAGCCAGGAATGACAATAGTATGTGGAGATAGCCACACTTCTACGCATGGAGCTTTTGGTTCTATCGCCTTTGGTATTGGAACGTCTCAAGTAGAACAAGTCATGGCTAGTCAATGCCTCTTACTCAGTAGACCAAAGACAATGCGTATTACTGTCAATGGCAAATTAGCCAAAGGCGTCACTTCTAAAGATATCGTACTCTATATCATTAGTAAGCTTACTGCTTCTGGTGGTACTGGTTATTTTATTGAATTTGCAGGTGAAGCTATCAAGTCACTGTCCATGGAAGCTCGTATGACAATCTGTAATATGAGTATAGAAATGGGAGCTCGAGGAGGTATGATAGCCCCGGATACAACGACTTTTGACTATGTCAAAGGTAGAGAACATGCACCAAAAGGAGATGCGTGGGATAAAGCTGTTGAGCATTGGTCAACGTTGTACTCTGATGAGGATGCCACGTTTGATCACGAAGTAGCATTTGAGGCTAAGGACATCCTGCCAATGATCACCTATGGTACTAACCCAGGAATGGGTATGAATGTCACTGAGACTGTACCTGATGTCCCTAATGTCAAGTCACTGGAGTATATGGGAATAGAAGCTGGTGAACAATTGCTAGGTAAGGAAATCCAGTTTGTATTCATAGGGAGTTGTACGAATTCGAGGATAGAGGACCTCAGACAGGTGGCAGAGTTTGTCAAAGGCAAGCAAAAAGCCGTAAATACGTCTGTGATGATAGTCCCTGGATCAAAAATGGTAGAGGCTCAGGCAAAGGCAGAAGGACTCGATAAGATATTTGAATCAGCAGGATTTGAACTTAGGGAGCCAGGTTGCTCGGCTTGCTTGGGTATGAATGAAGATAAAGTGCCTGCAGGCCAATATTGTGTGTCGACCTCTAATAGAAATTTTGAAGGAAGACAAGGGCCAGGAGCTAGGACTATTCTTGCTAGCCCACTCACAGCCGCAGCTGCAGCTGTATATGGAAAGATTGTAGATGTCAGAGAATACTTAAATTAATGGAAAAGCTAATAACATTACAAACAACCGCAGTTCCATTGCCTATAGAGGATGTGGATACTGATCAGATTATACCTGCTAGGTTTCTGAAGGCTGTCACTAAAGAAGGCTTTGGAGACAACCTGTTTAGAGATTGGAGGTATCATAAAGATGGGAGTGAAAACGAAAATTTTGTACTCAATAATCCTACCTACTCTGGAAGAATCCTGGTAGCAGGGAAGAACTTTGGGTGTGGATCCAGTCGTGAGCATGCTGCTTGGGCACTGTATGGCTATGGATTCCAAGTGGTGATTAGTAGCTTTTTTGCTGATATATTCAAAGGCAATGCCTTGAATAATGGAATCCTACCAATCGTAGTTGATGGCAATACCCTCGACGCTATTTTTAAGAAAATAGAATCCAATCCCAATACTCAGTTTGACTTAGATGTCGAAGCTCAAGTGTTGAAAGTAGAGGAGCTCAATATTGATTTTGAGTTAGATAGTTATAAAAAAGAATGCCTGCTCAAGGGGCAAGATGATATAGACTTTTTAGTCAGTCTTAAAGACGAGATAGAATCATTTGAAGCACAACAAGTAATATTTTAACCTCATGGCTGGAAGTACAAAACAGATCACAATACTCATGGGAGATGGCATTGGCCCAGAGGTCGTAAAACAAGCCATCAGAGTATTAAAACGTATAGGTGAGAAGTATAATCACACCTTTGTCTTTACAGATAGACTTATAGGAGCAGCGGCTATTGATGCTACTGGCGATCCGCTTCCTGATGATACATTGGAAGCTTGTAAATCTGCTGATGCTGTATTGCTTGGCGCAATAGGAGACCCAAGATTCGACAACAATCCCAACGCTACAGTGAGGCCAGAGCAAGGCTTGCTCAAATTGAGAAAAGAATTAGGACTCTATGCTAACATCAGACCAGTCAAGATATTTGACCACCTCAGACATCTTTCTGTACTGAAAGAACATGTCTTAGAGGGAGTAGATATGGTCATCTATAGAGAACTCACAGGTGGTATCTACTTTGGTGAGAAAGAAAAAACAGCCACTTCAGCTTCAGATTTATGTATTTATCACGACTATGAAATAGAGAGGATTGCTAAGTTGGCATTTGAGGAGGCAATGCGACGTAAGAAGACACTCTGCTTAATAGACAAGGCCAATGTCTTAGAAAGTTCAAGACTTTGGAGGACAGTAGTTAGAGCAATGTGTGCAGACTACCCAGAAGTAGAGGTATCTTATTTGTTTATAGACAATGCGGCTATGCAGATGATTATCAATCCAGCACAGTTTGACGTCATTGTGACATCAAATATGTTTGGAGATATTATCTCTGATGAGGCAAGTGTGTTAGGAGGATCGCTGGGTATGTTACCATCTTCATCTGTAGGTAGCGAGGTCAGATTGTACGAACCAGTGCATGGCTCATACCCTCAAGCAGCGGGTAAGGACATAGCCAATCCTTTAGCGACAATACTCTCTGTCGAAATGATGTTAAGAGACTTTGGGATGACGGAAGAGGCAGATGACTTAATGAATGCAGTTGCACAATGTGTCGAGAATCAACAATTAACTCAAGATTTAGAAAAGGTAAATCCACTAAGCTGCAGCCAAGTAGGTATGCAAGTGGCTGATATCATATTAAAGCGTAAGATGACTAATTATGGAGTCATCATTTAGAAGAATACAACAATGGCATTAAATAAATATAGTAAACATGTAACATCAGATCCGAGTCAACCAGCGGCTAGAGCCATGCTCCATGGCATAGGAATGACCAATGCTGATATGGAAAAGGCCCAAGTTGGGATAGCCAGCCTTGGGTGGGAAGGAAATCCATGCAATATGCACCTCAATGGCTTGGCAACAGAAATCAAACAAGGCATTGTCAAAGAAGATTTAGTTGGGTTGATCTTTCACTCAATTGGAGTCAGTGACGGTATTTCTATGGGTACGGCAGGAATGCGGTATTCACTGCCTTCTAGGGATATCATTGCAGACTCAATAGAGACAGTGGCTTCTGCTCAATGGTATGATGCCTTAGTGACTGTAGTGGGATGTGATAAGAATATGCCAGGAGCGATGATGGCACTTGGTAGACTTGATAGACCTGGTATTGTGTTTTTTGGAGGTACAATAGCACCAGGGTGTCATAAGGACAAAGACCTTACCATTATCTCAACATTTGAGGCTCTAGGTGAGAATATAGCAGGTAATATTAGTGATGAAGATTTAAAGCAGATTATCCAGAAGGCATGCCCTGGACCAGGCGCTTGTGGAGGAATGTATACAGCGAATACTATGGCTTCTGCTATTGAAGCAATGGGGATGTCACTACCTTATAATTCATCAAATCCAGCAATAAGTAAGAACAAAGCATCAGAAACTGATAAAATAGGTATCGCAATCAAGCGATTACTCGAAGAAGACATCACTCCAAGAAAAATTGTAACCCAAGCAGCATTAGAGAATGCTCTCAAAGTCATAACAGTCCTTGGAGGATCTACGAATGCAGTACTCCATATGCTTGCAATTGCACAAGACTACAAGCTAGACTTGGACCTTGCAAGAATTCAGGCGATTAGTGATGCCACGCCATTCCTTGCGGATCTCAAGCCAAGTGGAAAGTATGTCATGCAAGATCTACACGATATTGGTGGAGTGCCAGGAGTCATGAAAATGATGCTTAGCGAAGGACTTTTGGATGGGAATTGTATGACGGTCACAGGAAAGACTATTGGCGAAAATCTAGAAGAAGTGCCAAACCTTACCGAAGGACAGAAAATCATCTATCCAGTAAGTCAACCGATGAAGGAATCGGGTCACTTACAGATGTTATTTGGCAATTTGGCTACTGATGGTGCTGTGGCAAAAGTTACGGGAAAAGAAGGTGAGATTTTCACAGGAGTAGCAAGAGTATTCAATTCAGAGGATGAAGCCAATACTGCAATCCAAGCAAAGCAAATATTACCTGGCAGTGTCATAGTTATCAGGTATAGTGGACCAAAAGGAGCACCAGGGATGCCAGAAATGCTTAAGCCTACAGGCTTGATTATGGGAGCAGGACTTGGAGATACTTGTGCCTTGATTACAGACGGTAGATTTTCTGGCGGTACACATGGATTTGTAGTAGGGCATATTACACCAGAAGCTTACAACGGTGGAGCTATTGGTTTACTTGAAGATGGTGATATCATTACAATTGATGCAGTCAACAATACGCTTAATGTTGATCTTACTGATGAAGAACTCAACACAAGAAGAGAGCAATGGAAGCGAGTAGAGAAGCCAGCAACTGGGTTTTTGAAGAAATATAGATATACAGTATCATCTGCCAGTCAGGGATGTGTGACAGATTTATTTGAATAACGAGATTATGGGAAGAGAAGCAAAACAATCAAAATCTACAGCAAAACAGAAGACTAAAGGCAGAATACTGACCGGGTCTCAAGCTGTGCTGGAGTGTTTGGTAGAAGAAGGTGTTGATATCATCTATGGCTATCCTGGTGGTGCAATTATGCCCATTTATGATGCCTTATATTACTACAAAGAAAAGATCAAACATATCTTAACGCGACATGAGCAAGGCGCAATCCATGCGGCTGAAGGCTATGCTAGAGCAAGTAGGAAGACTGGGGTAGCGTTTGCGACAAGTGGTCCAGGAGCTACTAATCTTTTCACGGGACTTCTAGATGCCTTGATGGATTCTACACCACTAGTTTGCGTGACTGGTCAGGTGTTTAGTCATTTGCTAGGGTCTGATGCCTTTCAGGAAGCTGATGTCATTGGTTGTACCACATCCATAACAAAGTGGAACTATCAGATCACCAAGGCTGAGGAGATACCGGAGATTATGGCTAAGGCATTTTATGTGGCTAATTCTGGGAGACCAGGACCTGTATTGATAGATATTACCAAGGATGCTCAGTTTGGAGAGGTAGACTTTACTTACAAGAAGAACCCAGAGATCAGGAGTTATTGGCCAGTACCAAAAGTCAATAAACAAAATATTGATGCTGCTGCTGACATGATTAATAAGGCAAAGAAACCATTGATTCTTGCAGGTCACGGCATTCATATAGCTAAGGCTCAAAAGGTCTTTAAGAAGTTTGTCGAAAAGTCAGGAATCCCAGTTGGCTGTACCATTCATGGACTGTCGACCATACCTGATGACCATCCACTGAATAGAGGTATGCTTGGTATGCATGGCAACTATGGTCCCAATATGCTTACCAATGAATGCGATGTCTTGATTGCTGTTGGTATGCGATTCGATGATAGAGTCACTGGTAACCTAGAAAAGTATGCTAAGCAAGCAAAGGTGATTCATATAGAGATTGATCCTGCAGAAATAGATAAGAATGTCTTGACTGACGTGGCTCTTTTAGGTGATGCTAAGGAAGTACTGACTAAGTTGCTGCCAAAAATTAAGGAGAAAACCTATCCAGCTTGGTATAAGAAGTTTGATGCCTGTGACAAGAAAGAGCAGTCCAAGGTCATCAAAAGAGACTTGAAGAAGCGTAAAGACTACTTGACGATGGGTAGGGTGATGAAGGAGGTGTCTGTCCAGACTAAGGGAAAGGCTATTGTAGTTACTGACGTAGGACAGCACCAGATGATTGCAGCAAGGTATTATGATTATAATGGTGATGACCAATGGATATCATCAGGTGGTGCAGGGACTATGGGATATGGACTGCCAGCAGCAATTGGAGCTCAAATGGCTAGACCAAAAGATACAGTAGTTGCCGTGATAGGTGATGGAGGATTCCAGATGACATTACAGGAGTTAGGTGTCTGTACTCAATGGAATGTACCAGTAAAAATACTCTTGTTGGATAATAATCATTTAGGCATGGTTAGACAGTGGCAAGAGTTGTTTTTTGATAGACGATATTCTGCTGTCGAGTTAGAAAATCCCGACTTCTGTATGATTACAGAAGGATTTGGGGTCAAAGCATGCAGTGTCTCTGATCCGAGTAAGATAGAACAAGCAGTCCAAGATATGCTCAAGTATGATGGACCTTACTTGCTCCATGTAACCGTAGAAAAAGAAGAAAATATATTCCCAATGATAGCTTCAGGAAAGGCTGTCGACGAAATCGTATTAGAATAAGCAGCTATGGAAGAGATAAGAGAATATACATTGACGGTGTTTTCGGAGAATAGGACTGGACTCTTGACAAGGGTCGTAGGTAATATCACTAAGCGCCATATCAACATAGAAAGCCTGAGTGTATCTAAGTCATCAATAGAAGGAATTCACAGATTTACTATTGTGATGAACCTGACCGAGACAAGAGTTAGAAAACTCTCAGCACAAATAGATAAGCAGGTAGATGTCCTCAAGGCATTCTACTATACTAACGAAGAAATGGTCTATCAAGAGATAGCATTGTACAAGGTGCCTTCACAAGCATTTTTCAAAAGCGATGATTCTGAGGCGCTAGTTAGGAAACACAATGCTCGGATACTTAGAATCGAGCCAGAGTACATCGTTATCGAAAAGACTGGCTACGAAGAAGAAACAGAGGCTTTGCTGCAAGCACTAAGAAAAATAGGTGTCTATGAATTCGTCAGATCAGGCAGAGTGGCGATAATCAAGCCAATGGAAAGACTCAATACTTACCTTAGTGAGATGAAGAAGACTCATAAAATAGGGTAGGAGCAAATCAAAACAAATACAACACAATCTAAAAGGATAAAATTAAATTAGTAATGGCAAATTATTTCAATACTCTATCACTCAGAGATCAATTGACACAGTTGGGTAAATGTAGATTCATGGAATCTAGTGAATTCTCTGATGGAGTAAATGCGTTAGTAGGTAAGAAAATAGTAATAGTTGGATGTGGAGCTCAAGGCCTTAACCAAGGGCTCAATATGAGAGATTCAGGCTTGGATATTTCTTATACATTGAGAGCAGGTGCAATTAAAGAAAAGAGGCAGTCGTTTCTCAATGCCACTGAAAATAACTTTACAGTTGGCACCTATGATGAATTAGTACCAACTGCAGACGTTGTCATTAATCTTACACCTGACAAACAGCATACTAATGTTGTCAATGCTATTATGCCACTGATGAAGAAGGGAGCGACGCTTTCTTACTCTCATGGTTTCAATATCGTAGAGGAGGGCATGCAGATTAGAAAAGATTTGACAGTGATCATGGTAGCGCCAAAGTGTCCAGGTTCAGAGGTTAGAGAAGAATATAAAAGAGGTTTTGGAGTGCCTACACTCATCGCAGTACATCCAGATAATGACCCTGAAGGAAAGGGCTTAGCACAGGCCAAAGCCTATGCTGTAGGTACAGGAGGAGATAGAGCGGGAGTATTGATGTCATCTTTCGTGGCTGAAGTAAAGTCGGATTTGATGGGAGAGCAAACTATACTTTGTGGACTTCTGCAGACTGGTAGTATCCTTTGCTTTGATAAGATGATAGAGAAAGGAATAGACGCAGGATATGCTTCTAAGTTGATTCAATACGGATGGGAGACTATCACAGAAGGTATGAAGTATGGCGGGATTACCAATATGATGGATAGGCTGTCCAACCCTGCTAAAATCAAAGCATTCGAACTCTCAGAAGAGTTGAAAGAGATTATGCGTCCATTGTTCCAAAAGCATATGGATGACATCATGACTGGTCATTTCTCAAAGACAATGATGGAAGATTGGGCTAATGATGATAAGAATCTCTTGACGTGGAGAGCTGCTACGGGAGAAACAGCATTTGAGAAAACTCCAGCTGGCAACCAAGAAATCAGCGAACAAGAATTTTATGATAATGGCGTATTGATGGTTGCGATGGTAAGAGCTGGTGTTGAGTTGGCCTTCGAAGCAATGACAGAGTCTGGAATCATTGCAGAGTCTGCTTACTACGAGTCTCTTCACGAAACTCCGCTTATCGCAAATACTATTGCTAGAAAGAAATTATTTGAGATGAATAGAGTCATTTCTGATACTGCAGAATATGGTTGTTATTTGTTTGACCATGCCTGCAAGCCATTATTAGAAGACTTTATGAAGACAATAGACACTGATGTTATCGGTAAGGCCTACGGCAGTGGTAATGCAGTTGATAATGCCAAACTCATTGAAGTCAATAAAATATTGAGAGAGCATCCAGTAGAAGTGGTTGGAGCTAGGTTGAGAGAGTCGATGACAGCTATGAAGCCTATAGTTTAGTTGGTGATACAATAAGCCACAGAATTTAATTAGAATGTCAAAATCAGCACAATCTTCAACCTCTAATCTCATCCCTGTATCTGAGATTGTCAAAGCTCAGCAACGAGTCAAAGAGGTGATAGTAGAAACTCCATTCATGGAGAATTATAACCTATCGCAGAGATATGAATGCAACATCTTTCTAAAGAGAGAGGATATGCAGGTGGTTAGGTCATTTAAGATTCGAGGAGCTTATAACAAGATGAAGTCCTTGAGTGTCGCAGAGATGCAACAAGGTATAGTATGTGCAAGTGCAGGTAATCATGCACAGGGTGTAGCCATGGCATGTGCTAAACTAGAGATTAAGGGCAAGATTTACATGCCTAATCCTACGCCAAATCAAAAAATAAGCAAGGTTAAGTTGTTTGGTAAGTCATGGGTCGAAGTTATCCTAGTTGGGGATACATTTGATGATGCCTATGCTGCTGCCAAGGCAGTAAGTGACGACCAAGGTCTTCCATTTATCCATCCATTTGATGACGACGATGTCATTGCAGGACAAGGGACTATTGCTGTTGAAATGATCAATCAATCCAAAGTTCATCTTGACTACATCCTAGTCGCTGTTGGCGGCGGTGGGCTATTATCAGGAGTGGGTTCATACTTCAAGCAACTCAGCCCTGAGACTAAGATTATTGCAGTAGAAGCATCAGGTGCAGCGGCATTGGATGAATCACTCAAAGCGGGTTGCGTAGTGAGGCTTGAGCAGATTGACAGCTTTGCTGATGGTATCGCGGTCAAGCAAATTGGGGATAAGACTTTCGAATATTGTAAGGCAATAGTAGATCAAGTATTGACTGTTGAAGAGGGTGCAATATGCTCTACAATACTCCAGCTCTACAATGACGAAGCTATCGTAGTGGAGCCTGCAGGAGCAGTAAGTGTAGCCGCTTTAGAACAAGTCAAAGCTCAAATCAAAGACAAAAATGTTGGTATTATCATCTGTGGTGGCAATAATGATGTCAGCAGGACACAAGAGATTAGAGAAAGAGCCCTTCTGTATGAAGGGAAGAAGCACTATTTTATTATCAGGTTCCCTCAGCGAGCTGGTGCTTTGAGAGACTTCCTCAATGTACTTGGCCCTAATGATGATATTGCTCACTTTGAATATACCAAAAAGAATAATAGAGATTCTGGTCCAGCTCTAGTCGGTATAGAACTCAAGAATAGTGATGATTTTTCTGAATTGATCAAGAGAATGGATACAGAGAGTATCAATTATGAGCATTTGAACAACAATCCTATGCTATTTGAAATGCTAGTCTAATAAGTGAATCTTTCTTGTGGTTTATATTCATCACTAGCCCAAACTAGTGTAGTTCTTGCCAATAATATTGACATAACCTTCATCTGATATCTTCTCAGTTAACGAAGTATAACTGAATTATGACTTATTGATAAGGAGGGGCTATGGCTGCACTTATATATAAAGTCTAAAATCCAAGAGAGAAACGTATTGTAATTGTTCTAATAGGTGTTTGTAGGCTTCTCCAATAATGAGATGTGTAGAGCTAAGTTAGTAGACGCTATGTTGCAATTAGTGTGGCAGCACAGTATTTAAACCTAGCAATGAGCAATCTATACATTACGATAAATTGTAATATATAATTTAATTTTTGTAGTTTTGCTGGACTAAGAAAACTACAATCATTATGAACTCATTTGTGTTACGCATTTTGATACTCTTTTTGACGTGCTCAGTTGTTGGAGCACAGCAATCAATAGAAATCCAAGACTTATCATCATATTCTCATAATCGATGTGGTGTTAAGCCACCTACCAAGGACCAAATCAAGTATACACTAGATGTTATTGATCGAGCTAGTTTTAATAGGAATAGCGGCACAACACAGCTTCCAATAAGATTACATATTGTGACAGAGGATGACGGCACTGGTGGAGTAGACTTGGACTATGTCAATCTCTGCATTGCACAATTGAATAACAGATTTTATGAGCTTTCAATAGAATGGTATATTGTCGATATGAATTATATCAGTAGCTCTAACTATTATGATTTTGAGGCAATGACTGATGAAGAAGGTCTTTGCCAACCCCATGAGATGAGTGATGCTGTAAACATCTTTTTTGTTAATAGCCTGACTGTAGATAGTTATAGTGTTTGTGGATTTTCATATTACCCAGCTGATATGCAGCAAAGTCTTAGAATGTTCATGAAAAATGAGTGTGTTGAGTCAGCAACCAACGGAACATTTGTGCATGAGTTTGGTCACTTTTTCAACCTATTCCATACTCATGAGTATACTTCTAACGGAAATACAGCACCCAATGCAGAACATGTTGCAAGGATAGGGTTGCAGTCAAACTGTGGAACAGCCGGAGATTTGCTCTGCGATACTAATGCTGACCCAGCAGGGAATATCAACAGTAATTGTATTTATATTGATGGTGCTACAGATAGTTTTGGCAATACTTACAATCCACCTGTGTCGAATCTGATGTCCTATTATCCTAAGACTTGTGGTTGGATTTTTACAGATCAACAATATACAAGAATGGGTAATGCCCTTGCTACAAGATTAGCACATACTAACTATGATGTAGATGGAGCTCAACCTAATATCGTCAATGACCCTTCAGGCCTCAACGTCACAATCAACGGACAATACCAAGTTGTAATAAGTTGGAATGACAATGCATCAAATGAATCAGGTTATCTGATTGAAAGATCTTTGGATGGAGTCACATTCGAGCCATTGTTCCTCGGAGGAGTAGGACCTGATATAACGTCATATATTGACTCTGGTGTAAATGCAAATACGATGTACTACTATAGAGTGAAGGCATCAAATGATGATCCAGACCACTACAGTAATATAGCCAATGTATTTTCTGGGCAGTTATATTGTATTCCTTCTCATCAGTTTGACAACTGCACTGCTGCGGGAGTAGGTGTTGGAATTCAAGAATTTGACCTATCAGCAGGGGGTACTTCTTTGATGAATGTTACCTCAGGATGTGATGGACCCTTGTCTATTTTTACAGGGCTAGTCAGCCCACCGACCCTCAATACCAATGATACATATGATTTCAATGTAGTCTATGTCAATTCCGGTGGTGTGTATATAGAGCAGAATATTAGTATATGGATAGATGCTAACCAGGACGGTGACTTTTCAGATAGTGGAGAATTGTTATATCAGTCTAATTTGACTCCTCCTGCTAATGTATTTTTTGGCGAAAGCATTACAATTCCAATGTGTGCTGAAGCGGGACTTACAACCCTAAGAGTCAGAACAAGATACCTTCCAAATGGACCTGTTGAAGATCCTTGTGAGTACTATAATTTTGGCGAAACAGAAGACTACCCGGTAACTATTATTTCTTCAGGTGGTTCTTCTTCTATTATTGGGTTTACAGAAAACTCAGGAACCCCTAATGATGGGACGATCTGTGATGGTGATCAAGTGACGCTTACTGCTAGTGGTGGTACAAGTTATCTTTG
The DNA here is from genome assembly GCA_020631405.1 of Saprospiraceae bacterium. Lineage (GTDB taxonomy): Bacteria > Bacteroidota > Bacteroidia > Chitinophagales > Saprospiraceae > JAHDHH01. The sequence continues at coordinate 44,838 of JAHDHH010000017.1, forward strand.
GGATGACAATAGCACTAATGCTGTTAGGATAGTCAATTCAGGAGGGACATATACAGTTACAGTAACCGATGATGGTGGATGTGTAATGGCAGAGTCAATTACGATTAATAGCACTGTCAATCCTAATGCTACAATATTTATTAGTGAAACTTCGGGTTCTACCAATGATGATGGCTTATTATGCAACGGTGATTCAGCCCAGCTCCTAGCAGGTGGTGGAAGTAACTTCCTATGGGAGAATAATAGTTTGCTACCTTTTAGGACAATCTCTAGTTCTGGAACCTATGCAGTTACAGTTACTACTTCTAATGGATGTTCGGATAGTGCAGAAGTTGACTTGCAATTTTCATCTGCTGAAGCAGCAATAGCTATTTCAGAATTTTCTGGAGCTAACAATGATGATGGCTTACTATGTAATGGAGAAACTGCATTGCTTACAGCTAGTGGCGGTGTATCTTATAATTGGCAAGATGGTCTGACAAGTCCTACAAGAAATGTTACTAGTAGCGGAACCTATAGTGTTACTGTCTATGATGCAGCAGGTTGTTCAGGTTCTTCATCCATTGATGTTACAGTCTTATCTTCAGAAGGTACTAATATTGCTATAGACGAAGAATCAGGTACTACTCCAAACGATGGTCAACTTTGCCAAGGCGATTTTGCGACATTATCAGCAAGTGGAGGGGTCTCTTATCTATGGTCTACTACTGATACACAGCCTACTATAAATGTCGATATCTCAGGAATGTATGCAGTGACAATTACAGGTCAGAACGGTTGTACTGCCGTAGAGTCAGCTAATATCATAGTCAATAGTATAGATCAAGCAACTATTACAATAATAGATGGCTCAGGTACGAGTGCAACCGGTGAGGAATTCTGCAATGGAGAGGTAGTTACTCTTATGGCTGGAGATGGTGTTGCCTACTTGTGGAATGATGGTTCTACAGCCGCATCACGAACAGTATCAAGCTCAGGTGACTATAGTGTGACAGTGACAAATCAATTTGGATGTCAATCTTCCGCATCTCAACAAGTAATATTCAATGATGGTCCAGTTGGTGGCTTAGCAATTATCGAGACATCTGGAGTGCAAGTTGATGATGGAATGATTTGCCTAGGTGATGCCGCAATGCTAATAGCAAGTGGAGGGATTTCTTATCAATGGTCCACTAATGCAACGCAGTCATCTTTAGTCGTGAATGAGGGAGGAACTTATACTGTAACTATAACTAGTGCCACTGGATGTGCATCAGTACAATCAGCCAATATTATTGTCAATAGTACAGATCAAGCGACTATTACAATAATAGATGGCTCAGGTACGAGTGCAACCGGTGAGGAATTCTGCAATGGAGAAATAATTACTCTTGTGGCTGGAGATGGTGTATCCTACTCCTGGAGTGATGGTTCTACGGCCGCATCACGAACAGTATCAAGCTCAGGTGACTATAGTGTGACTGTCACCAATCAATTTGGATGTCAATCTTCCGCATCTCAACAGGTATTATTCAATGAAGGTCCAGAAAGTCAAATATTAGTAAGCGAAGCATCAGGCTCGCAATCTGACGATGGGATAATTTGCCAAGGTGATTCTGCAACACTTACAGTTTCAGAAGCCGTAAGTGTTATTTGGAGTGATAACAGTACATCAAGTAGCATATCTGTAAGTGAGACAGGGACCTACTCCGTGACTATTACCGGTGCTGGTGGATGTACTTCAATTGCCTCAGTGGATATTAATAGTGCTCCCTTCGCTGAAGGAGGAATTGCAGTAAGCGAAGATTCTGGAAATCTGATAGATGATGGAAGGATTTGTTCGGGAGATATTGTGGAGGTCTCAGCTTTTGGAGGGGAGACATATCTTTGGGAAGATGGAAGCAGTTCTTCATTGAGAATCATACAGAGTGCTGGAACATATACTGTCACTATTACTAATAACAATGGCTGTTCTAGTGTGGAATCTATTGAAATCATTGAAGATGCTTTACCTACTGTGGCAATTGCAATAAGTGAGTTTTCTGGTAACATTCCTAATGATGGAATATTATGCAGTGGAGATCAAGCAACAATGCAAGCTAGTGGAGGAGACTCGTACCTTTGGAATGATGGGAGTAATAACTCTTCTAAGACAGTAGATGTATCAGGGATATATGGAGTTACTGTCAGTAATGCTAATGGATGCATAGCTACAGCAGAGAGTCAGATAGAGGTAGTTGAAGCAATAGCTGGCACAATTACAATTCAAGATGCTTCTGGTATTACACAGAATGATGGTGTGCTTTGTGAAGGAGATCAGGCTGTATTGAATGCCATTGGAGGAGAAGGTTATACTTGGAGTACTGGTAGTGCTAATGCTTCTATTGTAGTGAATCAATCAGGAGAATACCAAGTCACAGTAGTGGATAATAATGGGTGCCTTAGTCAATCAACTGCAGAGGTCAATGTTTACGAAGTAGACCAATTAGCTATTGCTTTAGTTGAAGATTCGGGCAATACTCCCAATGATGGAATTCTATGTGATGGCGATATAGCTAGTCTTCAAGTGCAAGGTGGATCATCCATAACTTGGTCAGATGGATCTACTGATAGCAACCTATCAGTGAGTGAAGAAGGTGTTTACACAGTGTCTTCAACTAATGAGTTTGGCTGTGTCTCTTCAGAAGCTACCTCGATAAGTTACAATGATATACCAGAATTGGATATTACGAGTGAAGAGAGTTCTGGAGTACAAGCCAATGATAACAAATTGTGTGCAGGCGAAAATGCAATATTGACTGCTACCTCAAATGAAACCATTATATGGGAAAATAATACAAACCAAGCTGTAAGAGTAGTCGGCGATCCTGGTATTTACAGGGCTCAAGCAACTAATCAGTTTGGCTGTACGACTGTAAAAGAAGTAACAATTGAAGTCTTCGAAAATCCGGAAGTTGATATCGAGGTTACAGAAAATTCTGGAGGCATAGCCAATGATGGTATTATTGATTTTGGCGATGAAGCTTTGCTGAGAAGTACAGGGGCTAACTCATATTTGTGGGAAGATGGTTCAACTGTAGATGTCAGGTTCGTAGATACAGAAGGAGAATACCAAGTAGAAGGAGCAAGTATCGAAGGTTGTAAAGACTCTGATGTAGCTTCTATTATATATTCTGTTGTTCTTTCTCTTAAATCAATTCAGGTAGATGCAGAAGTCAGTAGGGAAGGAATTAATCTTTCATGGAGTATCAATAGTGATAATCATATTGAATCCTATACAATTGAGAAAGGAACTGCCAATCATGAATTTGAAGCGATTGGGAATGTTGTAGCAGAAGGTAGCTCAGATATAGCTAGATACACATATTTGGATTCAAGTGTTGATGGAGGAGAAGGCTATTATTATCGGATTAAGGGTAATACGTATGCTGGCGAACCAATATATAGTGCAGTAGTATACATTGATGTACCAATTGGGACTGAAAATGAATTACAATCATTAGCATATCCAAACCCAGTAATAAATACAATAACATTCAATGTTGATGTGCAAGAAGAGGGGAGTGAAGTAGAATTGGACTTAGCAGATGAAAGTGGTAGAGTGCTTTGGAGCAATTACCTACTTGACGAAGGAGCTAGGATTGGAGAGGCAGCCTATTTTGTAGATTTATCTTCACTCAATCCTGGAATATATTTGATAAAGCTACGCGTTGGTAGGACTGCAAAGACTCACAAAGTGATTATCATAGATTAGTAATAAGGTCAAATACTCCAAATTGTCTCAGAACAACTAGACAAACAATGATCACTAGTATACGATACGCATAGACTCCAGCATTTTCGTAAGTTGTAGCATATTGAGCTGCTAGGATGCCTCCTAACGTCTGTCCGATTGCGATAATCGCTCCATACTTCCAGTCTACTAAACCTTGGAAGTGAAAAATGGCTAATACCACTGTGGTGTACAATGCAATAACAAATACCTTAATACCATTGGCCACAATGATATCATAGCGAACAATCAAAACTGTAGCCGCCAGAAAAAATATGCCCATGCCCATTTGAATAAATCCTCCATAGAACCCAAGAACTAGAAAGAGAGGTGCTGACAGGTATACTGGAAGCTTTCGTCTTGATTCGCTTTGTTTTGGAGATATCCAGCGTTTAGGATTTACGAGAATGACAATAAGCATTGCCGCCATTAAAAACCTGAATACTTGATCAAATTGGTCATTAGATACTTGAGTTGCGGTAATAACTCCCACTATTGCTCCAATAAAGGTAAAAGCTGCAATATCCCACACCTCGCGGAGCTTAAGTGTTTTGTATTTTAAGAAAACAAGGCTAGATGCAGAACTTTGAAATAATGCTCCTATTCTATTGCTGCCATTAGCTACATTGCTTGGAAGGCCTAGGACTTCTGTAAGAATGCTCAGTGTAATAGCAGAGCCATTTCCAGCAAAAGTATTAATTACTCCTGCCATGAATCCTCCCACAATACAAACGGCTAATTGCCATATCTCCATAGGCCGAAGATAGTTTAAAGAGTAATGTTTTTATTGATTCCCTCGTGTAAAGAAATGAAGGTTTCAGTTCTTGAGATCCCATCAATATTTTGAATGTGATTACTGAGTATTTCCATCAGGTGGATATTGTCTTTGGCATAAATCTTAGCAAAAATGGAGTAAGTGCCAGTCGTAAAGTGAGCTTCTAAGACGTTTGGTACTTTGTTCATCGCATTGATTACACTTGTATAATGTTTAGCTTTTTCTAAAAAGACACCAATGTAAGCTATCGTCTTTAGTTCAATTTTAGGTAAGTCGATAATAGCAGTGTATTTCTGAATGATACCTGCTTGCTCCAACTTAGTAATTCTCTGCTGGGTCGCTACATTCGAAATTTTCAAACTGTTAGCAATCTTAGTAGTAGTAACTCTACTATTCTTAACTAATGCGTTAATAATCTTAATGTCTATGGCGTCCATGATTAAAAAAGTTAATTATAATTGCAAAATTAGTTAATATTATATATTTTTGACCTAATAATTACTTAAAATATAAAGATATGTGTGGTATTGTAGGTATCCTAGAACTAAAAGTAAAACCAGAAACACTGAGAACATGTGCCTTAGATATGTCAAAGAGCATTAGACATAGAGGTCCAGATTGGTCAGGAATATATGTTGGAGAACATGCCGTAATAGCCCATGAAAGGCTAGCAATCGTAGATCCGGCATCAGGTGGACAACCATTATTTAATTCTGATAAGACCATTGTTCTAGCAGCTAACGGAGAAATCTATAATCATAGAGAACTTAGAAGGGAGTTTGAGGGCAGTTATGATTTTCAAACTGAGTCTGACTGTGAAGTCATAATAGCGTTATATGAGAAATATGGGGCTGATTTTATTGAAAAGCTCAATGGAATATTTGGATTTGTCCTGCATGATATAAAAAACAACACTTACCTAGTTGCCAGAGATCATATGGGTATCATCCCATTATATCATGGTACGGACGAACATGGAAATTACATGGTTGCATCTGAGCTTAAGGCTCTGGAAGGTGTATGTAACAAGATAGAAGTCTTCTTGCCGGGACATTATAAGACACAGAGTAGTGAGCAACTACAATCATGGTACACTAGAGATTGGATGGACTACGAAAACGTCAAGGACAATGTATCATCTAAAGAAGAATTAAGAGCTGCATTAGAAGCCTCAGTAAAGAGGCAACTAATGTCAGATGTACCTTATGGAGTATTATTGAGTGGTGGATTAGATTCATCACTTACTGCTGCTATTGCAAAAATGTATGCTGCTAAAAGAGTAGAGTCTGATAGTGAGCAAGACGCTTGGTATCCACAGTTACACTCTTTTGCAATTGGTCTTATTGGGTCACCAGACTTAGCAGCATCTAGAAAGGTAGCTGACCAGATAGGTACAGTACATCACGAAGTGAGTTTTACAGTACAGGAAGGCATAGATGCAATCAAAGATGTAATCTATCATCTAGAGACGTATGACATTACTACTATCAGGGCTTCAACTCCCATGTACTTGTTGGCTAGAGTCATTAAATCTATGGGGATTAAGATGGTCCTTTCTGGAGAAGGTGCAGATGAGATTTTTGGAGGTTATCTCTATTTTCATAAGGCACCTGATGCCAAAGCATTTCATGAAGAGACAGTCAGAAAACTCTCTAAACTCTATCTCTATGATTGTCTAAGAGCTAATAAGTCTCTTGCAGCTTGGGGAGTAGAGGGTAGAGTGCCATTCCTAGATAAGGAATTTATGGATGTAGCAATGCGTCTTAATCCAAAGGATAAGATGTGTGGAAATGGTAAGATGGAAAAGTACATCCTTAGAGAAACATTTGAAGACTACTTGCCACATGAAGTAGCTTGGAGGCAGAAAGAGCAATTTTCTGACGGTGTTGGGTATAATTGGATCGACTCTCTCAAAGTGTTAGTAGAAGAGCAAATATCAGATGAACAGCTTGCTAATGCGGCGTTTAAGTATCCAATCAACCCTCCTGCAACTAAGGAAGAATATTACTATCGTACCATATTTACTGAACACTTTCCTTCTGATCAAGCAGCTTCTACGGTACCATCAGTGCCATCAATTGCTTGTAGTAGTCCTGTTGCACTAGAGTGGGACGAATCTTTTAAGAATCAAAATGAGCCATCAGGACGAGCTATATCTATGGTACATGAGCAGGCATATGATTAGAATTCGAAAAGAATAGGTTGATTGGCGTAAAAAATGGGTTAATCAGCTTAAAAAGGGAGGTAAACGAAGAGTTGCCTCCCTTTTTTATTGGTCAAATGGTGTGTTTTTGTCTATTTGTAGGGTCTATGTAGGGTCTAAGTATACTGTCAGTAGAAGCTAATGCCTTGATATGGGGCACTTGTTGATTTATCTTTGATATACAATCATTAAGCAACACCAAATTCTAGATTATGAACAACTTCTTTACAACTTTAATCGGAACTGCTCTCATCTTGTTGACAATGTCAACAGCAATTATGGCAGATCACGGGCCAATCATTAAAAGCACTGACAACGAACATGTAGAATGGTCTTCAGACTCTAGTATGCTTTTCGAAGAGCTAGTATCGGCAACATTCAATTCTGAGTCGGAAAAATTAAATCTTAAGACATTAATCAATGTCGAGTTTATTCAACTCATTGATGCGCAAGGAAATCTTGAATTCCAAATGCCCATCATGAGTGATAATATTCATTTATCACTGAGGGAGTTTGACCCTGGTTTGTATCAATTGAACCTACTGTTTTCTGGAGAAGACACATATCAGTCCTCCGAACTTACAATCAAGTAAGTAGCAAGACTCATACAAAATATTAACTTTTTAAACCTTACAGTACTGTAGTAGACTATTGAGAACAGTCTTCTACCCTAGCACAGTAGGATAGTTTTGAGGAGTCAGTAATGGCTCTTCATCCTATTCCTGAGTAACCTTTATCATAATATTATTCTATTAGTACTAATCCTCGATTAGTACTAGCATCCTATTGTCAAAACTGAGAAACTTGAACATTATGAGCACTACACCTATATCAAATATCGACATCAAATTTTCACTCCATGTGAAAGCAGTATTATTCTTGATTGTCAGTCTTGTTATCCAAGGCAACCTTTCTGCACAATTGAGTTGTGGGACTCAAGAGCCAACCACAGCAGAGGTCAAGTACACCTTAGAGGTTATTGATCAAATTGCTGTACAAAGAAGTAGTGCGATGAAGTGGATGCCAATACGAGTCCATAGACTAGCAAGTAATAATGGTAGTGGTGCTATTTCGACCTCTGATATCAACCAAGCAATAGCAACTCTGAATAGAAAATTCGCAGCAATAAATGTCTCATGGTATATCGCTGATATGCAGACTATCCCAAGTAACAAATATCACAACCTCAACCTTGATACAGAACGACTGGGTCTCATACAAGAATATGTTACTCCAGATGCAGTTAATATCTTTTTTGCCAATGAATTAGAGAAGTCGGGCAATGGATTGTGCGGTTATGCATCATATCCTTCTGATAATGTAGCTTCATTAGCTGTATTCGCAAGTAATTCTTGTACGAACAATTTAGCAACAGCTAACCTAGCACATGAATTTGGACATTTTTTCAACTTGTTTCACACATTTAGAGGGACCTCTAATAGTAATATAGACCAACATGCTGAGCATGTTCCAAGAAGTGGAGACCAAGCTAATTGTGCTCATACTGGTGACTTGTTATGCGATACAGACGCTGACCCTTTATGCTCTATGTCAACGAATTGTGAGTATGTCGGAGATGAGTATGATCAGTATGGCAATAAGTATGTACCGCCAATTGGTAATATCATGACTTATTACAATAAATCTTGTGGAGCAGAATTTTCTGGGATGCAATTGACACGAATGGAACAAGCTCTCCAGATTAGACTCCAGCATACTGCTTATGACCTGCAAGGGGCTGCTTACAATCAAGTGAACAACCCTAGCGAATTGAAAGCAAGCATAGGGGGCAATTATGGAATAGCACTTCAATGGAAGGATAATGCAAACAATGAAACTGGTTACTTTATTGAAAGATCAAAAGATTATGGTCAGACGTTTTTGCCTATAACTCAAGGTGGTGTTGGGGAGAATGAGCATACATTTGTTGATTATTCAGCGAAGGCTGATATAGATTACATCTACAGAATCAAAGCATCTAATGATGAGCCAGAAGACTATATAGCTAGTAATGTTATCAAAAAGGAATTTGACTATTGTCTTCCAGATTATGAAAGTTTTAGTTGTAATATACTAGGCATTGGAGCTGGAATAGATTATGTAGGTCTTGGAGCTTCCGCATCTTTGATTGATAATGAGTCAACATGTCAAGGCTCTTATTCAGTATATTCAGGCGATAGTGTCAAAGCAAGTCTTTCTGCTGGCAGTACAATTCCATTCGAAATTAGTTTAGTCAATAAAGAAGAACAGTACCTTCAGCAAAATCTATCAATTTGGATTGACCTAAATCAAAATAATAGGTTTGATAATGATAATGAATTGCTGTACCAATCTGACTTTGGATTATTCGGACCACAAGATATTTCTGGTGAACTGACAATACCAAGTTGTGCTCTCAGCGGAAGTACCGTAATGAGATTTAGAACTACATATTTACCAGAAGGGGTTGTCGCTGATGCTTGCAGCTATTATAATTATGGAGAGGTTGAAGATTATCAAATTGAGATTACTGGTGTACAGTTAAATCAAGCATCAATAAATATATCAGAATACTCAGGAAGTCAATTCAATGATGGGATTATTTGCGGTGGCTCGAGTGCGACATTGATTGCATCAGGAGGCGTAAATTATTACTGGGAAGATGGCAGTGAAGGCCAAATACGTACTGTGTCAGAGACTGGGACATATACTGTTACAGCAGTGGATAATACTGGTTGTGAGCATACAGTATCTACAACCATATATAGTTATAATAATGCAGAAGTAGGGTTGGTTGTACTTGATGATCAAGAGTTTGGTTTCAAAGAAGGAAAGACCATTTGCCAAGGAGAAGAAGTGACTATTGAGGCAAAAGGCGGGGTGTCATATCTGTGGTCAAATGGATCTGATAATCAAGCAAGAACTATTTCTGAGTCAGGAGTCTATTCGGTAGATATCACTACTCCAGAAGGTTGTATTATTAATAGAGCCTTCGAATTGCTTGTCAGAGCATTACCAGAAGTCAAGATTGATGCAGTTACACAAGCAGGACAAGAAGTGTATGATGGGATATTGTTATATGGTGATACAGCGGTACTTAGTGCGACTGGTGCTAGCGAATATATGTGGAGTACAGGAAGTACACAACAAACAATTGAAATTAATCAGGATGGAAACTATAGTGTAGTAGGTATAGATGAGTATGGCTGTAGTCAAGAGGCATCTACAAATCTATATTTTTCAATAATATTATCTAGTCATGCCATAGCTCTTGATGTTGTAGCAAATCAAGAGAATAATGAGATTACATGGGTATACGATCAAGATATCAACGCAGATCACTATAGAATAGAAAGAAAGACTACTGGACAAGAATTCGAACTAGTAGAGAGAATAGTTGCATTCAAAGATTCTGACAATCCAATATATAGTGCATTTGATTTAGATGTTGCAGCAGGTGGAGATTACTATTATAGGGTAATTGCTGAACTAAACAACATAGATAAGTCTGTCAGTGACTTAGTACACCTTTACAGAGCAAACCAGAGTGCAACTTCTATCAATGTAAGTGTATACCCTAATCCTGCTCGACATAATATTACTGTTGAACATGGATTTGACCTTAACGATGCACATCCAATAAGTATCACTATTAATAATGAACTTGGAGAAGAAGTCCTCAAATTACAAGGTATTCAGTCAGCTCAAGAGAAAATTGATCTTGCTCAGTTTACTCCAGGAGTTTATTTCATTAGGACAGCTATGGGAAGTCAGAGTAAGATGCAAAAGCTACTCATCTCAGGAGAGCTATAAAGCTATAGTTTATATCATCACGTAGGGGCCTTTCGATGGGTCGATTGGCCCTTTTTGCAATAATTACAAAATATACAAAAACAAAAAAAGAAGGATTGTCACCGAAAACAGGAAGGTGAATCCTGAAACACGAATACCCATCGTGTACCCCTTCATCCTGCGATAGATTTGGAATGTAATTAAGATATAACACTCTCAATTAACAGAAGATGATGAACTGGAAATATATAATAACTATCACCCTATTATTAATAGGAATGCAGGTAACTGGGCAGAAAGCAACGCTTTTCCCAGACCACGGCTGTGGAGCTCCCCAACCAACAATTGCACAAATCAAACATACGCTTGAAGTAGTAGATAAGATATCACTCAACAAGAGTAGCGATATGATTCATATCCCTATCCGTGTACACGTGGTAGCTAAGAATGATGGCTCTGATGCTGTTGATTTAACTGAAGTCAACTCTGCAATAGCAAATCTCAACACTAAATTCCTTCCTATCAATGTTGGTTTTTACATCGCTGATATTAATACAATTTTAAATACAGCATTTTCAGACTTAGATATCCTTACAGAGGAGAATGCATTGGCACAACCAAATGAAGTTCCAGATGCTATAAATATGTTTTTCACACATAGATTGACTACCAATATCTATGATATCTGTGGTTATGCATTTTATCCTTATGATAATGTAAGATCATTAAGAATATTCATCAGAAATGAATGCACTAATGATATAGGTAGTGGTACTATCCCACACGAAATTGGACATTTCTTAAATCTCTACCACACATTCAATGGCACATCAAAAGGAAATACTCACTATAATGCGGAGCATGTTGCAAGGAGTGGACCTAACAGTAACTGTTCAACACATGGAGACTACCTCTGTGATACTGAAGCAGATCCAATAGGTAATATCAACAATGAGTGTGAGTATATAAACCTCTCTCAAGATGTATTTGGAGACACGTATACTCCACCTATTGGCAATATGATGAGCTATTACAATAAGATGTGTGGAGGTGACTTCACTCCAGGACAGTATAATAGAATGGCGCAAGCGCTTCAAGATAGGTTGACACATACTTCATATACCCTCACTAATCCGATCTACAGTACAGTGGCAAATCCTGAAAATATTGAAGCTAGTATTGGAGCAAATTACTCAATAGATATCACTTGGGACGATGTTTCTGATAATGAAACTGGGTTCATAGTAGAAAGATCTGAGGATAATGGCTCTACTTTCCAACCATTGAATAATGGCGGAGTAGCTGCTAATGTTTCACTCTATTGTGATACTAGTGTGGAATCAAATGTAGACTATATCTATAGAGTGAAACCTTCAAATGGTAATCCAGAAGTCTATGGCGAAAGTAATATGATTCAGTCTGAACTTACGTATTGTATCCCTGAATACCAACCATCAAGTTGTGACTTACTCGAAATTGGCGTAGGGATACAACGAGTGCAGATAGGGCCAAATAATGAGTTAGACCATAGTTCAGAATGTGATATGCATGCTGTTGTGCCAGAGTCTACAGCTACTTTAACATTGAATACTGGAAGTACTCAACCTTTTACAGTACAGTTACTTGAGTCAGACGGTCAATATGTTGAGCAGAATTTAGCAATTTGGTTAGACCTAAATAGAGATGGAGAATTCGATAATCAAGAAGAGTTATTGTGCCAAAGCAATTACTTAACCTTTGGATCTCAAATAATCAATGGTAGTATTTCTATTCCAGACTGTGTTACTCCTGGAAGTATGACATTAAGAGTCAGAACGAGGTACATGCCGTATGGTCAAGTTGAAAGTCCTTGTGATTTTTATCATTTTGGTGAGTCAGAGGATTATACAGTGATGATAAATCAAGTTCAGCCACAGTTTGGTCAGATTGCATTACTTGAGTATTCTGGAGAACAAGATCATGATGGCTTACTCTGTGATGGTGCATCTGCTACACTTATTGCTTCTGGAGGGGTAGCTTATGAATGGGAAGATGGCAGTACTAATGCCACTAGAATAGTTTCAGAGACAGATATCTACAGAGTGACAGTGTATGACGATGAAGGATGTAGCGATTCAGAGTTGATTGCAATAGAGACTAATGATTCTCCTGTTGCAAGTATCGCTATTGGAGGTGGGTCTACTCAAACAGCATTTTGCGATAATGAAGATGTACAACTCATTGCAGAAGGAGGCAGCTCATACTTATGGGAAGATGGTAGTAATAATGCATCAAGATTAGTGAACAGTAGTGGACTTTACTTAGTCACTGTATCTAATGCTGGAGGATGTAGTGATCAAGCTTCAATAATAGTAACAATAGGTAACTCAGTAACCCCTGCTATAGTCATTGTAGAGAACTCTGGGACAACATCTAATGATGGGATCCTCTGTGATGGCGCTAGCGCTACACTTAGTGCTTCAGGTGGAGTTCAGTATAATTGGGAAGACGGTTCTACTTCAGCACAGAGAACTGTGTCAACATCAGGGACGTACCAAGTCACTGTTACGAATAGCGAAGGCTGTACAGGGGTTGAATCTGTCGAGATAGTAGCAGAAACATTGACTGGTACTAGTATTGAGGTCAATGAAACAAGCGGCTTAGTGAATAATGATGCAATCCTATGCTACGGTGACGAAGCAATCCTAACAGCAGTCGGAGGCTCTGATTATCAATGGGAAGACGGGTCCACATCAGCACAGAGAACTGTAAATGAGCCAGGTCTATATAGCGTGACCATTTCTAATCAAAATGGTTGTTCGCAAATCATAGAACAATTAGTTTCTATAGAAAATAATATCCTCGCAAGTATTCAAGTATTTGAAGACTCAGGTAGTACGTCTAATGATGGTGTACTTTGCCAAGGTGAAGAGGCAACAATTCTTGCGACTGGGGGACTGTCTTACTTGTGGGAAGATGGTAGTATCAGCAATTCAAGAGTGGTAAATGAGTCAGGAACTTATACTGTTGAAGCATTTAATGCTCAAGGTTGTAGTAAGCTAGTCTCAATAGAAATTACAGTAACACAAGGTAATAATGCAGAGATAGCATTTCAAGAAACATCTGGAATAGCTAATCATGATGGAATCATCTGTAGTGGCGATGATGTGATGCTTTTAGTTTCTGGAGGGGTAAACTATACTTGGAATGTAGGCAGTTCTGCTTCGCAAATTCTTGCAAGTGAAGCTGGATTGTACCAGGTAACAGTGGAAGATGGCAATGGATGTTATCACACAGCTAATGCAGAAGTTACAGTAACCAATCCAATCGAAGCTAGTATTCAATCACTAGATGGCAGTCCTATAAGTAGTACTTACTGCGAAGGCCAGACAGTAACCCTTATTGCAGAAGGTGGAACAGGTGTGCAATGGGACAACGGCTTAACTATTTCAACAAGGGCTATTTCACAAAGTGGAACCTATAGCGCAACTGTATATGATGATAATGGTTGCACGGCTACAGCTCAAGTGAGTATTCAATTTGTAAATATAGCAGACCAAGATATCCAAGTTGTAGAAAACTCTGGATCGACGAATAATGACGGAATTCTATGTTCAGGTGATTCAGCTACAATAATAGCTTCAGGAGGTGATTCTTACTTATGGGAAGATGGAAGCACCAACCCTCAAAGAGAAGTTAGTGAGTCTGGTACATATACAGTAGTCACAACTTCAAATCAAGGATGTGAATCTACAGGATCTATAGATATTGTTATAGAGCAAGAAGCCTCGACTGCAATCGCAGTATACGAAAACTCAGGAAATGAAAACAACGATGCCATCTTATGCGACGGAGATGAAGCTGTACTTACTGCTTCTGGTGGGATTGCCTACCTCTGGAATAATGGAGCTGAAACTGCACAAATAGTAGTCACTGAAACAGGAAATTATTCAGTTGAAATTGCAAACGCTAATGGATGCTCAACATCCGAAGATGTGTTCGTGCAATTTAACCTAATAGAAAATTATACAATTCAGATAACTGAGCAATCAGGATTATTTGAAAATGACGGATTACTGTGTTTGGGTGAAGACGCTGTTCTTTCTATTGAAGGAGGCGTATCATATACTTGGGATGATCTAAGTATATGGTCGCAACGGACTGTTAAAAGTAACGGAATGTACAGTGTCACCCTAACAAATGCTGATGGATGTATAGCAGAAGATTCAGTTGAGATTAGCTATGCTCCTACGATTGAACAAGATATCCTCATACTTGAAGATAATGGTAATATAGCTAGTAATGTCTTCTGTCAAGGGGAGTCTGTAAACTTAGTAGCGCCTTCTGGAACAGCATATTTCTGGAATAATGGAAGTGATCAAAATCAAATAGAAGTTTCTAATTCAGGGATCTACGAAGTATCAGTTATAGATAGCTACGGTTGTGCAAATGAGATGAGTACTAGTGTACAAGTAATAGAAATGCAAAGTGTGGTCCTTACTATACAGGAAGATTCAGGAATAGCTAGCAATGATGGATTCCTTTGTAATGGAGACTTAGCGACACTTTCTGCATCAGGTGGAATAGCTTATATGTGGGAAGATGGTAGTACTAACCCAACCAGGGTCATTGCAGAAACTGGAGTTTATCAAGTCACAGTCACGAGTATTGATGGATGCACTAATACTGCCAGCAGAGAAATAGTAATAGATGCACCTATAGCAGCTAACATAGCGATGTTTAATCAATCAGGAATGCCGGTTGCAAGCTCAATATGTGCTGGTGAGTCAGTTTTGCTTGTTGTTGATGGTGGATATGACATTGAGTGGATAGATGGCGGTACTGATAATCCAAGAAGTGTGTATTCTTCTGGGGTTTATACTGCAGAGGTGCTAAATCAAAGTGGGTGTTTTGAATTTATTGATATTACCGTAACAATAGAAGAAGAGGTCGAAGCTTCGATCTCAGTCATTGAGAGTTCAGGAAACTTTAATAATGATGGTGTCCTATGCTCTGGTGATTATGCTACGTTGAATGCTGAGGTTGGAAGTCAGTACTTATGGAGCACAGGAAGTATTACTAGACAAATTCAAGTATCAAATGCTGGTGAATATAGTGTAACAGTAACGAACGAAAATGGATGTACCAATATCGCTTCAAGTAGTATTACTGTTAATGAGCCAAGTGATTTGACGATACAAATGATTTCTGCATCTGGAGATGTAGTAAGTGGTCCTTTCTGTAGTCAAGATGAGGTTTACTTATCTATAGATACAAGTGATGATGTGCAATGGCTTGATGGTAGCATAGCTAACCCTAGACTAATCAATGTGTCGGGTGTATATGCGATAGAACTCATCAATAGCAATGGGTGTAGTGTAGTCCTAGAAAAGGAAGTGCAATTCCAAAATCAATTAAGTGCTGACATTGTAATAATAGAAGAATCAGGATTGAGTGTTAATGACGGTTTGCTTTGCCAAGGCGACGATGCCTTGCTAGTCGCTGACGGCGGAGCTTACTATCAGTGGGAGGACGGCTCAGAATCTGAAGAAAGACTGGTTTCAGAGTCTGGAGTTTATACTGTCACTGTTTCTGATGCCTTAGGTTGCCAAAGTACAGCACAAGTAGAAGTCATCATAGAGCAGTCGCCAGACCTAGCCCTGTTAGTTAGCGAGCAATCTGGCTTGGCCAATGATGATGGCATCCTTTGTCATGGAGATGTAGCTGTGATTACTGCTCAAGGTGGCAATACGTATGTTTGGGACAATGGGACAATCAACCCAACAAGAACTGTTGAGGAGAGTGGGTTTTATTCGATTCAGGCATTTTCTGAGCAAGGTTGTAAAACTGTTGGAATAGTCAGTGTAGATATTATGCCTGAGCTCGAGCCAAGCATCATTATTCAAGAAGAATCTGGGGTAAGCAATGATGGAAAGGTATGCTATGGAGAGGCTATGCTATTGACCGCAGTAGGTGGACAAAGCTATTCTTGGAACAATGGAAGCACTGAAGCAAACTTAGAAGTGACACAATCTGGAACTTATACAGTTGAAGTTGCAGATATACAAGGTTGTGTAGCTACTGAGTCTATCGATGTAATTATAGAAGATGAGATTAATGCTGTCATATCAATTAGTGAAAATTCTGGTTCAGAACAAAATGATGGCATTCTTTGCTATGGCGATGTAGCTGTAGTGACTATCGATGGAGGTGTGAGATATCTTTGGAGTGATGGATCAGAAGCTCAGCAAAGAACTATAGAAGAGAGTGGTGTATATTCTGTAGAGATTTACAATGCTTTTGATTGCTACATTACAGAGCATGTAGTGATTGAATTTAACCAATCTTCTGCTACCACAATAGCTATTGTTGAGACTTCAGGAGATATTGATAATGATGGATACCTGTGTTATGGTGATGCAGCTACTCTTGTTGCAACAGGAGGAGAATCTTTCGTATGGGAGGATGGATACGTCGGAGCACAAAGAGTAGTAAACCAATCAGGTACCTATAGAGTAATTACAACAAATAAGAGTGGGTGTGATGATGTTGCTGAAGCTGTTATCTCAATTGCTGACCAGCTTGAAGCGAGGATTGAGGCTACGGATTCAACTGGCGAATTACTTGGTGATGAGCCGCTTTGCTATGGTGAAGTTATTACCCTTAGAGCGGTTGCCAATGTTGATATTGTGTGGGAGGATGGAAGTACTGCTTTAGATAGAGAGGTTTCAGAAAGTGGAACGTATAGAATCATTGCAACTCACCCAAATGGTTGTGTCAAAGAAGAAGAATTAACCATAGCATTTTCAGATGTTGTTAATGCTAGTATGCAGATTAATAACATTGAAGTAACTGATATAATCACTCTATGTCACGGAGAGTCTGTACTTGTAGAAGCAATAGGCGGATCTCTAATTGTTTGGAATGACGGAAGCACTCTTCCTAAAAGAGAATTATCAGAAAGTGGAATATATACTGCTACTGTGGCTAATGTGAGCGGTTGTAGTGAAGAAGTAAGTGTTGAGGTAATTGTTAATGAAGCATTACCTGCGACTATCAATATTTTGGAAACATCAGGACTCGATCAGAACGATGGAATTTTGTGTGAAGGCGATTTTGCTATACTTGAAGTCAGCGAAGGATTTGAGTACATCTGGGAAGATGGCCAAGACACTAGAAGCATTGAAGTCCAGGAGTCTGGGGTATATAGAGTGAGCATTTCTAATACAGCTGGTTGCACGACTATCCAAGAAGTAACAGTTGAAACTAGGTCAAACCCTAATGCCGAAATTATTGTAATGAATAATGACGGAACAATTAATGATGGCAATACTGCTGTAGGTTGTGAAGGCGAACAATTTCTCTTAAAGGCGTCTGGTGGAGAGAATTATGTCTGGGACAATGGAGCTATTAACCTGAATCGAATTGTAACTGAAACAGGAACTTATACCGCTACAGTAACTAATGCAAATGGATGTGCTGTAGAAGAATCAAAAGAAGTAATCTTTAATGCTAATCCAGAAATCACGCTTGATATTGTAAACCAGGACGGGGTGGAAGTATATGACGGGTACTTACTTTATGGAGATACGGCTCATATGACAGCAACTGGAGGGTTGACATATTTGTGGAGTACAGGAGAGACAGACGAAACAATCTTAGTCGACCAGGAAGGATATGTATCTGTCGAAGGTGTTGATAGATATGGTTGTACAGGAGAGGCTTCAATCAATATGTACTTCTCAATCATTTTGTCATTGTCTGACATGTCAATCTATATTGAGCATGATGACAATACCAATACACTGACTTGGACAATGCCTGAGGATCTTAATGTAGGTGAGTACAAGATCGAAAGAAGAATTAATAATGGAGAATTTGTAGAAATAGCAACAGTAGATTCTCAGATGAGTATACACGACCCAATCTACTCGATAGAGGATGAGGAATTGACTCAGGCAGGCGATTACTACTATAGAATCAATACAGTATCCACGAATGGAGATAGTGAATATAGTAAAGTGGTCCATGTAGTTGTAGACTCTCTTACTGTAGGCCAGAGTGCAAGTATGCATGTCTATCCTAACCCAAGCAGAGGCATAGTTAATATTGACTTGCCAAAATATAGTGATGAAGAATGTGCAGTGAATTTAAGAGTAAGCAATGAGCTTGGTGCTACAGTATATACTGAAGTACTTGCAGGAGATCAATATGCAATGGTTGAAACTTACAATGTCAACCTAGCTGGACTAGGCACTGGAATCTACTTGTTAGAAGTCATTAGATGTAACAGTAGAACAATAGAAAGAATAATAATTACTGACTAAGAGGTCAGGAGAAGAGTAATATTTTCCAAATCATCAATTAGATGGGCTTTCCCAAAAGTGGGTTAAGCCCTTCTTTTGTTAAAAATACTCAAAACCAAAAAACAACGAATATTTACCAAAAACAGAACCCCATTTTCTGAAATAAGAATACACCCAATCCAGGGGTCCATCTCCTAATAGATTTGAGGCATAATTGATGATAACCGCTAATTTATTTAAGATGGAAAAGAAAATATTTTTACTCGTAACTACAATTTTACTTTGTTTAAACTTACACAGTCAAACAACATTATCAACTCAACCTGGTTGTGGAACTCCAGAACCAACGAAGGAACAAATCAAGTACACCCTTGATATAGTAAATCAAATATCTACAGTAAGGAGTGGAAACTCTATTGCGCTACCAATCAGATTCCATGTAGTAAGAAGAAATGATGGATCAGGTGGCATCCCTACAAGAGAGCTCAACAAGGCTGTTGGTTCACTTAACACTTATTTTCAACCTATCGACCTACAATTCTTCATTGCTGATATCAACTTCATTGATGATGCAAACTACTTTGCTTTGAACTTGGACAATGAGATTGAGCCACTTTCTGATACCTATTTGGTAGATGATGCAGTCAATATTTTTATGGTTGATAGAGTGACTAAGAATGGATACGATTTTTGTGGGTACACCTACTTTCCATCGGATGATGCTAATTCACTAAGAATGTTTATGGCTAACGGATGTACTAACGATGGTATTAGTGCTAACTTCCCACATGAGTTTGGGCATTTTTTCAACTTGTATCATACGTTTAGAGGGACTTACCTAGGTGCTGATGACCCTAACGCAGAGTGTGTCGCTAGGTCTGGATCTGAATCTAATTGTTCGACACATGGTGACCTTATTTGTGATACAGATGCTGATCCAAAAGGATATGTCAATGGAAGTTGCAATTATTTGGGAAATGAAACTGATCTTTTTGGTCAAGCATTCACTCCACCAATTGGAAATGTAATGACTTATTACCACAAGAAATGTGGAGCTACATTTACTAATGGACAGTATGATAGAATGCACCAAGGATTAATGATGAGACTATCATATGATACGTATGATATTGATGGTGCTCAATATAGCGAAGTTGCTAACCCTACTGACCTCAGAGCTACAGTTGGTCCTGACTATACTATAGCACTAGATTGGAAGGACAATTCTGATAATGAGACAGGATTTTTGATTGAAAGATCTGAAGATAATGGTGTCACGTTCTCTCCAATAATGGAAGGTGGTACAGAGAGTAATACAACAACTTACCTAGACGCAGTAGTAGAATCTAACAAGCAATATGTATATAGAATTAAAGCATCTAATGATAATCCTACTCATTACTCTAATATTACTGGGGTTGAGTCTTCATTAGTCTACTGCCTCCCAGAATATCAGCAGAATAGTTGTGAGCTTTTAGATGTTGGAGCTGGTATCCAAAGATTTAACTTAGGTGGACAGGACA
>JAHDHH010000073.1:0-10960 GCA_020631405.1 Saprospiraceae bacterium
TTTACAGACTATTACAGCGGTGATAATTATAAAGTGTTGTGTAATACTGATCCTTTAGTCCCTATTGGAAATAGTGCGGAGACAATATGTATGGTGGCTTGGAAGAGACACGGAATTGAAAGGTATTCAATGTATAAGAAAGGATCATTTCTTAGTTTAAATGTGGCAGCAGGAGCTACAAAATTGAATGTATCATGTTTTGATTATAATATGGCAGGTAATTCCAATAATGATTTTAATAATGGTGACAATATGATTATTTGGGGTAAAAATCTAAGCGGAATGGATGTAAGTGAGGAAAAACAAATAAGTAATATTATGATTACAATTAGTGACTTGGGAGTCAGTTATGAAATCATTTTGACTTCACCTTTAACGAATTCGTTCCAAAAATATTCAGGAATCAGACCCACTTCAGATGACGATGTCTATGCCTTTAATGAGAATGAATTATTTTTGTTAAACGCTTATGGAAAAAGTTCTTGCGGTGAAGAAGGAGGAGTATTTGTGGAGTATGAATATTTAAGTGATAATCCTACTATTCTGCCCAGTGCTGATTTTAATTGTATCTCTCTTCCATATAATCAAGGTGGTTTTGCATTTGTGGAACAAAATAATTGGAATCAATATAAAGCATTTCAAGAATATTAGTTTAGTATTTCTTACGAAGGAGTGGACATTTTTGCTTTTGTAAAGGCAAGGAGAAGATTTCAAAATGGTGTTGGCAGATCTGATGCATTTTACAATTCTGTTAATGTTTATTGTCAAGCTGCTTCGGAACAATTCATTGAATACCAAAACCAATGTAATGACACTTATGCACATGAACTGGGCCATCAATATAAAGTAAGCAATAGTCATGTGGATCAAATCGTATCAACGTCGAATCATGAGGGTTCAGAACCATGTATTATGACTCATGATGTATGCCCATTACTGGACGCGGATATATCCCCTTGCAATTCTATAAACACGACTGTTGAGTTCGATATCATCGAAGACTCCGAAAGTTGTATTTCTCAAATTCGAAAAAGTGGAAAAGGTTTATGATTTCAAGACTATTAGTTTTAACCTTGCTCGGTACTTTACTGTATTCATGTATAGTAAAACCGACAGAATATACTAAGGGGCATAAGTATTTTGATAAGATAAGTAAAAAGTATGAAAAAGTAACTAACGTAGAAATACTATACAATGAAGGTTGTTCTCCAGAATATGAAATAACCAACGTATACCCATTTGTGATGAATTCAACGGCTACATGTGACTGTGCTAAGTACAATGAAGTCTACCAATTTTATAGTGAGACAACTGGACCTAATAACTTTAACCATAAAATCATTCCTGGATCGTATATGCCTGTTAGAGTGCTCTCTGAAGGTCAATTTGGAGCAGTTAGTGGGACTTTCAAGGGGACAGAAATACTTATGAAATCTAAATATGGAAGTAAAAAAAAATTACCTAGAGGTGTTTATAGCACAATTGAGTCTATTGAATTAGATAATTGCAAATACTCTGTAAAGTATACATTTTATTATGATCCAGATATAAGATTTCCATGGTAATCATGCCTTAGAAACACTATTAGTTGGCAATAGATTAATTTGAAAATAACATACTATGAAATTATTAAGATGTATTATAATATTGTTGATGTTTGCTCAGAATTCAATGGCGCAAGTTTTCGAAATAATAACTGCGCCAACATGTTCTGATCAAGGTCAGATTGAAATTATAATTGAACCACAAAGTATTATGTCTCAAATCGGATCGTTCAGTTATCCGTTACACTTACGATGGTATAACACTGAAGAACTGATTAACGAAACCATGTTAATTCACTCTGAAGATGAATTAGACATCGTATTGCAAAATCTTACTCCAGGTGAGTGGGATATCATACTCACGGTTGATGTATTCTGTACATTCGAAACAGTTGTAGAAGTAGGAAGCTACGACTTGCATGATGAGATAACTCATACACTATTAAATGCAACAGGTGACTGCAATAGCGGAAGGATAGACTTAACACTCAGTGATAGGTTTGACCCTATTCAATATAGTTGGTCCAATGGTGAGACCACAGAAGACATTTCTGGCTTATCGGATGGGATATATTGCGTGACTATAGTTGATGCTGTTTGTGGTCTAGTGAGTGAGTGCTTTGAGATCAATTGTCAGTGTTTTGCGGCAAGCCCAGAAATCTCAAGAACTGTTTTTTCTGATGGTACTATGAGTACTATTACAGTTTCGATACCAGATTTTACTGACATATCTGGGTGGGTTACTGTCAATATTTCTATCAATGGTCAGCCTTCAACTTCGCAAGCGGTCACCTCACCATTCAATAATGCTATGTCTGCGGCTATCCAAATAGGAGATCACTATTGTGTTCAGTATGTTATGAGTGATTCTTCTTGTAGTTTTGAGCAATGCTTTATCTCTGAAGGGCAGTCCTGCCCAGACATGTTATCCATCAAACTCAATGACATTGAAAACTCCTGCGGTAATCAAGGGAGTGGCTCTATAAGTACCTCTATTGACTTCAGTACGGTAGATGAGATACCATGTGGTGATATAGTCAATGTCCAGTCAACTTGGTACTCTGCTGAAACAGGTGAGATTGTAAGTTCTAGTTTTGGACTAGAAGGGGTGCCAACTGGCACATACTGTCAAGAGTTACGATCTGCACCAGATTGCAATGAAGATTGTGTGACTGTTGAGTGCTTTGAGATTGGAGTCAGTGGTGGGGCATTGCTAGACTTCACTGTTTTCGATCCTTATGTCTGTTGTTCCTCTTTTGAAAGAGTTTGTTTTATCGTCCCTGGTAGTATTGAGGTTAATGTGCTGGACGACAGGAATTATACATTTACATGGACATACGAAGACGAAGTAGTTGCCTCAGGAAAGGAGGTTTTATTACCTTATAATAATTATGGAGATTACTGCCTAAACTATACTGATGAATGTGGTATTGAACAGCGACATTGTCAGACTATCAGTCCAATTGCAGTTCCCTTCCCAGTTCCAGAATGTCCACGTAGATTTAAAAACTTAAATTTTTCAGAAAAAGACCAAGCAGGTATAGTAAGAATGTTTGAGAAGGACTATCCGAAATTCAAAGATAGGTATGAGTCGGAGGATAAGATGTGGAGTTTCGTAAAATCGGATAAGGAGGATATATTTGAGATATTTGATAAGAATCGTACATCATCCCACCATTGGATAAAACCAAATTTTGTTAAAGTAGAAAAGAGAGAGTCAGATCTATCATCAAATGCAATTTCAAGTCTTATCGCGTACCCTAATCCATTTGAGCAGGACATCACTTTGGAGTTTCATTCAGAAGTTTCAGAAAATGTAAACATTCAAGTTAGTTCAATACATGGACGTATTATATTGACACAACAATTGAGTGCAACAAAAGGGCATAATCAGTTGAATGTAGAATTGCCGAATCAAACACCTTCGGGAGTGTATATAGTAGATTTAGATTATAATGGGACGTCATCGCAGATTAAAGTAATTAAAATATAGACTGAGATAGAGATGCCTTTTACTGTGGACAATCACACTCTTTTTCTAAACAACATTCACGAGACCTTGTTACGTTTTGGTGAAGCATCAACTAACAGAACGAGACCACGATCGTATCATTGGGATGGCATGGGAAGACCGTACACCATTTTCCGCTATTGAATTTCAATTTGGACTGTCAGAGTCAGATGTCATCAAGCTCATGCGGAATACGCTAAAACCAAGTAGCTTTAGGTTATGGAGGCAGAGAGTTCACAGCGGTGTCAGCAGAAAGCATATTAAGAAGCGTAGCCCAGAAATCAAACGCTTCAAATGCAGTCGCCAGAAGCAGATTAGTCTTAATAAGATTGCTAAACGGTAAAAGTTTTATCTTTTTTGTAGGCGGCTTATGAAGCCTTGTATTAACACAGCTGCTAAGATAAGGTAGAGACTCAAGCGAGTCAGAGGTCTTTCAATATCTTCGGAGGGTAACTCTGTAAAGAACCCATAAATGACAAGGAGGGTAGCAACTATAATCACGGTCGAAGAAGTTAACTGAATAATGCTCAATGTGTTAGAATTCAACGACTTAAAATATGTGCCAATTCCAATATTAATTAAGCCAAAGAGTAGGATGTATATGTGACCTGCTCTGAACAATGCCCTGTTCATCAATTCCATGTCATGCAAATGATGATAGGTATGATGCATATATTGACCTGTCAATAAGAATAAGATGACAACTAATAATCCAAAGTAAAAGTGAATCCTCCCCAACATTATTATTATCCAAAATTTGCTATTAAATGTGGTCTAGGTTGTTTACCGTTAACTCATTGACCTTATTCCCAGTATTCAGAGTAGTAGAAGGCTCAAATAGCATCACTTTGACCTCTTCAGGAGCATAGGGTCTATGATTAATTCCTCTTGGAATGATGACAAATTCACCTGGGTTGAGTTCCAGAGTCTGATCCTCTAATTCAATGAAGAGTCTACCTTCTATGACAAAAAACAACTCGTCTTCATCTTCGTGATGGTGCATGACAAAACTGCCCTTGAGTTTTGCCAACTTCACAGATTGGCCATTGAGCTGACCTACAACCTTGGGAGACCAATGCTCTGTGAAGGCATCAAATTTATTGGAGAGGATTACCTTAGATATTGCCATGTGTAAATTATATTGTCGATGTAGAGAATTAGAAGGTAAAGGAGTCTAGTATTGCTTTTCCTATAGGTTCGAAAGCGTCACTCTTAGCTTGTTCTGAAGTGAAAGTGAGGATGTATGCCACTTCTCCCAATACCCACATGTATTGGGTAAACTTGAGTTTGTAAATACCCTGGGTGCCAGTATATCTTATAAAGTATGCTTCTTTCGATCCATGGTTGACATACTTGCTCTCGATAATTTGTGCATCAGTAATATAGTCTTTGACCTGTGCTTCTGAGTATTCAGCATAGTATTGTAGGTCTACCTGTGTACCGGATAAGTCCTGAGTGATGAGGTTAACATTTTCTCGAAATTTATCTTCGTCATTTTCTATTGCTGATAATGCTATAAATGCGGGTCCTAGCGATCCTGACTTGTCAACTTCCCATCCTTGAGGTATTGTCAAAGTATAATATTGATTGCCAATAGAATCTGAGACAATCTGATTCGTTTGACCTTGAAGGTTGATTGTCAACAGCAGTAAGAAGATAGGATAAGAACATATGTTATGATACATAGCGACGAAAGTTTAGGATACAAGTTAAGCTATCTTTAGAGAAGACAGGCTTTGTTTTTACCATCAATTTGATTGGCAAAGTCTCGCTAAATTGGAGAAAGGCTAAAATTTTTGAAAATATGTTAAACATTTTTGATAGTAATACTGTCTTATATGATAGCATGTGTTATTTTTAACTGTGCAGTATACTATGATACAACGACTAGCCTTAGCTTTATTTTTGATTTCAATCCTCACTGGAGAGTTGGCAGCAACTATAATTAGTGCTGATCATTCGTCTTATACTGTTTCTGACTTGAACAAGGAGAAAGAATCAGAACATGATAGTAAAGAAGGCAAAGAGGGTAAAGAAGATTGTGAGACTGAGTCTAAATTCCATTCAAGCTCTCTGAATATCCTAGCTGTGTATAATGACCCATGGATCAATCACAGACATGATTTGATATTTTCACATAGCACTCCACACTTAGAAAGTGTTACTCCACCTCCGGAGAACAACTAATTAATTTCATAAAAGTTTTCAGCAATAGTATTACTGGCTTCATTCGGAGTCAGTATTTAGTTATTTATAATAAGTTATTAAAAGTGTATTTAATATGAATCAAAATAATACACATTCTCTATTTGGGAATTTGAAAAATGATATTCCAGCTAGTATAGTTGTATTTTTTGTTGCGTTGCCCTTGTGTTTGGGTATTGCGTTAGCCAGTGGTGCTCCATTATTCTCTGGATTGATTGCAGGAATTGTTGGAGGTATTGTCGTAGGGGCATTGAGTGGGTCGCAAATAGGGGTGAGTGGACCAGCAGCAGGGTTGGCGGCCATAGTTCTTACTGCCATTGGAACATTGGGAGGTTTTGAAAATTTCCTACTTGCTGTGGTTCTAGGAGGAGCTATCCAGATTGGATTTGGGGTGCTCAGGGCAGGAATCATAGGTTACTACTTTCCTTCATCAGTGATTAAGGGAATGCTCACAGGTATCGGTATCATTATTATTCTCAAGCAGATTCCTCACTTTTTTGGATACGATGCAGACCCAGAGGGTGACTTTGCTTTCAACCAAATGGATGGAGAGAATACATTTTCAGAGATTGGGGTGATGCTGTCAAATATTAGTATTGGTCCTACTATTGTTGCGATAGTTGGTCTATTTATCCTCTTGTTTTGGGAGAAAGTTCTTGGCCCAAAAGCTAAGATATTTAAGATTATTCAAGGGCCATTAGTTGCAGTTTTATTTGGGATAGTCTACTACGTCGTAACCAAAGAAACTGAATATGGTATATCAGCAGAACATCTAGTAAGTGTGCCTATCCCGTCAGATTTTGATTCCTTTTTGGGGCAATTTAGCTTTCCTAATTTTAATCAAATTACAAATCCTGCAATTTGGGTTACAGCATTTACTATTGCATTAGTTGCTAGTCTCGAGACGTTATTATGTGTAGAGGCAACGGACAAGCTAGATCCGGGAAAGAGAGTGACGCCGACGAACCGAGAGCTCTTAGCTCAGGGTACAGGAAACATGCTTTCAGGTCTGATTGGTGGCCTACCAATTACTCAAGTAATCGTAAGAAGTTCAGCTAATATCCAATCAGGCGGTAAGACAAAAATGTCTGCAATCATTCACGGATTTTTGCTCTTGATATCTGTTATATTAATACCAAACCTGCTAAACATGATACCACTTTCTGCTTTGGCAGCTATTCTTCTTATTGTTGGATTCAAGCTAGCTAAACCAGCTTTGTTTAAGGTGATTTATGCTCAAGGTTGGAATCAGTTCTTGCCATTTATTGTAACAGTTCTAGGAATTATATTTACGGACTTATTGATTGGTATTGGTCTTGGATTAGCGGTAGGTATTGTTGTGATTTTAATTAAGAGTTACCAAAACTCACACTTCCTAAACATTGAAGATAAGAGTAATGGTAAGCATAGAATTAAGATGACACTTGCAGAGGAAGTGACATTTTTCAACAAGGGAGCCATTCTTAATGCTCTTGACAGTCTTCCAGAGGAAACGTTCTTGGAGCTAGATGTAAGGAAGACTAGATACTTGGACAATGATATCATCGAAATACTTGAAGCATTTGCTCTCAAGGCAAAAAATAGAAATATTGATATCAAGCTGATATCAGAGAGAGGTGTGGTAGAAAACCCACCGAGTTATATCGATTTTTTTAAACTTAGACCAGCAACGGTCTAATATAATTAACATAACAAAAGTCATGAATTTAGTAGAATTTAATAGTAAGACGCAGACACTCGCTTCTCAGGCTGATGTCACGCCATCAGGTGCAGTAGAGCTCTTGAAGGCAGGTAATGAAAGATTTGTCAATAAGACACCGATTAATAGGAATTTGCTTGGCCAAGTAGATGATACGAGCACAGGGCAATATCCTTTTGCAACAGTCTTAAGTTGTATCGATTCAAGAGTGCCAGCAGAGATGGTATTTGATCAAGGGATTGGGGATATATTCAGCGTGAGGATTGCAGGGAATTTTGTGAATGAAGACATCCTTGGAAGTATGGAGTTTGCCTGTAAGTTAGCAGGTACTAAGGTAATAGTAGTCTTAGGTCACACAGCTTGTGGTGCTATCAAAGGAGCATGTGATGATGCTAAACTTGGTAACCTTACAGGAATGCTAGCGAAGCTCAAGCCAGCAGTAGATGCTGTAGCCGAACCAGCTGATGCTAGCCAAAGAAATTCAAAGAATATGGAATTTGTCAATGCTGTAGTTAAGAAGAATGTGACATTGACAGCACAGAATATACTTAGCCAAAGTCCTGTACTTGCAGAGATGGTTAAGCAAGGAGAGATAACAATAGTAGAGGCAGTCTATGATATTAAGACTGGTAAAGTACACTTTTAATAGGTAATCGCTGATTACATATTGATTTACGTTGAGGCGGTTTCATTCTTTGGAACCGCCTCTTTTTTTAGGAAAATCTAGGACAGATATACTATTTGTAAAGAATTTACGTTTTATGCTCAAATCCTAGTGAAAGCGATGTTGTTATTTCTCACCTAAGGCATTCACAATGAGGCAATTTTCCTTTTCTTTAATGTTAATATTCGTCCTGCAATCTTGCTCCTTGGTTCCATCATATGATGTAAGGATAGTAAATTCTACAGGCGAAACACTTATAGTGGACTATGCTTCTCAATACGCTAAGAATGGTGGAGGTCAAGTAGAGGTAAAAGATGGAGACTCCGCAGTCATCATAAAAACTCCAGACATTGATCTGGATAAAGAGCTAGTTTGTAATCAGGTAGCCACTACGATCTCAGCTACAAGACCGAGTGATCGACAACTCTCTAGCTTGGAGTGGTGCAGTGATGCCATTAAACTAGAGTTAGTTGATATAGGCGAATATCAGTTTGTTGTACACTATACACGAGCAGACTTTGACTAATCAAAGTCTTGATTCATGAGCAATGCTTACTCACTGACATATTCTTGCTTTTCCATATGCCTCAGGGACTTCTACAAGTCTTGATGCCAGCTATTTATAGACGATTGCTTACATTTACAGAGTACTTAATAAAACCTAAGCTCTTATGTTAAGAAGTTATCTAATTGTCTGTTTTTCGTTGTGTTTTTTACTAGTCTCAGCACAAGATACTATCACCCTAGAAGGTATCTGGAAGGATGGTACATATGCTCACAATCGAGTGCCAGGATTTACCTTTATGGAAGATGGGAAGCACTATACAAAGCGAGTGGATGATAGTGTAGTGAAGTATGACCTGACGACTGGAGAAAAAGTCGAAACACTTTGGGATGGACAAAGCTATAAAGGTAAAGCGGGGTTCGATGGAAAGTTCGCAACTTATGAATTTGTTAATAATGAGCAATACATTCTTATTACTGACAATATTAAGTCGATCTACCGTCACAGTTTCAAAGCTGACTACTTCATCTATGACAGAACACTAGACAAACTAGCAAGAGTATACAAGGACCCGGTCCAATATGCAACAATTAGCCCAAGTGGAGAGCATATGGCCTTTGTCTATGAGAATGACCTCTATGTCAAAACAATGGCTTCAGGAGGTGTAGTAAGAATAACGACTGATGGAAAGAAAAACTTAATCATCAATGGAGCAGCAGACTGGGTATATGAAGAGGAGTTTGCCTTTGAGAAAGCATTCTTTTGGAATACAGATGGGTCTAGCTTAGCCTATATGCGGTTTGACGAATCGGCAGTGAAAGAATTTACCATGACTATGCATTATGATCAGATGTATCCACAATACGAGACATTCAAGTATCCAAAGGTAGGGGAGACCAATGCTACAGTAACTACACATATCTATAACCTTGCTTCTGAGAAGACAGTACAAGTTGACTTAGCAGCTGATCCAGAGATGTATACCCCTAGACTCAAGTGGACACAAGATCCAAGCGAACTCTGTGTATTTTATATGAATAGACATCAGAATAGACTCAACCTTTTCATTGCAAATAGGAAGAATGGTAAGGTCAAGAAACTCATGGAAGAGACTAACCAATACTATATTGATATCACAGATAATTTGACCTTCCTAGAAGACGGTAAGCACTTTATCTGGACTAGCGAGCAATCTGGATTCAATCATATCTACCTCTATGATATGAAGGGCAAGTTGGTCAAGCCACTCACTTCCGGAGACTATGATGTACTTAGTTTTCTTGGGATGGACAAGGTCAATGGAGATATCTATTATCAGGCTGCAGACATCAGTCCTCAGCAAAAGCATGTGTATCGACTTAATATAGACTCAGGTAAGAAGACCCCGATGACTGACTTCAAAGGGACTAACTATACTCAGTTTAGCTCTACATATGACTATTATGTCAATACCAACTCCACTTTTGAGTCGGCGCCAACCTATAAAGTCTATGATAGAGACAGGAATGTGGTTCGTATCATTGAGGACAACGCATCCGTTGCTAGTATTCAGCAGGCGCATAATACAGTTTCAGCTGAGTTTTTTGACTTCACAACAGACTATGGAGTAACTCTCAATGGCTACATGATCAAGCCACAGAACTTTGATCCTAATCAAGAGTATCCAGTATTCATGTATTTATATGGTGGTCCAGGGAGTCAGCAGGTGGTAGATTCTTGGAAGGGTTCGTACTATTGGTGGTTTCAGATGCTGGCTGCTCAAGGCTATGTAGTTGCCTGTGTTGATAATAGAGGTACAGGGTCAAGAGGTGAAGAATTTAAGAAGATGACCTACCAACAGTTAGGCAAGTATGAGACAGAAGACCAAATAGCTGCAGCTAAATATCTTGGAGAACTGCCTTTTACAGATGGTTCTAGAATAGGGATTTTTGGGTGGTCATATGGAGGCTACATGTCTTCACTATGCTTACTCAAAGGCAATGATGTTTTCAAGTCAGCGATAGCTGTAGCACCGGTAACGAATTGGAAGTGGTATGATACCATTTATACAGAGAGATATATGCGTACCTATGTTGAAAATAAGGAGGGGTATGATGAGAATAGCCCAATCCACTTTGCTGATAGACTCAAGGGCAATTACTTACTAGTACATGGTATGGCCGATGACAATGTCCACTTCCAGCATACTGCAGAGATGGCAGCAGCATTGATCAAGGCTAATAAGCAATTTGACACCTACTTCTACCCCAATAGGAATCATGGTATCTATGGTGACAATGCAAGACTGCACCTCTGGACCAAGATGACTAATTTTATTTTGGAGAAGATATAA
>JAHDHH010000073.1:11060-13897 GCA_020631405.1 Saprospiraceae bacterium
CAGATTCAAAGAAGTCTACCTTGACGGTACTTGGATAGCCAACACTAATCTCCAAGACCAGCTCAGCCAGACTTCATGGCAAGAAGCAACCCACCGAGTCAATGGCTTGAATACTATTGCTCTATTGACCTACCACCTGAATTACTACTTAGAGGGTATACTCAATGTATTTAACGGTGGAAATCTTGAAATCAGAGACAAGTATAGCTTTGATTGTCCCGAGATACTTAGCGATGAGCATTGGCATGTCTTGGTAGAGAGCTTGCTCAACAATGCAGAAAAGTTTGCTCAGCACATAGTAGATCTTACAGAGTTAGACCTTGATGCCGATTTTGTAAACCCTCAATACGGTAGTTACAGAAGAAACATTGAGGCAGTCATTGAACATGGCTATTACCATCTTGGTCAGATAGTGTTGATCAGAAAGTTAATTTAAGATGCTAGGGATTTCATTACATTTGCTCATCAATGCAAGACGATAAACCCATACGGACCCTAGAGCAAGCAGAAATAGATAGTGCCATCTCTCTTTTGGAGTATTTACTAGACAATGGAGATCAGTTAGTACAACTTAACGAAGACCAACGTGTTCGCCTAATGAAGGCAGCTGGGCAATTAGCCAGACCAAGTCAAGAAGAACGTAAAAAAAGAACAAAAGGACTCAAGGCTCACAAGAAGGCCGAAGTAAGAAAGCTAAATAAGAAGGCTAGAGCGGCATCGACAATCAGGACAGCAAGATTGGCTCCCATATTTGAGGCGCCACAGCAAGCACTTTTGGAAGCAGCGAACAAGGAAAAACAATACCTCAAAACTGAGCAACCATGTTATGTCTGTAAGACTAAGTATACCGAGATTCACCACTTTTATGATGCGATGTGTCCTAGCTGTGGCGATTTGAACTATGCCAAACGGTTCCAAACCTGTGATATGACAGGGCAGGTAGCTCTGATTACAGGGTCTAGATTGAAGATTGGTTATCACGCCACCTTGATGATGTTGAGGTCAGGAGCTTCTGTTATAGCAACTACAAGGTTTCCAGCAGACTCGGCTATACGTTATGCCAAGGAAAAGGACTTTAAAGAGTGGGGAGACAGATTACATATCTATGGTCTTGACTTAAGACATATACCAAGTGTAGAATTATTCGCCACCTATGTAGAACAGAAGTATGAGAGATTGGATATCCTGATCAACAATGCAGCCCAGACTGTCAGAAGGCCAGCAAGTTTCTATGCTCATATGATGCCTAAGGAGCAACTTGAATATGAAGATCACAGCCCTGATGTTCAAAAATTACTGAGTCATCATAGAGAGTGCCTTGATGCTATTGATAGCTTGGACGAGCTCCAGCACAATGGTAAGGCACTGGTAAACTGGAGTGTAAAAACCCCAGGACTAGGAATCAAATCGTCAGCCCAACTCTCTCAGATTCCCTATCGATTTGACAATGCAGAAGATGCCAAAGAGCTCTTCCCTGAAGGGAAATTGGATGCAGACCTCCAGCAAGTAGACCTCAGAAAGACCAATAGCTGGAGACTCAAACTTGGAGAAATAGAACCAGTAGAAATGATGGAAGTACAGTTAGTCAACAGTATAGCTCCGTTCGTACTCTGCAATAGGTTGATCAAGCTCATGCGTAAGGACTACACTGGGCAAAAGCATATCGTCAATGTCTCGGCGATGGAGGGTAAATTCCATACTTTTTACAAAGAAGATCGCCATCCACACACCAATATGGCAAAGGCAGCATTGAATATGATGACACATACGGCAGCCACTGATCTAGCTAAAGATGGCATATTCATCAATGCAGTGGATACTGGATGGGTTACTGATGAGGATCCAGTCGAGTTAGCAAAGTTTAAAGAAGATGTGCATGACTTTCAGCCACCTCTCGATATAGTAGATGGAGCTGCGAGAGTCTGTGATCCTTTCATTGATGGGATTAATACAGGGAAGCATTGGAGTGGTAAGTTTCTTAAGGATTACTTTCCTATTAGTTGGTAGGTAATTCTTTTCACTCAGTTTTGTTATTCAGGAACGTTAAGAAATGAAAACAACCTTGAATTTTTGCTTATTTTCTTTCAAAGAAAAAAGAAGATGAATGATAGGTCCATCCTGATTTAGAAGTAAAGTTGGAATGAGTAAATTACCTCTCCTCAAACTCTAAAATAAATCGCCTAGGATGCTTGAACTGCGTCCGAGTCTCATTTAGACCATCGACATTATCAGTCAGAATATTGAATATATCATTCCTTACTGTAGGGCTCTGATAGTAGTAGTTGTGATTGCCTAAGTCGAACTTCTCATTATCATTCAAATAACTACAATCCACCAAAGTGATATCTGCCTTGATCCCATCTAATTGCTCAGGAGTAAGACTGGTCAAACCAAGTCTTGTACTCTTACTAAAGCTAGATGATGAGCCTAGTACTCTATCCAAGTAGTGCCTGTAGACGGTTACATGTTTTGATACTAAGTGAATCTGCTCTAGTGCTTCGCCAGTGTTGAATATCGTAGGCTCTACATCTGGCGCTGCCATGATATGTTGTGTGAAGACTGGCTCGTCAAATTTCTCAATGAGTCTATTAAATACTCCAACATAGACTCTATTTCCCATGGAGTGGGTGAGGAGGTGGATATTAGCACCAGGGTTGATTGCTTTGACTGCCTGAACACATTCTGCTAGGATGTCTCCATAGTAGTAGCCAATCTCGATAGCCTTTGGAATAGTAGGGACATAGATAGCACCACCATTCCAAATCAAAGAGGAGAGCATACCAATGTCAGAGTTGGCTCTTGATAATATTTCACCGTAGATGGTTCCACTATTGAGT